>CAZIOH010000008.1:23319-108326 GCA_964540815.1 uncultured Myxococcales bacterium | reverse complement strand
TTGCGGGCGTTGGGCGGCGAGCCCCGGCACACGCGCTCGACCTCGAGGATGCGGTGGACGTACTCGAGCTTGGCGTGCGCGACCTGCCAGTCCTTGTAGCGCCGGGTCCAGCGCGACGCCGGATCGAGCCACACCGCGAAGGTCTCGGCCCAGTCCTCGTCGGGATGCTTCTGCGCGTAGTGGTACATCCCGGTGAAGTGCAGGTAGCGCACGTAGTCCCGGCTCCACGGGTTCGGTCCATAGACGTCGCGATAGGGGCGGCGAAAGTCCCCGAACATCGCGGTCCAGTCCGGCCGCTTCCACAGCTCGTACGCGTAGGCCAGCGCGTGCCCTGCCTCGTGCCGCAGGTACATGAGCACCTCGTCCCGCGAGTACTCGAACAGATGGTCGTTCACCAGTTGCCACAGCTCGGGCGTGGCCAGGTACCAGGGGATGTTCACGCTCACCGCCCGGTCTGCGGTCCAGAAGTCGTCATCGCCGAGATAGAACGCCGGCACGAAGGTGATGCCGTGCGACCGCATCTCCGAGATCACCTGCTCCACGCACTCGGCGAGGGCCCCGGTGGGCCGCAGGTCGAGATCGCAGATGCGCGTGGAGAGGAGCTTCTGCAACCCCACCTTTCGAACATCGCGATCCACCAGGGAACGCCCCGGAGGACTTCGACGGACGCGCATTGCTGGAACGGTCACGGCGGTCTGTTTACCATGCCCTCCGGAGGCCGTCCGGGCGAAAACCTTGTGATTTTCTGTAGGCAAAACGCACACTTACGGGACAGCGCACCAGTCCCACGGTGGGCGTTTACAGCCGGATCAAACCCTGGGGCTGCCAGCCGCGCTGCGTCTTTTTCAAAACCAGGACCAACTTGTCCCCGTCCGCCTCCGCCAGGGCGAAGAGGGCACCCGAGCCGTCGTCGAGGCCGCTCGGCAATTTACCCATCTGGCGCCGCAAGCCGCCACCCGTGTCCACGGAGACGCTGCCGATGGCGCGGTGCGGAGACTCGGCGAGCAGCCCACGCAGGAGGTCGGCCAGCTCGTCGCGTGACTTGACCGTCCCGGTGAGCGAGGTCCGGAACGGAAAGACGGCCGTCGAGGTCAGCCCGTCCACGTCTCCGCGGGTGTAGCTGGCAAACCAGGCGCGGGCCACGCGCGCCCCCGCGTTCTGGTCGGGAAGGACCTGGGGGGGGTTCACGAGCGGCTGCTGCGCCGTCGGGCCGCCGCCCGGGGCTGGAGCGAGGGCCACGCCGCGCCCGGGCGCCGTCTCCAGTGACGACGACGCGCGCCCCCCTCCCCGCGCACCACCCGGAGCATCCGGGGCGGCGGCCCCGGCCCCCGAGCGCTGGCCGTCGGCCATCGCCTCGGCGTTGTTCAGGATGAAGTAATCGACGCCCGAGGTGGCGCACTGCCGCCCGTCCCTGAAGAAGCGCCAGTGGATGTAGATCTTCCCGTTGCCCGACCGGATGACGCTCGGCGGCTCCGGGTAGGGGCCCGCGCTGTAGACCGTGTCCACCGCGGCGGCGTCGTAGGCCACGTATCCGGAGGGCTGGATGACCGAGACCTTGTCGATGCTCCCATCTCCCCCGAGCACGATCTCCACGGTGGTCAGCAGGGCCTCGTTGTTGAAGGGACTGGAGCGCGGAAGCTCGTCCCACTCCTCGAGCGCGCCGAAGCCCCAGAGCTTGTGGATGTTGCGGTGCATGCGCGCGATGAAGGCCGCGAACGGGGCGGCCCGGGTGTTGAGCGCGGTCTGGTTCCCGGGCCGCACCTCGGGCAGGAAGTTCTCGAGGGCGGAACGAATCTGCGCCGTGCGCCGGGCGAACTTGCCCATGCGGGTCGAGCGGACCTTCTCCGCCAGCTGGCGGTCGGCCTTGGACTCGGCCCCGAACAGGTACTCGTAGTCCTTTCCCGAGAGGGCCAGACGGATCCGCTTGCCACTGCGGCTGTGGGCGCGGTCCGCCTCGTCGTCGGCGAAGGCCCCACGGCGGGTGGGCGCGGCGAGGATCCCGGCGGGATCGCGCGGCAGCGAGGGATCCACGGTCTCCGGGGTGATCTCGTGGCCACGCGGAGCGACGCTGCGCAAGGAGAGGACCGGCGAGCGGAGAGGCTGGTTCTCCGGGGTGGGGGCCGAGTCCGGATCGGTGTGGGGGGTGTCCTCGGGCGCGGCGCGGCCCGCCTTGGACTTCACGTCGTCGAGCTCGGCGATCTTGTTCTTCGAGTCCCCCGGGCTCTTCTGTGCCTCGTCGGGCGGGCTCGGCTTGTCGGTGGCGCTCGCCTCCTCCCCCTTCTGCTCGCGCTCGAGGTTGGTCTTCTCGGCGCGGGTCTCCACCTCGGCCCGGTTGTTCTTTTGCGCCAGCAGCTTGGCGTCCTTGGGCGCCTCCACGTCCTTGTCGTTGTCGAGATCGACGCTCTTTTCGTGGAGCTTTGGATTCGGAGCCGGGGGCGGCGGAGCAGGCGGGGCCGGGGGCTGAGGCGGTTTCTCGGCCTGCACCTCGGGAGGCTTGGTCGGGGTCGGCTCGGGCGGCTTCTCGGGTTTGGGGCGCTTGTCGGCCTCGGCGGGCTTCTCGCGCTGATCACGGCGCCGGGGCGCGGGCTCGGAGGGCGGAGGGGTATCGTCGAGGGGCGGCAGGTCGTGGGGCAGCTCCTCGGGCTTGACGTCCTCGAAGCCGACGTCCACCTCCTCGGCCCGCTCGGCTTCCTCGCGGTGGGCGAGGAAGAAGGTCGCGATCACCAGGGGGACCAGGATCTGTCCGTGGAGGAGGAGCGCGATCAGCGCGCCACGGGCCAAATGCCCGCGCGGGCGGGTGGTCGGGGTCCTGGCGGGCACGGGCGGAGACTAGCAGCACCGTGGCCGGCCCGCTCCCGGACAGCCGTCACATCCTGACGCTGCGGGTCCGCGTCGGGTCGGGGCGGGTCAGGTCGGGTCAGATCATCTTGCGGTAGACGCCGACCACCACCCCGAGCAGGTTCACGCTCTTGAACTCGCGCTTGCGCACGACGATGGGCTGCATGCGGGCGTTGGCGGGCTGAAAGCGGATGTGGTCTCCCTCCGGGTAGTAGCGCTTGACGGTGGCCTCGCCCTCGATCATCGCCACCACCGTGTCCCCCCGGCTCGCCTGCAGCTGCTTGCGCACGAAGATGTAGTCACCGTCGAAGATGCCGTCCTCGATCATCGAGTCGCCCTTGACCCGCAGCGCGAACACCTCCCGGGTCTGGCCGATGAAGAAGCGATCCACGCGGACCGTGTCCTCGACGTTCTCCACCGCGAGCAGCGGCACGCCGGCCGCCACCCGCCCGAGCAGCGGAATGTCCACCATGTCGACGGGACCCTCCATCGGTCGACCCGAGGCGCTGACCGGCCGCAGGGCCCGGGACTTCAGGTCCTCGCGCTGCAGGTAGCCCTTCTTCTCCAGGGCACGCAGGTGGTCGTTCACCCCGTTGGTCGACCGGATCCCGAAGTGGGTCCCGATCTCGCGAAGAGTGGGCGGGTACCCGCGCTCGGTGATCGATTGGCTGATGAACTCCAGGATGTCCCGCTGGCGATCGGTCAGGACGTCTCGCCCCTCGTCGCGGACGAGGGTCAACGGTGTCAACGGGCTCATGGCTCTCTCCTCGCACGGCGTTTACTGAACAAACGTATGGTACGGAACAAATGTGCCGTGTCAAGGAATCGCAACTCCCTCGGGGGAGCCGCAACCGCTCAGGGAGCCGCCGGATCGATCGGGGCCAGCCAGTCGCGGCGCGCGCAGATGTCGGCCAGGGAGTCGGCCTCGGGCGAGCCCGGCGCGGGCGTGAATCCATAGCGCCAGCGGACCTCTGGAGGCAGCGACATGAGGATGGACTCGGTCCGGCCGTCGGTGCGCAGGCCGAACAGCGTCCCGCGGTCGTGGATCAGGTTGAACTCGACGTACCGCCCGCGCCGCAGCAGCTGCCAGTCACGCTGCTGGTCGTTGAAGGCCGTGAACCTCCGGCGCGACGCGATGGCGTGGTACGCATCGAGCATGCGGTCACCGAGCTCACGAACGAAGGCGAAGACCCGCGACAGATCCGCCTCCCAGGCGCTGTGGGCCGGGGCGGCCGCCGCCTCGCCCGCCGTGGTCTCGGCGCCGGCGCCGAGGTAATCGAAGAAGATGCCGCCCACGCCGCGCGGCTCGTTGCGGTGGGGCAGGAAGAAGTACCGATCGCACCAGCGCTTGAAGCGCGGATATAGCGATGCGTGGTGCCGGTCGCACAGGGTCTTGAGCAGCCGGTGGAAGTCCACCGCGTCCTCGCGGACCACGTAGTACGGGGTCAGATCGGTCCCGCCGCCGAACCACGCGGCGTTGCCCCGGCGAATGAAGCGCACGTTGGCGTGGACGGTCGGCACGTGGGGGTTGCGCGGGTGCAGGACCAGCGACACGCCGGTCGCCCGAAAGGTCGGGCCATCCCCCGGCAGGTGCTTGGCGAAGTCGGGGCGCAGCTCACCGAAGACATCGGAGTAGTTGACGCCGGCCTTCTCGAAGAGGCCGCCGTCGGCCAGCACCCGCGAGCGCCCCCCGCCACCGCCCGGGCGCTCCCAGACGTCCTCGGCGAAGTTGCGCCCGTCGAGGCGCTCGAGCCCGGCCACCAGGCGATCCTGGAGCCCGTGGAAGTAGGCCACCGCCTGCGTCTCGAGCGCGGCAACGGCGGTGTCGTTCACGCCCGCTTGACCTTTCGCGGGAGGAGCTCGGCGACCTTGCGCGAGACCTCGCGAAACCCGGGATCTCGCTTGGCGACCTTCTCGAAGAAATAGAGGGCCTCCGAGATGTCACCCAGCCGCTCGAACGTCATGCCGAGCTGGAAGTACAGCAGCCGGGCCTCTTCACGGCTGACGTTGTCACAGTTGAGCGCGCGCTTGTAGCGGAGGATGGCCTCCGTGAAGGTCCCCTTGGCCTGAAAACAGTCGCCCATCCGGGTCAGGGCGAACACCTCCCGCACCGGATCCCGCGCCAGCTTCTTGTACTCGTCGACGGCGGCGTCGAAGAGGCCGAGGCGCAGGTAGCTCTCGCCGGGATCGGAGGGCTCCTCGGTGCGGATCACCGAGGTCGCCACGTCGTCGTCGTCCTCTGCGTCGGAGCCTGGAGGGGGGAAGCTCGAAGCAGAAGAGGTCGGCGAAGAGATGCCGTGAGCCGGCGACGCGACGATCTCCCCGCTGGCCGCGCCCGTCGCCAGGTGCCGGGCCGCGGCCAGCTCCTCCTGCATCTCGGCCAGCCGGACCGTCGCGCGCCGGCCGCGACCAAAACGCTGGCGCAGCTCGTCGAGGAGCACCCCGGCGTCGTCGAACAGACCCTGATCGACGAAGAACGAGACCTGCTCGAGCTCCGCCCCGAGCTCCACCTGGTCCCTCTCCGCTTCCACCCCCTCCACCTCGGGGCTGCTCGCTCCCCACGGTTGCGAGGCCGGCGGCGGTGTCCTCCCGGCGAGGAGAGGGGGAGGCGTGCGCGCGGTGGAGGGCGCCGATTCCGCGGATGCCGCACGGGATCCGGTTGCCCGCCCATCCGCCCGCCCGCCAGGCGAGAGACGCCGGCCCCCGAGGCGGGCCGCGTCGTCGCGCTCGACGACCGTCTCCACGTCCGCCTCGACGCGCTCGGAGGTGGCGAGCTCGAGCGCGGCCATCGGCGGGCGGCGCCTGAGCGAGGCCGTCGGATCCTCGTCGGGCGGCTCCGGCTCACCCGGCTCTTCGAGCTCGCGCTGGTATCCCGCTGCCACCAGCCCCGGCAGGGGCAAGAGCGGCGCCGAGGCCGCGGCAGCGGCGGCGGGCTTTCGATGGTCGCTGCTCACCGGCGGCGGCGTCGCCTCCGCCTCCGCCTCCACCAGCTCGACGGCCAGCAGGTCGCTGGTCCCGATGTCGAGCTCGAAGGCGATCCCTCCCTCCTCGTCGGATCGGCCCGACCCGGACTCCGCGTCGTCCAGATCGAGGTCGAGCATCCGCCCGCGCGCCGCGACGGTCTCGTCCTCGACATCGAAGGTGGTGTGCGACGGGACCAGCCGGGCGTGCTCGGGCTCGGAACCCAGAGCGGCGACATCGGCGGCTTCCAGATCCGCCAGGGGGATCCCGAGAGACCGGGTGGCTGCCGTCGGATCGAGATCGACCTCCATGTCCATGTCCATGTCGACGTGCATGTCCAGGTCGACGTCCATGCCGATCAGCGCGGCCTCGACCACGGGGGGCGTGAGCAGATCCGCGTTGGGATCCGCCGCCCCTGCGTCGGCGCCGGCGTCGTCATCTTCGTCGAGCTTCCAGGCGCGCGGATCCTCGAGCTCGGGATCGTCGAGAGACACCGTCCGGCCGGGGAGCGGCCCGCCGAGCCTGCGCACCAGCGCCTCGGCCTCCGGGCTGGCCGGTGCGAAGCCGAGCGCGCGCTCGCCGAGCCGCCGCGCCTCGGCCGGGTGATGGGCGGACAGCTGCTGGCCCAGGATCACCAGCTCGGCAGCCGCGTCCCCGTGCCGACCGAGGTCGACGAGGACCTCGATGAGCTTCTCGCGCGCCTCCCGGTGCAGGGGCTCGATCTGGAAGACGCGGCGGAGATTGGTAGCCGCGCGGTCGAGCAGCTCGTACTTCACGAACACCTCGCTCTCGGCCATGATCCGGCTGATGGCGGGAGAGGGGCTGGCGAGGGCCTGGGCCCCGTTCGGCCCGCGCTCGAGCCCGGCGGCCCCGACCGAGGTGCCCACCGCGGCGAACCCCGCCATGGTGGATTGAGCGGATGGGGCGGATGGCGTGGCCAGCGCCGCCTCGCCGAGCCCCTCCAGCGCGGAGAAGACCCGGCCCGAGGCCCCCACCGGGATGGGGACGCTGGCCGCCGGACCGATGTCGGGGCTGGGGGTGCCGCGCCACACCGGCGACGGGGTCGGCTGCTGGGCGCCGCGCAGGTGGGTCTGGTTGGCGAGCGCCTGCAGCTCCGGATCGCCCGGATCGAGGGTCAAGCCCCGCAGGATGGCCGCCTCGCGCTCGGGCTCGCGGCGCAGCTCCGCGAAGAGCCGCACCAGCTCCTTGATGACCGAGACCGCCTTGACCTTCTGGCCGAGCTGCTCGAGCGCCCGCGCCAAGAGCGACAGCGTCGCCGGATCGCGCACGTCCATCCGAAGACAGGTCTGCAGCTTGGGCAAGGCCAGCCGCGGGCTGCCGCGCGAGATGTAAGTCTCGGCGAGCTCGCGGGTCCGCATCACGTCCTCCGGCCGGTGAAAGAGCAGCCGCTCGCACACCCGGATGTACTCTTCGGTGCGTCCGGCGGCCTTCAGCGCGTCGGCCGCCACCCCGAACTCACGCACGGCCTCGTCGGTCAGCCCCGCCTGCGACGCGCTCTCGGCCAGGTTCACCCGCAGCACGACGTTGTCGGGTTGCAGCTCGGCCGCGAGGCGCAGGGCCTCCACCGCCTCGGCGAACTGCCCGGACTGCTGGAACCCCACCGCGGCCAGCTCGAACTGCTGAACGGCGTCGGAGGAGAGCCCGAGCTGCTTGAAGATGGCCCCCAGCTTCTGGTGGGCCGACACGGTGGTCGGCGACAGCTTGAGGACGTTCTTGTAGACCGCCACCGCCTTCTGGGTGAATCCCTGCTCGGTGTACAGGTCGCCGGTGCGCGCGTAGATCTCGGCCGCCTCGGCCGTGGCTCCGCGCTTGGCGTGCAGCTCCGCCATCTTCAGCCACGTGCGGGTGTCCTTGGGGTCCTCCTGCACGACCTTGCCGAGCTCGGCGAGCGCCTTGTCGAGCTGGCCCCGCTCGACGAACCTCTGAGCGGCGACCATGTATTTGTCTTTTTTGCTCAGAAGGGGCCCCCGTGGAAAGCTTACCGGCCCCACCCCTCAAGTAAAGCCACGCTTGCAATTCAGGTCATGCGCTCGACCAGGCGGGTGTCCAGCCGTCCGGCCACGAAGTCGGCGTTGGAGAGCAGGCGGCGGTGGAAGTCGAGGTTGGTCTTGCAGCCCTCGATGACGAACTCGGCCAGGGCCCGGCGCAACCGGGCCAGGGCGGCGGGGCGGGTCTCCGCGTGGACGATCAGCTTGGCCAGGAGCGAATCGTAGTACGGGGGCACGAGGTAGAGCTGGTAGATGTGGGTGTCGACCCGCACCCCGAGGCCCCCCGGCAGGTTGAGCGCGGTGATCCGCCCGGGAGAAGGTGCGAAGGTCACCGGGTCCTCGGCGTTGATGCGCAGCTCGATGGCGTGACCGCGGGGCCGCAGATCCCCTGGCAGGCGCAGGGGTTCGCCGGCGGCCAGGCGAATCTGCTCGCGGACCAGGTCCACCCCGAAGACCTCCTCGGTCACGGTGTGCTCGACCTGGATCCGGGTGTTCATCTCCATGAAGTAAAAGTTGCGGTCCTCGTCGAGCAGGAACTCGAGAGTGCCCACCGTCTTGTAGCCGAGGGACTCCGTGGCCTTGCGCGCGATCCGCAGGAGCTCGGCGCGGCGGGCGTCGTCCAGCGCCACCGACGGCGCCTCCTCGACCAGCTTCTGGTGACGGCGCTGGATCGAGCACTCGCGCTCGCCGAGGGTGATGGCGCGCTCGCCGTCCCCGAGGACCTGCACCTCGACGTGCCGCGGGCGGGCGATGTAGCGCTCGAGGTACACGGCCGGGTTGCCGAAGCCGGCCTGCGCCTCCGAGCGGGCGGCGGCGAGCTGGGCCGACAGGCGCGACCGGTCCTCGACGATCTTCATGCCGCGCCCACCGCCCCCGGCGGAGGCCTTGATGATGACCGGGAAGCCGATGCGCTCGACGGCGGCCTCGGCCTCGGCGTCGGTCTCGATGACCGCGGTGCCAGGCAAGATCGGGACCCCGGCCTTGCTCATGGCGGCGCGCGCCGAGACCTTGTCCCCCATCAGGCGCATGACCTCCGGCTGCGGGCCGAGCCAGGTCAGCCCGCAGCGCAGCACCACCTCCGCGAAGTGCGCGTTCTCCGAGAGGAACCCGTACCCTGGGTGCACGGCGTCCGCGCCCGACACCTCGGCGGCGCTGATCAGGGCCGGGATGTTGAGGTAGCTGAGGCGGGCGGAGGCCGGTCCGATGCAGACCTTCTCGTCGGCGAAGCGCACGTGCAGCGAATCGGCGTCGGGGACCGAGTGCACGGCGACCGTCCGGATCCCCATCTCGCGGCAGGCGCGGATGACCCGCAGGGCGATCTCGCCCCGGTTGGCTATCAGGACTTTCTTGAACACGCGGCTATCCGTCCGTTCATCAGGCGGAGGTCAGTCGAATCAGCGTCTGCCCGTACTCCACGTGTTCCCCGTTCTTGACCAGGATCTCGGCCACCTTGCCGTCGGTCTCCGCCTCGATCTCGTTCATCAGCTTCATGGCCTCGACGATGCACACCACCTGGCCCTTGCGAACGGCCTGTCCCACCTCGACGAAGGGGGCGGTCTCCGGCGAGGGTGCCCGGTAGAACGTGCCGACGAAGGGCGAGCTGATCGCCAGCCCCGGATCCTTCGGCCCTTCGACCGGGGGCGGCGGCGCGAGCGCGATGGTGGGGTGGGCCCCGCCCGCGGGCAGGGCTGGCAGCCCGTAACCGCCGAGATCCCCGCCGCCCGAGCCGCCGAGCCGTCGCGCCACCCGGACGTGCCCCGAAGGATCCACCTCGATCTCGGACAGGTCGAACTCACCGGCGATCTTGGCCAGCTCGCGCACGGCGACGAGGTCCAGACCGGAAGCGGTGATGGCGGGCCGCGCCTCGGTGGTGGGCTTCTTGCTGTCCTTGCGCTTGCTCATGGGGCTTGGCGTCCTTTCTCGTTTCGGCGTCGGCACTCGGTGTTCGTCCTTTCTTAACTCGGCGCGAAACCGGGGCGCCAGGCCAGCCGGCCGGTCGGTCGCGCGGAATGTGGACATGCGCGCCGTGGCGGACCGCCGGGCGCTTGTACTCGGTCGGCCGGGTGGGGTCAAGGGCGTCGGTCCGTCGTTGTATCGGGGACGCGGCTCGCTGCCGCTCGGGCGTCAGGCGTCGGGCGCGGGACAGAGGAGCGCGCCCTTGGCATCCACGCAGCACAGGACCTGCGGGCCGTCCTGGGCCGGGTTGCACGGGTTGCCCGGCTTCGGGTTGGGCTTGGGCGTGTCGAGGCACATGGGCGTATCGGGGAAGTAGGCCTGCAAGCACCCCGCGCACACCCCCACCTGAAAAGGAAACGCTTCCGAGTCCAGCTCCGCGCCGTCGCGCGATGCGAGCGCCCTCATGGACAGCGTGAAGTACACGGGCTGGGAAGGGTTGGCGGGGATGCTGCCTTGCTTGATGAGTTGCCGCAGGTATTGCGCGTGACAGGGCAAGAACCCCCGCGCGGTGAGGGCGCGCGAGGACTGCGGATCGACCACCAGCGACGCCGGGGCATCGAAGGTGGCTGGACACCCGGCGGGCCACGTCAGATCCAGGCCAGCGGGGGCCTGGATCTCGATGCGCAGCGCGGACATGACCACCGAGTTGCGCTCGATCCCCCCCGCGGTCATCAGCGAGGGCAGCCGGCTCTGCACCAGCGGGTAGACGTAGTACGGATAATCCTGGTCCAGATCCACGTCATAGGTCCCCGACAGGAGCGGGAGATCGATGTCGGTGGTGGGCGTGCACAGGCCGGTGGTGGTGTCCGGAATGACCTTCTGGTTCTGGAGAATCACCAGGGTCGTGGGCGCGTTGGCGCAGCCGCCCAGAGAAGCGAGGAGGGTGACCGTCGCGGCCCACGCGAGCGGCGGCAAGCGTGACAGGCGTGACGAGCGTGACAAGCGAGAATCGTAGGTTCGGGCGCGCAACAAGACAAGAAACCCGTCGTCACCTTCCGACACCGGCTTGAATCGCCGCCCCGCGTCTCGTCCCGTTCCTGGCGCGCTCGCGCCGCGCAGCGTCTTGCCGGGATGGCGCGGAGCGTCTCAGGTCGCGGCGACGGCGGACGAGAGCAGGCGGTCGCGCAGTTCGGGGAGGGGGAGCTCGCGCAGCTCGCAGCACCCGGGCGCGGTGACGAACACGAAGCGGACGGAGCCTCCCCGCCGTTTCTTGTCGACGTCGATGCGGCCGAGCACGCCGGCGTCGAGCCGGTGCTCGAAGTCGACCGGCAACCCCAGGGCCTCGAGCAGCGTCCGGCTCCGCGCCGCGAGCGCGGGGGGCGTCATCCCGAGCGACACACCGAGGGTGAGCGCGGCCATCATCCCGAGGGACACCGCCTCCCCGTGCAGGAGCGCGTACCGAGAGGCGGCCTCGAGGGCATGCCCGACGGTGTGCCCGAAGTTGAGGATCGCCCGCCGCCCGGACTCCCGCTCGTCCTCGCTGACGACCTCGGCCTTGACGCGCACCGCACCGGCGATCACCTCGGCGAGGTGGGGGTCGGCGGTGGCGCTCGCGAGGCCGCGCGCCTGCGTCTCGAGCACGTCCAGCAACGAATCGTCGGCGATGAGCCCGCACTTGACGACCTCGGCCAGGCCCGCCACGTGCTCGCGCCTCGGCAACGTCTCGAGGAACGCGAGATCGGCGACCACCGCGTGTGGCTGGTGGAAGGCGCCCACCAGGTTCTTGCCGGCCGTGAGATCCACGCCCGTCTTGCCGCCCACCGATGCATCGACCATGGCGAGCAGCGTGGTCGGGAAGGCCACGAAGCGGACGCCGCGGAGGTAGATGGCGGCGACGAAGCCGGCGTGGTCGCTGGTCGCTCCCCCGCCGATCGCCACCACCAGCGCCCCGCGGTCGAAGCCCTCGGCCGCCAACCACTCGGCGGTGCGCTCGATCTCCGCCAGCGTCTTGCAGCTCTCGCCGGCGGGGAGATCGCGGCGCCGAACCTGGACGCCCGGCCCGACCGCCGCCTGCAGCGCCGCGACGAGCGCGCCGGCCCGGGCCGACACCTGCCCGACGGTGGCGTCCATCAGCACCGCGACGCCGCTCACCTGACCCGCGGCCGCCAGCACCCGGCGGCTCGCCTCGGCCACATCGCCAAGGCCGATGGAGACCTGATAGGCCCGCGGGCCGAGCGGGACGGGGATGACGGTCGAGAAGCTCATGTTCGGGGGGGCGGTCGGTCCTCGGGAGGGACGGGCAAGTGCTCTAGGAGCCTGGTGTTGAACGAGCCGCAAGCCTTGGGCGGCCAAGCCGGAACGATGGCGAGGCGTGAGGAGGGCGAATACCCGAAGGTATTTAACCGACGAACAACGAAGCCAGCGTGCCGGATCGGCCGCCCAGGCGAAGTGGGGCGTTCAACACCAGGTTTCTAGCACCTCGAGAACATTGGCCGCAACCGCGTCGATGGCAAGGCCGTCGGTCACCACCCGGTGATGGGCCCGGGCGTAGAACGGCGCGCGGGCGCGCAGGAGCTCCGTCACGACCCCCAGGGGATCGGTGGCGCCCGCCAGCAGCGGCCGTCCGGCCCCGCCCTTCGCGCGACGCACCACCTCCTCCGCCGAGATCTCGAGCGCCACCACCCGCCCCGTCTGCAACATGAGGCGGAGGCTCTCCTCGTGGCAGGCGGCCCCCCCGCCCGTGGCCACCACGGTGCGCGTCCAGCCGCTCGCCACCACCACGGCCTCGGTTTCGCGGCGACGAAAGCCGGCCTCGCCCTCGCTCGCGAAGATCTGCGCCACCGAGGCCTGGGCGGCGGCGGCCACCACCTGATCGAGATCCTGGAAGGCCCATCCGAGGCGCTCGGCCACCGCCCGCCCCACGCTGGACTTTCCCGAGGTCATGAATCCGATGAGGAAGATGGGCGCTTCGAGGCGCGTCGTCGTCGCGGGCAGAGCCACCGCCCGATGTTACCCGAAGGCCCGGACCCGGGAGGGAACACTCCCCATCCCCATCCCCATCCCCGTCGCCGTCCCCGTCGCCTTCCCCCTGGCCCGCGTGGTCAGCGGTTCGACGCGGCCGGGGCCCGCAGGGACTCGCCGCGGTTGGCGATGCGCGGCGTGATGAAGACCAGGAACTCCGTCCGATCGTCGCTCTCGCGGCGGTTGCGGAAGAAGAACCCGATGATGGGCAGGTCCGCGAAGAACGGCACCTTGGCATAGCTCAGCCCCGAGTTGCGCTGGTAGATGCCCCCGATGACGGCCGTGTCGCCATCGCGCACCAGCATCACGGTCTTGGCTTCCTTCTTGCGAATGGTCGGATCGCCGCGGGCCCCCGTGTTGACGAAGTCGGGCTCGTTGCGGCTCACGTGGATGTTCATGATGATGGTGCCCTCGTTGGTCACGTGGGGTTTGACCGTGAGGTTGAGCTTCGCGTCGACGAAGATGGTCTGGATGCCCTGCGCGCTCACGATGGCGATGGGGATCGAGACGCCCTGCTCGATCGAGGCCTCGACGTTGTCCATGGTCGAGATGCGCGGCGACGACAGGATGCGCACCTGTCCGGTGTTCTCCATGGCGGACAGCCTCAGGTTCAGGTTGAAGGCCCCGCCGACCGACCCGAGCATCAGTCCCAGGGCGCCGCCGCTGCCGGTTCCGACCGCGGCCGGCAAGTTGACGGCGTAGTTCGGGCTGGCGGCGGCGCCGGCCAGGTTGGCGAGCCCGCCCTGCGGGGCGGTGGCGTCGGTGGCCCCGCCGGCCATGGCCACGTCGCTCGGAAACGACAGGCCGGTGGCGTTGCCGTGCGCCGCGTCCCGGAAGGCCGAGCCGCCCCACTGCACGCCGAGCTGGCGCGCAAAGGTCGAGCTGGCCTCGACGATGCGCGCCTCGATCACCACCTGCGAGGTCTGGGTGTCGAGGTTGCGCACCAGATCCTCGACCAGGTTCAGGTTGGCGACCACGTCCGACACGATGAGCTGGTTGGTCCGCTCGTCGACCGAGATGCGGCCGCGGCCTGTCAGGAGATCGCGGGCCCGCTCCTGCAGGCTCTTGGCGTCGGCGTAGCTGACGGCGATGATGCGCGTCTCGGTGGGCAGCACGTCGGCGAGCTGCTTTTGTCGCGCGATCTCCTGCTCCAGCTCCTTCTCGAGCACCGTGAGGGGCGCCACCCGGATCAGGTTGCCCTCGCGCACCTGCCCGAGCAGCTTGGAGCGCAGGATCACGTCGAGCGCCTGATCCCAGGGGACGTTGCGCATCTTGATGGTGACCTCGCCCTTGACGTCGTCGGAGGTCACGATGTTGACCTGCCCCACGTCGGCCAGCAGCCGCAGGATGTTGTGGATGTCGGCCCCCTTGAAGTCGAGATCGATGCGCCGGCCGCCGTAGCGGCGCCGCCCGCCACGCAGGACGCCGAGGGGCTCGGAGCCGCTCGGGCCGGCCGAGGCTCCGACCTCGGGCCCTCGACCGGCCGTGCCCCGCGCGGAGGAGGCATTGGCGGCCTCGACCCGCGGATTCGAGGTCGTGATCTTCGACGAGGTGCCGCTCGTGGAGCCTGCGGAGGTTCCCGAGGGGCCGCCCGCACCGGCGGGGCCCGGGGACGGTCCCCCGATGCCGGGGACGTCGTCGAGGCCGGCGGCCAGCGCCACCCGCCCGAGACCGGTCCAGGTCCAGGTCGCCAAGCCGACGGGACAGGTCACGAAGAAGAGCGCCCCGAGCCCGAGCCAGACGCGCGAGCGCGAGCCGATCCAGGGCGCCGGCCTCATGAGATCCTGGCCGCGGGTCACGGAGCACCTCCGGGATTGACGAAGATGGCCCGCTCGACCACCCGGGGCTCGCCGGTTTCCCGGGTCTCGGTCTGCTCCACGATCACCCGATCCGAGAGGATCTTGCTCACGCGAGCGCCCGATCGGGACAGGAAATCCCCGGGCTTCACCGCCAGCCCGAAGCCAGTCGCGTCGCGGAACATGGCCCGCGGATCGTCGTCGCCCGAGACGATGGCGATGAGGGTCAGCTCCTCGAGCCCGACCCGCTCGAACAGCGCCGGGATCTTGCGGGTCTTGCTCTGGCCATGCTCGGCGAACAGGTGCATGTACGAGCGAAAGGGATCGCGGTTGGTCTCGTCGTTCTCGAGGAAGTCGTCGTCGGTGAGCACCTTCTTGCGCAAGGCCGCGAGTCGCGTGGCGGTGGCCGCCTCCCCGTCGCTCCCGGCACCGCCCGTGCCGGCTCCCCCGGCCGAGGCCGGCGTCCCCGCGCCACCCTCGCTGGCGCGCGCGCCGACGGCGGTCCACAGGCCGAAGACTCCGAGCACGGCCAGGGTCGCTCGCCGAGCGGTCACGTCCCGCCTCCCGCGGTCTTCTCGTTGAAGCGAAAGGTGGCCGCGACGAACTTGGCCCGGAGCTTGGGCGCGGCCGCGGCCGCCTCCGGATCGCCCTGCGGCGCGACCTTGTCCCGGTCGGGTCCCATGGTCAGATTCTCGACGTTCACGATGCGTGGCAGCTCCCCCACGTTTCGAAAGAAGCGCGCGAGCTGGTGATAGCCCCCGCGCACCTCCATCTTCACGGGAATCTTCAGGTACTGGTCCTGTGGCACTTCCTGTCCGATCTCGACGCTCAGCACCTCGAGGCCGGCCAGCTCCGCCTGCTCCTGGATGTTGGCGAGGAACGTCGGGATCTCGGCCCGCTTGGGCAAGGCCCGCAGCAGCTCGCGCTGCTCCTCCTCCAGCTGCTTGAGCTCGGTCGTGAACCCGAGGTACTCTCCGCGGCGCTTGCGATAGCTCGCGAGCTCGTCCTGCAGCTCGGAGGCGTGGGCTCGGGCCGAATCGATGCGGGTCGATGTCTCCGAGTACGAGAATTGATAGGTGAGCAGGAAGCAGAGCACGATGGCGCCGACCGTCACCCCGATCTTCTTCGGTGGGCTGAGCTTGAGCAGCTTGTGGAGGAGCTCTTGCATCAGTAGACCAGCCGGGCGGACAGGTTGAAGGTCACGTGGCGGGCCCCGCCGGCGGCCACGCTCTCGGCGACCTGGCTGGTGGACTCCGGGGTCACCTCGGCGAAGAACACCGAGAGCTGCAGGCGCTTGAGGAACTCGGCGACGTCCTCGTTGGTGCGGGCGGAGCCCCGGATGCGCACCTTGTGCTGGACCTCCTCGAAGCTCTCCAGCCACAGGCGCCGGGGATCCCAGCCGGCATTGAATCCCATGTTGGGATCGCGCCGCAGCCGCTCATCGTAGGTGATCCGATCGAACGACGGCCCCTTGTGGGGCGTCAGGATCTCCGAGAGCTCGCGCAGCAGGTAGACCGGACCGGTGCGGCCGGTCTTGAGCGCGTCGATGGTCTTGTGCTGCTTCAGCAGGTCCTGGCGTTGCTCCTTGACCTTGTCGTAGTCTCCGAGCTCGCCCTTCAGACGCTCGATGTCGTCCTTGACGGCGTCGTTCTCGCGCACGCGGCGCTGAAGCTCGGCGCTGGCGCTGGCGGCCAGCCAGATTGACCCGATCAGGCCGAGGAGGACGGCGGCCCCCATCGCCGCGAGCGCGCGCTCTCCGGCGTCGCGCCGTCGCGTCTTCTTGCGCGCCCCGATGAGGTTGATGCGAATCACCGCGCGGCGTCTCCCGGGCTGCGCAGGGCGAGCCCGTAGGCCACGGCGGCCTCGGCGGCGTGGTGCTTGACGAACTGCCCGTCGAGCCGGCGGGTGTCGATCAGGGTGCGCCGGAACGGGTCGAGGATCTCGACGGGGATCTTGGACCGCGCCGCCATCGCGCGCACCAGGCCCGTGACGTGCGCGCTGCCTCCGGACAGGTAGATCTTGGACAGCGCGAACTCCGGCGCCGAGGCCAGGAAGAAATCCAGCGAGCGCTGCAGCTTGGCGGCCGCCCCCTCGGCGGCCTCGTTCAGGATCTCCGCCACCGCGGGCGGGACCCCGCTGGCGCTGCCGGAGGAGGTCCCGACGCCCGACCCCGCGCCGTCACCCCCTTGGGCCTCCGGATCGCCGAGGGCCAGCTTGAACCCCTCGGCGGCCTCGAAGTCGACGTGCAGGCGGCGCTGCAGCTCCTCGGTGAAGGCCGCACCGCCGACGGTCACGTCGCGCGCGAAGACGCTCACCCCGTTCGAGATGATGTTGATGTGCGTGAGCGCGTGGCCGACATGGAAGAGGCCGATGTTCCCCTGCGTGGCGGCCTCACCGTACCCCGCCTCGAAGGCGTTCTGGATGGTGAAGGCCGCGACGTCGAGGACCGCCGGCTGGAGCTTGGCGTCCCGGACCACCTGCATGTAGTCCGCGATGATCTCCTTCTTGGCGGCCACCAAGATGACGTCCATGGTGCCCTTGGGGCCGGGCCGGCCGGGACCGGAGCTGGCCGAACCGGCTCCGGAGGGCTTGACGATCTGGTAGTCGATGTCCACCTCGTCGCGCTTGAACGGGAAGTGCTGCTCGACCTCCACCGGGATCCGCTCGGCCAGCTCGTCGGCTGTCATGATGGACAGCTGGATCTTCTTGACGATCACCGAGTGGCCCGAGATGGCGGTGGCGGTGGCCTTGATCTTGATTCCGAGGGCGCTCTTCAGGCGAACGATGGCGTCCACCACCGCGGCCTGGTCCATGATCATGCCGTCGACGATGCTCTGGGGCGGCAGCGGCTCGATGCCGAAGCTGACGAGGCGCGTGCCCTTGCGCCCGAGCTTCAGCACGACGGCCTTCACGGCGCTCGACCCGATGTCGAGGCCGACACACTCAACCGCCACGCGGATCCCTCCACACGCCCTGGACCTGGTCGACCCACGCCCGCCCAGGATTGGCTCGCGATGTAATGACGAGGCCCATATTGTCCTACATCGTAGCCGGCACACAACTGGCGTCAAAAAAGTGTAATTTGCGCTGGCAAATTGCCTCTCCGAAAAAAATCCGTGGCCCGGTCGCCGGGTCAGGGGTCGGTCGAGCTGCCAGGGTCACGCACGTTGCCATCGCCTTCCCCATCGCCATTTGGCGGCAACCCTTTATCGAAGATTCGGTATTCCTTGATCTTGTAGAGCAAAGCGCGGGGGCTGATCTCCAGCAACTCGGCGGCGCGGGTGCGGTTCCCGCCGGTCCGCGCCAGGGCACGCCCTATCAACTCCTCCTCGGAACGCCGAGCCGCCCGCTTGATCGACAGGTCCTCGACGTCGGGTGGGCCGACGGGCGGAGAAGCCGCGGCGCCGACGGTGCCGACGCCGCCAGCGGCGCCCGCCCCTCCCGCCCCCCCGCGCCCCGGCGCCGTGGGCGGGGTCACGGCCGGGTGCAGGCGCTCGGGCAAGCTGGCGACGTCGATCTCGATTCCCCCACACATCACGGCGGCGCGCTCGATGGTGTTCTCGAGCTCGCGGACGTTCCCCGGCCATCGATAGCGGATCAGAGCTTCCATGGCCTCGGACGAGATGCGGCTCACCTCGACGGAGAGGCGCCGGCGGGCTCGCTCGAGGAAGTGCTCGGCCAGCAACGGGATGTCGCCCGTCCGCTCGCGCAGCGGCGGGATCTGGAGGGACAGGGCGCCGATCCGATAGTAGAGATCCTCGCGAAAGCGCCCCGCGCCCACCTCGGCCAGAAGATCCCGCGCGGTGGCCGCCACCACCCGGACCTGGACGTGGAGATCCTCGACATCGCCCACCCGCCGGATCTCGCCCTCCTGGATCGCGCGCAGCAGCTTCGGCTGAAGGTCGAGCGGCAGGTCCGCGATCTCGTCGAGGAAGAGGGTCCCCCCGTGGGCGCTCTCGAAGAGACCGCGCTTGTCGCGGTGGGCGTCGGTGAAGGCCCCGCGGACGTGCCCGAACAGCTCCGACTCGACGAGCCCCGGCGAGATGGCGCCGCAGTTCACGGGCACGAAGGGCCCGCGCGCCCACGGAGATTCGCGGTGGAGGGCCTGTGCGACCAGCTCCTTGCCGGTGCCCGACTCGCCCCCGATGAGGACGCTGGCGCGCGCGGCGGCGAGTCGGCGAACCATCGCCGCGAGGGCCGTCATCCCCGGTGAGGCGCCGACGAGGGGGGGTGGCCCCGGCTGGGTCGGTGTGGCCCCCGCATCTCGTGCGCGGCTCGGCCCCTGTGACCCCCCCGGTGGCGCGTCGATGCCGGCGGCGCCGCCGCCGGGTGCCGGACCGAGCGCGGCGGCGCGGCGGGCCGCCACCTTCGCCAGCGTGAGCCAGAGGGCGGTCGGGCTCTCCGCGGAGGGAGAAGGGAGATAGACGAAGTCCGTCGCGCCTTGCCGGATGGCCGCGAGGCCTGCCTCCTCCTGGTCCTCGCGCGCGAGGACAACGACCAGCTCCGCCGGACGGACGGTCCCCTCCGAGCTCTCCGGGGTCGTGTGCAGGATTGTCTGCAGGATCTCCGGGATCGACGTGGTCTCGATACCGAGCAGCACGACATCCACGCCGCGGATCTCCGCCAGCGCTCGCCCCGCCTCCGCCCTTCCCGGAACGGCCTCGGCTTCGATGCCATCCCTGCGCAGCGCCAGCAGCAACTGCCTGCGGGCGCTGTCTCGGGCTTCGACCAGAAGGACACGGAGCATGGGACCCGGCATCGCCACCCGGTCCGGGTGGCGGCCACCTCGTTCGAGAATAACACGGCCACACCGGTGAATTTTTTGCTCCCGCGCCCGGGCGGCGTTTTACTCGGATCATGAGCGTCGAAATCGTTGATCGGCCCACCATGCCGTGTGGGGTCTGCCACGCCCAGGTGACCGAGCTGCGGCGGGGACGGTGCTGGGGGTGTTACACGCGCTGGGGCGAGGCCCGCCCGGTGGGCGCGGGGGCAGCCTGCTCCGTCTGCGGCGAGCGCCGCCGGACCGAGCTGCGGATGGTGGAGCTCCACGCCCGCTCCCATCCCATCTGCCACAGCTGCTCCGGCAAGATCTCGCGGCTGCACACCATCCCCAGCACCATTCCCTCCATCCGGGAGGCCCTGGCCCGGGAGCGCCGCGCCACCGAGCGACGGGGCGAGTTCGAGGATCACCGGATCTTTCCGCGCGAGCGGCGGGTGGGCGAGCGGCGAAGCGCCCCCCGGGCCGGCTATGGCGAGAACACCGGCGAAGGCACCGCGCCTCACGCCGACGACGCCGCGGCGCCGGACCTGCACGCCGACTTCGTCGACGTGGTGATCGAGCTGGCCGAGGGCGACATCGAGGCCGCCGAGCAGACCGTCGTCCGGGAACAGACCTGAGCGCCGGCCCCGCACCCGCGAGGCATCGCTCTATCGAGCCCAATCGAGCCCGCTCAATCGAGGGGGGGCAGCCGGACCTTCTCCGCGACCATCTCGGTGCCGAGGATGCGGGCGCCGTGGGCGGCGAACCAGTCGGGATCGTCGGTGGTGAGGTAACGACGAGCGCCGCCGCGGGCGAGGCGCCGCTCCATCTCGGGGTGCCGGTCCAGCCAGTCGGCGAGGCGCTCGGCCACGAGCTCGCCCTGGGGCAGGATCTCGATGTCGGCCGGCACGATGGCGCGGATCCCCGGCAGGAGCAGCGGGTAGTGCGTGCAGCCGAGCAGGATGCGGCTCGGGCGGTCGGGCGCCGTCACCACCGGCTCGAGGTACTTGCGCAGGAAGTACTCCGCCCCCTCCCCGGTCAGCTCATCGTTCTCCACCAGCGGGACCCACATGGGACAGGCCTGCTGGACCAACCGCAGCCCCGGGGCCAGCCGGGCGAGCTCGAGCCCGTAGGAGTTGGAGGCGATGGTCCCTGGCGTCCCCAGCACCGCGACCGCCCCCGCCACCCCCGCCGGCGTCGTGATGCCCGGGAGGGCCCCGGGCGGCAGGCCCGCCAGGGCTTCCACCGAGGGGCGCACCACCCCGAGCACCCGGCGATCGGGGAAGGCGCGGGGCAACTCGCGCTGCTGCAGGGTCCGCAAGGCGCGCGCCGAGGCCGTGTTGCACGCGAGGACCACCAGCGGACATCCCTCGGCGAACAGATAGTGCACCGCCTCGCGCGTGAACGCGTACACCGCCTCGGCGCTGCGCGTGCCGTAGGGCGAGCGGGCGCTGTCCCCCAGGTAGAGGGTGTCGTAGCCGGGAAGGCGATCCACCAGCGCGCGCAGCACCGTGAGTCCCCCGAACCCAGAATCGAACACCCCGATCACGGGCTCGTCACCGGGCGTGCCGCGGCACCTGCCATCCCCTCCGGCCGCCTCAACGCTCGAACAGCTGCTCCACGCGAACGATGCGCACGGAGTCCGGGGTCACGGGCAAGGGCTCGACCTCGATGTGCTTGTCCTCCTCGAGGATGGCGGCGGCCGTCCCGGCCGTGTCGTAGGTCATGGGCGACGGCTTGCCATCGAGCAGGCGGGCGCGCACCTCGGCGGCCTTGTCGGTGACGATCACCGCCGAGAAGTCGTCGAGCTGGAAGTACTTGCGGATCACCCGGTCCACCTCGGCCTTCTTCATGCTCGCGAGGCGCGCCTTGAGCTCGTGGACAAGATCCTTCCCCGACACCTTGGCGTCGATGGCGTACCCCAGGCGCCGCGAGACGTCCTGGGTCCACAGATCGGCGTAGTTTCCGAGGAAGCGGCGGGTCGACTCGAAGCCCGCCTCGGGGATGCCGTTCTTGATGAGCTGGCGCGTGTAGTAGACCGCCCCGCGCAAGGCGAACAGCGCGTTTTGCGGGGGCACGGGCCGGAGCCAGATCTCGAAGTGCTGCTGTCGCCGCAGGACGTTGGGGTGCGGGAAGGTCGACCAGCCGTCCTGGATGAAGCTCTCGATGTACGCGTAGTCGCCGTAGTTGAGGCCCCGATCTCCGCGCAGGCGGTTCATGAGGACGCCGTTGAAGGTCCGGTGCTCTCCCAGGTACGACCGCGCGACCGTGAGCGGATAGAAGTCGGGATCGGAGCGCGTGAGCGAGATGGGATAGCCGATGGAGATGGCGTCCGCGCGCGCGTCCTTCTCGACCAGCAGGATCTCGGCGTGCTTCTTGTCCCCCTTGTTGCGGACGGGCGGCGCCGGCAACTTCGGGCGGGGTGCACCCGCGGCGGGGAGCGCGGCGAACCGGGCCGCGAAGGCCTCGGCGAAGCCGGCTGGATAGCCGCCCGCCACCCCGACGATCAGGCGGTCCCTGGCAAAGTGCGAGGCATAGAAGGCCCTCACGTCGTCGACGGTGATGGCCGCCAGGCCCGCCACCGTCCCGGAGGTGGGGTGGGCATAGGGGTGACCGGGGTACATCAGGGTGGACAAGGCCTGCTTGCCGAGCTCCTCGTCGTTGTTGCCGCGCAGGGTCTTGGCCAGGTAGTCGCTGGCGTTCTGGCGGGTGCGCGCGAAGTCCTCCGGGGCGAAGCGCGGGGTGAGCACCTGCTCGGCGAGCAGATCGGCGAAGGCCGCCAGGTTGTCCCGGTGCACGGTCCCCTCGAAGACCAGGGAGTCCTTGTCGCCGATGACCTGAATGTGGGCCGCGAGCGGATAGAGCGCGTCCAGCACCTCGGCGTAGGTTCTCTTCTGGGTGCCCCCCTCCCCGAGCACATCGGAGGTGAGGGCGGCGAGGCCCTCCTTCCCGGGCGGGTCATCGGAGGAGCCGACCTCGAAGTAGAGCCGCAGCGCCACCAGCGGGTTGTTCGGCGAGGGTATGAACACCGTGCGCGGCATTCCCTTTCCTTTCGAGGTGGATTTCGGAGCTCGGGCAGGGGCGGGAGCGGAAACGGGCACGGGCACGCGGACGCGGACGTTCGGCACCGCGGCCGGGCTCGCCCCGCCGCCCGCTGCCAGCGCCAGGAGCATGAGCGCGGGCGGGATCACGGATCCGCCTTCAGCACCACGACCGTGCGATTGGCGGGGGTGAAGTATTGCCTGGCCACCCGGCGCACGTCGGCCGGCGTGACCTTGTCGTAGAGCGAGAAGTAGGCGTTGATGGCGTCGAGGTGGCCGGTCAGCGCCACGAACTGGGCGGCCACATTGGCGGTCTTGTCGGCGGTGGAGAGCTGCCCGGCGAAGGCGTACTTCACGTGCGACAGCACCTCGCCGAGCGTCTTGCCGTCGACCCCCTCCTCGGCGATCCGCTTCACCTCGGCCTCGATGGCCTGCTCGACCGACGCGATATCGGCCGGCTTCTTGATCCGCGCCAGCACCGTGAAGAGGTTGGGATCGACGTGGGCGTCGTTCGAGCCGGCCAGTGACTCGACCTTTTGCTCGGTGATCACCAGCTTCTTGTAGAGGGGCGCGCGCTCGGCGAAGAGCAGCTCGGCGAGGACGTCGAGCGCCGCCAGATCCACGTTGGTGGTGGAGAAGCCCGGGGTGTGAAACCCCATCATCATGGTCGGCAAGGTGGCCCCCTTCCAGCCGAGCGACACCCGCGCCTCCTTGGCCTGGGGCGGCTCCCGCGGCACGGCAGGGCGCGGGGGACCGCTGGCCCAGCCGCCGTAGTGGTCCTCGAGCAGCTTCCAGGTCGACGCCGTGTCCACGTCCCCCACCACGATGAGGGTGATGTTGTCGGGGCGGTAGTAGCGGTCGAAGAACTGGCGCGAGTACGCGAACTGCTGCGGCATGGCCTCGATGTCCTTCAAGAAGCCGATGGTCGTGTGCTTGTAGGTGTGGGCGGTGAAAGCCGCGTCGTAGAGGGCCTCGTAGAGCTTCTGCATCGGGCTCGAGGCCCCCTTGTTGTACTCCCCGAGGACGGCGCGGGCCTCCTTCTCGAAGTCCGGCTGGCTGTACGCGAGGTGCTGGAAGCGATCGGCCTCGATCTCGACGATGCGGGGGAGCGCGTCCTTGCCCGCCAGGATGTGGTACACGGTCAGGTCCTCGGAGGTGTAGGCGTTCGAGTCCGCGCCGATCTCCTTGATGACCCCGTTGTAGGCATCCTGCGAGTACTTCTCCGTGCCCCGGAACATCATGTGCTCGAAGAAGTGGGCGAACCCCGACTTGCCCGGCTCGACCTCGTTGCGGCTCCCGGTGCGCACCACCGAGTAGTAGGCGACGATGCCCGGCGAGTCGTAGTGGACCGCGTAGGCGCGGAGCCCGTTTGGCAGGACCTTCTCGTCGACGGGGAACGGAAACGCGGAGCCGGGGGTCCTCATGGCGCTCTCCTTGGTCACGGCACGGGCCGCCGGTGCGGGTGCGCTTGGGGGGACGGATCCCGCGGGTGGGGCCCCGACCGCCGGCGCGGCCATGGCCGCCGGCGCTCCCGACGGGGCGGCGCACCACCCGCCTCGCGGCACCGCGGCCAGCCAGCCGCCGAGAAGGATGGTGACCCCGCACAAGCGCAGCATCCGTCCTTGTTACCGGAGCGCCGGGCACAACTCAACTTCCGAGAAGCCAGGGCGCGGTCGGTGGCCAGAGGTTGGGCAAGAGGTTGCAGGTGGGCGCCCCTTCGATTCATGATTGGGCATGGATCGCGCCTTGCTCGCCGCATTCCGTCGCCGGGTGGTGGCGGTGATCGAGGAGGATCTCGCGCGCGAGGAGGCCGCCGCCGAGTGCCGGCGGGCGGTCGTCCTGCCAGCGGTGTCCAAGGCCGTCGCCGAGGCCCGGGCGGCGGGAGACTGCCGCCGGGTCTGGCTGTTCGGATCGTTCGCCTGGGGCGAGCCCGGCGAGCGCAGCGATGTGGACCTGCTGGTCGAGGGCTGCGCCGATCCCGATGCGCTGGCGGCAGCCGTCTGGAGGGTCGCCGATCGGCCCGTTCACGTGGTCGAGCTCGAGCGCGCGCCCGCCACCCTGGTCGAGCGCGCCTTGCGCGAAGGCTCTCCCTTGTGAGTCCCACCGATGTCCGCCTCGCAGCGATCCAGTCCGAGGTTGCGCGCGACTGGCGGGAGGTGCGGCGCCAGTTCGCGCGGGCCGAATCCGTCGATCCCGCCCGCAGCGGTCCGGAGGCGGCGTTCGTGGCCCTGGCGATCGATCATGCCTACCAGGCGCTCGAACAGATCCTGCTGGCCGTTGAACGCGCCCTGCGCCCTGCCCGAACGCTCGGGCGAGCGCTGGCACCGAGCCCTGCTCGGCGACGCCGCCCTGTCCCTGCCGGGCATCCGCCCACCCCTCTTCCCCGCCGAAGCCGAGCGCGACTGGGAGGATCTGCTGGGCTTTCGACACTTCCTCCGGCACGCCTACGCGGTCGATCTGGACCCCATGCGCCTCGGTCGCAACGTCGAGCGGCTCCGGCGCGCGGTGGAGCTGACCGAGCCCAGCATGACCCTGCTGCTCGACTCCCTGGCGATTCGGCCCTGAGGATTGGCCCCCCGCCAGCCGCCTCAGCCGAAGGCCGCGCGCACCGACTCGACCTCGGTGGGCGGGCAGCCGAGCCGGCTCGCCACGTCGTGTGCGCGCGCGTGGCCGCGCAGGCGTGCGCCGACGGCGTCGACCTGGTCGGCCCGGATGGCGCGCGCCCCGAACACCGGGTAGCCGATCGCCGCGTAGGCGGGAACCGGCACGGCTGGCTCGACCCGCAACGAGACTGCGCCCGGCCGCGGTGCCTCGATGCGCACGCGCTCTCTGCGCGGGCCGGCGTTGCCGCCGAGGTAGGCGTTGCACAGGGCGGCCCGGGTCCGGATCACCCCGGGGGCGAGCAGCGCCGGCACGTAGACCACGTGCTGGCCGAGCCGGACGCCGAGCCGCCCGAGCCGGGTGCGCATGGCCGGATCGAGGGCCTCGAGCTGCTCGAGCGCGTCCCGCGCCGACACCGTGCCGAGGCTCTGCTCGAGCTGGTAGAGCAACCCGCGCGCCGCCGGCGACAGCTCGGGTTCGTCGCGCGCGCTGCGCAGAGGGGCGACCAGCTCGGCGACGAGGTCGCGGGCCCAGGCGAGCAAGCGCCGCCCGAGCCGCAGGCGTGCCCCCGCCCCGAGGGCCCGCTCGGTGACGAGCGTGATCTCCGGGCGCAGGAGATCCACGCCACGTCCGAGGCGCCCGACGATCTCGCGGTCGACCGCGATGCGCTCGTCGGCCTCCAGGCGAAAGGCGGAGTGCGGGGCCGCGACCCAGGCGTGCACGCAGGCATCGTCGCGGACAGGGCCCTCTGCCACGTCACCGTTCAAGTCACCGGAGCTGTCTGGCCCGACGTGGCCGATGTGCGCGCGCAACTGTTCGGCGAACGTCGTGTGGCTCTTGGTGTGGCTCTGGCTCTGCGTCTGCGTGAGCGCCCGCCGGCGCCTCGGCGCCCGCGGGTCGACGAAGCGCTCGACCAGCCGCTCGTGCACGGCATCCGACAGCCGATCCTCGATGATCCGGGTCTGGTCCTGCCAGTGCTCCGCGTCCGCCAGCCAGCTCGCCTGGTTCGAGACGTAGGTCCACGTCCGGATGCCCGCCATCCGCCCGAGCAGGGTGTCGATGTCCCCCTCCACGTCGGCGAGCGGCGCCACGTGCCTGGCGATCCAGTCGCTCGACAACCGCGGGGCAGGGCTCGCGAGCTGAAGGTAGAGCGACCGCAGGAGCCGGAAGTGATCGTCGCACTTGATGCTGCGAAAGTCGGGGACCTGGCAGACCTGCCACAGCAGCCCGACCGCCGCCGGGCCGCCCGCGCGCGCCACCACCTCGGGATCCAGCGCGAGGTGGTCGAGCGCGCGCAGATCCTCGGCGTCGTCGGCCGCGACCAGGTGGCCCTCGGTCGGTCGTTGCCGCAAGCTGGCCTGGAGCGCCCCGAGGGACGAGAAGTCGAGAACGTGCGGCCGCCAGTACACCCGCGTCTGCGCCGCGAAGCGATGCCGCTCGATCGCCCGCGTGGTGCCCGGCGCGAGCGGCGGCAGCGGCTCGAGCGTCGCGAACCGGCCGTCGTTGGCGTGGCGCCCGGCCCGGCCAGCGATCTGGGCCAGCTCCGCGTCCTGCAGCGCCCGCCGCTTGCGACCGTCGAACTTGTGCAGATCGGCGAAGGCCACGCACTCGACGTCCATGTTGAGGCCGAGCCCGATGGCGTCGGTCGCCACCATGTAGTCGACCTCGCCGGCCTGGTACATGGCCACCTGGGCGTTGCGCACCCGGGGCGACAGCGCGCCGAGCACGATGGCCGCGCCGCCCCGCCTCGCCCGCAGGCGCTCCCCGAGCTCGTACACCCGCGCCGCCGAGAAGGCGACCACCGCGGTTCGCGGCGGCAGCGCCCCGACGGAGAGGCTCCCGGCGCCGGTCAGGGCCGAGAGGCGCGGACGGCCCTCGACGGTCGCCGCCGGAACCAGGCGACGGAGCAGGGGGCGGATGGTGTCCGAGCCCATCAGGTACGTCTCGCGCGTGCCTCGGGCGTGCAGCACGCGGTCGGTGAACACGTGCCCGCGCTCGCGATCGCCGGCCAGCTGGATCTCGTCGATGGCTACGAACTCGACCGCCCCGCCTGGCAGCGCCTCGGGCGCCGGCATGGCCTCGACCGTGCACACCCAGTAGCGGGGATGCGGCGGGACGCGCTTCTCCTCGCCGGTCACGAGCGCGACCGCCCGCTCGCCGAGCCGGGCGGTCACCCGATCGTAGACCTCCCGGGCGAGGAGCCGCAGAGGCAGACCGATGATCCCGGTCCGGCATTCGAGCATCCGCTCGATGGCGCGGTGGGTCTTGCCGGTGTTGGTCGGCCCGAGCCAGGCCGTCACCGGTGAGCCCGGCGATTCCGCTGCTGCCAGAAAATGGCCCGAACGCGGCATGGTGCGACCAGAGGCCAATGCTAGCAGCAATTGCGAGCAGCAAAGCCAGCAGCAAGGCCAGCAGCAAGGCCGCGGCAACCGGCAGCAACCGAGCCGGGCCGTGTGACGCGGCTGGATCGCGGCGCGACATGTTACGATCCGGGCTCGGAGCCCGCTGCCCTGCCCGCCATCGACATGCCACATCCCCCACCTTCGTTCGCGGTTCTCGGCCGGCTGGTCGACGGTGGCATCGATGCGGGCGAGACGGCAGTGGTGATCGACGCAGGCCGGGTGGCCGCCCGCCACCCGATCGCGAGCGGCGCGCCGCTGCCCACGGTGCGCTTCGGCGCGCCGATCGTGTCGCCGGGTTTCGTGGATCTGCAGGTCAATGGGGGCTTCGGTTTCGAGGTCGGCGAGGATGCCGATGCCCTGGTGGCGCTGGCGGGCAGACTCCCCGAGACCGGAGTGACCCTCTTCCTGCCCACGCTGGTGAGCCGCCCGGAAGGCGACTACGCGGAGGCCTTCACCGCCTTCGAGCGGGCGGCCGGGCCGCGACAGACGCCCGGGGCGCGAATCGGCGGGCTGCACCTCGAGGGGCCCCTGCTCGCTCCGACGCGCGCGGGCGCGCACGATCGCGCGGCGATCGAGGCGGCATCGGCCGAGGGGCTCGCGCGGATCCTGGCCGCGGCACCGTCGAGGCGTGCACGAGGCGCCGGCGTGGCGCTGGTCACCCTGGCCCCGGAGCGCGAACGAACCCTCGAGCTCGTCGGCGACCTCACGGCGCGCGGGATCGGCGTCAGCCTCGGACACACCGACGCCTCCTTCGACCTCGCCACCCGCGCCATCGACGCCGGAGCGCGGTTCGCGACCCACGTGTGGAACGCCATGCCGCCACTGCACCACCGCGCGCCGGGCGTGGTGGGCGCGGCGCTGGCGGACGATCGCGTGACGGCCCTGTTCATCGCGGATGGCCTGCACCTGCACCGCGCGGTCCTCAAGCTCGGTCTCGCGGCCAAGCCTCCTGGGCGACGCGCCATCGTCTCGGACGCGATCAGCGCGGCAGGGTTGCCGTCGGGCCCTCCGCCCGGTCAGGATCAGGGTCAGGACCAGGCCCCGGGGACGGGAGCTCCGCGCGTCGCGCGGCTCGCCGGCCAGACGCTGCGGCTCGAGGGCTCCGCGGCCCGCCTCCCCGACGGCACGCTGGCGGGCGCGACCGTCCCGCTCGACCAGGCGCTGCGAAACGTGCGCGCGGCGACCGCGCTCGGCACCGCCGAGATCTTGCGGCTCGCCACCGCCACGCCCGGCAGCGCGCTCGGAGGCCGGGCCGGGAGACTCGAGGTCGGCGACCCGGCGGATCTGGTCCTGCTCGACGCGGAGCTGAACGTCCTCGTCACCTTCGTCGGCGGGCAGCTGGCCTTCGTTCGAGGCGGCGATGTCGACGCATTTCGAACGTGAGCTTCGCGGCCAGGCCATCACCCTGCGCCGCCTGCTGTCCGACCGCGCCGCCTTCGAGAAGGTCGGGGCCGCGGTGCGCGCCTTCGCGCCGCGCTTCGTCGTGACGGCCGCGCGGGGCAGCTCGGACAACGCCGCTCGCTACGCGAAGTACCTGTTCGGCGCCCACAACCGCCTGGTGGTCAGCCTGGGCGCGCCCTCCCTGCTCACGCTCTATGGATCGCCTCCCGATCTGCGCGGGGCGCTCCTGCTCGGCATCAGCCAGTCGGGCGAGTCGCCGGACATCACGGCGCTCGCCGCGGAAGGCGCGCGCCAGGGGGCCCTGACGATTGCGCTCACCAACGTGCTCGGATCACCGCTGGCGCGGGCTTGCCGGTATGTCCTGCCGCTGCACGCCGGGCCCGAGCACGCGGTGGCCGCGACCAAGACCTACACCGCCGAGCTGACCGCGCTCGCCATGCTGAGCGCGGCGATGGGCGCCCCCCAAGACAACGACAACAACGACAACGACGACAACGACGACAACGACGACGGCGACCGCGGCGATCGCGCGCAACGATGGTCCGAGCTCGCGCGGGTCCCCGACGCCGTCGACGAGACCCTCGCGCTCTGCCCGCCGGAGGTGGTGGCGCGGGCCGCCGCGCTCATCGACGCGACCACCACGCGACTCTTCGTCGTCGGCCGCGGATTCAACTTCTCGACGGCATTCGAGATCGCGCTCAAGCTCAAGGAGACCGCCTATCTGTCCGCCGAGGCCCAGGCCCCGCCGGATCTGTGGCACGGTCCGATCGCCGTCATCGACGCGCAGGTCCCGACGATCGTGCTGGCCGTCGCTGGCCCCACCCTCCCCGAGCTTGCCCCGCTTCTGGCTGAAATCGGCCACCGCGGAGCCCCCCTGACGATTGTTTCCAACGTCGAGCCCACGGCCCCCATCTTTGCCAGCGCAGGCAGCACGCCCACCGCGTTCCTTCCGTTCTCGAACGCCCTGCCGGAGTGGCTTTCGCCCATTGCGGGCGTGGTTCCGGGCCAGCTCCTCGCGGCGGAAACCGCACGCCGACGAGGGTACGACCCCGACCGTCCACGGGGCCTTGCCAAGATCACGAAAACCCACTAACCCGACGCCCCCCGACCCGACTCACCTGGCCCCAACCCGATCTCAGCAATGGCCCCGTGAAGCCCCCGAATATCTTCCCCCCCGGTACCCGCTCTGACTCGTTGTCATTCCCCAACTGCGAGGTGAATGTAGCCAGAGCTTGAACGGCTTTCCGTTTCAAGTTGGCGCATTCGACGTAACAAACCAGAGGCGTCGACGGGCCCGAGGCGTTCGCCGAGCCGGCGACGATTTCCTGGACCGGCGAGCGCGGGCGGGGATACCCTTCGAGAGAATGGACAGAAACCTCGCCCTCGAAGTGGTTCGGGTCACGGAGGCCGCGGCGCTGGCCGCCGCCCGCTACGTGGGCCTCGGCCAGCGCGACGAGGCCGACCGGGCGGCCACCGAGGCCATGCGCTCCACCTTCGGCTACCTGCACGTACGCGGCACAGTGGTGATCGGCGAGGGCGAGCGGGACGAGGCCCCCATGCTCTTCATCGGCGAGGCGCTCGGAGACGGCGGCCTCGACGCGCCCGCCGTCGACATCGCGGTCGACCCGGTCGAGGGGACCAACCTGGTGGCCGACGGGCTCGCCGATGCGGTAGCGGTGGTGGCCATGGCCGAGCACGGGCACTTCTTGAACGCGCCCGACACGTACATGGAGAAGATCGCGGTCGGAAGGGTGGCGCGCGGCGCGGTCGACATCCGCCGCAGCCCGACCCACAACCTCGCCGCCATCGCCGAGGCCAAGGGCGTCTCCGTCTCGGATCTCACCGCCGTCATCCTGGCCCGCCCGAGGCACGACGCCCTCATCGCCGAGGTCCGCCGGGCGGGCGCGCGCATCCGCCTCATCTCCGACGGTGACGTGGGCGGAGCGCTCGCCACCACCAACGACGAGACCGGGGTCGACGTGCTGCTGGGGATCGGGGGCGCCCCCGAGGGGGTGCTGGCCGCGGCCGGTCTGCGCTGCGCGAGCGGCGACATGCAGGGCATCCTGCGCTTTCGCAACCAGGACGAGGTCGATCGCGCGGCCCGCATGGGGATCACCGATCCCGCGCGCATCTACGGCATCGACGATCTGGCGGGCGGGGACGTCATGTTCGCCGCCACCGGGGTCACCGACGGCTTCTTGCTGCGCGGCGTGCGCTACACCAAGACCGGCGCGGTGACCCACTCGGTGGTGATGCGCTCCCGTTCGGGCACCGTGCGCTACATCAAGGCGGAGCACGTGTTCGAAGGACATCCGGTCTACGATCCGAACCTCGGGACCCACCCGGGCGCCCGCTGACCCGATCCGAGGACCCGGTCCCCTCGGCGGCGGTCAGTGAATGCGGGCGGCGTGGGGCAGCGCAGCGAGGATCTCGGCCTCGCGCCCCGCGAAGTCGTCCCGGCGCGCAGCGAAGACGTCGCCCGTGACCAGCCTGGCCGCGAGGTCGAGGAAGGTCTCGGCGTGGCGTTCCTCGGCGTTGGCGAGACCGCGATAGAACCACCCGAGCTCCGACTCGCCGTGCTCCACGAACCCGCGCGCGAGGAGGCTCAGGCGCTCGTGCGAGCGGGCCTCGATGAAGGCCGCCACCAGCAGCAGATCGACCAGCCGCTCGGGCTCGCAGCCGCGCACCTCGGCGAAGAGCGCGCGGGCGTAGAGGTTCGGCGTGTCGGGACGGGGCAGCCACCCGCGCTCGGCGAGGCGCTCCGCGACCTGGATCACGTGACTGGTCTCCTCGTGGGCCAGGCGCCCGAGGGCGTTCACCGAATCGGCCCGGTGGGGATACCGTCGCACCAGCGAGAGGGCGTTCTCGGCCGCCTTTCGCTCGCAGTGCAGGTGGTCCGATAGCAGGGCCTGCAGGTCGCGGCTCGCGGCGGCGAACCACCGCGGGTGGGTGCTGCTCTTCAGGATCACGGCGGGCGGCTGCCTCTTCGCGGCCCGCCCGTCAGCTCGGGGTCGCCTGGGCCAGCTGCCGCAGGACATACGGCAGGATGCCCCCGTGCTGGTAATAGACCACCTCCTGGGGGGTGTCGATGCGCAGGATGGTGGTGAGCTCCGTGGTGGTCCCGTCGGCGCGACGGGCCCGGACCAGCACCGGTAGGCCGGCCGAGAAGTTGCCGGCGAGCGCGGCCGGCAGCCCGACGGTCTCGAAGATCTCCTCACCGGTCAGGCCCAGCTTCTCGGCGTTCTCCCCGGGCTGGAACTGCAGCGGAACGATGCCCATCCCCACCAGGTTCGACCGGTGGATGCGCTCGTAGCTCTCCGCGATGACCAGCCGCACGCCGAGCAGCTTCGGCCCCTTGGCTGCCCAGTCGCGGGACGACCCGCTGCCGTACTCCTTGCCCGCCAGCACCGCGAGAGGAACCCCCTCGCGGGCGTAGCGCTCGGAGGCATCGAAGATCGACATCGCCTCGCCGCCCGGCAAGTGGCGGGTGACCCCGCCCTCGGTCCCGGGGGCGAGCAGGTTCTTGAGCCGGGTGTTGGCGAAGGTCCCGCGCACCATCACCTCGTGGTTCCCGCGCCGCGCCCCGTAGGAGTTGAAGTCCTTGGGATCGACGCCGTTCGCGATCAGGTACTTGCCGGCGGGCCCGTCCTTCTTGATCGAGCCGGCCGGCGAGATGTGGTCGGTCGTCACGCTGTCACCGAGCACGGCGAGCACGCGGATCCCGGCCAGGTCGGCGATGGGGCCCGGGATTCGCGGCATGCCGTCGAAGTACGGCGGGTTCTTGACGTAGGTCGACCCGCCGTCCCAGGCGAAGGTCTCGCCCTTGGGGACGTCGAGCTTGCGCCAGCGCTCGTCGCCCTCGAAGACCACCGCGTAGCTCGACTGGTACTGCGCGGGCTTGACGGCGGCGCTGACAGCGGCCGCGACCTCGTCGTTGGTCGGCCACACGTCCTTGAGGTAGACCGGGCCGCCGTCGGCGCCGGTGCCGAGCGGCTCCTTGTCGAGATCGATGTCGATCCGCCCGGCCAGCGCATACGCCACCACCAGCGGGGGCGACATGAGGTAGTTGGCGCGGACGTCGGGGTTGATGCGCCCCTCGAAGTTGCGGTTGCCCGAGAGGACCGAGGCCACCACCAGATCGCGTTGCTCGATGGCCAGGGAGACCTCGGCCGGCAGCGGTCCGGAGTTGCCGATGCAGGTAGTGCAGCCGTAGCCGACCAGGTTGAAGCGCAGCCGATCGAGGAAGGGCGTCAGGCCGGCGGCGGCCAGATACTCCGTGACGACCTTCGAGCCGGGGGCGAGGGAGGCCTTGACCCATGGCCTGGTCGCGAGCCCGCGCTCCACCGCCTTCTTCGCCAGGAGGCCGGCCGCCACCAGCACCGACGGGTTCGAGGTGTTGGTGCAGCTCGTGATGGCGGCGATCACCACCGAGCCGTGCTTGAGCTCGGGCAGGGCCGCAGCGGCGGCGGGCACGGCGGAGCCACCTGGCGCGGCGGCCACGGTTGGCTTCTTGGCCTTGGTCAGCGACGGCAGCGCGTGCTCGAAGGACTTCTTGGTGGAAAACAGGCTCACCCGATCCTGGGGGCGCTTGGGGCCCGCCACACTCGGCTCGACCTGGGCGAGATCGAGCTCGACCACGTCGGTGTACTCGGCCTCGGGGGACTCGGCGGTGAGGAACAGCCCCTGCTCGCGACAGTACGCCTCGACCAGCGCAACCTGCTCCTCGCTGCGCCCCGAGAAGCGCAGGAACCGCAGGGTCTCGGCGTCGACCGGGAAGAAGCCACAGGTCGCGCCGTACTCGGGCGCCATGTTGGCGATGGTGGCGCGATTCTCGAGCGACAGCGCGCGCACCCCGGGCCCGAAGAATTCGACGAACTTCCCGACCACGCCCTTCTTCCGAAGCTGCTCGGTCACCGTGAGCACGAGATCGGTGGCGGTCGACCCCTCGCGCATCTTGCCGTGCAGCTTGAAGCCGATCACCTGCGGGATCAGCATGGAGGCCGCCTGCCCGAGCATGGCGGCCTCGGCCTCGATTCCGCCCACGCCCCAGCCGAGCACCCCGAGGCCATTGATCATGGTCGTGTGCGAGTCCGTCCCGACCACGGTGTCGGGGTAGGCGAGCTGCGCGGCGCCGGGCGCGGGGTCGGTGGTGAAGACCACGCGCGCCAGGTATTCGAGGTTGACCTGGTGCACGATGCCCGTGTCGGGGGGGACCACGGCGAAGTTGCGGAAGGCCGACTGGCCCCAGCGCAGGAAGGCGTACCGCTCGCGGTTGCGGGCGAACTCGATGCTGGCGTTGAGAGAGAAGGCGTTGGCGTGGCCGGCCTCGTCGACCTGCACCGAGTGATCGATCACCAGCTCGGCGGGCAAGAGGGGGTTGATGCGACCCGGGTCGCCGCCCATGCGCTTCATGGCGTCACGCATGGCGGCCAGATCCACCACCGCCGGTACACCGGTGAAGTCCTGCAGCAGCACGCGGGCCGGCATGAAGGCGATCTCCTCCGAGGGGGCGGCCTTGGGGTTCCATCCGGCGAGCGCCCGGATGTCCGCGGCCTTGACTACCCGCCCGTCCTCGCAGCGGAGGAGGTTCTCGAGGAGCACACGCAACGAGAATGGCAAGCGCGCCGGATTGAAGCCGGAGGTGGCCAGCGCCGACAGGCGATAGATCACATATTCCCGTTGACCGACCTCGAGCGTCGACCGAGCTCCAAACGAATTCACCATGGGCCTGATTCTTAGGGGGAAAGCGTTACGCTGTCTATCCCTCCCTGCCTATCCGCCGGGTCTATCCGCTGGCGCCTGGCGCTGGCGCGTGCTGGATGGCGCCTTGCGGGGTCGACAGTCAAGTGTCATCCTCAAAATTCCCGTCGAAACGGAAAACCCACCGAGACATCATGGCCATACGACCGATTTTGCGCTACCCGAATCCCAGGCTCCGCGAGAAGTCGCAGGAGGTCACGGCGTTCGACGACGCCCTCAGGAGCCTCGTCGTTGACATGGCGGAAACCATGTTTGCGTCGAACGGTGCCGGCCTGGCGGCCATCCAGGTCGGGGCGCCGCTGCGGCTCTTCATCGTGGACGGCCCGGTGGCGGGGGGCGCGGACGACTCGGGGCCGAAGGTCTTCATCAACCCGGAGCTCGTGTCCATCTCCGAGGAGTTTCAGACCGGCGACGAGGGGTGCCTGTCGTTTCCCGGGATCTACATCCCGGTCAAGCGTGGGATGCGGGCCCGGGTGCGCGCGCTCGACGTGGACGGGAACCCGTTCGAGGTCGAGGGCGCCGAACTGTTCGCGCGGGCCCTGCAGCACGAGCACGATCACCTGGTGGGGCGGCTGCTCATCGACCAGTGCGGCCCCGTCAAGCGCGAGATCATCAAGCGCAAGCTGCGCAAGGAGGCCCAGGCGGAGGCCGAGGAGGCCGAGGAGGCCGAGACGGGCGGCGGGGCCAAGGTCGGTGCTGGTGCTGGCGCCGGCGCGCGCTGATCGCGCGCCGGCGGGCAGCGACGGCGAGGCCCTGGCGAGCGCGATGCAGGCGGAGTCACGATGATCGTCGTATTGCGGCGCCTGGGGTTCGAGGGGCGCCACGGCGCCACGGCGATCGAGCGGCGGAGCCTGCGGCGCTTCGAGGCCGATCTCGAGGCCGAGATCGACGGCGACGGCGGTCAGACCACGGATCGGCTGGCCGACGCCCTCGATTACAGCGTGCTCGCGGACGTGGTGGTCAAGATCGGGACGGGCGAGCCCCACCGCTTGCTCGAATCGCTGGCGCGGCGGATTCTGGATGCGCTGCAGGCGCTGGCGCCCGAGGCGCGGTTCCGGCTCGAGGTTCGCAAGCTCAATCCCCCGAGCTGTCCAGGGCACCCCGAGTACTCCGCGGTTCGGCTCGCCAGCGCGCCCGGCGGCGGGACCACCGCGCGATGAAGACCGCGCGATGAAGATCGTGCTCTTCGGCGCGAGCGGCATGATTGGCCAGGGCGTGCTGCGCGAGTGCCTGAGCGACCCCGAGGTGACGGCGGTGGTGTCGGTGGGCCGTCGGGCCACCGGCGCCGCGCACCCGAAGCTGCGCGAGGTGGTCCACGGGGATCTGGCTGACCTGACGGCGATCGAGCACGAATTCGACGGGGTGGACGCCTGCTTCGACTGTCTCGGCGTCTCGTCGGCCGGCATGCGCGAGGCCGACTACCGGAGGATCACCTACGACTACGCGCTGGCCGCCGGGCGCACGCTGGTCAAACACAGCCCGACCGCCGTGCTGGTCTTCGTGAGCGGGGCGGGGACGGACAGCACCGGCCAGGGGCGCTCGATGTGGGCGCGGGTCAAGGGCCAGACGGAGAACACGTTGCTCGGTCTGCCGTTCGCGAACGTCGGCGAGAGCGCGGAGACCGGGGACGCCCGTAAGACCGGGGGGGCCTTCATGTTCCGCCCCGCCTACATCCATGCGATGCACGGGATCGTGTCGCGGACCCGCCTGTACCGGACGCTGTACGTCTTCACGAGGCCTCTCTTTCCGGTGCTGAAGTGGCTCCTGCCGAGCCACGTCACCACCACCGAGAACATCGGAAAGGCCATGCTGGCCGTCGCCCGGCGCGGCGCTCCGAAGCGCGTCCTCGAGAGCCCCGACATCGAGCGGCTGGCAACGCCGTAGTGTCCTGTCTGAGAAATCCGTCACATATTTCGACGACGATCCAGCCCGGCCGCTGCGTTGCTCCTCCTCACCGTACCTACGGGTACGCGTCGTCGTCGCGCCTTGCGGCCAGCCCGGCTTGTCGACGACTCATGCAACGCATTTCTCAGACAGGACACTAGCGCGCGAAGGGCACGGCGCTGCCGTGCGTCCATTCATGGGCTGCGGGGACTGGTCGCGAGCCGCTGGGTGATGAGCGCGCGCAGGTTCGCGCCTCGGCTGCTGTGGAGCGGCGGCAAGGGATGTTCTGCCCCGTCGGCATCCACGAGCATCAACATGGCTTGCTTGTCGTGAATCCTCGCGACGATGCCCCGGACGTCATCGAGCCTCCAGGTGCGCAGGCCATGTTCGTCCCGGATGATGATCGACTCCTCGGTCACCACCGCCACCTGTCGCCGGATCGGCTGGTCTTCTGGCCGCCGCAAGGTGGGCGTCGCGAAGAGCCCGAACATCCCGGCGGCAATCAGCAGCATCACGGGACCGGTGACCTGCCCCGAGTGACAAGCGAGGGCAGCAGCCGCCCCCGCCGCCGCCAGAATCGCGAGGACGAGCATGACCCGCCTGACCGTGGGGTCCTCCTCGTCCAGGAACACGGCCGTCACGCCCGCCGGCACTTTGCCTGCATCCACCAGCAACAGGACCGCGATATCCGACAGCATCCCACTTGACATCGGCCGCCAGCGGCTCGGCTTGAGCGCCTTGCGTCGTCGCAGGGGTCGCGCACTGCCGAGTAGCGGTACCGTCCGACCGCGAGCATTCAGCAATGACGAACTGCGAAACGTATTTCGCGCTTCGGGAGAAAGGCTATGACGCGACGACCGAGACCGACTTCGCGGCCATGAAGATGGCAGCGCCCGCGCCTGGTTCTGGGATCGCATAGTATCGGAGTGCCGAAGGCGAGCCGTTCGGCGGCATCACGCAGACGCGAACAAAGTGTCCACGCAGGTCAGTGTATCGAAGACGGCCTCGTAATCGACCGGATCCCCATCCCGGCCACATGCGTTCACGTTCGCGTCGAGCGGCAAGGCGACCCCTCGCTCGCCGAGGGCAAGCAGGCTCGGCGTCTGGCCGACCGCGAGCCCGCACGATGGAACCTCCCGGATCTGGCGCCCTCGGGGGTCGAACCACTCGAGCGCGCCCGATTCCGGATCGCGGCGCACACGAAAGCCACCCTCGTGTACGAGGAGCTCTGCGGGCCTCCTTCGAGGCGCACTGGCACCCGCCAGGGACAGGGGCGGGGCCTGACGTGCCTCGGCCGCGCCGTCCCTCCTAGAGGTTCCCGAAGAACGCGAACTCGCGGTCGGCCCAGCCGGGGAGGTGCTCGTGGGCGAAGTCGGGGTAGATGATGCGGGTCTTGGGGGAGGTGATCTTGTTGTAGGCGGCGAACTGGGTGGAGGGCGGACAGACGGTATCCATCAGGCCGACGCCCATCATCACCTCGGCGCGGATGCGCGGGGCCAGGTGCTGCACGTCGATGTAGCCGAGGCGCTCGAACCAGTGACCGATCCGGGCGTGGGTGGGATCGTGCCGCCGGAAGAACTCGCGCAGCTCGTGGTAGGCGTCCTTGGCCAGATCCATCTCCCACACCCGCTGGTAGTCGGACAGGAACGGGTAGACCGGCGCGATCCGCCGGATGCGCGGCTCGAGGGCGGCGCAGGCCAACGTGAGCGCGCCCCCCTGCGAGGCCCCGCGCGCGCCCACCCGCTCGGGATCCACCTCCTCGAAGCCCATCACGATCCGCGCGAGCTGGGCGGTGTCGAGGAAGATCTGCCGGTAGAGGAGCTTGTCGGGGGCGTCCTCGAGCCCGCGGATGATGTGCCCCGCCTGCGTGGTGCCGCGGACGCCGCCCCGATCCTCGCTGAGCCCGGCCTGCCCCCGGCAGTCGAGCGATGCCACCGAGAGCCCGGCGGCGACCCACCCGAGCTTGGGCGCGAAGTCCCCGCTGTCCCCGGTGTACCCGTGGAACTCGAGCAGCGCCGGGTGCCGCCCGCGCGCGCGCTTGGGGCGAAGGTACTTGGCGTGCACCCGCGCCCCGCCCACTCCGTCGAAGTACAGGTGGAAGCACTCCGCGAAGCCGGGCTCGAGCGCCGCCGGGACCAGCTCGACCCGCGGATCGGTGGCGCGCATCTCCGCCAGCCCCCGCTCCCAGTAGGCGTCGAAGTCGGCCGGCCGCGGGTTGCGGCCGGGGTAGGTCTCGAGCTCGGCGAGAGAAAGATCGACGGTGGGCATCGGCGCGCGAGCTTACCCGAGGCCGCGCCCCCCCGTCAGGTGGTGGCCTGCCCCCGCGCCATCAGGATCTTCCCCGAGCGGACCATCTCCACGATCTGGAACTGACGCATGAGGGTCACGAAGGCGTCGAGCTTCTCGCTGCCCCCGTAGATCCTGACCATCAGCGAATCCGTCCCGTAGTCGACCACCTTGGCGTTGTACTGCTCGGCGATCTGCAGGATCTCGGTGCGCTGGTCGAGCTGACACCTGATCTTGATGAGCGCGATCTCGGTCTCGATAACCGACTGCCCCGTGTGATCGATGGCGTGAACCACGTCGATGAGCTTGGTGCACTGCTTGATGATCTGCTCCAGCGTGTCGGGATCCCCGCTGCAGGTGATGGTCATGCGCGAGAAACCGCCATTGGCGAGGTCCGGGCTCACCACCAGGCTCTCGATGTTGTAGCCGCGGCGCGAGAAGATCAGCGCCACGCGAACCAGGACCCCGGGCTTGTTCCGGACCAGGATCGAGATGGTGTGCATGGGCCCTGGGGGCATCACGGGAAGGCTGCTGGAAATGTCCAGTGCGGCTGTGGCGGTCATGGCTATGTGGAGCCCGTAGGCTTCTCCATCTTCTGCTTGGGTTTCTCGATGATCATGTCGCGCAACGCGGCGCCAGCCGGGATCATGGGGAACACGTTGTCCTCCTTGATCACCTCGGCCTCCACCACGCACGGGCCCTCGTTGTAGTCCATGGCGGCCTTCAGCACCCGGTCCACCTCGGCCGGACGCCGCACCCGCCAGGCCTTGATGCCGTAGGCGCCTGCCAGCTTGACGAAGTCGGGGTTGCCCACCAGATCGACCCCCGACAGGCGGTTGTCGAAGAACAGCTCCTGCCACTGGCGCACCATGCCGAGGTAGGAGTTGTTGATGATGAGGACCTTGACCGGCAGCTTGTGAATCGCCGCCGTCGCCAGCTCGGCCAGGGTCATCTGGAAGCCGCCGTCGCCCACGATGGCCCAGACCTTCTTGTCGGGACAGGCGAACTGCGCCCCGATGGCGGCCGGAAAGCCGTAGCCCATGGTCCCGGCGCCCCCCGAGGACAGCCAGTGGCGGTGCTTGGTGGTGAGGCAGAACTGCGCGGCCCACATCTGATGCTGGCCGACGTCCGTGGTGAGGATGCAGTCGCGGCCGCCGAGCTTGTCGAGGCGGTCGAGCACATACTGGGCCTTCAGGCCCCCCTTCTTCACATACTTGAGGGGGAGCTGCTTGCGCCAGGCCGCGATCTCGCCCAGCCACGCCTCGGTGTCACAGGCGCTGACCATCGTGGTCAGCTCCTCGACGGCGAGGCGCGCGTCCGCGGCGATGGAGACGTCCGGGCGCACGATCTTGTTGAACTCGGCGGCGTCGACGTCGATGTGGATCTTGGTCGCGCCCACGCAGAACTCCGACAGCTTCCCGGTGATGCGATCGTCCCAGCGGGCCCCGATGGCCATGATGCAGTCGCAGTTCATGACCGTCTTGTTGGCGTAGGCGGTCCCGTGCATGCCGAGCATGCCCTGGTTGAGGGCGTGGTCCTCGGGGACGGCGCCCTTGCCGAGCAAGGTGTTGACCACCGGCGCCTGCAGCTTCTCGGCGAGCCGGGTGATGGCCGGACCGGCGTCGGAGATGACCGCGCCGTGGCCCACGTACAGAACGGGGCGCTTGGCGCGCGCGAGCAGGGTGGCCGCCTTCTTGAGGAGCAGAGGATCGGCCTTGCCGGGGGGATTGTAGCCGGGCAGGTCGACGGTGTCGACGAAGTCGGCGGTGCAGCGGGCGCTGGTGACGTCCTTGGGGAGATCGATGAGGACCGGGCCTGGCCGACCGCTGGTGGCGAGGTGGAACGCCTCGCGCGCGATGCGCGGGATGTCGTTCGGGTCCTTGACCAGATAGGAATGCTTGACCACCGGGTAGGTGATGCCGGTGACGTCCGCCTCCTGGAAGGCGTCCTTGCCCAGCATCGGGGAGATGGTCTGCCCGGTGAGGACGATCATCGGCACGGAGTCCATGAGCGCGGTCAGCAGGCCGGTGACGGTGTTGGTCGCCCCTGGACCGGAGGTCACGAGCACCACCCCGGGTCGACCGGTCGCGCGCGCGTACCCGTCGGCCATGTGCGTGGCGCCCTGCTCGTGGCGGACGAGGATGAGCTTGATCTTCGAATCCACCAGGGCGTCGAACATCGGCATCGCCGCGCCGCCCGAGAGCCCGAAGACATACTCCACGCCCTCGCGCTCCAGGCACCGGATGAGCTTCTCGGCCCCGGTGGGCGCAACGGCCGCGACCGCGCCGCGAACGGGGACCGGCACGACCGCCGGAGCTGCGGAATGAGAGGAAGGAGAAGAGCTGGGGAGTGGAGCCGTCGAACCGCGTGAGCTGGCCAAGTGGAACCTCCTGTCGGGGAGCGAGCAACCTAACATCCGGAATCGCCGATTGCCAGACGATTTTGAGATGTAGGTTTCTTCGTACCATCTCGATTGAGCGATATGACGCAGTGTGAACACGGGAATTCCGTATCTGCGGTCTCTTTCCTGCCAAGCCGAGCGCCATTTCGACCATCTCCCCGGGACCACACGTCGAATTGGCCGCGCGCGGGCCACTTGACCAGCCCGGGTGAGCTCGACGCCAGTCAGGACCCCCGGACAGCCCGCCCAACGGGCGAACGAGGTTGCCTCGGTGACCTTCCTCACCGGTCGGCGACTAGTCGGAGACGCCGCGGTGCTTATCTTGCAATGGCCGTCATAAGGGAGACGGTATCAACATGGGAAATCAAAAAATACGCACGACTCTGGCGGTCGAGACTGCCATCTCGCGAAGGCGCTCGCCCATCGACCTGCGGATCCACGGGGAGAACCTGTTTCTCTCGGGCCGGTTTCACCGATGGCAGAGCGCGGTCGCGCTGGGTAACGATCTCGACGAGCTGTCCGTGCGGATGGCGGTGGATGTCACCAGCCCGGATCACCTCAACCACGCCGACGACACCGCCGAGGAGCTGCTGGCCTTTCGCAGCACCAATGTGAGCCCGGTGACCGGCAATGGCAGCGTCAGCATGGCTCGGGGAGAGCTCGTGACCCAGGCCGGCACACGCCCGTTCGAGATGTTGCTCGAGACGCCGGAAGGCCACACGCCCTTCCTCGGCCTTTCCTTCGTGATTCGCAAGGACGAGCTCGGCGCCGCATGGAAGGAGCTCGTCACGGGAGGCTCGGGTGCCGGTGGGATCGACGCCGAGCGGCTGCTCGATCCGTGGTCGGCGGTGTCGAACCCGGCGATAGCGGCGGCCTGAGCCGCCGGGGCGGGCGGGTTGCCCGTTGCACCGGCGCAATCCCTTGCGCGCGCGCAGGCCCGATCCATGCGGCGCGCCAGGGGTGGACCGGTGAAAAGTCCCGGGAATTCAAGGCTCTCATTGCCAGGCGACGGCGTCGGACCCGTCGCGCGTGGTGGCGCCACGGTTGCAGAAGGAGGTGGCGGCCGCCACGCGAGTGCGGCCACAACCCACCCACCCGCCCTGCAAGGGAGCCTCCATGCGAACCAAGCGTCTCATTCAAGCCGCGAAACTGGCCCTGGTCTTCCTCTTCGTCGGATGCTCCTCGAGCGGTGACGGTAGCACCGGCCAGACCGCCGCGGCCGAGCTCGGCCTCGGGGGCGGCGGATGGTCGAGCGGCGCCAAGACCTCGGCTGGACCTGGCGGCGACCACGGTGGCCAAGGTGGGATCGCCGGGCTCGGCGGGGCGACGGCCCCGACCACCGAGCACCCCGGCTCGAATCCCGGTTCCGCCGGCGCGGGCAACACTGGCGCGCACGATCCGGGCGCGGGAGGCAAGAGCGGAAGCCCGTGCAGCTTCTTCGGCAGCATCTTCAAGTGCCCCGGCAAGGGCAGCACGCCCACGCCCGGTGGCTCGAGCGGGAGCGCGGGCCACACCGGCTCCGGCGCACGCACCGGCACCGGGACGCCCGAGACCGGCGGCGGCGCGGGCGGTGGCGCCGTGATTCCTCGAATCCTGTGATCGCGTCGCCTGGGTGAGTGAGTGACCTCGGCCTCAGGGCGAAGAGGCACCGCCGAGCGCCGCAGCGGTCACGAAGCGCGGCTCGATGTCGACCGGCACCTTGGCCTCGGACAGCCGTTGCAGGGCGCGCGCGATCGCGGGACGGATCACCGTCCGCTCTCGCACCATCCGCACCGCGGCGGCGTGATCCCCGGAGGCCTCGAGGGTCATGAGCTCGGCGGTGAGCGCGGACACCGCCGAGGTGATCGTGCCGCCGGCCGCGTGGACCTCGAAGGTCCCGTCGGCGCGCTCGGTGATGGCGCCCGCGTCGAGCAGGGCGTTCAGCTGAAGGGCCACCCCCCGGGCGTGCGCCTCGGTGCTTCCGAAGCGCAGCGCCCGAAAGAAGGTGGCCACGAAGGTCGGATAGATCGCGGAGGCGAGCGCGGGTTCGAGCACGCCGTGATCGAGCAGGTACCGCAGCGCGAACAGGCCGGAGATGTCGGCCTTGGCCTCCTCGATGACGCTGTAGGCGTCCTCGAGGGCGGCGCGCACCGACACGGTCGGGCGGCCGGTGACCTGGTGGGGACCGAGCCCGTGCATGAGCTCGTGCATGAGAATGTGGGTGAAGAACGCCTCGAAGGAGACGTGCTGGCGATCGGCCGGAGACAGCACGCGCCGGGCGATCGGGAGCAGGATCTTCTCGAACTTCGCCTCCTGGATGTTCTTGAGGAGGGTGCGCTTGGTCCCGGTGAGGCGGGTGGTGGTGTCGTCATTCGGCAGGTTGAATGCGGCGGTCTGCACCCCACGGTTGGCATCCCCGGCGCCGAACAGCGAATTGACCACCCGGATGGGTGACAGGGCCCCGAGCTTGGGGTTGCGCAGCCCCGGCGCGATCGGCAGGTGGTCCTCGATATCCTGCAAGGCGCCGCCGAGGTGGGCGAGGCTCCGGGTGGCGGCGTCGTCGCGGATGGTCACGAAGGCCTCGAAGGCCGCCTTGGCGTTGAACCATCCATCCTCGTAGACCTCGTAGGGGCCGATGGTCGGCTCGATGGCGCCGTCGAGGCGCATCCAGGCGCGATCGCTCTCGCGATAGTCGTTGCCGAGAAAGGCCCCGGCGCGGCCTTCGAGATAGGCGCGCAGGCTGGGATCGCTGCTCAGGGCCGCCGCCTGCCGCAGCAACCCGGCCGCGCGGCCGAGCTCGGGGCCGTACTCCACGCTGTAGGGGACGGCCTGCAGGCGGCCCTCCGGGCTCCGGCGGACGGTGGTGAAGAATCCGCGGGCAGCCACCTGCTCGGCCGGCCCCAGGGTCCCCAACCATTTTGCGATTTCGTCTTTGGTCGTGTCGGCGGGGTAGAAGGCCCCCCCCTCCGGCTTCTGCCCCACCCCGGGCAGGAACGGGACGTCTCCCTCGAGGCGCAGCCACGGGCCCTTGTTCTGGACGAAGGCGTGCAGGCGCGCGTGACCGAGGGGGGTCGCGTCGGTCGCCAGCGACAGCAGCAGGGCCTCGTTCCCGGCCCACACCTGCCGGATGAAGAGGGTGTCCATCAACCGGGCGGCATCCACGATGAGCGGCAGCGCGGCCCGGTCACCGGCCGACAGCCCATCGAGCTTCACCCGGAGGTCGACCGGGGCGAGGTGGGCAGACAGCCGCTCGAGCTCGGCCCGGTCGGGGATCTTCGGCGTCGGGCCCGGCGACGAGATCGGTTTCTGGGTCGGCGTCGGGCTCGACCACGACGAGGCGCTGGCTCCGACCAGCGCCGCCGCGCCGAGCAGCACCGCGACCTTCACACCCTTGCTGGTCTTCATTCCCGCTGCTTCTAACCGACCTCACCCCGCCGTGGGTAGTGCCGGGCGAGCGGCGTCCTGCCGCCGGGCCGGCGGCTCACCTGGTCATCGGGCGCGACCCGGGATCAGACGGTCGGGCTCGGGGGCGAGGTCCCGGCATTGCGGAGCACGGGCCGGGCCGACTCGAGCTCCGGCTCGAGGACCGGCTGGCTCCACGGCTGACCCACCTCCCGCCCGAAGAGGACGCCGAGCGCCCCGATGACGAGATGGGCGGAGCCGAACACGAGGAGCGTCACGCCCCAGCCGATCGACACCGCCACCATCCGCATCAACGCCGCCAGGACCAGGAGGTAGCCAAGTGCCACGAGCGGCAAGAAGATGAGCCAGGTCCCGAGCCGCACGAGGAGTCGACTCTGCGGCCCGACCAGGTCCAGCCTCACCGATTGCACCCGTGTGCGCATCAGCTCCACGATCCGCAGGGTGGGAAAGCGGAGAATCTTCGCCCGTTTCTGACCTGCCCCGATTGTCGTCCCGTTGGTTCGTGTGTCCATGGCGCCTGCCTCCTCTGATCGTCCTGGTCGTCCCCGCTGGCGGAGGTTGGACCTCTCGCACCTCTCGAGCACCTACTTGTGGACACGAATTCAAGCGACATGCCAAGCATCCGCCCGTCCGCCAGCCCGCTGCCTGCCCCGCTCCCCGCCGATTCCAGCTCGATTCCGGCCTGACGGAGGACGGAGGGCCGTCACTGTGATTCCGGGTGTCCGCCAATCTATACGCCTGCGAGGACACGCGTTACGCGGCAGTGCGCTCGACGGACGGCCCCGACCCCGCCGTGCTCGACGTCCCCCCCTACGAATCAGGGAAGGTCTTGGTGCTGCCGGAGCGGTGCCCGCCGGTGAAGATCGTGGGCCGGGCCTGGACCTCGTCGAGAGGCGGAGGAAGATGCCGCGCCACCGGATCGTCCTTCAGCAAGGGCTCGCCGCGCGAGGCCCCACCGCGCGGGCCGAGGGCCTCGCGCCAGAGCACCGCCTGGACGGTGTGCAGGCTCTCGCGACCCGGCAGCCGTTCGATGAGATCGGCCAGGCTCAAGACGCCAGCCAACCGGCCTTCATCGTCCGTGATCACCAGCCGGGCCTTCTGCTCGTTGGCCATCAGGCGCTCGGCCTCGTGCACGTCCGCGTTCTCGGAGCAGGTGACGGCGGGGGCGGTCATGACCAGCGCCGCCGACGTGGTGGCCGGGACCACGTTGCGAGCCAGCACCCGGACCGTCAGATCCCGGTCGGTGACCACGCCGATCACGTGGTGCCGGGCGTCACAGATGGGCAGGAACCCGACGCCGGAGTCCGCCATCATGACCGCCGCCTTTTGAACGGTGTCCTTCTCGTTCAGCCATTCGAGGTTCTTGCTCATGATGTCTTTGCACTTCATGGTCGCTCCTCCGCGTGTGACGACTCGGGCTCGAACTGGACTCTTCGTTCCTTGGGGCTTCAGCAGCAGTCGTGCCAGCGCGAATGTCGCGGAGCGCCGGACCTTCGCCGTCTCCCGCGCTGCACGAACTGCACGACCTCGCGCCTCACGCGCAATTCCTGCGTCAGCGCCGCCCGGGGATCGGGACCGCCCTCCAGAAGGCGGCGTGGGGCCTGGCACGTCCCCTTGGCACGTCGCTTGATCCCCTACCCTTGTTACGTCGGATCAACGGGGAGGACACACGCCATGCTCAAGATCAAGGACATCATGACCGCCAACGTCTACACGGTGGAGGCCGATGCATCCGCCGAGGAGGCGGCCTGGGGGCTCACCCGACGTCACCTCGGAGGCGCGCCCGCCCGCGACGCGCAGGGGAATCTGGTCGGGGTGCTCTCCAGCTCCGATCTCGTCAATCCGGAGCCGGCCCAGTGGATCCGCGGAGAAGCCACGGTGGGCGATCTCATGAGTCCGGAGGTCATCTCGCTGTACGCCGACGACCCCGCGCTGGCCGCCGTGACCGAGATGGCCCGCCGCAACATCCATCGGGTCGTGGTCCTCGACGAGGAGAGCAAGCTGGCGGGGATCGTCACGCCCATGGACGTGGTGCGGGCGGTCGCACGCGGGGCGAACTTCGACCCGGCCGCCTGACCCCCCTCGCGCGCGACGAGACCACCGACGGCCGGGGGCTCGCGGAGTCGGGGGGACGCCCGGGCCCGGATGACCTCCTCATCGGGTGATATCCTTGGGAAAATGACCAAGCGGCTGGCGCGGTTGCGTTCCGATCTGGATGTGATGCCTTCGCCGGTCGAAGCGCAGCCGGGGATCTTCATGCGCGATCCGTTCCGGTATTCGGAGGCGTCGATCGTGGTTCCCCCGGCGCTGGTGCGGGGCCTGCGCTGCTTCGATGGCCACAGCACCACCGCGGATCTGGCCGCCGTCTTCGTGCGGGCCGGCGCGGCCCCGGCCGAGGCCGAGGCGGTCGTCGCGCAGCTGGATGAGGCCCTCTCCGGCTGCGGGTTCCTCGAGGACGAGGCGTTTCGCCGCCTGCGGGAGACCCGCCAGCGGGCCTTTCGCGCCGCCACGCTCCGCCCCCCCATTCACGCCGGCGGGGGCTACCCCGAGGACGTGGAGGCGCTCGGGGCGACCCTCGCGAGCTGGACCGCAACCGCCGCAGCTGCGGGACGCGTACCGAGGGCGCCGTCCCGGACACACGGTCAGGCTTCGGTGCGTGCGAGCCGCCGCCTCCCCCCCCCACCCGCCGTGGCGATCGCGGCCCCCCACGCCAGCCCGCACGGCGGCCCTTCGACCTATGCCGCGGCCTATGGCGCGCTCACCCCCGAGCACGCCGAGCGAACCTTCGTCGTGCTCGGCACCTCGCATTACGGCTCCCCCGATAGGTTCGGGCTCACGCGGAAGGATTTCGTCACCCCGCTCGGGCGCGCCGTGACCGACACCGCGATCGTCGATGGACTGATCCGCGAGGCGCCCCAGGCGTTCGCCGACGAGGACTACTGCCACGCGGTCGAGCATTCCATCGAGTTCCAGGTGCTCTTCCTGCAGCACCGCTTCGGCCCCGGCGTGCGCATCGTCCCGGTCTTGTGTGGTCCCTTTCGCTTCGACCCGCGCGGCCGGACCCGCCCCGAGGAGTCGGCGGACCTGGCTCGGGCCTTCGATGCCCTCGGCGAGCTGCATGCGCGGCGGGGCCGCGAGCTGTGCTGGGTGCTCGGCGTCGACATGGCCCACGTGGGGCGGCGCTACGGCGACGCGGTGGCCGTCCAGGCCGCCGATCCAACCATGCAGGCCGTGGAGGCGCGGGACCGGCAGCGGCTGGCGGCGATCGCGGCGGGAGACGCGGGCGGCTTCTGGGCGGGGATCCACCAGAACGGCGACGACGATCTCAAGTGGTGCGGCTCCTCACCGCTCTACACCTTCCTGCGTGCGGTGCCAGGCATGCGCGGTCGTCTGCTCGACTATCACCAGTGGAACATCGACGATGCCAGCGTGGTGAGCTTCGCGGCGCTGTCGTTTCACGAGTCCTCCGCTGGCGTAGGGAGGTGACGACCGCCGTCACGCGAAGGTGGAGCCGTCGTGCCCCCACAGGTGGGGGGGAGCCTCGACGTACTCGATGTAGATGCGACTCGATGGCACCCCGAGCGCGCGCGACACCCGATCCGTGATCGCCCGGCTGAGCAACTGCGTCAACTCCGAGCCGAACGTCCCCACGTTCTTGACCTCGACGTAGCAGGCCGGGTGGACCGAGCCCCCGAAGGTCATCCGGGCATCGGTCTCGAGCAGGGTCATGACGTACGCCTCGGGCTTGCCGAGCTCCCGCGCGAGCAGCGCCGAGAGATCCCGCAGGAGCGCGTCGGCCTGCGCCGGAGCCTCGGACGAGGTGATGAGGTGGATGAGGGGCATGGAAACATGATAGCCCGCCCTTTCACCCGCACTCAAAAAAGGGCAGTATCAGCGAATCCCCCCGTCGCCCGTCATCGTCCGCCCGCCGATCTCGTCAGGCAGGTGGGCAGGCAAGTGGGCCCGTGACGTGCGAAGCCTTTCGGAGCTTTGACCATGACCTTCCATCTTTCTCCGCTCGCCCGGATTGTTCCGTCTCGCCAGGAGGCGCGCCGGGTCGGCCTCGGGCTCGCCCTGACCCTGGCTGGCCTCTCGAGCTGGGGTTGGGGTTGCGCCAAGGTGCAGACCTCGCCGGATGCACCGACGGGCGGTGGGAGCGGAGGCTCCACCTCGAGCGGGGGCCTTCCAGGCGCCACCCTGCCGTCGATCCCCGGCCTGAAGAGCATCACGGTCTCCCCTGCCCAGCAGACCGTGAAGCTGACCCAGACCGGCGCGACGGTGAGCCCCGGCAACGCCACCTTCACCGCCTCGGGAACCCTGGCCGACGGGTCGACCATGGACATCACCAGTCAGGTGAGCTGGCAGCTCATGCCGCCGAACGGCATGGTGAGCGCGGGCGCCGCGACCGTCGCCGGACCCGGCATCTACTCGGTCGTGGCGTACAGCGGGAACATCCAGGCGGCAGGGACGCTCACCGCCACGCTCTCGGCGGACTTCCTCGCACCCGGTTTCCCGGCCGGCAGCGCCTCCAAGTTCGACAGCGCCTCCGCGGGGACCGGCGGTCAGGTGACGGTCGCCTATCCCCTCGACGGCGCCATCTTCCCATCCAACTTCGGAGTCACCGTCCAGGTTCCGAAGAGCGGCGGACAGGATATCGCCCGGCTCAGCTGGTCGGGCGATGGGCTCGACCTGCGCTACTACGGCATGTGCGAGACCGGCCCGGGCAGCGGCTGTTACGTGACGGTGCCCCCCAGCTTCGCCAGCACCTTCTTCGTCGGGGCGAGCAGCCAGAACAACCTCGCGCTCACGGTGCGGCTGGCATCGTCGTCGGGGAGCGGGGTGGTCGACTCGAACACGGTCCACGTGGCCTGGGCCGGGGTGGCCCTGTCGGGTGGGCTCTACTACTGGACCACCATCAACCCGGGCGCCGTGCCGCTTTACACCGCGCCCGACCCCTCCGATCCGCGGGGCACGGCCGTGATGCGCTACAACTTCGGCGGCGATGCCACCAAGCCCGAGCTGGTGTGGACCGATCGCGGCTCGCCCAACACCACCCCCCCGTTCCAGGAATCGCCGCCGGCGGTGATGGGCGTCGACAGCGCGACCACGCCCCCGCAGCAGTGGGGCGAGGGCCGCTGCGTGGGGTGTCACGCCATCTCGTTCGATGGCAAGACCATGGCCTTCTCCATCGGCGGCAGCGCGGCCTCGAGCTTCGCCTTGCTCGACATCGGGACCACCACCCTGGCCGTCCTCGACCCCGCCGCGTCGAACCCGACGTCGACCGGGCTCGACGCCCTCAAGAAGAATCGCAAGGGGAATTTTGCGACCTTCACCACCTTCGGCCCGGACGGCACCCGGATGGTGACCATGTACCGCGGGAACCTGACCCTCCGCACGGTGCCCGATCTGCTGGCCCAGCGCGACATGCTGTTCTCCACCGCGACCGGCGAGCGAAAGACCGACCCGTTCTGGAGCGCGGACGGGAGCCACTTCGCGTTCACGAGCTACGACCCGGCCCAGGATCCGACCTCGAATTCCCGCTTCAACGGCGACACCAAGACCGGGGGGCAGATCTGGGTCGCCACCGCCGACGCGATGGGCCCGCACGACGACGCCAAGCTGATCGTGCCGCGGGCCGCGGGGGTCACGAGCTACTACCCGACCATCAGCCACGACGGGACGCTGCTGGCGTTCAACAAGTCGACCTGTTCCGGACCCGCCAACGTGGGCAACTACGGGACCGGGCCGTGCGACGGCTACGACGACATCACGGCCAGCCTGTGGCTGACCACGCCCGACGGCACGCCCCCGGTGATCCTGGCCCGAGCCAACGCAGGCGATCAGAGCTCCAACTCGTGGCCACGCTGGAGTCCCGACAACGGCAACTTCCGGAGTCAGCGGCTCTACTGGCTGGCCTTCTCGTCGCGCCGACCCTACGGGCTGCAGATCAACAGCGGAGGCGGGACCGGCGCCAAGCCCCAGCTGTGGTTCGCCGCCGTACTGGTGGGCGGGGAGTTCGTGAGCGATCCCAGCGCCGCGGCGGTCTGGCTGCCCGGGCAGAACCTGAGCCAGGCCAGCCCCACCGGAAACCACGTCCCTCAGTGGGTCAAGGTCGCGGTCCGGATCGAATGAGACGAGACGAGGGGCTCAGCAGGAGCCGTAAGGGACGACCCGCACGCGCACGGCGTTGCAACGAAACGACTGCTGGAAGATCCCCATCCCGAGCGACGTGAGGGCCGGGATGACGAGCTCGAGCGTCCCGTCCGCGCGGTGCACCGGCGCCGCCGACTCGAGCTGCTCGAGCAGCTCCTGTCGGGTCACCTGAGACAGCAGACGGCCCCCGACCTGCAGTCCGTCAATCCATTCTTCCACTCGGTTCTTTGCGGTTGCGACCAGGTCCATCGGAAGCGGTGTCATGTGCCACCCTTCTTCGGTGGCCCGGTCGGTTTCTTGAGCCCAGGTGCGTCGGATCCGTCGGGCCGCCGTGCGGGCCCGTGCTGCGCGTCAGGTCGGCGCGTCAGGTCCGATCGCCGGAGGATGCGCTCGGGGATGGCTCGAGGACGGTGGCGCTCGCGATGACGTCGGCCTGGCCAAGACCGCGGGACCGGGCGAGCTGGTAGACCTCGCGGATGGCCGCGGTGCCCGGGACGGGCACCCCGAGGGCATCGGCGGCGGCCATCGCCAGGGTCAGATCCTTGTGCATCAGGTCGACGCTGAAGTGGGTCGAGAAGTCCCGGGCCGCGAGGGCCTTGCCCTTGAAATCCCAGTAGGGGGACGCATACCCGCTGCTCTGGACCACCTCCAGCACCTTCTCGACCGAGATGCCGGCGCCGGCCGCGATGGCGCACCCCTCGGCCAGACCCTCGATCATGTGGGCAATGATGAGGTTGCCAATCAGCTTCATCTGGGCCCCCTGTCCCACCTCTCCCACCCGGATCGCCTTGGCGCCGACCGCGCCGAGCACGGGCGCCGCGGCAGCGAAGGTGGCTTCGGGGCCTCCGCACATGAGCAGCAAGGTGCCGGCAGCGGCCGCATTCTTGGATCCCGTCACGGGGGCCTCGAGGAACCGGGCACCCCGCGCGCGGCAGTGCGCATCGAGCGCGCGGGTGGCGTCAGGCCCGACCGTGGAGAAGTCGATGACCAGGGCGCCGGATCCCAGCCCGGCCAGGAAGCCCTCGGGGCCGGCCGATACGGCCTCGAGAGCCCGGGGATCGGCCACGCAGGTGCATACCACCTCGGCCCCCTCGGCCACCGCCCGCGGGGACGCTGCCCAGCGGGCGCCGCGCTCCTCGAGCTCCCGGGCCCGCGCGCGCGTCCGATTCCAGACCGAGAGCGCGTGCCCCTTGGCGGCCAGGTTGAGGGCCATCCGGCTGCCCATGATCCCGAGCCCTATGAATCCCACGCGCATGCGCTCTTATCGGACGGGTTACGACTTGTTGTCGGCCTTGGTCTTCGAATCCTGCTTGGCGTCCTTTTGAGCCTGGGTGCTCGCCGCGCCGCTCTTCTCCGCCTTCTCGTGACCCTTCATCCCGTCACACGCGTGAGCGGCCGAGACCCCGAAGATCGAAAGAACCGCTGCCAGAATCAGCTTCTTCATCGTCATCTACCTCCGAGGAGGTACCTAGCACGCGAAGCAGCATCCTCCAACCCCAACTGCCACGACCGCCTATACGGTGTGGGATCAGGTGGTCGGGGAGCAGTGGACAGGCGACGTGATCTAGGTATTCTGCCGGGCGGAATGGGGACCGACACGCGCTGTCCACGGACCACACCCACGTCCCTGACGCGGGCCAACCTCGAGCCACGCCCGGCGGAATCGACCAGGACCACCTGCGCGAGAGCCACATGCGCGAGAGCTCGATGACCGTCGGGATTCCGAAGGAGATCCTCGACCGGGAGCGACGGGTGGCCGCGACCCCGGAGACGGTCAAGAAGCTGCTGAAGCGGGGGCTGGTCGTGCTGGTCCAGTCGGGGGCCGGCGTCGAGTCGGGCTACGCCGACGCGACGTACGCGGCGGCGGGCGCGCGGGTGGTGGCGAGCGCGGCCGAGCTCTTCGCCGGGGCCGATCTGATCTTGAAGGTGCGGCCGCCGCGCCCGGAGGAGGTCGCGGCCCTCAAGCCCGGGGCGGTGCTGGTCGGTTTCATCTGGCCGGCGCAGAACCGCGAGCTCCTCGAGCTCCTGGTGGCCAAGGGCGCCACGGCGCTGGCGATGGACGCCGTCCCGCGCATCACCCGGGCCCAGCGCATGGACGCGCTGTCGGCGATGGCCAACATCGCGGGGTACCGGGCGGTGCTCGAGGCCGCCAACCATTTCGATCGGTTCTTTCCCGGGCAGATCACCGCCGCCGGGCGGGCCAAGCCTGCGCAGGTTCTCGTGCTCGGTGCGGGGGTGGCGGGCCTGGCGGCCATCGCGGCGGCGCGCGGGCTCGGCGCGGTGGTCAAGGCCTTCGACACGCGGTCGGTGGTGCGCGAGCAGGTCGAGAGCCTCGGCGCCTCCTTCGTGGAGTTCACCTTCGCGGAGGAAGGCGAGGGGCAAGGTGGCTACGCCAAGGAGATGAGCGCGGCCTATCTGGCGGCCGAGCAGGCGCTGATCGCCAGCCACGCGAAGCAATCGGACATCGTGATCTCCACCGCGCTCATCCCCGGGAAGCCCGCGCCTCAGCTGATCACGGCCGCGGCGATCGGCGAGATGCAGCCGGGCTCGGTGGTCGTCGACATGGCGGCCGAGCAGGGCGGCAACTGCCCGCTGACCGAGCGCGATCGGGTGGTGGTGAAGAACGGGATCACCCTGATCGGATACACCGACCTACCGAGCCGGATGGCGCGGCAGTCGAGCGATCTCTACGCGACGACGGTGTTCAACCTGGTCGACTCGCTGTTCGATGCGCAGAACGCCTTCCGGCTGGATCCCGACGACGAGATTCACGTCGGCGCGACGGTCGTGCGGGCCGGCGTGCTGAGCTGGCCGCCCAAGCCCCGCCCCAAACCCGCAACGGCGCCCGCCACGGTGACCGGGACGCAGCCCGCGCGATCCGCCGCGGCCGCGGCGCCCGGCCTCGCCACCTCGGAGACCTCGGCGACCTCGGCGGGAAGCCAGCTCAACGGGAGCGGCAAGGTGGCCACGGGTGGGGTGGTGCTGCGGGCGGTGCCGTCCCCCACCCCGGGCCTCGGAGCGTCGTCGCCGGCGGGCGGCGGCGGGGCAGCGCCCGGACACGGGCATGGCAGCGCGAAGGCGAGTGGCGCACGCAAGCCGGGGATCGGCGGGCGGCTCGCCATCGTCGCGCTCGTGGTGGTCTTCGGGCTGGCGGCCATCTTCGGTCCGCCCGAATTCCTCGGCCACCTGACGGTGTTCCTGCTGGCGTGCGTGGTCGGGTATCACGTGATCTGGAACGTCAGTCCGGCCCTGCACACGCCGCTCATGAGCGTGACCAACGCCATCAGCGGAATCATCCTGGTCGGCGGAATGGTGGTGCTCGGGAGTGGGGCTGGGCTCCTGGCGGACGTCCTGGCGGCGGTGGCGATCCTGCTCGCGGCGATCAACGTGGCCGGGGGGTTCCTGGTCACCCAGCGCATGCTGCGCATGTTCAGAAGATAGAAGGCGGAAGGCGGTTTGACGAGATGACGACGGATCTGCTCGGCCCCATCCGTGGTTTCGCCTATCTGGCCGCCAGCCTGCTGTTCATCCTCAGCCTGCGCGGCCTGTCGACCCAGGAGAGCGCACGACGCGGGAACCTGCTCGGAACGCTGGGGATGGGGCTGGCGGTGGTGGTGACCGCGGTGGTGCTGCTCGTCGCCCGCCTCGGTGGCGGCGGCGCCCCGGCGGAGTCGACCGCGATCACCGCGGCCGCCGGCGGGTCGAGCCCGGTGGTCGCGCTCCTGGTAGCGGCCCTGGTGGGAGGAGCCGCGGTGGGGGCCTTGCTGGCCTCGCGGGTCGCGATGACCTCCATGCCCGAGCTGGTGGCCGCGCTGCACAGCTTCGTCGGCGCGGCCGCGGTCCTGGTGGGCATCGCCAACTACCTGGCGCCGGACGGAAACCAGGTCCATCGCACGATCCACCTGGTGGAGATCTACGTCGGGGTGCTGGTGGGCGCGGTGACCTTCAGCGGGTCGGTGATCGCGTTCGCCAAGCTGCGGGCGCTGGTCGGCAGCCGCCCGCTGACCTTGCCCGGCCGCCATGTGCTGAACGGGGCGCTGATGCTCGCGTCCATCGTCCTCGGGGTGATGTTCGTGCAGGCCCCCGGGGCCGAGGGGTTCGGCTATCTGGTGGGGATGACCGGGCTCGCGCTGATGCTGGGGCTGCACCTGGTGATGGCCATCGGCGGCGGCGACATGCCGGTGGTCGTGTCGCTGCTCAACAGCTATTCGGGCTGGGCGGCGGCCGCGGCGGGGTTCATGCTGTCGAACGATCTGCTCATCATCACCGGGGCCCTGGTCGGCAGCTCGGGCGCGATCCTGAGCGTGATCATGTGCAGGGCCATGAACCGGTCGATCTGGAACGTGGTCTTCGGCGGGTTCGGCGCGCCGGTCCAGAAGTCCCCCGCCAACGGGGTTCTGGCGGCGCCGGCGGGCGCCATCCACGAGACCAAGGTGGACGGGGTGCGTGACCTCTTGCTGTCGGCCCACCGGGTGATCATCGTCCCGGGGTACGGCATGGCGGTCGCGCAGGCGCAGCACGCGGTCAAGGAGATCTCGTCGCTGCTCATCGCCAAGGGCGTCGACGTGGAGTACGCCATCCACCCGGTGGCCGGTCGCCTGCCCGGGCACATGAACGTCCTCCTGGCCGAGGCCAACGTCTCCTACGAGATCGTGAAGGAGATGGACGAGATCAACGGTGACTTCCCCAAGACCGACGTGGTGCTGGTGATCGGCGCCAACGACATCGTGAACCCGAGCGCGCTCGACGATCCCGGCAGCCCCATCTACGGGATGCCGGTGCTCGAGGTGTGGAAGGCCGCGCACGTCATCATCCTCAAGCGCAGCATGTCGGCGGGCTACGCCGGCATCGACAACCCCCTCGCCTACCGCGACAACACCCTCATGTACTTCGGCGACGCCCGCAAGAGCGTCTCCGATCTCCTCGGCGCTCTCCGCGCCTGAGCGCCTGACATCCGGCCTCAGTACCTCGCCGCCTCGCGCGGGGGCAGGTGCCCGGCGGGGTTGGGCTCGAAGGCGGTCAGCTCGGTGATGGAGCCGCCGGCGAGCTCGAAGACGTGGACCCGCGGCACGTGGGAGTCGCCGTCGGGGACGTAGACCCGGGCGTCCTCCGAGAGCGCCGCCACGCGGCCGAGGTTGAAAGCGCCGCCATCGTAGACCTTGACGAGATCGCCGGTCGCCAGCGCGACCGCGTAGAGCACATCCGACGAGGCCGGGGTCCCGGCCTGCGGATCGGGCAAGGCTCCGACCTGCTGGACATAGGCCACCCCGTTCAGGACCGCGGTGGTGACCAAGCTGAGCGGGCGCGTCCCGAGGGCGGCGGCCTTGACCACCGTGCCGAGGGTGCCGAGCGCCTGCCCGGCGCCCGGCACCGAGATCTCCACCAGCGCCGAGGTGGCGGCCTGGTCGCCGCCCGCGTCGCTGTCGCCCCAGCAGGCGACGTAGAGCTTCTTGGCGGCGGCCACCGCCGTGATCCCGGAGCAGCCGACCTGCTGGGGCAGGTCGATGTGGCCGAGGAGGGCATCGGTGGCGGGATCGATCACCACCACCCTCCCGGGACCCGCCTGGGCGAAATCACCGCTCAGGTTTCCGAGGGTCACGTAGACGCGCCCGTCGAGGAGCAGGCCCCGATCCGGACGCGCGAGCACGCCCGGGGCCCCGGTCGCCTCCTGGCCGAGATCGATGCGGCCGAGGATCACCCCATCGGTGGGATCCACGACGAGGACGTCGTTGCCCTCGTCGAAGTCCCCCGGGGTGGCCGTGGGCGCGGCGTTGGTCTCGTAGCGGGTGACGTAGATCTTGTGCGGGTCGACCGCGATGACGTCGCGTGGATTGGCCCGGAACCCGGTGCTCACCGAGATCTGACGGCGCAAGGCACAACCGGGCGTCACCACGTCCAGCGTGGCGTTGCCGCGATCGATGATCACGATGTCCCGGCTGCTCGGATCGCCTTCGGTCGGCAGGGTGGCGTCCCCGGAGAGATCCTGCAACCCGGGTCCCACGGCGCCGGTGTGAAAGCAATCGTCATGCAGCTGCCCGCTCGAGGGATCGTAGAGAGCCAGGCTGGTCGACGAGTAGTCGCTGCTCAGCACAGCCAGCCCAACCGGGAGCGCGGCCGGTGTCCCCGCCCCGACCGTGGAGGTCGTGGGACAGGTGCTGCCATCGCCGCAGCCCCCCGCCCCGACCGAGAGGACCGCGACAGCGAGGGTCGCGGTGCAGGTCACGATGAAGGACAGCCCGCTGGGGGCGACACGATGAGTTCGGCTGGATGTCATGGGGCGAGCTCTCCTGGCTGGGGTGAATCGGGTGAGGGAGGACGGGAAGCGACCGACGGCCGAGGGTCCGACGACGATCCGGGCAGGTTCATGGCGACCGTCACGATGTACGAGCGCCCCGGGAGCGGGTAGCCCGGGAAGTCGTGGGCCCGCGCATCGAGGAGGTTGTAGACGCTGGCCGCGATCCGGCTCGACCAGCGCGGCAGCTCCACCGCCAGCCCCGCTCCGCCCAGCAGGCGGGGCGGAAGGGCTCCGTAGGCGCTGGTGGTCCAGCTGTTGCCCGCGGTGCCGTCGGCGTCCGCATACAGCGACACCGCGGGCCCGCCCGCCAGCCGCAAGGGCTGCCGCCACGAGACACGCAGATAGCCGCGGTAGCGCGGGTGGTGCGCGAGCTGCCGTCCCCGGCGCGAGGCCAGCTCACCCTCGTCGCGCGCGTCGGTCAGGGTGATCTGCCCGGTGGTCTCGAGCCTGCCCACGCGGGCCCGAACCTCGCCCTCGGCCCCGAGCACACGGGCCTCGGACACGTTCTCGGCGCGCGTGCGGTAGCTGTAGGTCTCCCAGGAGATCAGGTCCTCGGCGCGGGCCCCGAACAGGGCCCCCGACAGGGACAGCTCCCCCGAGGCCAGCGCCCGGCACAGCGCGAAGCCGGCGTCGAGGTTCAGCCCGCGCTCGGGGCGCAGCCCGGCGTTGCCGACGAATCCGCGGTTGTAGCCATACAGCTCGAGGAAGCTCGGGATGCGCTGGTAGCGGCCGGCGCTGGCCCGCACGACCAGGTCGGACCCGATCCGGCGCAGCAGCCCGAAGCGCAACACCGGCCAGGCCCGCGCGACCGGGGCCGAGGTCGGCAGGTCGGTCCCGAACGTCTCGTCGCGCCCCGACCGCACGTCGCGGGCCGCCTCGAGCCGCCCCGAGGGGATCACGTGCAGATCGAGGGGGGCGACGCGCAGATCGAGCTCGAGCCCGACGGTGCCGACCTCGCGGTCGGCCGGATATCCGGCGGGCATGCCGGGGGAGGCGTCGTTGCGCGGGCGATAGGTCTCGACGCGCCCCTCGAGGACGGTGGCGAGGCGTGCGTCCTCACCGACGAACTTGTGGGCGGTGGCCGAGAAGCCGAGCGACCGGGTCACGTCGTTGGTGGCGGCCGGGACCCCGCCGATCTCGGCCAGAGGATCGAGGAACCGATCCCGGGTGGACGAGGCGAACACCACCGCGCGCAGGCGGCTGCTCGCGCCGAGATCGGAGCGCGACTCGTAGCCGGCGTGGAGCACGGTGCGCGTGGACTGCGCACGCGCCGCCACCGACCGGTACATCTCCTCGGCCGGCAGGCCCTGATCTCGGGTGAAGCCGAGAAAGCCGAGCCGCAGCTCACGGCGGCCGGGGAGCGCCAGGACGGCGCGCAGGGTGCCGTCGAGCTGGGTCAGATCGTTGTTCTGCCGGCTCCCCGGGCTCGGCACGGTGCTGGCGACCGGCTCGACCGGGTAGTCGCCGGCGGCGACGATCGCGTGGCCCCCGGCGTAGAGCCGGAGGGGCCCTGCCACCCACGAGGCGGTGACGTCCCCGAAGCGTGTCCCGAACGAGCCGAGCCCGGCCTGGCCCGTGAGGCCATCGGCCGCCGGCGCCCGCGTGGAGATCGACACCACCCCCCCGAGCGCCGACTCACCGAAGGCAATCGGGGTGGCCCCGCGGTAGACCTCGATGCGCTCGACGTCACCGATGGGCAGCGTCGAGAGATCCACCGCTCCCCCGGCCGCCTGGTTGATGGGCACGCCGTCGATGTAGACGCGCACCTCGTCGGGGTTCGATCCGCGCAACGACAGGGTCGCGAAGGATCCGAGGCCCCCGCGCCGGGTGAGGTTCGCGCCGGGGACGTCCGTCAGCAGGGTGGCGAGATCCGCTCCCACCCGGGGTCCGTCGCCCGGCCGCACCACCGAGGCGGACGCGGTCAGATCTTCGGCCGGTGCGCTCCGGGAGGCCGCCGCCCGCACCACCGAGCTGTAGGGCGACGAGGGCCGCGCCGCGACGGGGGCTCCCACGCCGATCTCGGCGGCGGGGGCCGACGCCCCACCCGAGGCAGCGGAGCCTTCGCGATCCGACGGCGGCGCGACGGCAATATCGGCCCGCGACGGAGCTCCGAGCAGCTCGAGCAGGACCGGCCATCCGAAGAGCCAGGCCAGCCGGGATCTCGGCCGAGACCGACGGCGCGCCCGTGGTGCCCCGGGCGGCGGTGCGATCGGAGATGAACGTGCGAAGACGCTGGCCGCGCGTCCTTCGCACGCAACCACCGCCGAGAGATTCGGCATGGGATCCTCCGCCCCACGACGGACGAAGGCTCATCGGGCGTGGCTCTCAGGGCGAGGGCGGAGCACCCAACTTTCCTTCGTCTGCCGCGAAGGTCAGAAAAGGCCTCGGGTAGGTCTCCTGGCTCGTGACTCCCTTCCCCTCCCTTCCCCGTCGCGTGGCACGACGAGTGGGTTCGAGGGGGTGGAGCTCTGTCACTTACAGTGGCGGGACCGCGCCGGCATCGCACCGGACTTCCCTGTTATGCCCTTGTGGGCACCCGAGGCTGCTATTCAATTTTCAGGGAGACGCGAGGGGCTTTTACGCGAGCCCTGCCGCGCCGTCAAGGCGAGGGCGGCGGCGACGAACCCACCCGGGCGGTCGCCCGCGGTACACTCCGCGCATGCCAACGGTCTCGCTCAAACACAACTCTTACTTCGACGGCAACGTGCAGAGCATCGGGTTCGAACGTCACGGCCGCCGCGCCACCGCGGGCGTGATCGCCCCCGGCACCTACCACTTCGGGACCGAGGCCCCGGAACGAATGACGATCGTGAGTGGACTGCTCCTGGCCCGCCCCGACGCCAACCCCCGCGGCGAGCGCGAGGGCGAAGGCGAGAGATGGTCGGCCTATCCGGCGGGCACCAGCTTCGAGATCGCCGGACACAGCGGCTTCGACGTGCGCGCCGCCGAGCCCGTCGCCTATCTTTGCGAGTTTCTGTAGGGCCTGCTCAGCCGATCGGCCAGCCTTTTTCGTCGCGCTTCGGGCCCCCGGAGCCTGGCCCTTCGGCGCCGTGGCCAGATGGGCGGGGACCGGAGCCATTGCCGCCGGGACCCGGGCCGCGTCGGGCCTGGGGGGGCCGGCCTCCACCACCGCCGCCGGAGCCAGCACCGCCTCCGGGACCACGTCCCCCGGGGCCGCGGCCGGAACCACCACCACCGCCCGCCGGGCCCGCGGCGGACCCCTCGGGACGCACCGGTGCGCTGCTTGGCGCCTCACCCGGCGTGCCGGAGGGGCCGGCGCCCGGGGCCGGGCTGACCGGAGGACCGAACCTGGCAGGAGCACCACCGCCGCCCGAGGTCGGCGTGGGCCGGGGACCACGGGCCTCGACGCTGGGACGTGGTCTTGCCCCACCGCCTCCGCCCGGCCCCCCTGCGGCGCCACGCGGCCCCTGTCCAGGCGCCCCGGGTGGCCGTGGTCCGCGCGGGCCACGATCGCGATCGCCCCCGCCCGGAGCACCTCCAGGGCCTCGACGGCCTCGATCCCCACGCGGGCCACCGCGGTCGCCCCCTGGGGCCCGCGTGACCATCCACCCCGGTCCGGCCGACGGGGTGTCCCGCCCTCCGGTGTCGCGGGGCAAGCCATCGCGACCGAGCGCGAGACCGCCGCCGAAGCTGCCGCCGGCGCCCCCGACACCGCCGGGCGCGCCACCTCCGCGACCACCACCACCACCACCACCACCACCACCGCCACCGCCACCGCCTCCTCCACCGCGACCGGCGCCAGGTCCGCCGCGGTCGCGACCACCTCGGCGATCGTCGCGCCCGCGTCGCTCGGCCACCGCGGCGAAGTCGGCCACGTAGAAGTGCTCGCCCACCTTCTTGGCGGTCGCGGGAGGGTTCTCACCGCTGAGCACGCGCATCAACCGGATGTTGTCGACCCGATCCTTGACCGAGTCGAGAGCCTCGAACAGCCGCGCCAGGCGATCGCCCTGGATCCCGAGCTTGGCCTGAATGTCCGTCCCCGCAGCCTCGTCCACTGCCTTCTTCAGGGCTTCGGCGGCAGCGGCGGCAGCGGCTTCCCGCGCGGCGCTCTCCGCGGCCGCTGCGGCTTCCAGCGCGACCTTCTCGGCCTCGGCAGCGAGCTCGGCCGCCGATGGCTCGGCGGTCTCGGCCGCCGGCAGCTCCGGTTCACCTCCACCCGTGGCGCCGGCCTCGGACGCCGCGCCCTCGGGCGGGGAGGCGATCCCGGCCTCGGTCGCGGCGCCGGCGCCGCTCTCCGACCCGGCGAGGTCGGTCCCACCGTCGGCGTCGAGCTGCGCGGGGAAAGCAGCCGCCGTCGCGTCCGTCGTCTCCGCCTCGGGCTCCCGGGGAACCTCCTCCTCCGGCGCAACCGCGGCAGCGGGCTCCGGCGACTCCTTCGCCACCTCGCGAGGGGAGGATCCAGCCGCCGTTCGTTCCGCGCGATGCGCCCGGCGAATCGCCGCGGCCTCGCGCAGGACCGTGTTCGAGAATTCCGTGATCGTTTTCATGATGGTTGCTGCACCTTACTAGTCGGCACAGGCAACCTTCGTCAAATCGGGATGATGCCCGGGGACCGATCATCCGGCGATCCCAACGCATCGCCACCCGATCATGGCAGGGGTCCGCGGGGAGGGGGCGACCCCTTCCCGCGACCGGCTAGGAGCCTGCTCAGGCCCCGCGCTACTTCTTCAGCAAGGCTTCGAGCTTGGCGAAGTCGTCCTTGGCGTTCTTGGTGAGCTCGTAGTTGTCGAGATCCTTGTGGCAGCCCTCGCAGGTGAACTTCTGTCCCTTGGTCTTGGCGTCGGCGACCATCTTCTTCATGGCCTTGGTCGCGGCCTTCCGGCCACCCGCCGCACAAGCCTTGGCCGTCTCGCTGTCGCCCGAGGTCGCGATGGTGCACTTTCCGTCGGCGCCGAGCGCGATACCGCCGACCACGGCGGTGCCCAAAAATGCGGCGAGGGCGGTCATCATTCCAATCCGATTCATCGTGTTCTCCTTGAGTGGGTTGCCAGGATCCGGGAACCAGGCTGCGAGCTATATATCGTGTACGAGGCTGCCCCGACAATTATTCAGGCGCACCCGTTGCCGCGCGACCGGCCGCGCGCACGCCGACGCCGCAAACCTTTTTCCCGTCGGCAATCCGCGTTATAGTGCCCGCGAATTTTTTTGATCCACGACTAGCTACTTCACTGGAGAGTGTTCATGCGAGGACGCAGAATTGCGGGTTGTTTCTCCTTGATCCTCGCTCCCGCGTTGGTTGTTGCGGCGAGCAGGGCGGCATTCGCCCAAGGAAACCAGCAGGCAAACCAGATGGCGAACCAGGTGCCGACCCGAGGTCTTCAACTCGAGCTCGGCCTCTTCGGGGGTGGCCATTTCTTCGCGGACAACCTGGAGCTCGGCGTGGCGGACGACCCGGGGAACGTCCCGCATCCGAAGAACGGTTTCATCTTCGGCGTGCGCGCCGCCGCCACCATTCTCCCGTGGATCTCGTTCGAGGGCGAGGTGGGTGGGATCCCGAGCGCCGATAGCTTCCACGACTACAGCATCTTCCTCATCAGCTACAAGCTGCATGCGCTGGTGCACTTGCTCGACGGGCCTTTCCGGCCCTTCGTCCTCGGTGGCGTCGGCTGGATGCAGGCGGCCTCGGTGCAGCCGAATCCGGGTTACACCGAGATCGCCAAGGACACCGACTTCGACTTCCACGTCGGGGTCGGTGCCAAGCTGGCACTGGTCGAGGGCCTCGACGCCCGACTCGACGCGCGCGCGGTCTTCCTGCCGAACACCAACAAGAACCGCGACTCGCTCGACCCCGAGGTCCTGCTCGGCCTGTCGTACCGGTTCGGCGGCGAGCGCGAGGTGGTGGCGCCCCCGCCGCCGCCGCCGCCGCCGCCTCCCCCGCCGCCCCCGCCGGCCCCGACCCTGCGCAAGGACAGCGACGGCGACGACATCCCCGACGACGTGGACAAGTGCCCGAACGAGGCCGAGGACAAGGACGGCTTCCAGGACGACGACGGCTGCCCGGACCTGGACAACGACGCCGACGGGATCCCCGACGCCAAGGACAAGTGCCCGAACGACGCCGAGGACAAGGATGGCTTCCAGGACGACGACGGTTGCCCGGACCTCGACAACGATGGCGACGGGATCCCCGACGCCAAGGACAAGTGCCCGAACGAGCCCGAGACCAAGAACGGCTTCCAGGACGACGACGGTTGCCCGGACGAGTTGCCGGCGGCGGTGAAGAGGTTCACAGGGACCATCAAGGGCATCACCTTCCCGGTCAACTCGTCTCAGGTCCAGAAGTCCTCGTTCAAGGTGCTGGGTGACGCCGTGAAGGTGCTGAAGGACTACCCCGATCTCAAGCTCGAGGTCTCCGGTCACACGTCGAGCGACGGCAAGGCGGAGACCAATCAGAAGCTGTCGCAGGATCGCGCGGAGTCGGTCAAGGCCTACCTGGTCTCGGCCGGCATCGGCGGCGAGCGCATCGTCGCGGTCGGCTATGGCTCGGACAGGTCGGTGGCGGACAACAAGACCAAGCAGGGCCGGGAGATGAACCGGCGCATCGAGTTCCGGTTGTTGACCTCCGACGACACGAACGCGGCCCCGGCGGCGCCCGCCGGCGGCCCGCCCGCCGAACCCATCCCGACGAAATAGGGCAGCCGGATTCGTGTCCGGCGGTGGGGTCGACCGAGACCCCACCGCCAAGCCCCATCGCGATCGGCGCTGCGGCCGACGGTCTCCTCAGGGCATGCGCAGGTCGAGGTCCACGGGCTCGCCGTAGTCGATCCCAGGGACCTCGAACCCGAAGAGGGCGCGGAACTCCTGCTTGAAGCCTGCGTAGTCCGACAGCGCGCCCAGGTTGGCGGTGCTGACCTCCGCCCAGAGGCGTGACACCTCCGCCTGGACGTCGGGCGCGAGCTCGCGATCGTCGAGGCGGATGCGCCCAGCCTCGTCGGTCTCGGGCGTGTGGCCGGGCGCCAGATGGTCACGAAAGAGGCGCACCGCCTGCTCGATGGTTCCCTCGTGGCTGCCCCGGGCCTTCATGACCCGGTAAAGGAGGCTGATGTAGAGCGGCACCACCGGAATGGCGCTCGACGCCTGGGTCACGACCGCCTTGTTCACGCTCACGAAGGCCGCTCCGCCGAGGCGGGCCCCGAGCGTCGCGGTGAGCGCGTGCGCCGTCTGCTCGAGATGCTCCTTGGCGCGCCCGATGGTCCCCGACCTGTAGATCGGGTAGGTGAGCTCGGGGCCGAGGTAGCTGTAGGCGACGGTCCGGCAGCCTGGGGCCAGCAGATCGGCGTCGAGGAGCGCGCTCATCCAGAGATCCCAGTCCTCGCCGCCCATCACCTTGACGGTCGCGGTGACGTCGGCCTCGGTGGCGGGGGCGAGCTCCACGTCGACCACCTGGTCGTTCCCGAGGTTGATGCTCTTGCTCCTGTAGGCCGCGCCGAGCGGCTTGAGGACCGAGGTGAAGGTCTCGCCGGTGCGGGGATCGGTCCGTCGCGGGCTGGCGAGGCTGTAGACCACCGCGTCGAGCTTGCGCCCCCAGCGGCGCAGGCGCTCGAGAACCTCGGCCTTCACCTCGGCGGAGTAGGCATCTCCATTGACCGTCTCGAGCGCGCGGCCGGCGGCACGCGCTTCGGCGTGCGCCGCCACCAGGTTGTACCACCCGGCCGAGGCGGGCTTGTCCCCCTGGGGCGGGCGTTCGAGGCACACGCCGAGCGCCCGGGCGCCGTATCCGAAGACCGTGGTGAGGAGGCTCGAGAGCCCATAGCCGGTGCTCGCGCCGAGGACGAGGACATGGTACGGCTCGCCACCAGGGCGGGGCGACGTCGCGGCGGAGCCTCGGACGACGGCGATCTGCCGCTCCACGTTGGCGGCGCACCCCGCGGGGTGCGCGTTCAAGCAGATGAACCCGCGGATCCGCGGCGCGACGATCTGGAGGTTTGGCATGACCGTTCTTGCCAAAGGCGGCCGTGGGGGTCAAGCGAGCGGTGCGCCGGGCCACGCGGCGGACCCGACGGCTCGGGTCACGGCGGTGCCGTGGGCCCACGGACCGTGTATGGTGCCCGCGTGAAGGCAACCGACAAGAGCGGCCTCGCCGGCGAGCGTGGCGAGCGTGGCGAGCGTGGCGAACGTGGCGAACGTGGCGAACGTGGCTTGAAGAGCGAGGCCCTCAAGCAGGCCCTGACCGCGGCCCTCGCGGGACACCCCGACAACCTCGAGACGCTCCTCGCGCGCCACGGCGGGATGCCCGCCCCACGCCCCAACCTCGAGCTCGCGGCCGCCTTCGGCAGCGAGCTCGCCTCCGTCCGTGGCGAGATCCTCCCGCTCCTGGAGCGGCTCACCCGGGTCGACGCCGCTCCCGACACCGCGGAGATCTTCCTGCCCATCGCCGCGGCCCACGCCTGGGTGGCCCTCATCCGCACGCGCAGGGAGCTGGAAGCCGCCTGGGCGGCGCTCCCGCTCCTGCTCGCCGACGAACGGGCGCCCGTGCGCTTCGGAATTCGAGATGCCCTCGTCCAGCTCCTCGGCCAGCCTGGTCAGTCGGACCGGCTGGTCGAGCGGGCCCAGGGCTGGCTCGCCGACATCGCGGATCGGGACGAGCGCTTCGGCGTGGCCGCCCTCGTGGCCGAGGTGCTCGCCGACAAGACCGTGCTCGCCAACCTGGTCGACGACGCCGCCCTGCGCGCCTACCTCTCGGGGGTGCTCGACGACGCCTCGGCCGCCCCCCGGACGGCATCGCGCATGGATTCCTATCGGCGGGTCCTGGCGGCGCTGCCGCGCGCGCTGGCCGCGGCGGTCGCCCACGGCAGCGCCGCCACGGGCCGCGGGGCCGGCACGGGGGGCGGCGATACCGCCGAGTCCTGGCTCGCCGGGGCCTGCGCCGTTGCCACGCACCCGCCCGTGCGCGATGCCCTGTCCGAGGCCATCGCCCAGCTGCGGCTGCCGGCCCATGGCCAGAGCGCCGGGGTGGTCACGGCCCTGCGCCGGGCCCTCGAAAAGAGCGCCAAGCCGCCCCGCGATCCGACCCTGATTCGCCCCGGCCTCGGCCGCGGCAAGCGCTCGCGTCCGATCCGGTGACCGCCGCCGCGTCTCCGGCACGCGGCGGCTATCGCGCGTAGCTGTCGGCGATCGACATGACACGCAGGGCCGCGCGCACCTGCTCCGGGGTGGGTGCCACGGCCTCGGCGGTGGTCCCGGCAATGCCCGCGGGAGTCCCCGAAGGAGTCGACGCGGGCCGAGTCCGCAGGTGGACCGTCACGGTCTCCCCCGGCAACAGATCGAAGGCGTTGTCGTCGAAGAAGCCGTCGATGGCCATCCGGCCCGAGGCGGGGTCGGTCATCGACAGCACCACCGCCCGGGCGAAGCGCTCGGCGCGCACGGTCACGTCGAAGAGGTTCGGCCCGGCGGCGGCCACCGCCAGGCTGACCCCGGGGTCGGGCAGCTCCAGCTCCTTGACCTTCACGAACGAGAAGACCGCGCGGCTCGTTCGCTCACCGCGGGCGGCGAGCTCCGCGACCAGCACCACGCGCGCCGGATCGGCGGCCGCCAGCGCCTCGCGCTTCGGGATCGACAGGTAGATCCGACTCTGGTTCGCCCCCAGACGAACCAGCTCCTGCCGCCGCCAGAGCTCCCTCCCCGACAGCTCCACCAGCCGCACCGTGAGCTCCGCGGGCAGCTCGGTCCGCCGATCGGAGATCCCCCAGAAACGGATCTCGTCGCCCTCCTCGGCCACGCTCACCAGCACCGGGGCGAAGAACCGGCGAGCGGCGTAGTGCAGGGCCTTCCAGCGCCCCACGTAGTCGATCCCCGACCAGGAGGCGACCGGCCAGCAATCGTCGAGCTGCCAGTACAGGCTCCCCCAGTTTCGCCCCATCTGGCGGCGATGGGCCTCGGCCGCGTACTGGATGATGGTCGCCTGCAGGACCTGCCCCACGTAGAGGAACGACGCAAAATCCCGGGGTCGCCGGAAATCGCGGGCGAGGTAGGTGCGAATGAGGGCGTTGCCCCTCGGGTGTCTCTGGTGCGCCAGCATGACCGGCCCGTCGATGTCCCAGTCGGATGGCGCGGCGTAGAGCGCGACCGTCGCCAGCTCCGGGAACGATTGAAACCCGTACTCGCTCATGAAGCGCGAGGTGTTCGACGCATAGTCGGTGTACGGCTTCTCGGCGTGCCACACGCCCCAGTAGTGCATGTCCCCCCACCCGAGCTGGTTGGCGTGGACGTCGTCCTCGTTCGCGCTGGGCGAGCTGCGCGTGTAGAAGCGCCCAGGATCCTCCTCGGCCACGATCGCGGGCAGGAGCTGGTGAAAGAGGGTGCGGTAGTCCTTCCACAGCTTGTCCTGGACGGCGGGGGAGAGGTTGAACTTGGATGGCCATCCCCACCCCTGCCAGGCCGCCTCGATCTCGTTGTTGCCGGCCCACAGCGCGAGGCTCGGGTGGTTGCGCAGCCGGCGCACGTTCTCCACCGCCTCGTGGCGGACCTCGTCGAGGAAGGCCGCGTCCCCGGGGTACATGCTGCAGGCGAACATGAAGTCCTGCCAGACCAGGAGCCCGAGCTCGTCGCAGTCGGCGTAGAACCGGTCGTCCTCGTAGACGCCGCCGCCCCACACCCGCACCATGTTCATGTTGGCGGCGGCCGCCGACTCGAGCAACCAGCGCTGGCGCTCGGCGGGGATGCGCGGCAGGAAGCTGTCGGCGGGGACCCAGTTCGCGCCCTTCATGAAGACCGGCGCCCCGTTCACCTCGATCGTGAAGCTCTTCCCCTCGGCGTCCCGGCGATGGACGACCTCGAGGGTGCGCAGGCCGATCCGGGTGGTTCGGCGGTCGAGCGGCGCGGAGGAGTCCGCGGGATCGCCCGCGGAGCCGGGACCGGGCGGGTTCGCGGGGGCGTGCCCGGCGGGGTGGTGGGCCGCGCCGGCGACGGCGACCGTGGCCGGGCGCACGCTGGCCGAGATGTCGTAGAGCCGTTGCGGACCAAGCCCGTTCGGCCACCAGCGCTCGGGGTGGGGGATGCGAAGCCCGAGGGTGACGTCCCCGCCCCCGGCGACGACCGGGGCTTCGATCTCGGTCTCGGCGACGCGGACCGCAACCGCGGGCACGGCGGCGGAAGATCGCGCGGCCGAGGCCCCCCCCGCCCCGGCAGCGCCAGCGGCGGCGGCGCCGGCAGGGCCGGCATCGAACTGTTGGCTCGCGTGCAGGGCGGCGGACACGCGGACGCGGACGCGCGCGGTCGGGGCTCGGTCTATCCGCGCCGGGGTGAGCCGGACCTTGACCCGGAGCACGGCCTCGGCGTCGTCGAGCCGTTCCTGAAAGACCTGCAGGTCGGCGATGCGCACGGTGTCCCAGGCCTCGAGGGTGACCGGCCGCCACAGACCGCTGGTCACGAAGCGGGGACCCCAGTCCCATCCGTAGTGGTAGGGAGCCTTGCGGCTCCACATGCTCACCATCTCCTTGGCCTGGTCATTGGCCGCCGGGAGCTGGTACCCGGCGGCGTCGTAGGCGGGCTTGGCCGCGGCGATGGGCGATTGAAAGCGGACCAGCAGCAGGTTGTCGCCGGCCCGCAGGAGCGGCTTCACGTCCACCCGAAAGCCGCGGAACATGTCGTTCGCGGAGAGCACCGCCACCCCGTTCAGGAAGACGGTCGCATGGGTGTCGATCCCCGCGAAGACCAGCTCGACCCGCTCACGGGCCGCCTGCTCCGGCGGGACCGCGAAGGTCGTCCGGTACTCCCAGGCCTCGTGCTCGATCCACTGCTGGTCCTGCTCGTTCAGGCGAACGAAGGGATCGGCGATCTTCCCGCTGGCGAAGAGATCGGTGTGGACACACCCCGGAACGGTGGCCGGGAGCCAGGGTTCGGGAGGGACCGGGGGCGTCGTGACGCGCCGGAAGGACCAGCCCGACGCGAGCGGGTGACTCCATGTCGTCGTCGTCGTCGGATTCGGACTGGGGCTGGGGTTCGTGGTTCTCGCCATCGGGAGTCCTGCATGCGCTGCTGCCATGCTCGAAGAAAAGAGGCCGACCCCTCCAACGAGGAGGCGCGCGAGCCGCCAGGATATCATCCCGCAAAGGTACCCTGACCGGCATGCGCGGGGCGAACCGGCCGGGTTCCGGCCCGATAGAGGTTATTTTCTCGGGATCGCGCGCCTAACCCGGGTGGGAAACCGGCACCCGGTGGATTCCACTGCTAGATTCAGCTTGCGACCTGCAACCGCGGCTCGCGGAACGGAGGCGACAAAGATGATCACAAAGATGATCGCAAAGAGCACGGACCGAAGAGAATCCAGCCCACCCGAGCAGTCGGCCGAGCCCGATCCGTTGGTCCGGACCGAGGCCGAGTGGAGGGCCACCCTCACCCCCGAGCAGTTTCATGTGCTCCGGGAGCACGGGACCGAGCGGGCCTTCTCCGGTCACCACGAGGACTTCGAGGACGCGGAGGCCTCCTTCGTTTGCGCGGGGTGTGGCGCGGCGCTGTTCAGCGCCGAGCAGAAGTACGACTCGGGCTCGGGGTGGCCGAGCTTCTTCGCGCCCGCGGCCCCTTCGGCGGTCGAGACCACGCAGGACGTGTCCCATGGCATGTCACGCACGGAGGTGCACTGCGCGCGCTGCCGCGGACACCTCGGCCACGTCTTCCGCGACGGACCCAAGCCGACCGGGCTGCGCTACTGCATCAACGCGGTCTCGCTGCGGCCCGTGGTCCCGCGCGACGAGACGATCGGGGGCCAGGGCCCGATCGTGAAGCCGACTCACCAGGCATAGGCCTCGGGGGCGGGCTTCCCGGGCCCAGGAAAGATCTCGTGCAGACGGGTGAGCGTCTGGGGCTCGAGGCGCACCTCGAGCGCTTCGAGGGCGCCGTCGAGCTGGGCCAGGGTGCGGGGCCCGATGATGGGGGCGGTCACCACCGGATTGGCGAGCAACCAGGCGAGGGCGACGTTGGCGGGTTTCTGGTGCAGCTCGCGACAGAGCTTCCCGAAGCGCTCGAGCTTGTCGGCGTGTTTCTCGGACATCTCCCGGCCCCAGGTGCCGCCGCGGCGCCCGCCCGCCGCTTCGGCCGGAGCGCCTCCGTCCGCGCGCAGCTCCCCTTGCAGGTCCCGGCCAGCCAGGGCCCCGCTCGCCAGGGGGCTCCATGGAATCAGGCCGAGCCCGTACTCGGCGCAAGCCGGCGCCACCTCGAGCTCCACGGTGCGTTCGAGCAGGTTGTACCGGCTCTGCTCGGACACGAGCCCGAGGAAGTTGCGACGCGCGGCCCGCTCGTTGGCGCGGGCGATGTGCCAGCCCGCGAAGTTCGACGAGCCCACGTAGACGATCTTTCCTTGCTGAACCAGCAGCTCCATGGCTTGCCAGATCTCGTCCCACGGGGTATCGCGGTCGATGTGATGCATCTGATAGAGATCGATGTGGTCGGTGCCGAGGCGGCGCAGGCTCCCCTCGCAGGCCCGTCGGATGTGCAGCGCGGAGAGGCGCGACTCGTTCGGCCATTCGCCCATCTCGCCGTAGAGCTTGGTGGCGAGTACCACCCGCTCGCGGCGTCGACCGCCCTGGGCGAACCAGCGCCCGATGATCTGCTCGGTGATCCCCTCCCCCTTCTTCCAGCCGTAGACGTCGGCGGTGTCGAAGAAGTTGATCCCGAGCTCGAGGGCCCGGTCCATGATCGCGAACGCGTCCTTCTCGGTGGTCTCGGGGCCGAAGTTCATGGTCCCGAGGCACAGCCGACTGACCTTCAACCCCGTGCGGCCAAGCCTGGTCATTTGCATGACCCGGCACGTTAGCACCCGCTGGCAGGACCGCCACGCCCGCGAATCTCGATGAGCCAGCCATCCGAACACCAGCCCAGCCAGGACCGGTGCCCGTTGCGCCAGCCGGAGGACTCCTCGTCCTGCAGCCGTTCGCCGGGAGACGGCGACCTGCCTCCGGCGAACGGGTTTCGCCCCGCGCGGTTCCTCGGCACTGGCAATGCGCAGACCATCTGGCCTCACTTCTTTCGACGGGTCCCGCCCCTCGTCGGGGCGACGCACGAGGTGTGGCCAGATGCGCGCGGGCAAGACCGGAGCCAAGACGGGCTCGAAGACGGGCTCGACGTGGTGGCGACCCCGACCCGCCCGGGTCGGCCCGGTGTGGTGCTGTGGCACGGCCTCGAAGCGCGCGCCGATTCCACTTACATGCGCGGCCTCGCGCACGCGGTCCGGGCCGCCGGCTGGAATGTGCTGGCGGTCAGCTTCCCCTCGTGCGGCCCGTCGGGCGAACGCCAGCGCAGCCTCTACCACGCCGGCAAGACCGAGGATGTCAAAGGGGTGCTCGCCCGCGCGCGGGCGCGCTGGGGGACGGACGAGATCGCCGGCGTCGGCGTCTCGCTCGGTGGCAACATGCTCCTCAAGTACCTCGGCGAGACGGGGGGCGCGTCGGAGCTGGCGGCGGCGGTGGCCATCTCGGTCCCGTTCGACCTCGGGATCTGCGCGGCCCGGCTCGACGGGCCGGGCTTCTTCCCCTGGCTCTACCGCGAGCGCTTCCTGCGCAGCCTGCGCCGGAAGGCCCGGCGCCTGGCCCGACGCGACACGACGGGCGCCCCCGATGTCGCTCCCTCGGCAGGCCTCCGCGGCCTCACCGACCTGAGCATCGCGGGCATCCGCACCATCGCGGACTTCGACGACCAGGTGACGGCTCCCCTCTTCGGCTTCGACGACGCGAGCGACTACTGGCGGCGAAACTCGTCGTGCGCCTTCTTGCCAAGCATCGCCCGCCCGACCCTGCTCATCTCCGCCAAGGACGATCCCTTCGTGGGCACCGACTGTCTCCCGACCGACGCCGTGGCCGAGAACCCCCATGTGCGCCTGTGGCTGAGCGAGCGCGGAGGACACGTGGGCTTCGTCGCGGGCAGCCTCCTCCGCCCACGGTTCGTCGTCGACGACCTCACGATCCAGTTTCTCCGGGCCCACCTGCATCCCCGCAGCTAGCGGGTCATGGCGGGGATCAGCCTGGGGGCCAGTTCAACACCCGCCCGGCGAGGACGTGGAGATGGATGTGGAAGACGCTCTGCCCCGCGCCTGGGCCGACGTTCATCACCACCCGATACCCCGAGGGCACGTGGCCGGCCTCGCGCGCCAGGCGGGCGCCGGTCAGCATCAGCTGCCCGAGCAGCTCGGCATCCTCGGGCACGGCGTCCGCCAGGCTCGAGATGTGCCGGAGTGGCACCACCAGGGCATGGAAGGGGGCGCGCGGCGCGATGTCCGAGAAGGCCAGCACCTGATCGTCCCGGTGCAGGAGCTTGGCGGGGATCTTTCCGTCGCGGATCTTGCAGAACAGGCAATTGGCTTCTTCCGACATCGCAGCTCCTCTTGGCTAGGTTCTTCTCAACTGTCTCAGGCGGTCGAGGGTCTCGGCCAGGGTCGCGGCCTCGTCGGTGCGCTGCTGCAGGAAGGCTTCGATGCCCTCGATGCGCGCGATCGCGTCGTCGGTGCGGGGGTCGCTACCGCGGCGATAGGCACCGAGCGCGATGAGGTCGCGCTGGCGCTCGTAGGTCGCGAGCACCCCCCGCAGCTCTCCAGCGGCCCGCTGGTGGTTCGGGTCGGCGACGGCGTTCATCGAGCGCGACAGGGAAGCCAGCACGTCGATGGCCGGCCAGTGGTTCCGCACCGCGAGCTCGCGCGACAGGACGATGTGCCCGTCGAGGATCCCGCGCACCTCGTCGGCGATGGGCTCGTCCATGTCGCCGCCCGCCACCAGCACGGTGTAGAGCGCGGTGATGGTGCCGCGCTCGTCGTTCCCGGTGCGCTCGAGGAGGCGCGGCAACATCGCGAAGACGCTCGGGGGATACCCCTGGCGGACGGGGGACTCGCCGGCGGCCAGGCCCACCTCGCGCTGCGCGCGCGCCAGCCGGGTGACCGAGTCCATCATGAACATCACGCGCTCACCGCGCTCCCGAAACCATTCCGCGATGGCGGTGGCCACGAACCCCGCCTTGATGCGCACCATGGCCGGCGCGTCGCTGGTGGCGCAGACGATCACCGAGCGGGCGAGGCCCTTCTGTCCGAGCGCCAGATCGAGAAAGTCCGCCACCTCACGGCCCCGCTCCCCGACCAGGCAGATCACGTTCACGTCCGCGTCGGTGTTGCGCGCGATCTGTCCGAGCAGGATGGACTTGCCCACGCCCGGGCCGGCGAACACCCCCACCCTTTGCCCCTCCCCCATGGTGGCGAACGCGTCGATGGCCCGGATGCCCGAGGCCAGCGGCTGTCCGATGCGCAGGCGGCGCAGGGGATCGGGCGCCGGGCGATCCACCGGCCACACGAACGTCTCGCCGCTGATCGGCCCGGCGTCGTCCATCGGCTGGCCGAGCCCGCCCAGCACCCGACCGAGCAGCCCGTAGCCAACCCGCAAGGACAGCGGGCGACCGGTGGGGCTGACGAGCGCGTCGGGACCGATGCCTCGCAGCTCGCCGAGCGGCATCAGCACCACCTCGTCACCTCGAAAGCCAACGACCTCGGCATCCACCACCCGGTTCGGGCCGGTGTCGATCCGGATGAGCTCGCCCATGCGAATGCCGGGGACCGCCGCCCGCACCACGAGGCCGGTCACCTCGGTCACCCGTCCGACCACCCGGAGGGGATTGGTGGCGTCGAGGCGGCGCAGGGCCTCACCGAGCTCCTCGAGCTCCGGCGATCCGGCCACGGGGGCGCCGGGCCGGGCGCCGAGCTCGCTCACCGGGACCTCGGGATCGCGGTCATCTGGCCGGGGGCCTCGGCCGTCGACGCCGCTGGATCCGTGGCGGGCAGGGGAAAGGCCGCCTGTTCGAGCACCGCGAGCTGGGTCTCGACCCGCGCGTCCAGCCGGCCGCTCGCGGTGTCCACGATGCAACCGTGACGGTCGACGGCGGTGTCGGCCACCATCCACAGCTCGCACAGCTCGACCCCCGCGCCCGACTCCCGCGCCCGCTGCACGAAGTTCGCGACGCTCGGGCCGCCCGAGGCCACGCGTTCGGGCCCGTCGGCCACCAGCCGCGCATAGTCGTCGGGGTGCAACCGGACCACCACGTTCCCCGAGCGCGGCGCCGCGGCAGCCAGCGCCCGCTCGACCATGGCGTCGAGCAGGGAAGGCTCGAGGCTCACAGCGTGGCCGATGATCTTCTCGGCCATGCGCACCGCCAGCTTGCGGGCGGATGGAACCGCCGCCCGGTGGACCCGCTCCGACTCGCGCAGGGCCGAGGACAGCAGCCGGCGAAACTCGGCGCGCGCGGCCTCCGCTCCCGCCGCGGCGCCCTCGCGCTCGGCCGACGCGCGCAGGGCCTCGGCCGCGCGACGGGCCTCCGCCCGGATGTCCTCCGCCTCGCGCCCGGCCTCCGCGCGAATCCGAGCCGCGTCGCGCCGGGCATCGAGGAGCTCGGCCGGCACCACCCGTCCAAATGACTTCGACAACCGCCCCATGGAGGGCATTATTATCATGCCGATGGCTTCGACCGCGTCCGCGCCCGACCGCCCGGCCGGCGCTCGCCCCACCGAGGCGGCCGAGAACCCCGCGACCCCTGAGGATCGAGAGGACCAGGAGGACCAGGAAGACCAGGAAGACCAGGAAGACATCGACGGGTTGCTCTCGCCCCTCCTCCCCCGCGAACGGGGCTTCGTTCTCGGATTGCTGCTGTCCCGCGGGACGCAGGACCAGCGCGAGGGGATCGCCCGGGTCGTGTCAGGTCCCCCCGGCTACCGCTGTGCCGATGCCATCCGCCAGGCCAACGCCCTGTCCCGGGAAGGCCGGCTGTCGCTCATCCGCCGGCTCGCCGGCGAGGTGCTCGGCACCGGCACGAAGGGCCGCGACGTGTTCGCCTTCCCCGACGGCCGCCTCGCGCAGGCCCTCGCCGGGGAATCGACCGAGATCCTGCGGATGATGGCTACGCCGGCTACGCCGGCAGCGCCCGCCACGGCGACCTCGAGCGCGTCGGACAGCTTGACCTTGTCAGCCACGCGGGAGCTCGAGCGCCGTCACCCCGGCCTGCCCCCGTCGAGCTCGGCCGTCGCCCGGGACGATCTCATCGAGCTTCGCCGCGCCCTCCTGGCCCGGCTCCAGGCCAGCCCCGCTCCCCGGGGCGCCGGAGCTGCAACCGCCCCGCAGCCTCCGCCGGGAGCACCCCCCGGGCCCCGGCGGAGGCGTCCCCCCGACCCCAACCTCTAAGAAATTTTTAGGAATCTTTTTTGATGACCGGCGCTGTTTCAAGGCACCGACCGGGTTCGTTACGACCGATACCAAACCATTTGAGCACAACTTCGGGGTTTGGGAAAGCAAATAACTGTTCCTTGCATCTGGTCCGTGGGAAGGCTATTCCTGCCGCCCCAATGTCTATTGATACGTCCGCAGCTCCCTTGCCCGTGCCAGCGCCCGATCTGGGGACGCGTTCGGTCCGCAAGGACGTCCGCAATATCGCGATCATCGCGCACGTCGATCACGGGAAGACCACCCTCGTCGATGGCTTCCTGCGCAGCGCCGGGAGCTTTCGCGCCGGCGAGGTGATCGCGGACTGCGCCATGGACTCGAACGATCTCGAGCGCGAGCGCGGCATCACCATCCTGGCCAAGTTCACCGCCATCACCTGGAAGGGCACCCGCATCAACATCGTCGACACGCCGGGGCACGCGGACTTCGGCGGCGAGGTCGAGCGGGTCCTGAAGATGGTCGACTCGGTCTGTCTGGTGGTCGACGCCTTCGAAGGCCCGATGCCCCAGACCCGCTTCGTCACCCGCAAGGCCCTGGCCCTCGGCCTGCGGCCCATCCTGATCGTCAACAAGATCGATCGCCCCGGGTGCGACCCCGAGGGCACCGTCGACGCCACCTTCGACCTGTTCTGCGCGCTCGGCGCCACCGACGCGCAGCTGGACTTCCCCATCATCTACGCCTCCGGACGCGAGGGGTGGGCGGCCCGCGATCTCAAGGACGAGCGCAAGGATCTCTCGCCCCTCCTCGATCTCATCGTCGAGACCGTGCCGCCGCCCAACGTCGACGTCGAGGCTCCCCTCGCCATGCACGTCACCACCCTCGACCACGACGACTACCTCGGGTACGTGGCGATCGGCCGGATCGAGGCCGGGCGGGTGCGCACGGGCCAGCGGGCCCTGTGCATCCACCGGAACGGGCAGCGCGAGGAGTTCCGGGTGGCCAAGATCCTGGGTTTTCAGGCCCTCAAGCGCTTCGAGCTGGCCGAGGCCGCCGCCGGCGACATCTGTGCCGTGACCGGCATGCAGGACCTGACGGTGGGCGAGACCATCACCGAGATCGAGCGCCCGGTGCTCTTGCCGCTGCTCGAGATCGAAGAGCCCACCGTGAAGATGTTCTTCATCTCGAACAACGGGCCGTTCGCCGGGACCGAGGGCAAGTTCGTGACCTCGCGCAACCTGCGCGATCGCCTGATGAAGGAGATCAAGTCCAACGTCGCCCTGCGGGTGAACGAGACGGCATCCCCCGACACCTACGAGGTGCTGGGCCGCGGCGAGCTGCACCTCACGGTCCTCATCGAGACCATGCGCCGCGAGGGCTACGAGCTCATGGTCTCGCAGCCGCAGGTCATCTTCAAGGAGGGCGAGAACGGCGAGCGCCTCGAGCCCTACGAGGAGGTGGTCATCGACCTCGACGAGGCCTACTCGGGGCCGGTCATCGAGGAGCTCGGCCGGCGCGCCGGCCGGATGCAGGAGATGGGTCCGGCGGGTGAGGGCCGCATGCGCCTCGAGTACCTCTGCCCGGCGCGGGGGCTCATCGGCTACCGGTCGCAGTTCCTGACCGACACCCGCGGCACCGGGATCATGCACCACAACTTCAAGCACTTCGGCCCCTACGCCGGCACCATCCGCTCGCGGCCGAACGGCGTGCTCATCGTCCAGGATCCCGGCGAAAGCAACACCTACGCCCTGTTCTATCTGCAGGAGCGCGGGCAGCTCTTCATGGGCACGGGACAGCGGGTCTACGGTGGACAGATCGTCGGGCTGCACTCGCGCGACAACGATCTCATCGTGAACCCGTCCAAGGCCAAGAAGCTCACCAACATCCGCACCACCGCCGCCGACGAGAAGCTGTTCCTCAGCACGCCGCGCGAGTTCACCCTCGAGTCGGCGCTGGAGTTCATCAACGAGGACGAGCTGGTGGAGGTGACCCCGAAGTCCATCCGCCTGCGCAAGCGCATCCTCGATCACAACGAGCGCAAGCGGGTCGAGAAGGCCCGCGGCGGCGGGCAGAGCAGCGTCGACGACTAGCCGGACGCGCCGACGAGATGAAGGGTCTGCTCGGCCGGGTCCTGCTCGGCGTGGCCGCGGGCGTCGCGGTCTACGTCGGGTTCTCCGTCTGGGCCAACGCGCGCGAGGTGGGCCACGCGCTCGACCGCTTCTGGTGGCGGACGGCTGCGGCGGCAGCGGGCCTCGCCGCCGTGAACTATGCCGTGCGCTGGCTGCGCTGGGAGTACTACCTCGGCCGCCTCGGCCTGCGCCGGGAGATCGGGACCCGGGACAGCGTGCTGGTGTTCCTGGCCGGGTTCGCGCTCACCGTGACGCCCGGCAAGCTCGGCGAGGCCGTGAAGGCCCTCCTCTTGCGGCAGTCGCACGGGATCCCGGCAGCCCGGACCGCGCCCATCGTGGTCGCCGAGCGGATCACCGATCTGATCGGGCTGCTCTTGCTGACGATGCTCGGGGTGTTCAGCTTTCACATCGACCGGCGGTTCCTGGTGGCGGGCGCCCTGTGCGTGGGGCTCGGGCTCCTGGTGATAGGCAACGGCACGGTCGCGGCATTCTTCCTGGCCCTGGTCGAGCGGGTTCGGCCGCTCGCGCGCTTCGTGCCGAAGGCCCGTGAGTTCCTGGCCACCGCCCGTGTGCTGCTGCACCCGGGTGCGCTCGGCGTGACGTGCGCCCTGGCCACGCTCGCATGGTTCTTCGAGTGCCTGGCCTTCTGGGTGGTGGTGCATGGATTCCCGGGGGCCGGGCTCGGGCTCGAGGCCGCCATCTTCATCTACGCCTCGATGACCATCGCCGGGGCGCTGTCGTTCCTGCCGGGCGGGCTCGGCATCACGGAGGCGGGGATGCTGGCGATGCTCTCGACCTTCGGGACCGGCGTCAACCGGGGCACGGCGACCGCCGCGACCTTCGTGACCCGGGCGGCCACCCTCTGGTTCGCGGTCGCGCTCGGCCTGGTGGCGATGTCCCTTTACGCCCATCGACGCGCGCTCCCTGCCCCTCCGTCGCGGTCCTGAGTGTGCCCCGTGGTCGCCCGCGCACCCATCGACCGAAGCATCGACGATAGACATCGCGCTAACATTCGCGCCCGCATGCTTCCCCCCCGATCCCTCCCGCGGAGCTGGTTCTCGTTGCGCGTCGTGGTGGCCCTGGCCTGCGGCGGGGTGACCGGCGCGCCCGCGCTCCCCGCCGGCGCGGCCACCAAGGTCTTTCATCAAAGCTCGGCCCGGGACTTCGAGGAGGGCGAGGCGCGCGGCAGCACCATCTTGCCCGACGGCGAGATCGTGCCCGGGCTGCGCACAATCCGCTTCAGCGTCGAGGCGGCCTTCGTGTGGTGCTCCACGCCGAGCCGGGATGGCAAGACCGTGTACTTCGGCACGGCCGACGACGGCAAGATCGTCGCGGTGCCGGCTGGCGCCGCCGAGCCAGCCACCGCGCGCGTGGTCGCCAAGCTCGCGGTCCCCTGGGTCTCGGCGCTGTCGGCCCGCGCCGACGGGCGCCTGCTCGCGGCGGGCAATCCCGGGGGCGGTCTCTTCCTGGTCGATCCCGCCGGCGGCACCCGGACCGACCTCGCGCACGTGCCGGCCGCGCACATCTGGGCGCTCGCCGACGACGAGCCCGCGCGGCGGACCTACGTGGCGACCGGCGTCCCCGGCAAGATCTTCGTGGTCGATGCCAAAGGCCAGGTGCGTCCCCTCTGGGATGCGCACGATGCCCACGTGCTCTCCCTCGTGCGCGAGGCCGACGGGACGCTGCTCGCCGGCACCTCGGAGGAGGCCATCCTCTACCGGGTGTCCGCCGCGGGAGTCGCCGAGGCGATTCACGACTTCGAGGCCGACGAGGTGCGCGCCATCGTCCGTGCTCCGTCGGGGCTCTACGTGGCGGTCAACGACTTCGAGGGCGCCCCCGGTGCGACCTCCCCCGGCCCGGTGGCGAGCCCCATCGGCGCCAAGGGAACCAAGATCACCCCACCGGCGGCTTCGGCGGGCGGCAGCGGCGGCGGCACCTCCAGCGGAACAGGGGCAAGCGCCGCCCCAGCCACGGCCGCCGCGGGATCAACGGGCCTCCTGCCGCGCCCGGGGCTGCGCAAGTCCAAGGCGGCCCTCTACCGGATCGACGCCAGCGGTCGGGTGGAGCAAGTGTTCGCCCTCGCGGAAGGGTACCTCACGAGCCTCGCGGTCGCGCAGGATGGCAGCATCTACGCCGCCTCCGGCGCCCAGGGTCGGGTGCACCGGATCCAGCCCGACGGGACTTCGTCCCTGGTCGTGGACGTGCCCGAGCGACAGATTCTGACCCTCAGCGGAACCGCCGGATCGGGCGGTGGCGCTGGCGGAGCGGGTACGGCCACGGCCCTGTGGCTGGGGGCGGGAGACGCCGCCGCGGTCTACGCCGCCCGACCCGCCGACGGACCGGGCACAACGGAGAGCGGCCGCTACGTCTCCAAGGTGCTCGACGCCGACTACCTCGCTGCCTGGGGAGCCCTCCACTGGCGCGGATCGCACGTGGGGTTCGAGACCCGGGCCGGGAACACCGCGAAGCCCGACGGCTCGTGGCGCCCCTGGCGCCCCCTCCGCGCAGTGTCCGAGCCGCAACGCGGAGATCGGGAAGGAGGTGTCGGCCACGTCGAGGAGGCCCTGGGCCCGGCGGGCGCGGCCGGCTCGGCGTCACCGGCGCACCACCCCGCACGCTATCTTCAATATCGTGCGACGCTGCATGGTCGGGATGCCCGCCTGCGCGAGGTCGCGGTCTACGTCCTGCCCCAGAACCAAAGACCAAGGCTGACCCAGATCTCGGTGGCCGACCCCGGAGCGGGGAGCGGCTCGTCGAGCGGACTCGGGCTCGGACTCGGGCTCGGCAGCCTCTCGGGCGCCACGTCCACCTCCGGCGCAACGGGGCTCGCGGCGCACTCCCCCCACACGCCGGTTCTGAAGCTGCGCTGGAAGGTCGACAACGACGACGGGGACGAAGTCGTGTACCGGCTGGCGGTTCGCCCGGTCGACGGGGAGGTGTGGCGGCCCCTGGCGGGGATGGGCGGCGCCACCGGCGATCCCCTGACCAGGCCAGAGCTCGACTGGAACACCGAGGCCATTCCGGATGGCCGGTACATCGTGCGGGTGACGGCCTCGGACGAGCGGAGCCAGCCGGCCGAGCGCGCGCTCTCGTCCTCCCTCGACTCCGAGCCGCTGCTGGTCGACAACCGCAAGCCCGACGTGCTGGCGGTGACCGTCCGCTATCCCACCATCAGCGGGCGCATCGAGGATCTGGCCAGCCCCATCACGGAGATCGCCATGGCCATCGACGGCGGCGAGTGGCGCCTGCTCTCCCCCACCGATGGCATTGCCGACGAGAAGGTAGAGTCCTTCGCCCTCACGCTGCCGCGGCTCTCGCGCGGGCCCCACGCGGTGGCCATCCGGGCCAGCGACAGCAACGACAACCTCGGAGCGCTTCAACTGGAGGTCATGGCACCATGAACGGACGACAATGCCCACGGCGACCACCACGATGACGACGCCACCGACGACGACGACCACGCCCTCCCCCCGGACCCCGAATCCGGACACCGACCGGCTGCCGCGGGCGCCGGTGGTGGTCCAGACCGAGGTGGGAATGCTGCAGAACTTCTGCACCCTGCTTGGCTGCCCGGAGACGCACGCCGCGGCCATCGTCGACCCGGCCTGGGAGGTGGACCGGCTGCTGCGGGAGGCGACGGCCGCGGGGTGGCGCATCGAGAAGATGCTGATCACCCACGGACATCACGATCACATCGAGGGCATCGCCGAGACGGCGCGGCTGACCGGGGCGTCGATCGTCGTCAACGCGCGCGAGCTCGACCGCGTGACGGCCGCTCTGGGCGCGATGTCGGGCTCGGTGGAGATCGTGTGCGTGGTGGATCGGCAGGACGTGGAGATCGGTCGACACGGGGTGCGCGCGCTGGAGACGCGGGGGCACACCATCGGCGGGACGTGCTTCCTCGGCGACGGCTTCGTGGTGACGGGGGACGTGCTCTTCGTCGGTGGTTGCGGGCGCACGGATTTTCCGGGCGGCGACACCGCCGAGATGTGGCGCAGCCTCGGCCGGCTCGGCGCCCTCCCGGAAGAGTTCCGGGTCTTCCCTGGCCACAACTACGGCAGCACCGAGACCTCGACCATCGGACGCGAGCTGCTCGAGAACCCATACCTGCTCTGCCCGGACTTCGAGAGCTTCCGGGTGCTGCGCGAGCGCAGGCGGAAGTAGCGGCCGGGCGGCCGACGCGCGCGCACAAAAACGGCCGGTCCCCACGACGCGCCTGCGAGAACGCGGCGCCTCGTGACGACCGGCCGACAAGCAAGTCCGCCCGCCTCCCCCACTAGTCTATTGGTCGCGGAGCCCCTTCGGCCGACCAGGACGCGCCGGCCCCCCCCGGCTCCCCTACCCATCCCCGTCCGCCCTCCGCCGGTTCCATCGTCCACCCGCTGCGCGCGGCGGTGGCCCCCAGCGCCCACCTTGCACCACCCACCTTGGCCCCCCTACCTTGGCCCCCCTTCCTTGGCCCCCCGACCCGGCCCCTCTCGCAACGGCCCGCCCTCGCCCCCTCGCCGTGTCCGCTCCCGCCTCCGCTCCCCCTGCCGGCTTCGACCTTCCACCGTGCACCCCGCCCGCCGTTGATCCGGCCCTGCCACCGTCGCGCGCCCGCGACCCGCAATCTTCTCTCCGCTCCCCGGCCCCGAAACGAACTTCAGCTCGTGATGCGGTGCCAGTTCGCCGGGCGGAGCGCCCCCCCCGCGCCATCGGTGTCGTTGCCGGGCGCGGGCGCATTGCCCGCCAGCGACGCGGGCACCGTCCCCGAGGCCAGCTCGCCGGCCGCCGCAGCCTCCTCCGCCGCGGCCGTGCTCCGCACCCGATGCTTCTCGAGCTTGCGCTCGACCGCCTTGCGGTGCACCCCGAGGAGACGAGCCGCCGCGCTCTTGTTCCCCGAGCTGACCCGCATCGCGCTCTCGAGCAGCGCGGCCTCCACCGCGGCCAGCTTGTTCTCGACCGGAAGCTCGAGCAGCCGGGCGATGATCGAACGCATGGACATCGCCACCGTCTCCTGTGGGTTCGCGGGGGACAGGAGCCCGTACAGGGCCTCCCGGCTGATGAGCGGCTCGCGCGCGAAGGCCACCACCCGCTCGACCAGGTTGCGCAGCTCCTGGACGCTCCCCGGCCAGGGCCGTCCGGCCATGAGGTCGAGCGCCTCCCCCGAGAAGCGCACGTTCTTGGTGCCGAGCCGCAGGAAGTGGTTCACGAGGGCCGGGATGTCGTCACGGCGCTCGTCCAGGCTGGGGACGGGAACCGTCAGCGCCCCGAGCTCGTAGAGCAGATCGGCGCGGAACGTCTGTTCGCGGACGCAGCGGGCGAGCGATCGCGCGGTGATCGCCATGACCCGCGCCACGAGCGGGTGAACCTTGCCGCCACCGCGGCCCTGGAACATCCCCGACTGCAGCGCCTGCGACAGCCGCCCCTGCAGTGCCATCGGGAGACTGTCGATGTCGTCGAGCACCACGGTGCCCGGCTCGCCGAGCAACCCCTGCTGTCCCTCTCCCACGCCGAAGAGGACCTGCTCGATGCCCTCGGCGCCGATCTCGGAGCAGCTGATACGCGCGAGCCGGCTCCCCGAAGCGCCGTCGAGGTGCCGCACCCGATGGATGGCCTCGGCGACCGCCCACTTGCCGACCCCCTGCGCACCCAGGATGAGCACCGGCCGCTCGGAGGGCGCCACGCGGCGAATCAGATCGCGCAGCGCGACCATGGCCGCCGAGCCTCCGACCAGACCGAGATGATCGTTGCGCAATTCGTCAATGTAGTCCTCGTTCATCGCAGGTCGCTCCCCGGCTGACAACCCGGCTGCCGCGCCGGCTCCCGCAACCTCCCCCGTGTCAACACCCGCCGCTCCCGCCATGTGCCCGTTCCTTTGCTCACGAATTGGTTGAATCATCTGGATCGCTCCTTTTGCCCTGCGCTCTTCGGAAGTCACCTTGAGCAAGAGCCGTTCCAATCGATGGAACTGTGCATTTCGAGTAGGTAACGGACTCGGCCCCGGGTCTTCCGCGCTTTCCCGAGTCGATCACTTCGGGACGTGTCAGCCATCCGGATCACACCCGAAACATTGGCCAAGTTGTGCCGCACAACTCGTGCATCTGCACAGCTTGTGTAGGGACTCGACCGGACGGATCGGGCGGGGATCCTGCTCGAACCTCTTGCCTAGAGCGCCACCCGCGCCCTACCATGACCCCACCTTTCGGGTTTGGACGGAGCGCGTTGCTCCCCCGGGCGCTGCCAAAAAGGCGAGAAACATCGCGTGACGACGAGAACCACAGTGGTTGGAGACGGCCCCGAATGGCAGGACGGGGTTCCCGGAATTCGCCTATTGGTGATCGGCCGCGACTCCTACGAGACGTTCGACCTGCCCGGATCCGGAACGGTCACAATCGGCCGCGCGGAGAGCTGTGACGTCCGCTTGAACGATCCCCAAGCCTCGCGGTCGCACGCCCATCTGAGGGTCGCGGAGACCCTCACGCTGGAGGACCTGGGCAGCGTCAACGGGACCCGGGTCCGGGACCGCCCGGTCGGGCGCGGTGAGCAGGTCCCGCTCCACTCGGGCGACACGATCGTGATCGGTTCGTCAGTCCTCATCGTTCACGTGCGCGCGCGGAACACCCCGACGGCGGCGTTTGCCGAGAGCCCCACCCATACGGATGCCCGGCTCGGAGATCTCTCCCTCGGCAACCCCAGGGGGGTCATGCAGGGGGTCTACCGGCTGGCCGAACGGGCCGCCGCCGGGAACATCAACGTGCTCATCCTCGGCGAGACCGGCGTCGGCAAGGAGGTCATGGCGACCACGCTCCACCAGCTCTCTCCGCGACGGGCGGGGCCCTACGTGTGTGTCAACTGCGCCACCATGTCATCGGAGAGCCTGCTCGAAAGCGAGCTCTTCGGACACGAGAAGGGGGCCTTCACCGGAGCGGTATCGGCCAAGCCAGGCCTGCTGGAGACGGCGGCGGGCGGGACCTTGTTCCTCGACGAGATCGGCGAGTTGCCCCTCCCGACCCAGGCCAAGCTGCTCCGGACCCTCGAGACCAAGGAGGTGATGCGCCTGGGGAGCGTGCGATCCAAGCGCATCGACGTGCGGTTCATCGCCGCGACCAACCGCAACCTGAAGGAAGGCATCGCCCGGGGGACGTTCCGGGAGGATCTGTACTTTCGGCTGGACGGGATGTCCCTGGTGATCCCCCCGCTGCGCGAGCGGCGGGAGGAGATCCTGCCGCTCGCGGAGCGGTTCCTGCGCGACATCTGTCGTGACCTGCAGCGGCCCGAGCCGCGCCTGTCGCCCATGGTGATCGCGTGGCTCGAGCGGCAGCCGTGGTACGGGAACATCCGCCAGCTCAAGCACGCCATCGAGCGCGCGGTGCTGCTGTGCACGGGAGCCGAGATCGGCCTCGAGCACATGCCCCCGATCAGCTCCACGCCTGCGGCCGCGTCCAGGGCTGCGGCGGCGTCCGCGGCTGCGGTCGCGTCCAGGCCGGTGGCGCCGATGCCGATGCCCGACCCGGGGGACCTGACCCACCGCGCGCTCACGCTGCCCAAGGCCCCGCCGACCCCCACCGGGACGCCCGTACCGGCCCGCGGCGGCCTGGAAGCCTTCGCGACCGACGGCAAGGGGCAAGGCTGGGGGACGGCTGCAAAGTCCTCGGGGGCCCGGGAGCCAGGCGGCCTCACCGCGTCCGAGCGGAACGAGAAGCAGAAGATCCTCGACGCGCTGGCGATGTTCGCCGGCAACCAGAGCCGGGCCGCCAAGTTCCTCGGGATGGCCCGCCGGACCTTCGTGGCTCGCCTCGACCGGTACGACATCGCCCGGCCCAAGAAGGGTCAGGAGACGGGTCAGGAGA
>CAZIOH010000008.1:0-23219 GCA_964540815.1 uncultured Myxococcales bacterium | reverse complement strand
GGGTCAGGAGACGGGGCAAGAGCCAGACCAGGAGGCGGGGGCGGCGACGGCCCAGGACCGGGATCCCGACGACGACACCGAGGGCTGAGCCAGAGCGAACCGCCAAAGTCCCGCGATCGTGTCCCGAGATCGTGTCCGTGGCCGAACCCCTGATCGTGGCCGTGCACGTGCACGTGCACGTGAACGGGGGACGGCCACGATCACGGCCATGATCACGACACCGATCACGGTTTTTCAGAGACTGACGCGGAGGCCGAGGCCGAGCTGGAAGAGCTGCGGGGCCTGGGCGGGGACGGTCTGGACGCCCATGCCAGACTGGGATGCGACCTCGAAGGCGGGGGACCCCAGGCGGAACTCGCCGGCGTCCCGTCCGTAGTTGACGGCTCCGAAGGCCTCGAACCTGAGGTGGGTGAGCAAGACCAGCGAATAGTCGAGCCGCGAGACGAAGCTCTGATCGGAGAAGTTCCCGAGGGTGGTGAGCGTGAAGGTCGTGTAGTTCCATGAGTAGGGCGCCGCCGCGACCAGCGACACCGAGCCGTACTGCCGGCCGGTGTAGAAGTACTGGAACGCCCCGGCGAAGAAGAGCCCGGGGTAGACGTGGGGATCGTCGTAGCCGACCGAGTTGTAGAAGTACTCGCCGGTGATGGTGAAGACGTCATTGTCGTTGTACTTGAGGGAATAGGTCCCCCCGACCACCACCTGGGGCTTGATGCCCGACGGGTGGCGCACCGGGTACTTCTGGTCGAACCAGGTGTTCACCTCCGCTTGCGTGGTGGGTGCGGGCATGGGCAACCCGACGCTGGCGTCGTACCCGCGCAGGGCAATCTCGCTCCCGGCGCGGAACCCGGCGTCGAGGTAGAGGTCGAGATCGCCGATGCCAAAGGACAGGTCGGTGCCCACCTTGGGCCGGCGGTTGCCGTAAAGGACCGTGTCGAGCCCCAGCTCGGCGGCGCCGAAGACGAATTCGGCGCGCAGGGCTCCCCCGACCTTGTCGAGGGTGTCCGCGCGATCCGAACCGGCCAGGGTGCGACCGGTGGCGTCGACCTGAGGTGCCTGCTCGAGGAGCCCGAAGGCGTACAGGTTCCAGCCGAGGGCCTCGACGGGAAAGTGCAGCTTGAGCATGGTCAGGCCGGTGCGGGCATCGAAGGCCGCGAGGGGGTTGCGCAGCTGGGGATGCAGGTAGTCGGTCGGGGTCCAGATCCGCCCGGTACCGAAGCGCACGTGCTGGCGACCGACGGTGACGAAGACCTGATGGGCGATGTCGAACCGCAGCCAGAGCTGATCGAGGGCGGTGGTGGGGCCTCGGGTCAGCTGCTGGTTCGAGATCTGCGGCACGCTGGTCGACTGCAACAGGGTGTCGACCAGCGTCATCGACGGCGCCGCCGCCGGCAAGGTCGAATCGAAGGACATGCGCGCCAGGATGAAGCCCCGGACCCGGTCGTTGGGGCGCGCGTCGAAGTATCCATCCACCAGCGACGGCGCCGAGAAGGCGATGTTGCGGACGTTCTGATCCTGGGTGGAGCGCGCCAGGGCCCTGAGGTAGAGCTGGCCGCCAATCTTGAGGGGATCGTCCGGGGCCACGTCACCCGACAGCTTCGGGCCGCCGGCACCGCCGTCGCCGAGGAGACTCTGGTCCCGTGCCTCGTCCCGGCTGGGCGGGGTCATCGCGGGGGGCGAGAAGACCGGGGCCGGGAGGGGGGGTGGAGCCGGTCCCTCGTACAGGGGCTCCGGTCCGTAGACCGTCGACGGGGCTCGAGGACCGTCCGTGGCAGGGACGGCAGGGACGGCGGCGGGCGGTCCGGCCGACCCACCGAAGAGATTGTCTTCGCTCGGGCGGTCGGGGGCAGCCCACGCCGGGGCGCCCGCCGTCAGGGACCACCCGAGCCCCGCGATCGCCGCGCAGAGGACGTACCGCCCGTCGCGCAGGCTCACCGGCTCTTGCTCTCGAGCCAGGCCTTGGTGAACAGGTTGGCGGGCAGCGACCGGAAGTCGACCTCGTTGATCAGGATCAGGGTCGAGTTGGCCTTCTCCACCTCGTCGAAGAAGCGAATCTCCTGCGGATACCACACGTCCCCCTTCTTGGACTCCGAGAAGGCCTTCTTCCACTTCGGGTAATATGAGGTCCGCAAGAGCCGCCCGGACAGCGCGAACTCCTGGCGCTTGAGGACGTTCTTGGTGTCCTTGTCCACCCACAGCTTGATGATGGGAAAGGCCACGTCGATCCCGGGCTTGCCCTTGAGGGTCATCGCCAGGGCGGTATAGGCGCCGAGCTTGGTCTCGCCGTCGTCGGCGGGATCGTACTCGATGGCCAGGCGCGACTCGTCGAAGTCGGAGCGGCGCGAGTTGGTGCCGCCGATGCGCTCGCGCTCGGTGCGGCGTTCCCACTTGCCGACCGCCGGATCGTAGAACCACAGGTTCTGGTCGATGCGCAGGTAGCCTTGCCCCTGAGAGGCCTTGGGCTTGGAGAAGAGGATCACGAACTTCTGGTCCTCGCTGCGGCGGTAGACCTCGCCCTCGTAGACGACGTCGACCTTGTCGCGCTCCTTTTGCTCCATGTAGATGTGCGAATGGTAGTCGCCCTGGTTCTTCTGGCGCTCGTCCACGGCTTTCAGGATCTGGACCAGGTCGTCCTTGGCCAGGACCGCGTGGGCCGGCGGCGCACCGAGCAGGACCAGCGAGGGTCCGGCGCCAAGCCCGAGGAGGCAGATCATCCTGAAGGCGAGGCCGCGGGCGCGGGCCTGGGCCTGAGGGTGGAAACGGTGATGGGTCTGCGAAGGCATGTGTGGCTCCATGGTCTCCCGAGGCATGGCGAGGACGAGGCGAGGTTTCAACCGAAATGCGACATGGCCGTCACCGGCATCAGCCGGGCGGCGCGAAAAGACGGGTAGAGCGCCGCCAGCCCGGTCACGACCGTCAGGGTGATGATGGCCCGGACGATCAGACCGCCGTGGACGGCAAGGTGCAGGTGGTCCGACATCAGGAACAGCTGGACCCCAAGCGGGACCGCGATGTGCAAGCCGTTGAGCCCGGTCGCGATGGCCACCCCCGCCAGCGCCCCCGCGCTGGCGCTGAAGACCCCGAGCAAGAGCGACTCGAGCAAGAACATCCACAGGACCCCGCGGCGTTGCATCCCGATCGCGCGCAGGGTGCCGATCTCGCGGGTCCGCTCGCGGATCGCGATCCACATGGTGTTCATGATCCCGGTGACCACGATGGCGATCAGGATCACGAGCAGCACCATCGTGAGACCCTTGATGAGCTGCAAGGTCCACATCATGAAGGACAGCTCGTCCTCCCAGGTGGTGACGTCGAGCTTCTGTCCGGTCCAGTCCTCCCGGTTGACCGTCTCGAACTTCATGAAGAACGCCCGTGGATCGGCGTCCATCACCCGGTAACCGGCCTGCTCGAGGGTGTTGCGCAGGCGGGCCGCCACCTCCGGGATGTGGGCCTGCTCGGCGTTGCGCAGGTGCAGCTGGATCGCGCCGGTGGTGTTGGCGTTGAGCTGGTAGAGGGCCCGGAGGGTCTGCATGGGGATGTAGACGTTCCACTTGGACAGGAGGCCGATGTCCTTGGCGATGGCCACCACCCGGCAGTCCACGGTGTTGGCCACCCCGCGGGTGGTCTGGGCCGAGAGCGTGACCGCATCGCCGACCTTGACGTCGAGCTTCTCGAGCTGACCCTCGAAGAGCAGGATGGTGTTCGGCTGGGCCAGATCGTCGATGTTCCCGGAGACGATCTTGAGGACGTCCTTGAACTCGGGCTCGTTGCGGATGTCGATCCCGCCAATCCCCGCCTGCATCGAGCCCGAGTCGGTGACGAGCTTGGCCCAGCCGCGGCCGCGCTGGACCGTGAAGGCCACCTCGGGCACGGCGGCCTTGGTGATGGCCAGGATCTTCTGGTAATCCGTGACCACCGGCGCCGATTGTCCGGCGGTGACCTTGAAGAACCCGCCCACGTTGACGTGGCCGGTGGTGAGGGTGGTGGCGGTGCGGATCATGGTCTCGCTGATCCCGGCGGCGAGACCATTCAGCAAGATGAGCAGCACGGTCACCGCGGCGATGGCCGCCCCGAGGAAGGCCGAGCGGCGCGCGTGCTGGGTCAAGCTGCGAAAGGCGATCTGGAAATCGGTCTGAAGTCGAGACATGGGGTTTTCTCCTGCGGGCGCGGGCGCGGGCTCACATCACTCGTCGGATTGCATGGCCTGGATCGGGGTCACCCGCATGGCCAGCCAGGCCGGATAGAACCCGGACAGGGCGCTCACCAGCAAGACGATGACCAGCGCCACCACCATGTTCCCGGAGGCCAGCACCGGGAACAGGCGCGGACCCGAGAAGAAGAAGGAGGCGAGGTCGCTCGGGGCCGGGATGCCGACCTTGCCCACGATCGCGACCACCACCGCCCCCAGCCCGGCGCCGAGCGCGCCGAAGATGATCCCGATCACCACCGCCTCGATGACCAGCATCGACAGGATGAAGCGGCGCTGGGCCCCGATGGCCCGCAGGGTCCCGATCTCGCGCACCCGCTCGAGGGTGGCCATCACCAGCGCGTTGTTGATGATCACCAGGGCCACCACGAAGATGATCAGCACCGCCACGTAGAGCACCGCCTTCATCATCGAGACGAACTGCCCGATCAGGCCCGAGGCCTCCTTCCAGGAGATGGCCTTCAAGGGCAGGCCCGCCTGCCTGCCGGCCGCCTCGATGGCGGTGATGGTCTCTCGGACCCGACCGGGGTCGTCGAGGATCACCGCGGCGTTCAGGATCACCCCGCTTTCGAGCTGGCTCGGATCGTAGACCCGGTGGGACAGGTCCTCACGCACGAACCTGGCCCCTACCCCGTCCGATTCGGGCACCCGCAGCCCGGGCGTGGCGTCGGCCACCACGGTGCGGGAGGGGGTGGGCGGCGGCGGAGGACTGGCGGCGGCCTCGGGCGACTTCTGGCCGAACAGCTCGGCCTCGGCGTTCTCGCGCGAGATCTCCTTGGCGTTCATCTGGCTCTTGAGCTCGCGGATCTCCTTCTCGCGCTCGGGGGTGAGGAACCCGTAGAGCTCGCGGAACGACACCATGTCCATCAGGTTCAAGCTGCCGGCCTGGGGCGACTTCTCGAGCCCGGTGAAGGTGAAGGTCCCGTAGACCGGGAGGTTCACCGACTGGACGTAGCCGCTGCGGGTGAAGGCCTTGATGGTCAGGTTGTCGCCGATGCGGATGCGGTAGAGCTGCAGCGCGGGCGCGAGCTCCGCGTAGAAGAACTGGTAGCGCGCGTCGAAGTTGCCGTCGTCCATCTTGAAGAACTCGGTCAAGAGCTTGCCCACCTCGGGCACCTGGCTCCCGAGGAGCTTCTGCAGCTTCACGCGGAAGTCGGCGGTCTTGGGGGCGTCGAGCTGGAGCAGGATCTCCCGCACCTGGTTGCTGTTCTCCTTGACGAACCGCTGCAGCTCGGCGTCCTTGGCGATGCGCTCGCCGCGATCGTCGCGGGCCGCCTTGATCTTGTCCAGGCGCCTGGCGGTCTTGAGCTTGATCTGGTCCTCGTAGGTGTACTTGGCGAACAGGAAGCCGCGCTTTCCACGGGGGATGGTGGCGCCATCGACGATCTTCATCCGATCGAACGAGCGCGAGAACACCCCCGGATCGGTGCCCACGTAACGCAGGAAGAGCATGTCCGCGTCGGTGGCCTGGGGCGCGATGCGGTTCTCGAGGAACTCGAGCTGGCCGAGGGGGTCGCGATCGAAGGCGTCCCAGAAGGCCGGCGAGGCGGCCTTGACCACCGCCGCGGCGTCGTCGGTCGAGATGGACTTCTCGTCGTGCAACTGGGCGATGTTCTTGATGTCGGTCTGAAGCACCGTCAGGATCTGCCGGACGTGCCCCTTCTCGGATTCATAGGCCCCGAGGTCGGCCGGGGTGGCGGTGCCAGCCACCTTCTTGCGGGCCAAATCCCGCAGGTTCGACAGGGCGACGTCGATGGTGTTGCCCGAGGTCACGAGGGCGCCGCTGATCCCCATCGGGACCACGGTCTTGACGTGCGGGACCTTCAGCAGGACCTCGCGCAGCTTGCTGAAGTCGTCCATCTGGGCGATGTCGCCGCCGTCGAAGCTGAAGCCGCCGATCACCTCGAGCGGGTCCTTGGACTTGCTGGAATAGACCTGGATGTGCCCGGCGACGCTGCCGGTGATGCTGCGGCTCATGCCGTCCACGATGCTGTCGAGGAAGGAGGTCCCGACCACCACCAAGAAGGCGCCGAACAGGATGATGCCGCCCACGATGAAGGTCTTGAGGCGGCTCACGAACAGGTTGCGGAAGGCGATCTGCGCGATGACCTTGAGGGTCGAGACGCGGGCCGACCACATCAGGAGATCCCCACGCTCGAGGCGGGGCGGGTCACTCCGGCGCGCACGGCCTCGGCGGCGCTCAGCCGGTCGACGAACTTCCCATCGGCCAGCCGGATCACCGAGGTGGCGTTGGACATGACCCGCGCGTCGTGGGTCGAGAAGATGAAGGTGGTCTTCTCGGTCCGGTTGAGCTCGCGCATGAGATCGAGGATGTTCTGGCCGGTCACCGAGTCCAGGTTGGCGGTGGGCTCGTCGGCCAGCACCAGCTGCGGGCGCGCCACCAGGGCCCGGGCGATGGCCACCCGCTGCCGCTGGCCACCCGACAGCTCGCTCGGCCGGTGCTTGGCATGGTCGGCGAGGCCCACCCGCTCGAGGAGCGCCATGACCCGGCGCCGCCGCTCGGCGGTCGGGATCCCGACCTGCAAGAGCAGCGGCAGCTCGACGTTCTGATAGACGCTGAGGACCGAGACCAGGTTGAAGCTCTGGAAGATGAAGCCGATGGTGTCGAGGCGCAGGCGGGTCAGATCCCGCTCGGAGAGGCGCAGGGTGTCCTTGCCGGCCACCTCGACCGAGCCCGAGGTGGGGGTGTCCACGCAGCCGATCAGGTTGAGGAGGGTGGTCTTGCCGGAGCCCGAGGGCCCGGCGATCGACAGGAACTCCCCCTCCTCGACCTCGAGCGAGACCCCGCGCAAGGCCGGGACGGAGACCTTGCCGAGCGCGTAGGTCTTGGTGGCGTTCTTGACCGAAACGATGATCTTCATGGTCCATCCTCTGGCAGTGAAGGGAGCTGCTCCTCGGGGCCGCTCGGAATGTACCCCGAGCACACGACGTTGTCCCGCCCGTACTCGTTCCACGACCGGACGCGATACGGGGACGAGGACGAGGACGAGACGAGGACGGCGATGGGGACGGGTCGGGGGACTACGGCACCGTGACCTTGACGTCGTCGAAGTCGGCGGCGAGCTTCTGGGTGCCGAGGGCGATGCCGCCCTTGGGGTTCGAGACGGCGGACTCGGGCCCGGTCGCCACCGCTGCCCCGTCGAGGTAGATGGTAAGCGTCGAGTCGGCGAAGGCCATCCCGAACACGTGCACGTCACCGGCGGCCAGCGCCATCTTGGTCTTGTAGGTCACGAGATCGCTGGTCGAGCCCTGGATGCGCTTGCGGATCTTCAAGCTGCCGTCGACCTTCATCTGCACGAAATAGTAGTTGTCGAAGTCCACGAACCGGGTGGCGATGTACGCGGTGGCGCCGCTGTCCGTGAACGACGTGAACCGGACCTTGGCCTCGACGCGCTGGTTGGCCCAGGTCGAATTGCCGCCCACCATCCAGCTGATCGCGCTGGTGGCCACCGACTCGGTCAGCACCTTCGAGCCACTGGCATCGGTGGTGACGGCCCACTTCCCCTCGGCGTCCGACGGATCCTGCAGCCACCCCTTGGTCGAGCCGTCCTCGAAGTCGTCCGAAAGCAGGACGGCCCCCGGGCTGGCCGGAGGTCCCGCCACGGCGCCCGCCGCACCGCCGCTGGCCATCGCCGCCACCCTGCCCCCGGTGGCACTCGAGCCTGGCGCGCCCCCGCTCCCGGACCGCCCCCCGCTGCCCCCCACCGGGACCGCCGCTCCGCCCGAGCCCGTCGGCGACGCACCCCCGGTGGCGCTGGCGGCGCCGCCCCCGCTCCCGGCCGGCGCGCTGCCGCCGGCGCCGGCGTCCGCCCCGGGCAAGGTCGGGGGCAACGTCGAGGGAAGGAAAGCCTCGCTCGACGTGCAGGCCGGCGCGATCGCCCCTCCGCCGCCGAGGGCGAGCGCCAGGGCCAGGGAAGTGGTCAACGCACCGGGGCAGAAGACCATCTGGGGCGACCGGGTCGTACGACGCATGGGCCATCCTTGAGTCGGAGGTTGCCGAGCGGGCGCGCCGTCCCAAACCCTGGGTTGAGCGAGACGAGACGCACCCCTGCCCTCGACAAGTGTCCGGACCGGGTCGCCGTGGGTCACCGGAACGCCCCTGGCGCGCGATCGGCCCCTGGCGGCTACTTGTTACCGAGCCAGCTCATCCGCTCGCGCAGCTTCTTGCCGACGCTCTCGATCGGGTGGTCGAGATCCTTTTGCAGCAGGGCGTTGTAGTTGACCTTGCCGGTCTGGGTCTCGGCGATCCACTCGCGCGCGAATTGCCCGGAGCGCACCTCGTCCAGCACCTTCTTCATGCTGGCCCGCACGTGGTCGTCGACGATGCGCGGCCCGCGCGTGAGATCGCCGTACTTGGCGGTCTCGCTCACGAACCGGTGCATCCGCGCGAACCCACCCTCGTAGATCAGGTCGACGATCAGCTTGAGCTCGTGCAGGCACTCGAAGTAGGCCACCTCGGGCTGGTAGCCAGCCGCCACCAGCGTCTCGAAGCCCGCCGCGATGAGCTCGGTGGCGCCGCCGCACAGGACCGCCTGCTCGCCGAACAGGTCGGTCTCGGTCTCCTCGGCGAAGGTGGTCTCGATGACGCCGGCCTTGGTGCCGCCGATGCCCTGGGCGTAGGCCAGCGCCCGCTCGAACGCCTTGCCGGTGGCGTCGCGGTGGATGGCGATGAGGCAAGGCACGCCGTTGCCTTCCTCGTAGGTGCGGCGCACCATCCCGCCCGGTGACTTCGGGGCGATCATCGCCACGTCGACGGTCTCGGGCGGCTCGATCTGCTTGTAGTGGATGTTGAAGCCGTGGGAGAAGAGCAGCATCGCGCCCGGCTTGAGGTTCGGGGCCACGACGTCCTTGTACAGCTGGCCCTGCGCCAGATCCGGGACCAGGAAGCACACGATGTCCGCCGATTTGACGGCCTCGGCGGCCGGCTCGGGCTTCCACCCGTCGCCCTCGGCTTGCTTCCAGGTCGGGCTGCCCGGGCGCAATCCGAGGACCACGTTGATCCCGCTGTCGCGCAGATTCAACGCCTGTGCGCGGCCCTGGCTGCCATAGCCGAGCACCACCACTTTCTTGCCCTCGAGCGCCTTCTTGTTGGCGTCGCTCTCCCAGTACATTTTGCTCATGGAGGTCCTGTTCCTTCTGTCTTTTGCTTGTGCGTTTGCCTGTGCTGTATCGGTGCCGCGCGCCCGGTGACCGCGCGCCCGGGCCTGGGCTAGGGGTCGAAGCGCGGCTCGGTGACGGCGCCGAGCGCCGCCGACGAGACGATCGCCGCGTACTTCGCCATCACCCCGCGTCGGTAGCGGGGGGGCGGCGGGGTCCAGCCAGGCCGGCGGGCGTCCAGATCGGCGTCCACGTCGATGCGCCGCCGGTCGACGTCCACGGTGACGGAATCCCCGTCGCGCACGAACGCCACCGGGCCGCCGACCGCGGCCTCGGGCGCGAGGTGGCCGCCCATGAAGCCGTGGGTGGCCCCCGAGAAACGTCCATCCGTGAGGAGCACCACGCTGTCGCCCAGGCCTTGCCCGACGAGGGCGCCGGTGACCCCCAGCATCTCGCGCATCCCCGGGCCGCCCTTCGGCCCCTCGTAGCGGATGATCACCACGTCGTTCGGCTTGATCTGGCGGGCCTGGACCGCAGCGAAACACTGCTCCTCCGAGTCGAAGACCCGGGCCGGGCCCTGGTGGAACCGACGATTGTGGCCCGCCAGCTTGACCACGCAGCCATCGGGCGCGAGGGCCCCCTTCAAGATCGCGAGCCCCCCCGTCGGGCTGAGCGGGCGATCGATGGGACGCACGACCTCCTGGCCCGGGGTCTCGCGCGCGAGCTCGCCCTCGGCCCGGAGGCCGCGACCGCTGACGGTGGGGGCGTCCCGCAGGAGCCCGAGCGCGAAGAGCCGCTGGATGAGCAGGCGCTGTCCGCCCGCCCGCTCGAGATCCGGCGCCATGAAGCGCCCGCCCGGCACCAGATCGGTCAGGATCGGGGTGCGGGTCGAGATGACGTCGAAGTCATCGATGGACAGCGCCACGTCCGCCTCGTGAGCGATGGCGAGGAGGTGCAGGACGGCGTTGGTCGAGCCGCCGCTCGAGGCCACGCCCGCGATGGCGTTGTCGAAGGCGGTGCGGGTGAGGAACCGCTTCGGACGCTGATCCTCGGCGAGGAGGCGCATGACGATCTGCCCGCACTGAAAGGCCGCGTCGCCCTTGCGTGGATCGAGGGCCGGGATGTCGTTCAGCCCCATGGGAGACAGGCCGAGGAGCGCGGCCGCCATGGACATGGTGTTGGCGGTGAACTGCCCACCGCACGCGCCCGCGCCCGGGCAGGCCACGTCCTCGAGCTTGCGCACGTCGGCGGCCGACATCTTGCCGGCGGCACAAGCCCCCACGGCCTCGAACACCTGCTGGATCGTGACGTCCTTGCCCTGGAAGCGCCCCGGCATGATCGAGCCGCCGTAGAGCATGAGCCCGGGCAGGTTCATGCGCGCCAGCGCCATCAGGGTCCCGGGGATGGTCTTGTCGCAGCCGGACAGGGTGACCACCGCGTCGCACTGGGCGCCGAGCACCGCGAGCTCGATGGAGTCCGCGATGACCTCGCGCGAGACCAGCGAGGCGCGCATGCCCTCGCTGCCCATCGAGATGCCGTCCGAGACCACGACGGTGTTGAATTCCACCGGGGTCCCACCGGCGGCGCGAATGCCCTCCTTGACCTTGTGGCCGAGCTCCCGCAGGTGCATGTTGCAGGGCGTGACGTCCGACCAGGTGTTGGCCACGGCGATGAGCGGCTTGTCGAGGTCCGCATCGGTCAACCCGGTCGCCTTCAGCATCGCCCGCGCAGGCGCGCGATTGATGCCCTTCTTGATGGAATCGCTCCGCATGTTCTCCGTTCGGGAAACGCGGAGGATTGCCCAATCGGTTGCATTTGGCAAGCGGCGCCCGGCCGCCGGGCGCGGCCGGGCGGCCCATGGGATCGCGACCAGCCGCGGCGCGGGTCGCGCTCGTACGGGGGCCCCTCCGGACCTGGATTAGGATGACCTCCGGTGAAGACTCCCGTCAGCGTTGCCGCGATCGTGCTCGCCGTGACCGCCATCGTGGGGTCGTCGGTCTGGAGCGCGGTGCGCGAACAGCGACGGCTGCTCGACGAGTTCGCGGTGGCCACCCAGCGTCAGGCCCACGCCTCGGCCGAGCTGCTGTCGGCGCGCCTCGATGCCCTCGACCAGGATACCCGCTTGCTCATCAACCTGGTCGAGCGCTCCCGGCGCAACACGGATCTCGATCTGGCGACCGAGCGACGCACCTGGACCACCGCCTTCCAGGCCCTGGCCACCGTGGTGCCGCAGTACCGGGCCATCGGGCTGTTCGAGGCCGACGGGACCCTCGACGTGCTGGCGGTCGACCCCACCGAGACCCGCCCGACCATCGAGGCCTTGGCCGCGCCGAGTCGCCTCCTCGCCATCGAGGTGTCGAGCAGGAAGGCCCAGGCCCTGGCCCGATCGGCCACCCGCTTCGAAGACCGGGCCTTCGTGCTCTACGGGACCCCGGTGGGCGAAGGGGGCGGCGCCGTGGTGGTCGCCAGCGACGTGGCCTTGTTCCTCGGCGGGATGGCCTGGTCCCCCGTCCCGAGCGCGCGGCTGATCGTGCGCGACCCCGCGGGCACCGCGTGGGCGGGCTGCGAGACGTCGCGCGGGTGCCGGGCGGCGGCCGCCGAGGTGGCCGACCTGGCGCCGACCGCCGCCATCCGCATCTCCGAGCGGGTCGAGGGGCCCACCGGGGCATGGACCGTCACCTGGGTGGCCTCGTCGCAGGCCATCGTGGAGCGCGAGCGCGGGCGGCTGGCCCGGCTGGTCTCGGCGACCATGGCTACCGCCATCGCGGTCGCGGGGGTCGGGCTCGTGATCCTGCGCCAGCAGCGCAAGGCCGTCGGGCTCGAGACGGCGCTCGGCTACGCGCAGGCGCTGGTCAGCGCGCGCGCCACCAGCGAGGCCATCGTCGAGAGCGCCCCGCTCGGGGTGCTGGGGATCTCCGAGAGCGGGCGGGTGGTGCTGGCGAATCGCTTCCTCAGCGAGCGCCTGGGAGAGATCCGCATCGGTGCCCGGCTCGAGGAGGCCTTCTCGGGCGCGGGTGCGGCCGAGGGCGCGGCCTTCATCGCCGAGCTCGGCCCGGCCCTGACCGCGGCGGTGCGGGGTGAAGGAGCCCATGGAGACGCGAACGGCGCGACCGGTGCGACCGGCGCGACCGAGACGCGGGCGCTCACCACCACCTCCCAGCGGTTCCACGTGCGGGTGGTCCCGGTCCGCGACCGGGCCCTCGGGGTGCGTGCCTTCGCGCTGGTGGAGGACCAATCGGAGCTGCGCAAGCTGGAGGATCACCTGGTGCGCGCGGAGAAGTTGATCACGGTGGGGGTCCTGTCGGCGGGCATCGCCCACGAGATCGGCTCTCCCCTGGCGATCATCCGCGGGCGCGCCGAGCAGGTCCTGCGTCACGTGAGCGATCCCGCGCGCGCCGAGGATCTGCGGGTCATCATGAAGCACATCGACTCGATCTCGACCACCATTCGCCAGGTCCTGGATTTCTCGCGCCGGCAACCCATCGTCCGGCAGGCCGTCGGGCTGCCCGGCGCGGTCGCCCACGCCCAGGGGCTGCTGGCATTCAAGCTCGACGCCAAGGAACACGATCTCGAGCTTGGCCTGCCGGCCGACCTGCCACCCCTCGCCGCCGACCCGGACCAGCTGCAACAGGTCCTGGTCAACCTGCTGCGGAACGCCTCGGACGCGTCGGCGCCCGGGCAGCGGATCACCCTGTCGGCGCGCCGGGTGAGCGCGGGCCTGGTCCGCATCGACATCATCGACCGCGGCTGCGGGATCGGCGCCGAGCACCTGCACGCGGTGTTCGATCCCTTCTTCACCACCAAGAAGCCCGGCGAGGGCACCGGCCTCGGGCTCCCCATCACCGCCAGCATCGTGCGCAACCACGCGGGGGAGATCAACCTCGTGAGCGCGCCCGAGCGCGGCACCACCGTGTCGCTGGTCTGGCCCGTCTTCGCCACGGCGGTGGCGACCGCGACCGCCGCGAGCGGCATCGGCCAGGGAGACGCCCCGGCGGCGGCGTCCGACGATGGCCCGGGCCCGTCGAAGGTGGGGGCGCATGCGTAAGCTGCGGGCCCTGGTGGTCGACGACGTCGCCGACATGGCCCAGACCATCGCCAACGATCTCGAGGCGGTCGGCTTCGAGACCGAGGTCGCAGGGGGTGGCGGCGCGGCGCTCGACCGCTTCGCGCGCGACCCGAGCGACGTGGTGGTCACCGATCTGCGCATGAAGAACCTGGATGGCATGGACGTGCTCGACGGGGTTCGCCGCATCGATCCCAGCGTCCCGGTGATCATCATGACGGCCTTCGGGGCCATCGAGACCGCGGTCGAGGCCATGCGGCGCGGGGCATTTCACTACGTGACCAAGCCCTTCGAGCTCACGGCCCTGCGGCAACTGGTCGAGCGGGCCTGCCGCGAGCGCAAGCTGGTGCTCGAGAACGCGGCCTTGCGGCGGACGCTGAACGACAGCGTCGCGGCCCGACGGCTGGTCGGGGAGAGCCCGGCCATGCGCCAGCTCCGGGCGCTGATCGAGCAGGTGGCGGGCGCGTCGGCGCCCGTGCTCATCTCGGGCGAGACCGGGACCGGCAAGGAGCTGGTGGCGCTGGCCATTCACGCGGATGGCCCCCGGGCGGAGCGGCCGTTCGTGGCGATGAACTGCGCGGCGCTGCCCGAGCAGCTCCTCGAGAGCGAGCTCTTCGGTCACACCCGGGGCGCCTTCACCGGAGCCACCCAGAACCGACGCGGCCTGTTCCTCGAGGCGGACGGGGGCACGCTGTTCCTCGACGAGATCGGGGATCTGCCCCTGTCGCTGCAGGGCAAGCTGCTGCGGGTCCTGCAGTCGGGGGAGGTGCGGGCCGTCGGCAGCGAGACCGTGCGGACGGTGGACGTGCGCTGCGTCTCCGCCACCCACAAGGACCTGTCGGCGCTGGTCGAGGGCGGGCAGTTTCGCGAGGATCTCTTCTTCCGCCTCGACGTCTTGCGGATCGCCGTACCGCCGGTGCGCGAGCGCGCCGAGGACATCCCGGGACTCATCCAGCACCTCCTGCGCAAGAGCCTCGACCGGGCTCCCCGATCGTCCCTGGCGACGTCCGCGCCGCTCGTGGGGTTCGAGCCCGAGGCCCTCGATTTTCTGACCGGCTACGGATGGCCGGGCAACGTCCGCCAGATCGAGAACCTGATCGAGCGCCTGGTGGTCACGACCTCGATGCCGCTGGCGCGGCTCGCGGACGTGAAGCACGCCCTCGGTTCGATCCGGGAGTCGGATCCCATGGCCTCGGTGGTCCGGAAGGGAATGACGTTGCAGGAGCTCGAGAGCCGCTACATCGAGGGAATCCTGCAGAAGGTGGGCGGAAGCAAGCCGAAGGCCGCCGAGATCCTGGGCATCGACCTCTCCACGCTCTATCGCCGGGAAAAGCAGAAGCTCTGACGGGAGGTTTTCGCAGTTTGCGAAACCACCTTGGCAATTCGCCGATGCCCGGAATCTTCCCAGGATCCAGCACGTATCTCGCCAATTTCCTCCGGGTTTCCGCCGCGAGTCGTCCAGGTTGCGTAAGTCCGTAAGATCCTGTAATTGCAGGCGATGGTAAGAAGGCGGGGCGGTCGCCAGCCCTCCGATCGCAGGTTGGCGTGGAGCCTGCAAAGGGGTCCGGCCGACGGGTTCGGCGCGCGGAGGCCATCGGGAAGGCTCCGGAAAGCCGTTCGCAAAGCGCAGCGCCGAGCCCCACCTGCAATCTCAACCGAGAACCCCCAAAAAAGGATCGTCGAATGAGCGTGTTCAGAAGGCATCGCATCGTGATCGGAACGGCCGGGCTCTTGGCATTGCTGTTCTGCCTCGGCTCGGGCCTGGCGCTGGCGGAGTCCCCGGCTTCCAGCGTCGGTGCCAGTGCCGTCCCCGGTGCCGGTGTCGCCGCGCCGGTGGATCTCGCCACCCGCGTGGCCGACCTCGAGGCCTACATCACCAACGGCACCCCCAAGGTCCTGGCCACGCCGGGCCCGGGTCACAACGCCTGGATGATGACCTCCGCGGCGCTGGTGCTGTTCATGACCCTGCCGGGGCTGGCGCTGTTCTACGGGGGCCTGGTGCGCCGCAAGAACGTCCTGTCGGTGGTGGCCCAGTGCTTCGGGTGCGCGGGCTTCGTGACCATCGTCTGGTGGGCCATCGGCTATAGCCTGGTCTTCGCGCCAGGAACGGCGCTGCTCGGGGGGACCAAGTTCGCATTTCTGAAGGGGGTCACGTCGGCCCCCAACCCGGACTACGCCGCGTGGGTGTCGCAGAACATCTTCGCGATGTACCAGCTGATGTTCGCGATCATCACCCCGGCCCTGATCGTGGGCGCCATCGCCGAGCGCATGAGGTACTCGGCGGTCATGGCCTTCATCGCCCTGTGGATGTTCGTGGTGTACTTCCCGCTCGCCCACATGGTGTGGGGGGTCGATGGGCTGATGAACGGGGTGTGGAACGCCAAGGCGGCCATCAAGGCCATCGACTTCGCGGGCGGGACGGTGGTGCACATGTCGTCGGGCTGGTCGGCGCTGACCTTGTGCCTGATCCTCGGCAGGCGTTCGGGCTTCGGCAAGCGGGTCTTCGCGCCGCACAGCCTGGTCCTCACCATGATTGGCACCGGGATGCTGTGGGTGGGCTGGTACGGGTTCAACGCCGGGAGCGCGGTAGCCTCGGACGGCATCGCGGCGAACGCGTTCACCACCACGACGCTGGCGGCGGCGGTCGGCGCCACCGTGTGGCCGCTCCTCGAATGGGTCACGCGCGGTAAGCCGACCGTGCTCGGATTCTGCTCGGGCGCCGTGGGGGGGCTCGTGGTGATCACCCCGGCGGCGGGGTTCGTGAGCCCGTCGAGCGCGGTGCTGATCGGGGCCCTCGCGGGCGTGGTGCCGTACTTCGCGTGCATGAAGCTGAAGGCGTTCTTCAAGTACGACGATGCCCTCGACACCTTCGGGGTTCACGGGGTGGGAGGGACCATGGGCGCGCTCCTCACCGGCTTCCTGGCCACGCCGGACGTCAACGGCAACCTCAACACCAACCTCGGGGGGCTGGTCGGCAACGGGCTGTGGATCCAGCAGCTCGAGGCCATCGGGCTCACCCTCGGCCTGTCCATCGGCGCCACGGTGGTGCTCGGGCTCGGGCTGAAGGTGGTGCTCGGTCTGCGACCGTCGCTCGACTCGGAGGAGGAGGGGCTCGATCTCGCGGATCACGGCGAGGCCGGGTATCACCCGGAGGAGGGGGGAGCCCACGGGAGCGGCGGCATCGAGGGGCTCGAGGAGCCCATGCCGGTGCTGGCCACGGCGGCAGGGAAGCTCAAGCGCGCCGAGCGGATGTAGCCGCGCGGCTCCGGACCCGCTTCGGCCTGGGAGAGGCCGGGGCGGTCCAGTCGAAGTCGGATGGGCCGGGGAGCTCGGTCTCGGCCCACTTGACGGCGGCGTCGACGAAGGCGCGCACCTGCGGCGGAACGAACTCGCGCTCGAGATAGACCACGGCGAGCTGGGACTTCCACTCGAGGAGCCCCCCCAGCACCTGCACCAGCGTCCCCTCCTCGACCAAGCGGCGCACCAGCACCATGGGCAGGACGGCGATCCCCAGGCCGTTGACGGCGGCGGCGCACAGCAGGGTAAGATCGTTGGAGAAGAACGTGCCGTCGACCTGGATCTTCGTCGGCTTGCCGCCGGCGGTGAAGGTCCAGTGGGTCTCGGGGACATCCCGCCCGCCGAAGGCCATCAGGCAGCGATGCTGGCGCAGGTCCGCGCTGGTCCGCGGCGTTCCGTGAACCGCGAGGTACGCGGGCGACGCCACGGCGATGACCGGATCGCGCGAGAGCACCCGGGCCACCAGACCTGGCTGCATCTGGCCGGAGGCACGGATGGCGACGTCATGGTCGCCGCGGGCCAGATCCACGATCTGCGCCGACAGGTGCACCTGCAGCCGCACCTCGGGATAGCGTTGCGCGAAGGCGCAGATCATCGCCTGGAAGCTGCGACTCATGAGGGGGGGCGCCGACACGCGCAGATCGCCACGGACGGTCTGGTCCGTGCGGCGCACGCTGGCCTCGGCGTGCTGGACCGCATCGAGGACGATGCGCGCGTGCCGGTACAGGGCCTCGCCGGCGTCGGTGAGCACCATGCTCCGGGTGGTCCGCCGGAGCAGACGCGTGGACAGCCGCTCCTCGAGGCGGGCCAGGCGGCGGCTCACGGTGGCGCGCGGGACGCGCAGCTCGCTGGCCGCGCGGGACAACGAGCGGCTCTCCACCGTCCGGGCAAAGGCCAGCAACTCGGAGGTCTCGAGCGGGTCGGACATATGGATCAAAACGTATCATATCAAGCCCATTGTTGACACATTGATTCCAATCGAATTGGCGGTCAGTCTCACCCGCGTACCGGCCATCCCGGATGGAGCCGGGGAACTTCGACACAGGGAGACCAAGATGAAGACCAGAAGGATCGGATACTGGGTGACCACGGGCCTGACCGTCCTCGCGTTCGCCCTGGGCGGCGTGACGGACCTGAAGGGCGGCAAGGACATCGCGGCCGGGATGGCCCACCTCGGCTACCCGCTGTACTTCGCGGCGATCCTGGGCGTCTGGAAGCTGCTCGGCGCGGTCGCAGTGGCGGTGCCCAGGTTCCCCCGGCTCAAGGAGTGGGCCTACGCGGGGATGATGTTCGACCTGACCGGCGCGGCCGTCTCGCACGCATCGAGCGGGGACCCGATTGGCAAGGTCGCAACCCCCCTCGTGATCTTGCTCCTCGTGCTCGCCTCGTGGGCGCTGCGCCCGGAGAGCCGCCGGCTCGGGGCGCTGCTGTCCGAGGCGCCGGCTTCGCCGGGGACGCGAGCCGGGGCTACACTCGGCGCGCCGGCGGCCTCTTCCGCCACTCGCTGAGGACCGGCACCGCTCGGATGGTCGAAACAAGCAAGCGACGCGACGCACGCAACGGAGACATCACATGCTCAAGGTTGGCATCATCGTGGGAAGCACCAGACCAGGACGCAAGGCCGAGGCGGTCGGACGCTGGGTCAAGGAGATCGCCGAGAGACGCGGCGATCGCGGCGACGCCGAGTTCGAGCTCGTGGACCTGGAGACTTTCAAGCTGCCCCTGCTCGACGAGCCCGTGCCGCCCTCGCGCGGGCAATACACCCACGCCCACACCAAGGCCTGGTCCGCCAAGATCGAAGGGCTCGACGCCTTCGTGTTCGTGACCCCGGAGTACAACCACGGCCCATCCGGGGCCCTCAAGAACGCCATCGACTTCCTCTACCGGGAGTGGAACAACAAGGCCGCCGGCTTCGTCGCGTACGGCAGCGGCGGGGGGATCCGGGCGGTGGAGCAGCTGCGACAGGTGATGGGTGAGATCCAGATCGCCGACGTTCGGGCGCAGGTGGCGCTGTCGCTCTTCACCGACTTCGAGAGCTTCCAGATCTTCAAGCCAGGTCCCCAGCACGAGGCCTCCGTCAACCAGATGCTCGACCAGGTGGTCGCCTGGGGGACGGCGTTGAAGCCTCTCCACGCGCGGTGACGCCGCTCGCCGCATCGCTGCTGGTGGCAACTCTGGTGGCAACGGCCGGGGCCGAGGCACGAGTGGCAGGCACGCCGGAGGGGATCCTGGCCAGGCTCGATCGCCTGCACGAACGGCGCGATCAGCCGGCGGCCCTGGAGGAGGCCAGAGCGCTGGTCGACGCGGCGGTGGCGGCGGCGCCGAGGGACGCCGAGCTCCTGTGGCGTGGGGCCCGGGTCATCTTCACGCAGAGCGAAGAGCCAGCCCGGGCGCAGGCCGAGCGTTCGCAACTCGGAAAGCTGGCGTGGGAGCTGGCGGAGCGGGCGGTCGCCATCGATCCGCGGAGCGCCGGCGGTCACTACTGGGCCGCGCTCGCGATCGGGAGCTACGCCGAGGGGATCGGAATCCTCAATGCGCTGGCGAGCGGCATCGAAGGCAAGTTCAAGCGCCACCTGCAGCGAGCGACCGAGCTCGATCCGGGCTACGACCACGGCAACATCCCGGTGGTCTGGGCCGCCTACCACCTCGAGGTCCCCTGGCCGAAGCGCGATCGCAAGCAGGCGGAGGGCGAGCTCACCCAGGCGTTGCGCATCAACCCGGACAGCCTGCGCGCCCGCCTGTATCTCGCCCGGGTGCTGTTCGACACCGGCCGCCCGGCCGAGGCGCGGACCCGGCTCGGCGAGATAGCGAGCGCCCCGGTCGGACGCTACGACGCCCCGGAGGAGCGTCGGGTCAAGCGCGAGGCGACCGAGCTCGGCGCCAAGCTGGGGCTCAAGTAGACGGCTTTGCCGCGGCCCCGTCCGCCTGGGCGCTGCCGTCGCTGGTGAGGCTGGCGGTCTGGCTCCGAGCCGCGGGGAAGCGCGCAGCCCTGTACTGCCCGAGGGCCATGAGCGGGAAGTAGTGTCGGTAGTGATGATAGTTCAGGTAGAAGACCTTGGGAAAGCCGGTCCCGGTCCACGAGGCTTGTTGCCAGGTGCCCTCGGCGCTCTGCCGGTCGAGCAGATGGCGCACCCCCCGTCGGGTGGCGGCTTCGGTCTCCGCGTGCCGGATCGGATCGGCCGCCCCGTCGCCGGCCGGCCAGCTCGCGAGCAGGCCCATCAGCGCCCAGGCGGTCTGGCTCGGGGTCGAGCCTCCCCGGCCCTTCTGCGCGGGATCGTCGTAGCTCGCGATGCTCTCACCCCATCCCCCGTCGGCGTTCTGGTGATCGAGGAGCCAGCGCGCCGCCCGCCGGACGTAGGGCGCCTGCAGGTCCTCGCCGATCGCGCGGAGCCCCCGCAACACCTGCCAGGTCCCGTACAGGTAGTTCACTCCCCAGCGGCCGTACCAGCTCCCGTCGGTGCACTGATCCCGCCGCAGGAAGCCGAGCGCACGCAAGATCACTGGATGCTGCGCCGGGCGCTGATTGCCGGGCGCCGGCTTGAACTCCGGGAAGCCCGAGAGACACTCGAGGACCCGCGCGGTGATGTCGGCCGTGCTCGGATCGATCATCGCGTTGTGGTCGGCGAACGGGACGTGGGTGAGCCATTCCTTGTGGTTGTTGCGATCGAAGCTGCCCCATCCCCCGTCGTCGTTCTGCATGCCGAGCATCCAGGCGAGGCCCCGCGCCATCGCGGCCTCGGCGGCGGGGTCGGGCGGATCCAGGCGGTTGCGGCGAAGCACCATCAGGGCCATGCAGGTGTCGTCCACGTCGGGGTAGAACTCGTTGCGGTGCTCGAAGTACCAACCTCCCGGGGGGGCGGCATTCCGGTGCGACCAGTCGCCGGGCAACCGGGTCTGCTTCGCGAGCAGCCAGCCCACGGCGCGGCGCAGGGCCGGATGGTCGCGAGGAACGGCGGCCTCGCCGAGCGCGTGGCTGGCGAGGACCGTGTCCCACACCGGTGACAGGCACGGCTGCATTCGCAGCCGGCGCTCGCCGTCGACCTCGTCGGCGATGAGCAGTCCATCGAGATGGGCCCGCTGTTCGCGCATCAACGGATGATCTGCACGGTAACCGAGGCAATCGAGGGCCATCACCGAGTTGGCCATGGCCGGCAGGATCGCGCTCAGCCCGTCGGAGTGCGCCAGGCGCTCGATCATCCAGGCGGCCGCGCGCTTCACGGCCGCCGAGCGCAGCCGGTCGGCGCCGGGCAGCCGCTCGAGGGTCTTGAGCGCGCGATCCACCCCGAAGAACAGGGTCTGCCAGGCGGAGCGTCCCCCGGGGGCGGCCGGTGTGGGCTGCGCGGATGGCGGCAGCGGCGCCGCGACGGGCGTGACGGCGCTGGGCGCGCCGGGAGATGGCGTGGGCGGGGGCGCGGGCGCGGGCGGAGCCGAGAAGAGCTCCTCCACTCCACAACCGTCGGGAAGCGGACGGACCGGCTTCGCAGCGTAGAGGATCGACAGCGGCACGAAGATGGTCCGCGACCAGCTCGACATGTCGTGGACCGTGAACGGCGAGAACCGTGGAAGGAACACCATCTCGGGCGGAATGGCCGGCACCCGCTGCCACGCGTACTGCCCGAACAGGGCGAGGTGGTACTTGGTGTAGGTGTTGGCGCGCTCGACCCCACCGAGCGAGGCGATGACCGCGCACGCCCGACGCATGTGCGGCTCATCGGGTCGGTCGCCGGCGATCCGCAGCGCAAAATACGTGAGGGTGGACACCGACACGTCCGGGGGTCCCCCGGGATACTGCGCCCATCCCCCGTCGGGCAGGGCCTCCTCGCGCGCCACCTGCGCGAGGGCCGTCACCTTGGGGCTGCGCGGGCTGCCGAGGAACGCCTCGAGCAGGATGGCATAGCTCTCGAGGGTGGTGTCCCCCTCGAGCTCCCCGCACCAGAAGCCGGCCGGATCCTGGCGCGCGAGCAGCCAGTCGCGCGCGGCCGCGACCGCCCGATCGATGCGCGCCGGGCCCGGTGCCAGGAGGACCGGTGCGACGCCAGACGTGACGCCAGACGTGACACCAACTGTATCCTGGGTCACACGTTCAGCCGAGCTTGGCTGGATGACGGAATGTTGTAAGTTGGTCCGGCTTTCGCTCACGAGCGTTCCCCCCAAACGAGGTCACATGCGCTTTCCTCTGCATATCACGACCGACATGGTCGGTTACCAATTGAAGCAACGGATCCAGGGACAGAGGCGCTTTCCGTTCGTCCTCATGCTCGAGCCCCTGTACACGTGCAACCTGGCGTGCATCGGCTGCTCGACCGAGCGGCACACCGGGAAGCTGGCGGATCGCCTGCCGCTCGAGACCTGCCTCAAGGCCGTGGACGACTGCGGCGCGCCGTCGGTGTCCATCTGCGGCGGCGAGCCGACCCTCTACCCCGAGCTCAAGGAGCTGGTCGATGGCATCATCGGACGCAAGCGCCACATCTACCTGTGCACCAACGGCCTGGTGCTCGACACCAAGGTCTTCGGCAAGATCCCGCCCGCCAAGCGGCTGACCCTCAACGTCCACCTCGATGGGATGCGTGCGACCCACGACGAGGTCTGCGCGCGCGCCGGGGTGTTCGACCAGGCCATCGAGATGATCCGCGAGGCCAAGCGACTCGGCTATCACGTGATGACCAACACCACGGTCTTCAAGAACACGGCGGTCGAGGAGCTCGAGGAGCTGTGCCAGCTGCTGAAGGGCCTGGGGGTGGACGGCATGTTGCTGTCGCCGGGGTACCACTACCAGTCGGTCGCCGAGGACATCTTCCTCACGCGCCAGGAGATCCAGCGGAAGTTCCAGCGCATCCTGGAGCTTGCGACCCGCTTCCCCCTCAGCTCGACCCCGATGTACCTGGAGTTCGCGGCGGGCAAGCGCGACTACGACTGCTCGCCATGGAGCACCGTCACCTTCACGCCGAAGGGGTGGAAGGGGCCCTGCTACCTGATCGGAGAGTCCTTCACACCGGACTGGAAGACGTTCTGGGCGGAGACCGACTGGACCTACTGGGAGTCCCGGAAGGACGCGCGCTGCGCCAACTGTGCCATGCACTCGGGCTTCGAGGCCTCGGCGGTGCGCGAGCTCGGCAAGAGCCCCAGGGACATGCTGCGCATGGCGGCCTGGAACTTCCTCGGCTGACGGACATGACGGGAATGTCGGGGTTGAATCGATCGCCTCCGTCGCCGTCGCCCTCACCGTCAAGGGGGCTGGTGGCCATCGTCGCGGCGATGCCCGAGGAGGTGACGACGGTGCGCACGCGCCTGGTCGAGCTCGAGGCGCGACGCCTCGGCCAGCGGACGCTGCGCATCGGGCGGCTCGATGGGGCCGCGGTCGCCTTGCTGGTGACCGGCGATGGCGAGCGAAACGCGCGGCAGGGTCTCGCGGATCTCCTCGGGCAGCCGAACGCGCTGCGCATCGAGCGCCTGATCGTGGTCGGAACGGCCGGGGCGCTCAGCCCCGGGCTCGCCCCCGCCGACCTGGTGGTCGCCACGCACGTCGTGCGTGAGCCG
>CAZIOH010000007.1:0-111086 GCA_964540815.1 uncultured Myxococcales bacterium | reverse complement strand
TCCTGCGTCGAACTCCAGCACCGGGACGCGCCCGTTTGCGTTGATGGTCGATAGGAATTCGGGCGTGCGGGTGGCGCCGTGAGCGGTGTCGGCCTCGATTCGCTCGAACGGAGTCCCGAGGAGAGTGAGCAACAACCGAACCTTGTACGCGTTCCGGAAGAGGCGCTGTCGTGCAGCCGCAGCAGGTACTGGTCTTAACGCCAGCCTCCGGCAAGGCCCAACCGGGTGCCTGTTCTGGGCGCGGCTCGAAAGACTCGGGCCATCGAGCGGTGACGCTTGTCTGCCCAACGATACTGCCGTTCAGTGGCGGCGGCGACGCGGTCCTCGGTGGGCCGACTGCGGTGGGTTGGACGGCGCCCCCTCTATACGTCGATCTTGAAGCCCAGCTCGACGTCGCAACCCGCGTGGCCTCCTCGGATGCCCCAGTTCTCCTTCGGGATCTCTCTCAACAGGATCTTGACGTGGTCCCTCGGAATCCCGAGATCTTCCAGCTTTTCGACGATGCCATGGTACAGAGATCGCTTCGCATCAAGCGATCGGCCTGCGAAAGCATCGATGCTGATGTGCGTGTACAGTTCCGGTTGGCTTCGCTCCGGAGGGCAGGCGAAGCGATGCGGCTCGTAAACGATCAGGCGCACGTTCCTGTCACCAGGGAGAATCTTGAAGGCCTCTCGCAATGCCGAGTGGACCGCGTCCATGAGTCGGGATTCCTCTTCGGCGGGAATCGCGCGCCGGATTTCGATCAGTACGCTCGGCACTCTTTGTCTCCCGGTCCATCCAACTTTGTATTGGGCCACAGCTCGGGGTGGTGGGCAATATTCGCAAACGGGGTGGGGGCTATTTGGAGATTCGGTGGTTTCGGGCTTGGAGAGCTGTCTGATGCCGTAAGCGTGAGCGATGGGATTCGGCATGTCGATTCAGGTCGCAGCGTAACGGGTTCCTCGGGAGAAGGCGTTGGACGCCGTGGCTCCGATGATGGCTGCGCTGGCCTGTGCCTGCGGGTCTCTTGGGCCCGCTGATCGGCCCGGTGCGCGCGCGTCGCCTCCCGACGCCAACGCGGGTTCAGCCGTGCCGTCGCCGGCGGCGGCCAGTTGGGGTCGTACGAGCCCATCGGTGGGTCTTGCCCGAGCGGGCGGCCGCGTAACGCGAGTGCGGTTCGCACCCTAACTGGGCGATTTCAAACGGCCGATTTCGGCCGTGCTGTTCGAAGCCCCGAAATGGAAGAACCTGGGTCAAATTTCGGATCTCCTGACTGGTCCGCACCTTGCCCGGCGAAGAATTGTTTGTGGTGATTTCGACAAACGCTTGCCAAGGAGATGAACATAGGCCGTCCGCCAATCGATCACCTTTTCGTCCCCGAGGAGGTGCCGCAGCTCTGCTCTCAGATTTTCGCGCCGGTCTGCGGCTGTGACGGCAAGACTTACCCGAACGATTGCCAGCGGCAAGTGGCGCGCGTTTCGAAGCGCTTCAATCGGGCGTGTGACGCCGTCTGCGGCGGTGTTGCATGCGTCCGGGGCCTCCCCGACTGGTCGCCGAAATCTGGCCGCCCATCCCCGTGACGATGTTGTGGCAGATGGAGAGGCCGAGGCCGGTCGCCAGACCGACCGGCTTGGTGGTGAAGAAGGGATCGAAGACTTGCTCGAGGATCCCGGACGGAACCCGCAAATCTTGCGAAGCTGGTACGGGGCTTGGGGAACGCAGCCTGGTGGCAACGGCAGGATGAGTGGTGGGCTGGCAGGGAGGATGGGGGAGAAGGGCGCAGCCCCGCAAGGGCCGGCAAAGACGCCGGGCCGTCCCCGCCGCCCCTCTGCGCGGAGCTAGAAACCGCCCTCCGAATTTCCCGACACGCACTAAGCTAGCCGCCCAATTAGTTGCGCCACACCGTGACGATGTGATTGAAGCTCGAGCAGGCCTTGAAGCCCGATCCGGAGTAGGGGTTGTCGGCCGGGGTGCAGTTCTGCCAGCCATTGGGGCTCTTGCACGTGCTGCCGTTCCAGGTCCAGTTGTTGACGTAGGGGGCGCCGACCTGGTTGCTGCCGATCCGGCCCGCCACGACGCCGATCGCGAAGTCCTTGCCATCGCAGTAGAACGCCTTCGGGGGGCTGACGAAGATGTTGCCGTAGAACGAACCCTCCTGGTGGGGGTACTTGGTCTTGTCGAGCCCAAATCCGATGCCGGGCTTGTCGCTGACCAGCCACAGAGGAACGTGCTGCCCGGTGGTGTTGACGTGGGCCATCATGCAGGCGCTGACGTATTCTTGGCAGGCGGTGTCGCAGGCGCCGCTCTCCCATTCGGGGGCGAAACCAAGCTCACCGGTGTAGGTGTACGAGTTTCCGTTCTGGTCCTTCTTCGTGATGTGCTGGTCGGCGGTCAGGGCGCAGCGGACCAGGTAAGACACCGTCATGCGGCCGCCGGTGGTCGTCATGAGGCCCTTCGTGGGGCTGAGGCCGTTGATCGAGCTGAGGCCGTTGATCGAGCTCAAGCCGTTGATCGAGCTCAAGCCGTTGATCGAGCTCAAGCCATTGATCGAGCTCAGGCCGTTGGTGCTCGCAACCGCCGCCTCGTTGACGCTCTCGGAGCCGTCGCCCTCGCCGGGCGCCCCGCAACCGGTCGCGATCAGGAATCCGCAAGCTGCGAGAATTGGCCATTGTCCGTGTCTGAAGGTACGCATCGTCTTTTCTCCACGTGTCTGACTGAGGGGGGTTCGGCCCGAAGAAGCAGCTCCCCGGGTTCCCCGGATGCTAAGCACGATGCTTGCCAAGTTTTTGGTAAGTTGACCTACTGATTACTCGCCATATATGCGGCGCGGCCGAGGCCGTGCGCGTTGCCTGGCGAACGACAGCTGTTGGGCTGGGCGCAACAGAGACCGACACCCACAGGCAGGCACGATCGTCGGTCCACGAGGCCATCTGCCCGCGCATCGACTGCAGCACCGCTCGGCGTGGTGCGCCGGCCGATGCGTGCGCTCAAACGGGCCGGGGGTCGGGTCAGTCTCAGGTGCCGGAGCAAGGAACGAAGGTGCCGTCGAGTTCTTCGACACCTGGGTGGCGCGCAACCACGATGACGTCGGCGACTTCGCCACCTAATTCAGCCAACCCGCGCCGGATCCCACCGGAGCGCCCCCGGTCCCGAGAGGGCGCTGTCGGGGTTCCTGACCAGCCCGTCGTTCGCCGCGAGCGAGTACTTCATGGACCCTCCGGGGACCTTCTACAACTACGCGAACCCGAACTTCGCCCTGGCGGGACTGGCCCTGGAGAGGGCCGGGGGCGTCAGCTACCGTCAAGCGGTGGCGAATCGGGTTCTCTCGCCGCTGGGGATGAAGCGCACGCTTTTTTTCGACCCGCGGAGGTCATCGCGGACGGAAATTTCAGCGACGGTGCATCGGTCACGGCGGCCGAGCCGTAACGCGGGTGGTGGTAGTCGAGCCACGTCGCCCAGGCGGCTGCGACTCAACAGGTCACAGCGCCGCATCAAGATCTGGAATGTCACCGACGGAACGCGCCTGCTCGGCATCCTCGAGCTCTTCGGCACTCCCCAGGCGGACCTGCCTGAATATGGGGTTCGGGATCGGAGTTGACCCTGCCGGCGAGATGGACGGCCATCGCCCTGCAGGCCGCGGCCGAGGAGCAACTCCACGCCGTGATGTTCGCAGAGACCCGCGGTGAGGCGGAGACTGCGATCGCAGACATGACGTTCAAGGCTGCTCACCGTCGCAAAGGAAACCTGGCGCCGAATCGATGCCCACGACATGGCGCCGGTCGTACGTGCAGGGGTCCGCTTCGTAGATGGGCAAGCGCGCCGAGCGCGAAGATCAAGAGGCGAAGACCGAGAACAAGAAGCCCGACCTCACGAAACAGAAGTGCCGGAGGGTCGCCGCTTGATCACCCCGCGATCCCAATAGGAGCGGGCCCCCAACCGTAGCGCGTGTGGTGGTAGTCGAGCCGTCCGTCGGCGGCGAGCCGGCGGCGGCCAGCGCAGAAACGAGATCCTGCGATGCGACGACACGGAAACCAATCGGATCCTTTCCCCGTGGACAGGCATCGGGGCGTGGTCGGCGAGGACGGCAGTGCAACGGTGTACGCGATGATGCCGTCGGTCTTGGCGCTCTTTGCGGAGGGCTGCTTGCCTCGCGTCGGAGGAGCCCCGGTCGAGGTCACCATCGCCGGCCGGACCCTTGGCCCGATGGTCCTCACCGAGGTCCTTTGCGGCGGCGAGGACTATCGATACGACGTCGCCGTGCTCGTCTTCCGGCCCGCGACCATCGAGCCGGCGGGGTGAGCACCTGGAGGGGCGCAGTCGGCCAGATCGAGGTGAGCGTCAGGGTTCGCGTTCATGATTCTTGAGCGCTCGCTCGCATAAGATCGGGGAGAGACTAGCTTGTGGGCCGGTCTCCCACTTGGCGCTTGCTACTTCAGGATATGATCATATAACTAAGCATACAAAATGCCAGCAGCCACGGAACGAGTTACCGTGACCTTGCCCGTCGAGCTTCTCGAGGGAATCGACCGCTTGGAGCGCAACCGCAGTCGCTTCATAGCCGAGGCGGTTGCGCACGAGCTGGTCAGCCGTCGCCGGGCGGGCCTGGTGCGCTCGCTCAGGGCGCCGCACCCTGAAGCCGCCGAGCTCGCCGAGGCTGGCTTCGCCGACTGGGCCGCGAATATCCCCGCGGACGATCAAGGGCTGGTCGATATGTCGGCCGGTACGGCGGTGCTTTGGGTGGAGGGACAGGGCTGGACCGAGGATCCGTAGTGAACTTGGGTCGAGGTACGGTCGTTCTGGTCGAGCTCGATCCCACCGTGGGTCACGAGCAGCGAGGCGTCCGGCCTTGCATCACGGTGAGCGATTCTGCGGTGAACATCGACCAGCGCTTTCCATTGATAGCGGTGGTGCCGGTAACTGGAACGGCCGGGGAGGGGGCCCTTTATCCAATGCTGACCCCCGGCAAGAGCGGCCTGACGAAGGTTTCGTACGCGCTGATCGACCAGCTCCGGTCAATCGACAAGCGGCGTATTCGCCGCGTTTTCGGCGGCCTCACATCCGATGAACTCATCTCCATCGATCAGGGGTTGGAGCTCTTCCTTGGACTCGTCCCGACCAGGTGATCCTGAGGCAGCTATTGTCGTCCACCTGGGGGGCCGCTCGAGGTGCTGCGATTGGTATATTGGTCATGCTACGCGAGAACAGCGGCAGGGATCTGGTGAAGGACTTGCTGCTCGTCGGCAACCAGCATCATTCCGAGCCGGCGACCGACCATGAGCAGCGGAATCTAATCTGAGGGGCCAGGGCCGCACGCAGGCGGCGGGTTCCTCGTTCGGGGGGGCAGCCTTCGCGGTGGCGGTCTGGCCGGCATCGGGGCCGGCCTCGCTGCTCTCGATGGACGGCGCCGAGTCATCACCGCGCGCCAGCGGTCAAAGGGGGGCCTCACCGGCCTCGTCGGATGGTTGCTCGGAGTCGGGCTGGCTCTCGGCGAGGGCCGCGGTGCTGCCGTTCCCGCGGCGCCGCCCGAGGCCAGATGGATCCAGAGTTCGGCGGGGCAATCATACATGGCCAGCAGCAGGTCGAGGTCGTGGGTGATCTTGGCGGCCGCCTTGGGCCACTTGGGTGCAGCAGTCGGCGGCGAAGACGTTTGGCCGTGTCCCTTGTCCTCGGCCTCGGCGTTCCAGATCTTGGCGAGCGCATTCTTCGCGCCCGGCCGACGACCACGCCAAAGGACACCATGCCTCATTGGCCGCGCATTGGCTCGAGACACAGCGAGGAGAGCTGGGCGACCCGCTCGCGCAAGAGCGCCCAAGAGCAGCGCCACTCTCTCAACAAGATCGCGATCCAAAGGACTGTGTGAGTGACGACGGCTGATCCGCGATCCGGATGACGACCTGCCCCCGAGCGTGTCCCCCGCCGACATGGCGGAGCGCATCCGAGACCTCGCTCAGAGCGTAGCGACGCTCGATGACGGGTTTCGCCCTTCCGGCCTCGACGATCTCCTTCAGAGAAAGCAGGTCCGCCCGGTTGGGGGACACGATGAGCATCTTCAGCCTCTGACGCGTGAACAGTGACGTCAGAGACACCGCCGCGAGCCGAAACAACCAGCGCAACGTCGACTTGCCGCCGCTGCATGAGACATAGGTTCCGGTGGGACAGAGCACCTTTCTGAAGTCCGAGAGCGCGCGGTTACCGACCGTGTCAAAGACCAGATCGAAGCGGCCTCCACCCGACATGAAGTCTTCCTTCGTGTAGTCGATGACAGCATCCGCGCCGAGCGCGCGCACCATCTCCGCGTTGCGTCCGCTACGTACCGCCGTCACCTCGGCTCCGAGCGCCTTGGCGAGCTGGATCGCCCAGCTCCCGACGCCGCCTGAGGCGCCGTTGATCAATACCTGATCAATACCTTCTGGCCGGCCTGGAGACCTCCCACGTCGCGCAGTGCCTGGACCGGGGTAACCGCCCATGGGGTCGCAGCTGCCTCTTCAAACGACAGGTTGACGGGCTTGGGCGCGAGCCGCTCGGCAGAAACGATCGCGTATTCGGCAAATGCACCAGTCGGTGCATCGCCGTAGACCTCGTCGCCCGCTTGAAGCGTGGTCACCTTCGCCCCGACAGCCTCCACGCGACCCGAAAGGGCCATACCCGGTACGTGGCTCCGGGGTCGAAGCAGGCCGCAATGTGGACTGAGCCGGACCACGTAGGGCTTCCCGGTGACGACGTGGTGGTCGCCGATGCTCGCGGCTGCAGCATGCACCCGTACGAGAACCTCGTGGTCACCAGGGACCGGGCAATTGATCTCGTGCGGGAGCGACCGTCCTCGATGACCCGGACAAACCGAACCCTTGCGGTGGGTGTTCCAAGGTCGGCTGTTTCGGCGCCCTGCCCAGGGGCGAGGGTAAACTCGACGCCCAGATGGACGGCGAGCGGACCTGCCAGCGCACCTGCTCTGCAACACGCTAACGCTATCCAGGGGACGCATCTCAAGGCCATTGTCCCCAAGAGATTATTGAGTCTCGGCGCCAGGATCACAGGACTCATCGCCGCCGATCTTTCACAATCGATCCAGCCGACCCATCGGGTCGCAGGTAGAGTGCGAGGCAGATCAACGTCGCTGAGTCCTCGTGCGGCACGGGGTGCCTCACAGCCGGGTCGACACCATCTTCGGAGATCCCCCTGGGCGCGGGCGTCGACCTCGTGATTCCGAGCGGACAGGTCCGAGCCGTGGGGCGAGTTAGGAGGCCCGCGGCGTGGCCTGGGCCGGCTTCGGAAGGCCTTTCGGACGGCAACATAGACGGTGGCAGTCGGCCTAAAAAGGGGACCTCCAATCCGCTTCTGCCAGCGGGCGCAGTCCTTGGCCGGTCATGTTCCTGCCCGCATGGGAACGGCCGGAGCCCCGGCTACCGCCGGGTACGGGATCACATTCCCATATCGTGCCATTCAGCGGTCGAGCAGGAGTGAAAACATTTGTGTCGGTCACAGCTCTCGCTGACCTCGATGCCCGGGACGCGGCGTTCGTCGTTCGATGGACATGGCGGATCGCCACGGCGAGCGGTGGGCCGCTTGCGACCACGAAGCGATGGGGGCGCCCCCGTCATCCGGCCCGTGGGCCTCGGGATGAGACATGACCCTATCCTGGCCGGACACGTCGAGCTCCTGTTGCGCGCACGCCTGAAGCCGCTCAGGCCACGCGCACGCTGCCGACGAGCGACCGCGGACATCTCGCGGACGTCCGGTCCCGGCGTCCGCGATGACCAGCCCAACATGGACGCCGACCATTCCGCGACATTACGGCTCCTCACGCTCGACGGTGCCCGGACTCGGCCGCTGTCTTTGTCGGTCGTCGCTGGCGCGGCGGTTGCTATGGCCATCGTCATCGTGGGCCGCCGCGGCGGAAGCAATCCGTCGAAGGATCGGGTTTGTTCACATTCGACGGGTGCCGCGTCAAACCAAGAGAGGGATGGGAAACAATGAAGAAGCAGATGTTGGTTGGGAGTGTCTGTGTGTGTGAAATGCTGATCCTGCTGGGGTGCGCGGGGGATCCATCGGGGCCGGGCACGGAGCCGGAGGCGACCGTCACGGAGGCAGCGCTCGAGGCACAAGCTCCGTGCGCCGGAGATCCGGCGGCGAACACGCGCTTTTACGTTCCGCCGGCCGCTCCCGCGGCCGTTGCCCAGATCGAGGATCTGGTAAAGGGCCGGCACTTTCGCGACGCCTCGCGGTTGTTCGCGATGGAAGCGACGCCACAAGCCGTGTGGTTCAATGGAGGCACGCCCGCCGAGGTCGAGGCCGCCGTGCACGATACGATGGCGCACGCCGCACGGGCACACCGTGTCCCCATCCTGGTCGCGTACAACGTCCCTTTCCGTGACTGCGCGCAGTACTCAGGAGGAGGCGCGGCCGACACGGCCGCCTACGACGCCTGGATCGACGGCTTCGCCCAAGGCATTGGCTCCGGAAGGGCTCTGGTCATCCTCGAGCCCGACGGTCTGGGCATCATCCCTTACAACACGACCATCGACGGTCAAGCCGACTGGTGCAAGCCCACGGTGACGGATGCTTCGGGCAATTTAGTTCCCGCCCCGGGCGCGAATCCGACCGAACGGTACGCGCAGATGAACCACGCCGTCGACAGCATCAACGGCAGCGCGCCCAACGCCTCGGTGTATCTCGACGGCACGCACAGCAGCTGGCTTCCCGTCGGGGAGGCCGCCTCTCGCCTGGTCAAGGCGGGCGTCCAGCGCGCCAAGGGACTGTTCGTCAACGTGTCGAATTACCAGCCGACGGCGCAGCTGACAAAGTACGGCGCCTGGATCTCGAAGTGCATTTACTATGCGAGCAATGCCGCGGAAGGCGGTTGGCGGCTTGGTCACTACGACTACTGCGCCAGCCAATACTTTCCGGCCACGCCCACCGATTTTTCAACATGGGGGCTGACCGATCAGTGGTACGCGGACAACGTCGACAATGCGGCCAATCCGCCAGCGGGACCGGCGGCGCTGTCTCACTTCGTCATCGACACCGGCCGCAATGGTCAGGGTGTCCTCGACACGGCGCCGTTCGTGGCCCCGCCTTTCAGCCAGCCGGCGAACGTCATCGCCGGGCTGAACGCGGGAAGCTGGTGCAACGCCTTTGGTGCCGGCTTGGGCCTGCGACCGTCAGCGAACACGGGCGTTCCGCTCGAAGACGCGGTTCTTTGGGTGAAGACTCCGGCTGGATCCGACGGATCATGCGACATCGCGGGCGGGGCGCGCGCCTGGGACTTCTCGGTCTACAACCCCTGGGCCCTCACGGGCGACGCACAAATCCACTTTGACCCGTTGTGGGGGCTGGTCGACCCGGCGGCCGGCGCGTGGTTCCCGGAGCAGGCGCTACAGCTCGCGCGGAACGCAAATCCTCCGCTGCTGCCTTGATGGCGTGATCCAGGGCCGCGAAAATGCGAGGTCCCGAGCGCCGGTCCGGCCCAGAGTCTCTGCCTGCGCCCCACGATCAAGGGGCGTGGGCCCGCGCAGACTTCTGGCGCTGGCCCGGCGCGCGGCGTGGGGATGTATCCTGCTCAGGCGCAGGCTCAGGAGATTTCGATCCCTGGTGGTCGACAAGTACGACGATGGCCTGCCGTTGCATCGGCAGAAGGGGCGCTTTGAGCGGATGGGCACGAGCCTGGCCGTCTCGACGCTGGCCGATCAGGTCATGTGGGCGACGGATCTTCTGCGCCCCCTGTGGCGGGTGGGCATTGACCAAGTGCTGGCGGCAATGGTGATGCACTTGCGACCGGGCTGGGAAGCGGACGGATCCGCGTGGTGCGACGGCCACGCCGCCGCACACCCCGAAAGCCTCCTCCCGCGAAACAGCGGCCATGATCCGCCGTCGAGGCCACGGAAGGAATGGGTATTCGGAGGGCGCCTCACCTGGGGACGAAGTACAGATCGTCGATCCAGATGTCGAACGTCAACGTCGGGAGTGCTCCTGCGCACATCGTGGTGGGCGGGCAGAAGCCGCCGGGGGGACGGACGGCGAACGACATTCCGTACACGTTGTCCTGGGTCAGCACGCTCGGCATCGTCTGATGGCCGAACGCGGCCTGCTTCAACTGGGAGAAGTCGATGGTGTACCGCGTGAACGTGCCCGTGAGGTCGAGCGGGAAGCTGAACGAGTCGTAGCAGGCGGTTCGGGGGTTGTCGGTCGCCGTCGGGTCGCAACGCCCGCCGCTCGGGTGGGTATTCGAATCGTCGACCTCTAGGTCAACGGTCGTCGTGCCGGTGCCAGACGCCATTGCCCACAGAGAGATGCCCCGGAACGCCGTCAAGTCGACGCCCACCGCCGACATCGTCGAATGCCCCGTGGATGTCGAGGAAGTCGGTAAGGTCGGGAGGTCCGCGAAGTCGAAACCCATCGCGGCCCCCCATTGGTTGACGAGTGGAGTCGTGGTTCGAAGGCGGGCTGCATGCGTGCTCGTGATCCCGGGCCGGGTCTGGTACGGAGCTGGCACCAGATCCTGAGACCACACGCCCCCCTCGTCTCGTGGCAACGGCAGAACGCTGCCCGGCTGGTCCGAAAAAGAGTCCCAGCTGCCCGGGCTTCCGACCAGGGCAGTCCATTCGATGATGCCGCTCGTGCCCTCCATGTCATCGATGAGAGTGTAGCCGGTCTCTGGCGCACCACTCGAGCAGGCCGAGACCCCGGTCAGCACACAGACCATCACCACCACGGAAGACGGCGGGGTGAGCGGCTTCTCGATCTCGAGGCAAGACCGTCTGGGCGTCATTAGACGGGGCCCTCCAGGCGCACATCGTCGATATGAAGCGTGCCGCTTGCCGACTGGCCCTGCATCAAGAGTGCGTTGACTTCAAAACGAACACTGTCAACCAGCCCGAGACACGCCTTGGGCCCACCTTTGAAAAGGTTTGTCTCGTCCATGCGTTGCATGAACGAAGAAAGTGGGAGTTGAAACGTCGACCAGGTGGGGGTCGCTGCGATCAGGTGGAACAGGTCGAAGTACTCTTGATGGTCATTCGTGTCCTGACCCGCGACGGAGTTACAGCCGAGCTGCACATCCACCTGCGCCGTGGGCGGCGGGGGCCCGCCAAACTCCACCCTCAGCTTGAAGGAGAGATACTGAAAGCCGTTGAAATCGACCGCCGCGTCATCTGCGATCGTCATCAAGGTCGCGCCCGCGTACTGGGCGTCGGGGAGTCCGTTGTGGAGCGCGAACGTGGCCATCAAGCCGAACTGGCTCTGGTCGCCCGGGTAGTCCTCCACGGCGCAGGTCACCGTCTGACCGGGATCCTGGCCGAGCTGCGGATTGAAGGTGATACAAAACCATCGATCGAACAGGGCGCTGTTCGCGACGGCCTGGCCCTGCTCGAAGTCGGAGATGACAAAGGCTTCCTTGCCCGGATCGATCTTCTGCACGTCGAAACAGGCCGAGAGCGCCAGGGCCGACAGGATCGCGCCCATCCCCCATGTCGTCGCGGCCGCGGTCGCGGTCGCGCTCGCCGACACGCCCGCGCTCGCTCGCGCACCCTGCCCGTCCGCGTAGCCGGCTACCACCGCTTGCTCCAAGAAATGGCGCCCGACGCCGATCCTTGCTGGGCCCAGGTCAGGCCGAACGCGCCAGTCGAGTCGTCCGCGCGAGCCCCTTCTCTCCCACCTCGCAACCGGTCGTGGATCAAGAAGGTCAGCCCGCCCGCCACCAACGCACCGCCGGCAATGGAGAGCCCGGCGACGAGGTGGTTGTCCCGCGTGAGTGAATCCGCGAGCCGATTGTTGGCGGTCTGCTGGGCGTAATGGTCGATGGCGCCCTTGTCGTTCTCGAGTGCCGCGTTGCTGGCTTCCCAGTCCTGGTAGCGTCCTCGGTTGCCGAGATACACCGCGAGCGCCGCCCCCCCCAGCGCCACGCCAATTCCGACGGCGGCGTACGCCAACGCCGGCAGGGTGCGCCCACTGCTGGGCGTTCCCAGCGTGAGATCGGGCTCGGAGCGAGCGCGCCCCTCCGTGGCTTTACCAGCCCCGGACGCGGGTGCGGGCGTCTGTGCGGGTGCAGGTGCACCCGTGTCCTTGGCCGCCACCGCGGGGGTGGCGGGCATCGCCAGGTTCACAACCTGGCGTTCCCCATGCGCGATGGTCACGCTGCGAACGATCGGGGCCATCCCTTGCACCACGGCGGACACCGTGTGCGTCCCGGCGGGCAAGCGAACGGACTGGTAGAGGGGGGTGCGGCCGACCTCGCGACCATCGATGAAGATCAGGGCCCCAGGGCGGTCGGTCGTGACGGTCAGCTCGGCAAAGAGGAACTGCAGGAGCTCGACCTGAGCCTGCACCTGCAAGCGGCGGTCGGATGGAACCTGTTCTTGACCATCGCGCAGGTACTTCGACAAGGTCTCGACGGCCTCCAGTGGGTGGCCGAGAGCGATCTGGGCCTGGCCGATGTTGTACAGGACGGCGAAATGCGCGCTCAGCGCGTAGGCCTCGGTGAATTCGCGGAGGGCACCCTCGTAGTCAGCCTGGCCTGCGCGCTCCAGTCCCTGGGCGAAATGCCCGCGCGCCGCCTCGCGGGCTTCTTGGGACGCTTCTTCGGGCGGAGCCCCGCCTCCTCGCGGAGCCGACCCTGGGTCGTCGGCCTGCCTTGCGACCGTGGTCTCGGCGAGGACGGGGGTCGAGGCGAGCAGGAACAACCCGATCCATGTAAGCCACGGAACACGCATGCTCTTGGGCCGAGCCAGCAGATCGCGTGCCATGTCAGTCACCGTACGGGTTGTTCGGGTCGAAGGTGATCCGGGGTGCGCGCGGCTCGGGCACACGGGCCGTCGTCGGCGCGTGCTCAGGGGTTTCCGTGAGCGCGGCGGGGAGTGCCGGATGCCCTTCGGCACGTCCGTCCGGACGTCCGGCTGGACGTCCGGACGGGGCCTGCGCAAGGATACCGGGGGCGCCGCCAGTCGGTGGCTCCAAGCCGCGCGTGTCGGAAGCCGAGGAGGAGCGAGTCTGGCGTGCGCGGACCTCGCGGCGATGGCCGCCCTGGTCGACCTCGCTGCCGCCCCTCGGGGCCTGCAGGACGGTGATCGGCCCGGGAGCCTGCAGGGGTGGGTTCGCGTTCCGCGCCAGTTGCAAGGCATACTCGGCCAGCCACTCGCCGGCGCCGGGATCGACCGCTCCCCACAGCGGATCGAAGTGTTTCTGCGCATCCCCCTCCATGCCCCAGGGGTTGTACCGGGCGTAGTCCCATGCGCGAGCTCCACCCGCGATGTCGCACGATCCGTCGGAGCCACCTGGGACCTTCACCCACAGATATGCGTCGACGAGCGCGACGCCGGTATTCGCCGTGGGACGCAACCCGAGACCGGTGTCCGGCGGGTTACACCAGTTGCCGCTCGCCAGACCCTTGATGACGTCCGCCGGTTGGTCATACGGAGCCGCAGCGAAGCGAGCGGCATCCATCGGGCCGCGGCCATTCCGGCTGGTGTCGATCACGAAGTGGGTCAGCGCCGATGGCCCGGATGGCGGGTTGGGCGCCCGGTCGACGTTGTCGACGTACCACTTCTCGGTCTCGGCCCACTCGTCGTAGGGCTTCGGGCCCGTGGGCCCATATTGGCTAGCGCAGTCGCCGTACCGCCCCAACCGGCGGCCCCGTTCCGCCGGGTTGCTGGCGTAGTGAATGCACTTCGAAATCCAGGTCGCATATTCAATCGACTGCGGCGTGGGCTGAAAGTTCGCCACGTTGACGAAGAATCCTTGCGCACGACGGACTCCGGCCTTGACCAGGTGGCTCGCAATCTCCCCCACGCTCAGCCAACCGGCGTGCGTGCCATCCAGGTACACGGATGCGTTCGGCGCCCTGGCGACGATGCTGTCCACCGCGTCATTGATCAGGGCGTAGCGCTCGCTGGGCGTGGCTCCCGGCGCCGGGATCGTCCGGCCCTGCGCGTCCGCGATCGTCGGTTTGCACCAGTCGGACTCGCCGGAGATCGTGGTGTTATAGGGAATGATGCCCAGGCTATCGGGCTCGAGGATGACCACCGCCCGGCCATTGCCTATCCCGCTTGCGAACCCGTCGATCCACGCCTTGTACTCAGCGGCATTCGTCGCGCCACCGGCGGAGTACTGCGCGCAGTCGCGGAATGGGATGTTGTTCGCCACCAGGACCGGAACCCGCTGGTCGGGCGCGGCGCGAACGATGACGTTTCCTACGGCGGCCCGGACCTCGTCGGGCGTTCCGCCGGCCAGCCATATGCCTTGCGGCGTCGCCTGCATCGCCGTGAGCGGGGCGGCGTCCAGGAACGCCTTCTGCTTGATCAAGGTCGCGATTTGCTGAACGGCGCCGGGCATCGTGGCGGGCACGAAGAATCGGGCCTCCTTGGGCAGCGTCCGATCGCCCACGGTCCGCTGCACCCGATCGTGCGAGGTTCGAACCGTCTCCTTGCCCCCGGCCCCGTCCGCGGTCTTCCCCGGATCCGGCCGGCGGTGGAGGCGCAGGCTGATCCCGATCGCCGTCGCGACCACCGCGGCCAGAAGTCCAGCACCGACCATGACCGGCCGCAGCCGCAGCGGTGGACGCGGCCTTGGGCCTGCGATGACCGCTGACCCGCCTCGGTCGAGCGGTCCGGTGGAAGCCTGGGCCACGCCGCCTGGCGCCACCCCGCTTGCCGGCCGCACACCGGGAGTCGACGAGGTGACGCTCACACCTGAAGCCCCGCCGGTGTCCTTCGCGGGTGGCCACACCTGTCGTCGCGCGAACGGGGCGATCTCCCGCGTGAAGGCCTCGACCGACGCATGTCGATTCGCCGGATCCGATGCCAGGGCGTGCTCGACGGCAGTCGCCAGCGGAGCGGGGAGGTCGGGTTGCACGGAATGAAGCGGCACCGCCGGCTGCGTCGAGATGTGGTGCAAGATCGCATTGTGCGAATCGCCTGGATGCGGATGCTTTCCCGAGAGCATCTCGAACAGGATCCCGGCCAGGCCGTAGACGTCGGTCCGGTGATCGATGGTCTTTTCGCCCCGGGCCTGCTCGGGGGACATGTACGCGGGGGTTCCCAAGATCGCTCCGGTGCGCGTGGCGGCGTTGTTGGTCTCGATCTGCTCGAGCTTCGCGATGCCGAAATCGAGGATCTTGAGCAGGTCGGTTCCATCGTCGCGCCGGCACAGGAACAGGTTCTCGGGTTTGAGATCGCGGTGGATGATGCCCGACGCGTGCGCCGCCTCCATCCCGCGACAGGCCTGCACACAGAGGTCGGCCGCCCGCGCGGGCGCCAGGCGGCCTTCGCGCTCGAGCAGCGCACGCAGGCTCTCACCGGTCAGGTACTCCATGACGATGTAGGGCGTGCCGTCGCTCAGGATGCCGAAGTCGATGGTGGCGGCGATGTTCTCGCTCTCGAGCGCGCCGGCGGCCTGGGCCTCACGGTAAAAGCGGCTCAGAAGGCCACGCTGGTGGGCCAGATCGGGGCGCAGGAACTTGACCGCGAAGCGGCGCTTGACCACCGCGTGCTGGGCCTCGTAGACGACCCCCATGCCGCCCTCGGCGAGCACGCGCACGATGCGGTACTTGCCCCCGATGAACTCGCCGACCCGCGTGGTCTGGGGCATGGCATTCATCGCCCACCCGCCTTCGGTTCTTGCCCTTGACCGTGTTCGGGCGCTGGCTCTTGACCGCGCAGCCCCTCGAGATCGATGGCCTTACCGTCCATCAGTCGATACGCCCGCTGTCGCGTGATGCCGAGCATTGCCGCCGCGCGGGCGACGTTCCCGCTCGACGCGCGCAGGGCGGTGACGAGCGCCGGAAGCTCCACGGGCTCGGCGGGAGCCGTGGATGCGGCCGCCGCCGGCGGGCTGGCGGGCGAGGACTTCGCCTGGACGCCATCGGTCGGAGTCCGTGGCCCGGGCCGCCCGCTCATTCGATCCGGCAGGTGGAGTGCCCGGAGGGTGGATTCCCCGCCGTGCAGCACCACCAGGCGGCGAGCCAGCAGGAGCAGTTCGCGAACATTGAAAGGCCAGTCGTGCAGACACAGCCGCTCGACGAGGTCACCATCCACGGCGGGCGCATGGCCTTGACCCAGCTCCGCCAGGAAATGTGAAAACAACGGCGGCACGTCCTCGCGCCGGCTGCGCAACGGAGGCAGCTTGACCGTGACGCCGTCGAGTCGGGCCAGCAGATCGGGTCGGAAACGACCCTGGCGGGACGCTTCAAGCAGCGAGACCTGGCCGGCCGCCACGACGCGGACGTCGATCGGGACCGGCCGCGCCTCTCCAAGGGGCTGGACCTCGCGCTCCTCGAGCACGCGCAACAGTTTTGCTTGCAGGGCCGCAGGGAGATCCGTCACCTCGTCGAGCAACAACGTCCCGCGGTCGGCGCTGCGAAAAAATCCTGGGCTCGCCTTGTCCGCGCCCGTGAAGGCGCCACGCCGGTACCCGAACAGCTCACCCTCGGCGAGGGCCTCTGGTAGGGCGGCGCAGTTGACCCCGACGAAGGGTCCCGCCCGCCCGCTCCATTGGTGGATACCGCGCGCGACGACCTCCTTGCCGGTGCCAGTCTCGCCCTCGATGACGATGGGCAGATCGCTCGCCGCCGCGCGCCCGAAGGGAGCGAGCGCGGCCTGGAGCGCCGCCCCTCCCAGCAACCCGGGCGCGATCTCCTTGAAGACTCCCGGCGTATCCGTCACCACGCCGATCCAGCCCCCCAGGCGAACGACGTCCCCGCCCTTGAGATACGCGGCCGATACCTGGCAGCCGTTGACGTGGATGCCGTTGCGGCTGCCGAGATCCACGAGCTCGGTGCCGAACTCAGGCCCGGTCCTTCGCAGCGTGGCGTGGCGGCGGGAGACGTCGCTCCCGAGCAGGCGAATCGCACATCCCTCTTCCCGGCCGATGACCCGTTCCTCCGGTCCCTCCCAGCGGAGACTCACCGCCGATTCGGATGGTCGGGGAAAGAGCCACACCAGCGCCAGATCCGGCGCCGTGATGCCTCGCGCCTCGCCGCTCGTTGCCGCAACCGTCGTGTTCCCCACATCTGAGCCCATGGCAACAGACGATCCATATCACGCCTGCGGGATCCGCGGAATTGGACGGAAGGAGCCACATTTTGCAACGGTGCTCGGAGGTGTTCCCGCGCAGACCCTTTCCCCTATGCCGAGATCGATGGACTCCCCACACCCGAGGGATCGCCGCGTACGTCCGCTGGACGTCGCGCGGACGTCCGGATCCATGGCTTCGCGCCGCAATCCTGCGACTACGCCGCGGTGGATCACCCTTCCGGGACCGAATCCGTCCGGCACGGCTGTTGCTCTCCTTCCTTGGCACCGCGGGTCGCCGCGTCGGATACGACCGCAGGAGCGAACGACGCGGGAAGGGAGGATCGGGACATGACGACGATGGCCATCCAGACACCCCACGTGAGGTCGTGTGTGTCGTTGCTCGGCCTCGCGGGACTGGTCACGGCGACATGGACTGGCTGCCGGAGCCACGCCGACTCGCCCCCACCGCGCGTTGGCGGACGCGCGGCCCCGCTCTGCGCATCGCGCGACTCGGGTCCGTCGCCGCTGCGCCGACTGACGCGCGCGGAGTACGGGCGAACGCTCCGCGATCTCCTGGGGCCGGGGCTGGTCGACACATCGGGACTTCCCCCCGACGAGCAGGCGCTCGGCTTCGACAACAACGCCGACGTCCTCGGAACCAGCGATCTCCTGGTGGAGCAAACGGTGGCTCTCGCGGAGCAGGCATCGTCGGTGATGCTCCAGGACCTCGGTCGGTTTCTTCCGTGCGCGACGACCTCCCCGGACAGCCGATGTGCCGACAGCTTCATTGGTGCCTTCGGTGGTCGCGTCTGGCGCCGTCCGTTGGAATCGGATGAGACCGCGGCGCTCCAGACCGTCTTTGTCGCCGGGCAGAACGACGGTGGCTTCACCGAGGGGATCGGGCGTGTGGTCCAGGTCCTGTTCGAGAGTCCGCAGTTCCTGTACCGGATCGAGCTCGGCAATGGCGCAGCCTCCGATCTCCCGGGTGCGGTTCCGCTCTCGTCCCACGAGTTGGCGACGCGCCTGTCGTATCTCATGTGGGGCTCGACGCCCGACGACGCCCTGCTGGCGGCGGCCGCCGAGGACCGACTGACGCTTCCTGAGGATCTCGAGCGGGAGGCGCGAAGGTTGCTCGGCGACGCGCGCGCCCACGAGGTCACGGCGGCGTTTCACGCCGGCTGGCTGGGCCTCGATCGCCTCGATCAGCTGGACAAGGATCGCGTGGTCTATCCCGCGTATTCGCCTTCGCTGCGGGATGCGTTTCGAGCCGAGACTGCGCGATTCATCGACGAGGTCATCTGGAACCACGAGGGGACGCTTTCGGCGTTGCTGTCGGCGCGATACACCTTCGTGGACAGCACCCTGGCGGACTTCTATGGCGTGGCCTACCCCGGCGGCGGCGACCTGGTCCAGGTGGGCCTCGGGTCCACCAACCGGGCCGGCCTCCTCACCCAGGCATCCATCTTGGCGGTCTACGCGAAGGCAAATCAGAGCTCGCCGGTCCACCGAGGACGGTTCGTTCGCGAGCAGCTCTTTTGCACGACGCCACCGCCGCCGCCGAGCAACGTCGAGATTCGGCCCCCCGCCCTCGATCCGCGCCAGACGACCCGCCAGCGATTCGCCGCGCACACCGCCGACCCGTTCTGCGCCACCTGTCACACCATGCTGGATCCGATCGGCTTCGGGTTCGAGCACTACGACGGCCTCGGCCATTGGCGAACAACCGAGTCGGGGCTGACCATCGACGCCCACGGCGCCTTGACCGGCACCGACTCGGACGGGCCGTTCGACGGCGCGGTCGAGCTCGCCGACCGCCTGGCGGCCAGCCCGGAAGTTCAGCGCTGCTACGTCACGCAGTGGTTCCGTTTCGGCTACGGCCGCGCCGAGACCGCCGCTGACTCCTGCACGCTCGGAGCGTTGATGGACGCCGCCTCCGCCAAGGGTGGCGACGTTCGCGAGCTGATGGTCGCCCTGACCCAGACCGACGCCTTTCGATATCGACGAGCCCCGGAGGTCATCGCGCCATGATCGTCATCAAGACAGGTCGTCCGCTCCTTTCCCGCCGCGCGGTTCTGCGCACGGCGGGCGCCGCCTTCACGCTCCCCTTGCTCGAGGCGATGGACCCCGGCCACGCGCGGGCCGCGACCGTGATTCCCAAGCGATTCGTGGTGGTCTTCACCCCGAACGGCACCATCTTCCCGAACTGGGTTCCCTCGGGTACCGAGACCGACTTCGCGCTGGCGCCGATCCTCGATCCCCTCGGCGCTCTTCAAGCCGACCTGCTGGTGGTCTCGGGCCTCTTTCAGCAGGGCGGCGGCGGCGACGGTCACCAGAACGGGATCGGCGGCATGCTGACCGGCCAGAGCCTCAATCCGGGCCCGTTCCAGGGGGGAGCGAGCGCGGGCGCCTCGGGTTGGGCCAACGGAATCTCGGTCGATCAGCAGGTGGCGGCGACGCTCGGGTCCGGGACCCGTCTGCGTTCCTTGGAGCTGGGAGTTCAGGTTGGGGCCGCGGACAACTGGGGTCGCATGAGCTACGTTGGTCCCGATCAGCCGGTCCCGCCCGAAGAGAGCCCCGAGCGGGCGTATGCCCGGCTGTTTGGCGCGGCGGGGGGGGCCTCGGCCGAGGACCTGGCGCGCCTGCGTGCACGACGGAGGAGCGTCCTCGACGCCGTGCTCGGCCAGTTTCAAGCGGTCAGGGCGCGGGTCGGAGCGGCCGATCGGGTGCGCCTGGACGCGCATGCCACCATCGTTCGCGACATCGAGACGCGCCTCGACTCACTCGCCGTGCCGAGTCCGTCCTGCCGCGATCCCGGCGCGCCCTCCTTGCCCGCCGGGGGCGGGGGCACGAATGACGACTTTCCAGCAATCGGAGATCTGCAGATCGATCTGCTGGTGGTTGCGCTCGCGTGCGACCTGACGCGCGTGGCGTCGCTGCAATGGTCGCGCTCGGTGTCGCAGACCCGCTTCACCTGGCTTCCGCAACCGATCACGGACGTTCACCACGATCTGTCACACCTGCCCGACGACGACGCGCAGGCGGTCGACAAGCTGACCCGCATCAACCACTGGTATGCCGAGCGCTTCGCCGCCCTGGTCGGCAAGCTGGCCGGCGCGCAGGAGGTCGACGGCAGCCGGCTCCTGGACGCGTCGCTGGTCTTCTGGTGCAACGAGCTCGGCAAGGGAAACAACCACAGCCGCAAGCTGGCCCCTTACGTGCTCGCCGGTCAGGCCGGGGGTGCCGTGCGCACCGGTCGCTTTCTATCGTTCACCGGCGATCCCCCTCACAACAACCTGCTGGTCTCGATCCTGCAGGCCATGGACATTCCGGCGACGACCTTCGGGAAGGCCGAATGGTGCACCGGGCCGCTGTCGGGCTTCGCCTGACCCGGCTCGAGCGCTCTGATGTGAACCAGAAGCAGTGAGAATGATTCCATTGCGCCGGCCGCCGACGCCCGCGCCGTGCGCGAAGAAGCAGCTGGGAAAGACACTCACCAACCCGCGAGGAACGCCATGCATGGACATACGTCATCACCGTCGCCCACTTCATTGCCTTGGTTCTGGTTTCCCGTGGGCGCGGTGCTGGTTGCGACGGCCTTGGGCGGATGCGGGGGTGGCTCGAGCACCGAGGTGAAGCTCGATCCGCTGTGTTCCGTCCCCGACCCTGGCCTGCTCGACTACATCGACGACATGGAGGACGGCGATCAGTTCATCCTGGCAAAGGATGGTCGGGTGTCCATCTGGTACACGTATGACGATATGACCGCGGGAACGCTCAACCCGGCGCCCGAGACGATGTTTCCGATGGAGCCAATCCCCGAGCCGCGCTGCGGAACCAGCAAGCGCGCGATGCGGGTCACCGGCAGCGGCTTTTCGGACTGGGGCTCGGGTTTCGGCTTCAGCTTCAGGGTCGCCATGATTGGCGGCGAATACGTCGATACGCCGTATGACGCCACGGCCGCGCGGGGGATCACCTTCTGGGCCCGCAAGGGCGAGACGTCCGTCGGTTCGGTCCGCTTCGGCATCGGCGATCAGTACTCCAACCCAGCCGGCGGTCACTGCGACAAGACCCTCACCTCTGGTCCCACCGCGTGCTACGACGACTTCGGGAGCACATTGACGCTGACCGCGGCCTGGCAGCGCTTCACCTTTAACTTCGGCCAGCTCGGGCAACGCAGCTTTGGTCTGCCGCGGCCCACGCTCGACGTGGCCAATGTGACCAATGTCGAGTTCGGCATCCCCGCGGCGGCGCCCGTCTTCGACGTCTGGATCGATGACATTGCGTTCTTCAAGTGATCGACTGGTCCGCCCACGCAGGCAGATCGGCGTAACGGGGCCGAGATGTCGAGCCTCCCGCCAGGCGATGAGGTGGCCCATCACGGCGGAACGATTGCCCGCCACATCTTCCGGGAAGCGGATCCAGCGGAAGCTCGCCTATGTGCAGGAAGAGGTTCGGGTTCTGAAGGAGGTCATGCTCACAATGACGAGCAGCGCGCGGATCTCGGCAGCCTCTTGAACTACTACCACCGCGAGGCGGGGTGAACGGCGGCGATGGCTCTCGGGACACTACGGGATCGTTCCGCCGCTCGGATCCAGTCTTTCGCCTTCTTCGAATGCCAGAGAGGCCTGAGAGACCTGCCCTTCCGACAGGAGCGTTCCGCCCTTCTTAGAAAGGCACCATGGCCAGCGCCTGATCGTCCGCGCTCGTTTGGCCGACACGCAAGTCACTACTACCCCTCCTGTTCGATTATGGGCGAGGTCGACAGCGCGACCGGCGGTCCGACGGTGGAGGTCTCGCGAACACCCCTAAAAGCGCTGGCGGCGCCAGCCCCGCCCCCGCCGAGTCCGACGCCTCCAGCCTGCTGCGATGGCGAGCGACGTTCAGCACTAGATCGTCCGTCCGAAGGGCCCTTCCCAATCCGCGGGCAGGGTCCAAGACGCCGGCCCGCGCAGGCCGTGCTGCCCGCGTGCGTGACCACGAAGCGACAGCGGAGAGGCGACGCGCGAAGTGGAGATCGCCGATGGGTTGGTCCTCGACGTCATGACGGAGGACGGCAAGGCGGCGCCCCGTCGGAGGGTAGTGGCGCGGTGAGCTCACCTCCCTTTGCCCTGGACGAGTAGAGTGAGAGGGGTGACGACATGAGCTTCGACGAAGCGATTCCCGATTCCAAGCCAGCGCCGACCGGATTTGTCGCTGACGTCTTGTCGGCGGCACGCGCACTCATCGCTCAACCCATGGTTGCGCTGGTATCCATTTTGCTCTGGTGGGTCCCCATCTTGATGGTGTCCTGTGGGCCGGGGTAGGGCGAGATTCCGTACCGTCCCACGTCCGGGTCAGTTGCTTCGTCAGGGAGCCAGGTGTAGCGGCTCAGGCGCTTCATTTGGCATGTCGAGGCGACTGAACTGATCGGTTCGTCTCAAGGTCGCGAGCTCGATCGCCCCAGAAGCACAGACAATGGACTTGCGAGACTCGACGGCATCGGAATCAGTGACTTCGACCGAAGAACCAAGCCCGGAAGGCTTCGTCAGAACACCGGACTTCGCTTCTATGACTTCGACGATCACAACCACGCGCTCGACCATCGAGGCCTGAAAGGGGCCGCCATGAGAGCCTGCAAAATACACGTTGTATTCCGAGACGGGAATCTTCGTCGAATAGTCCCACTCGAGCGAAGACCTTGGTCTCACAGCGGTCGCGTAAGGAGTATTTCGGTAGAGCGTTGACTTGAGCCGGGGCAGCGGAGCAATCCCCCACAAGAGCCGCAACTCCGAGTTGCGCACAAAGCGGTAGACGTGTTCGGGATCATCAACGTCGCTACTCTGCGAGTTCAGCTTCCAGAGGTGATTGAGGACGAACAAGTCGACCGCGCCTTGATTGATGAGCTTCACCTTGACCCTGAGGTACTGACCGGACGCGACATCGAACGAACAATCGAGCTTCGCGGGTGAATTTGTCGACGAATCGGGTTGCATGGGAGCTGCCTCCGCGCTGAAGTTGAAAATCATGGACTGACCGAGGTCAGCAAACACGAACCATGCCGCGACGATCAGGATGGCCGACCTCATCGCGTCGGCTCAAGGCGAATCATCATTCGGCGCGAACCCACGACCATGATTGATCCGGTGGTAGGGATAGCCGCGCTCCTTCAAGTAGTCTGCCTCGGATGGATCCCCATCGAGAATCGTCGTCTTCTCCTCCTGAGTCGTCCACCCGCCGCCGAGAGGTGACATGTCCGCCTGACCGCTCATCTGGTGCGCGCCGTGGTTCAGTTCGTGCATCAGGATTGCGTCATTCGGAAGGGGATTCTCAGGGGCGAGTGGGTTCTTCAGGGTAAGATCCGGATTCAGCTCGAGTGTGGTGTTTGCACCCGCCCCCGTTCCCAGTAGTTGAGTCTTGCCATCCGGTCCCTCGACGGGCTTGCCGCGGCCGTCAAAGACGGGCTTTCCTTTTGGTGTCTGTCCGGCAATATCGGAGAGGGTATTGTTCGGCCCGCAGAAGCTGTTGTCTCCGTCGTACTTGACGATCTTCATCGACTTGCCGCTCGCGTTGATTCGTCCGAGGACCGTGCGCCCACTCTTCGTGGTCGAGATGAGGTCCAATCGGCTGACGACCGTGGCCTGGAATTCAGGGGGACCTGCGATCGTGATGACGAGACTGTACCGAGTCACGAAGCTGCCATCAGGCTCGATTCCCATACCCGGACCGCCGATGAACACGGTCCGACCAGCGGACAGCTTGGCGTCCCCCAGGAAGACTCCGCAGGCGCCCAGATCGCCGCTCGGGATCCAGCGTGCGGCCGGCATCCCATGGATGAAGACCGACGCTGAACCTGTCGCGATGGGGGCCGGAGGGATCCCTGGCGGTGGCGGCGGATGGGCTATCCCGACCGAGGTCGCCCCCGAGCAGACACAAGACACGCCCACGTGCGCAGCAGCCATCCCTTCGACCAGGACCGGCCGCGTCCCGCATTGTGGGCAAGGTACCGGGAGCTGCGGTCCAATGATACCTGAGGGGACCAGCCCGTCATGCGTGACGGGGTCGCCAATTCGGGCTGCCGGAAATCCAGGGCCAGGCATCGGGAGTCCTTCCTTCCCTGCTCTTACTCGGTAAGCCGTGGAACTTCAATCCATGATCGGCGGCCCTCAACGACGCGATCTCGGCTGAAATCAGCCACAATGAACTGATGCATGTAGGTCCTTACAGACGATGAGTGGGGCGCTCGGGGGTAGACCCCTCCTCGCGCCGAAAGAAGTCGTAGAGCAACAGCTCGTTCTCGACGTTGCGTCGGCGTCGTTCCAAACCTTCTCGAGAACGCGGGGACGGAGGCGATACAAAGGCCCTGTGGGGCGGGGTCGTGGCGGAAGGAAGCTTTGGTTCGGGGCCCGAACGGGACCCGGGGCGACCGAACGATGCGAACGGGAGGAGGCCGGGACGGTCTTTGCCCCGGAGGGCAGACGGTGTCCTTCCCGGTGGCGGCGGCGCAAGACGGTCCTCTGCCAGAAGGGTGGCCCACGGGCGGGTGAAGGCGGTGATGCGTCGGTGGGAAGGCCCAGGTGGCGCAAGTATCGGGCAATGTCTCCGGCGTCCTTGAACAGTTGCTCGCTCAGCGTGAAGCGCCCCATGCGGCTCGTGTGGGTTTCGCCAGTGCGTGCGCGGGCGTAGGTTGAGACCATCAAATTAGGGCCACGCGGCCAGCAGGAAGCGAGACCAACCATGTCGAACATCGCAGGAAAGGTCGTCGTGATCACGGGAGCGAGCAGAGGCTCGGCGTGGCCACCGCTCGCCACCTGGCCGCCAAGGGGGCGAAGGTCTTCCTGGGTGCCTGTCGCAAGGAGCGGCTCGACGCCATCGTCGCCGAGCTGGAGCGCGCCGGCGCCCAGGCAGCGGCGATGCCCGCCAGATCGGTCCAATCTCCTGGCCGGATTCAGCCAAATGGCGGGCAAAGTTGACGAAGAGATAGGTTTTCGTGAGTGGGACCGAGGAAGGCGGGGAGCGCGAGCGAGCCGCCGCGTGAGGCCGTATAGCGCGGTGTCTGGCGGCCTGGCAGGCCACAGATGGCAGGCTTCGGGCAAAGCTCTCCCCGCAGCGCCACCGGCAGGTTCGAGCGTCGCGATGAGGGTGGTCATGGATGAGCCGGTTGATGAGCCGGATGGGTCGGGGGCCGGCGGGTAGGTGGCAAGGTCTGTCGAACCATGGTGGGCTGGTGACAGTCGGACAGAGGGTGAGATCGTCTCCGTCAGGACGAGGAGGAGCACCGACCAGGTCAGGTCTGGCGCGATCTTGACGAAGCGCTTGGGGAGGAGGTGCGGGCGGGGGCACCATCACCACGGCGCCTTGGCCAGAGTCCTGCGTTCCTCCCGCCTTCCTTTCTCGGCCGGCGGGCGAGAATCTTCCGTCGGGTCCGGCAGGAGATGCCGAATTTGGTCAGCCCGCGGGTCCCGAGGAATCGATGACGGCCACGTTGAACGGATTCGCCCGGTCTTTCACGCGCTTCGATGTGAATCCGTCCGGTGTGGCCGGCTACAGCTTCGACGGCAGCATCAAGATTTTCCTTCCGGCGCTGGCGCGAGGAACTTACGCATGCCCCGGGATCCAGTACCTCAATCTCGATGCCGGTGCCAGAGATTCAAACAGCGCCGGATCGGCGGATTGTTGCACGATTCAGATCATCCGAAGTGGTGCCGTGGGTGAACCCATCGAAGGTATCTTCTCGGGAATCTTGGTCCACCGGCCGCTCCAGTCGTGGGTCAAAGTGGAGGACGGGAACTTCACCGTTCTTCGAAGGGGTTTCGGAGGGGCCGGAGGCACGGGACAGGGTGGTGGTGGGGGAGGCTGAGAGAGTGCGATCGGGTACGGGATCTCGCGCAGGGTTCGATGGGTCGAGGCCCGCCTCCTGCCGAAGCGCTATCGCCTGCAAGCTTATCGCTCGAAGCAGTACAGTGCCGACGGAGTGTTGCAGGCTTGCATGTTTCCCGCCCACCACGCCGGCGAGGATCCGTTGGCCAATCCCCACCCAGAAGACACGCTGGGAGAGCCGGACGTCCAGTTGTTGCAGTTGAGCCCCGGGTTGTTGATCGAAGGAGTCGCAGCGGTTCCGGTCCAGGCGGCAAAGTTAGCGATGTAGCCTCCGCTCGGACCGACATTCAGGGAAGTGAGCAACTTGTCCGCTGTAGGGGCTGCCAGGTCGGTAGCCGTCGCAACGAGCTGCGCGTCGTCCAGGCGAGCCCAGGGTTGGCCGGCCAGGTTGATGCGGGACGGATCAGTTGCGGCAACAGACGTGGTCAGCAGGGCACGGTAGTCGGCCGCGTTCGGGAGACCAGCCGTCATCGCATCCGTCTGGCAGACCGCGTCGGCCGCCGCAACGCCGCCTCCGGGAACCCACAGGGACTCCGACAAGAACGCGCGCCGAACATTCCCGGGGGCAACCGGCGCCGGAACCGCGATCATGTCGTTGTCGTTCTCGAAGCAGTAGATTGGATAGTTCGTTGTCCGGCACGAATCGCCGGCGGTAAGGAATTGAAACGTCCAACTGGAAGTCGTCGTTGTCACGTCTCCGTTGTAGGCGGATCCGGAGGAGGTCCAGTCGCCGCAGGTCCCGTTCTCAATGGCGTCGCCATTCGTGTCCGCTCCAGTGACCACCGCGTATTCATCAGACCGAATGGCGTTCCGTTCGGTGAGCCGTGGCGGATAGTAAATCTTCCCAGCCAGAAGGTTCGCCATGCTCGTGGCGAACGGTCTTCCGTCGGTGCGAATCCAGCCCGTCGTCGACCGACCGACGTGTGTCGCCGCGTTGATATTCGTGGTGGCCCTGCTCGTTGCCATCCACGCCTTCCACGTCGAGCCGCCCAACCATGCGGCTGCGGCCGATTCGGCGCACAAGCTATCAGCCCTGGCTAGGTCTGATCCGATGGTCGCCGGGACGAGCGTACTCTCGGTGACGAACATGATGTTCATGTTCGGTCTGAAATGAGCGTGGGCGCTCTTGTCTGCGGACATGATGAGAGTGCACGTTTGACCATGGCCGACGCAGTCGCCGCTCCAAGCCGCGAACAGGGCGCTCTGATCTCCGGCCGCCGCGATTTCCACGGTCTGCCCCTCGCCGTACGTGAAGCACCCCGGTCCACAACTGGTGCCTATCGGATCCGGAACGGCTCTTCCAGTCGCCGACGCAATTCCTTCTGTTGAAAGCGTCAGTCGAACTGCGGGGCTCGAGCCTCCAGGTGCCGCGCCGCCCGTGCTGGCAGCGTCGGTTGCCGCGCCGCCAGTGCTCACAACGTCGGATGCCGCGCCGCCACTACCGGTGCCGCCGGAACCTGTCGAGTCAATCCTCCCGCCGGCGCCTGCCGATGCAACCGGTCCCTCTCCGCCGGAGGCAACCCCCGCAACGGGTGCTGTTGACGAATCACCGCAGCCCGAAATTGCAACGCAAAATACCATTGATCGGGCGGCACTTCTCATCGCTGCGGGCCAAGACGTTCCAGCGGTCCCCAACGCTTCCACAAACGCGTGAATGCCAATTCCCACACTGAGCTCATCGATCCCTCCACCCTTCCACAGGTCACGGCTATTGTTCGCTTCAAGCGCTCTAGCGCTCGGGTTACGAGGCGCTCCATGCCGCCCAATCGTCATCTTCATAGACATCGGTCACCAGCCCCGGAAGTTGTCAAGCGCCCGGAGAAATCGTCTCATCTAGCGCTTCCTGGCGATCTCGGCGAGGGCAGCGCGCTCGGTCACCTGAAGACGATGTCGTCGACGTAGACGGTGCCTGACCAGTCGCCCGTGTCACCAAAAGAGGCCCAGATTCCCACCGCGCTGACTTCGGTCCCACTGGTGTCAGCGGGCGTCGTCACCTGGAACCAACTGCCCGTCGTTGGCAATATGCTGGGCGATTCCGTGTTGTTCGCATCTTTCCACCAAAGGTAACTCGTGACGATGGTGCCCGCAGGCAAGGCGGGCCCGTCCATGTACAACCACATGCTCACGGTCTTTCCCGTTGCAGGTAAGAACCCCCCCGCCGGGCTGCAGAAAGTCGAGGAAACTGTGAACCCGCGCACGGTCGGCCCGCTGACTTTGACCGGTATCGCAAGGGACCTGCCGCCGCTGTGGAACCGAGCGCTCGTCGACGAAATCGATCCCGCCAGCCCCTGCCCCGGGACGGTGGAGGGCGAAAATTCCTGGGTGGTACCGTCATCGAATCCCCAGCTCGACCTTCCGCATCCACTCGGACTCCCGGTACATCTGGAGTATCCTGCCGCGCACGAGACGTCGCAGCCTTGGGCGCCGCAGACAGCCGACCCCCAACCAGACGCGGGTTGAGGGCAGACCGCGCCACATACGCTACAGTTCATCAGGTCGGTAGAGAGGTTCTGACATCCCGCGGACCCAGGGCAGTTGGTATAGCCCGTTGAGCACACGAAACCGCACCCGAACCCGTCACAGGTGGCGGTGCTATTCGGGGGGGGCACGCATGGAGAGCAAGACGATGCGCCGCAACTGTTTGCACTGGCGTTCGACACGCAACCTGTGACGCAGGCATGAAACCCCGGATTGCAGGTGAACCCACACGACGTGCCGTCGCAGGTGGCGGAGCCGTTCGCGGGCACAGAGCATGGCGTGCACGACGACCCGCAGGTGGCGAGCGCGTTGTTCGACCCGCACGCGCCGTTACATAGGTGGGAACCTGCTGTGCAGAGATATCCACAGGTCTTTCCATCGCAAGTCGCCGTGCCGCCGGTGGGAGCCGACGGACAAGCCACACAGGATGCGCCGCAACTTGCCGTGCTGTCGCTGGCCATGCACACGCCGCCGCAATCGTGGCTACCTGCCGCGCAGGTTGTGGCTGGGCTGCCCCCTGTGCCTGTATCGGCGCCGCCGCCCGTGGCGTTTGCCGGCCTGCCCCCGGTGCCGGCAGACGAGCCGCCGGTGGCCTCGCGTGTCCCGCCCGTGTCGGTCGCTTGCGGCCCGCCCGTACCTCCCGAAGACCCACCCGTCCCCTTGAAGGGCGACCCGCCGCCAGACACGCCACCGGTGCTTGCTTCGTTCGACCGTGCGTTGCCGGTCGGCGGTGGGCGATCGGAGGCGCCGTCACCGTCACCGAGAGACGGCGTGTTGGTACCCAGGTCGGCGTCGACGGGCGAAGGTGAACGGCCCGTTCCGAACATCGCGTGGTCCGGTGGCGGGTAAGAGTCGGATGCTCCGTCGATCCCTCCGATCGCCGGATCCTGCGAACGGGGTGAGGTGCAAGCAGGTCCGCCACCACCCGATACCACCGCGAGGAACACGGGAATCGTCAACCAATCGATACGGGAAAGGGCGGACGCCTCACGCTTGGTCCCCCCGCCTCTCGGTCGCGCGAGCTTCAGAACCTCACCGAAAGCGCGCATAACGTGCTCCTCTCTCCTGGAACCTGACAGAAAGCCAACGCCGTGAGGTGTGCCTCATCGGGCCGAGAGGGGATCATGAAGTAGAACAACACCGAGCTTGCGAGCGCGGCGCCCGCGCCGGCGAATCCGATCACCGCTGCCGTATGAAAACGATTCCCATCATCGAGCAGCTCGGAGCAAGGCCCCCCCCCCGAATGGTCAAGCTTCCGGTTGCACAGGCCGGTCGCGTTTGGCGCGTCGGTAACCTGGTTGAAATCCCTGTTCCTCGAGTCACTCAGAAGTTGAGCCCCGATCCCGCCCCCCAGGAACAGAACGCCCATTCCGCCCGCCACCACCGCGGAGGTCTTTTGCCAGGGCCAGACAGATTCTTGGCCTTCCGCCGGAACCGGTTCAACGTCGGACATGGTCCGCGCAGTCGCTGGTTCCTCAGACTGACGCGCCGACTCGGCGGCCGAGATGGTGCGGGGCGGAGGCGGGCGGAAGGCGGTGAGCGGTTCCCCTGCCGCTGGGAGAGGTCCCGGCTCCAGTCGGGGCGAGGTAACGGCAACGTCAGTCGCAGGATCGGCACGTTGCAGGTTGATGGTCTCCCGGACCACGAGGCCGGGACTGGGAATGGTAACCCTCCGGATTATGGAAATGTAGCTGGGAGCGCTTACCGAGATTGCAACCTCGCCCGTGGGGACGCTGGCGGGCTCCGGCATCGGCAGCGAGCCGGCTTTCCTCCCGTCGAGTCTCACAATGGCCCCGACGGGTGATCCGAGTACCTGTAGACGACCGAGGTGTCCCTGGACCGCGTCCAGCGATTCAGACAAGCTCTTGAAGTTCTTGGCAATCCACGGATCGGCCTTGCTCTCGAGGGCCGACTCGATGTCATGGTCGGCCGCCACCCAGTCCCCCAACGCCAGTTCAGCCAAGCCGATTTGCGCAAGAGCACGCGGTGTGGGCTTGACCCGCCATGCCGCCCGGAACACCGCCAAGGCGGCCTGGTCCTTGCCCTCTCGCCGCAGCCGCACTCCATCGCGCACGAGGGATTCGTCTCGATCGTCCGCTTGGCCACTGGCTGCCCTCAGCCAGAACAACGTCACCAGGCCAACCATCAGCGCCGACCGCGCCACTCCCATTCGCGACACGGTGAACTCTTACCACGCCGCCCAACGACCATCGATTGGGCATCTCCATCAGCGGTTGGGTGGGGCTGACACGACAGCACCCGTCTTTCGTTCGTCTTGGGATCCGCTCACCGCAGAGCCCGCGAAGCGGCTTCGTCCAAGATTTCTAATCGGCGGTTTCAAAAGGCCGATCTCGACCGTTCTGTTCGGAGCCTCGGATAGTCGAAAGGGGAGCCTAGAATGGGCAGCCTGGGTCAAATTTCCTGTGCTCTCGAGGCCACCTTAGTCTCGCGAAATTGTCTCCTGATTTCACGCGGATCACGATGTTGTCCACAGGGAGCGAATGAGCTGCCAGTTCCCATGGTCCGGAGACACTCCCGAACGGGCGGGCGTCCCATGCCCTGGATCCGTCGATTCGCGCCCTTGGTTTCTGTCTCACCTTATGTTACTTACGCTTACTGGATCACGCGATGCAACGTGTAGGGAGGCGGACCAATGGATTCGAGTGGGTCTTGCAGAGGATGTAGCGCCGCGATCCAGCCTGGAGCACGGTTCTGCGCCACCTGTGGAATGGCGCTAAGGACGCGGCTCCTCGAGAGTGAACGGCGTTCGCTCACCTTCCTTTTTTGCGATCTCGTCAACTCGATCGGTCTATCCAAGAGACTCGATCCGGAAGATCTTGTTGAACTTCTTGAAAGCTACCAGGCGGTATGCCGGGACGCCGTGATCCTATACGAGGGCCGCGTAACGCAGTTTCTCGGTGACGGAGTGGTCGCATTCTTCGGGTATCCGATTGCCCACGAAGACGATGAGGTTCGCGCGACTCGAGCGGCCCTCCGCGTGGTCGAGGACATCAAGGTCGTCAATCAGGGAATAGGAAAGCGGCTCGGGGTGGAGCTCCACATCCGCGTTGGGCTTCACACCGGCGAGGCTGTGGTCGGGCAGCTTGGTCCGAGCGGTAGCTCCCAGCTATTGGCCGTCGGAGAAAACGTGAATCTCGCCGCGCGAATACAGAGCGTGGCGGCGCCGGATACGGTAGTCGTATCGCTGGCCACCGTGAAGCAAATCGAGGGTCATTTCCAGGTCGAGGCGCTCGATCCGCAGTCGCTCAAAGGCTTCGATGAGATGGTCGAGCTCTTTCGAATTGTCGCGGCGACGGGAGCGCGAACGAAGCTGGAAGCGGCTGCTCGTGGTCAGTTGACGCCTCGAGTAGGGCGAGAGCGGGAGATGGCGCTGCTCGCCTCTTCGTGGGCGGAAGTGCAAGCAGGCATGTTCCGAGTTCTGCTGGTGCGGGGAGAAGCCGGGATCGGAAAATCGCGCCTCATTCACGATTTCAGGCAATCAGCGCTCGCCTCCGGGGCCGAGGTTATGGAATGTTTCTGCTCGCGTCTCACCGATCGAGCGGCCTTGGCGCCGATCATCGAGATGTTGAGTGCACAGGTGTCCAAGCGCGCCGGCGATCAGACGACCCCACAAGCCAAGCTAGCAGCCCTCGATGACATCCTTCGGGAGCAAGGGTGCTCGGACGAGGAGGTTCTGCCCCTGATGTCCTCCCTTTTTTCCATCCCGGGAGCCGATGAGGAACCCATCCGGGACCTTTCACCAGGCCGCCGACGTACGCGGACACTCGAGACAATCCGCAGCTGGCTGGGTTCCTATGCTCGGCGATCTCCCGTCGCCTTTCTGGTTGAGGACATTCATTGGGCCGATCCGTCGACCCTCGATCTGTTGGACTTGATCATCAATGAGGGCTCCGATGGACGAACGCTCATTTGCGCCACGGCGCGACCGGAGTTTCGAGACCGATGGTTGAAGCCGCACGTACGGACCCTCGACCTGCCTCGACTTTCGGGCGACGCCGCTGAGGCCATCGTCACACACGTGGCCGGCGCTCATGCGCTGCAAGGCTTGCTCGTGCGACAAATAGTCGAACGAAGCGAAGGTGTTCCGCTCTTTGTCGAGGAGGTGACGAAAGCAGTAGTCGAGTCCGGCGCCATGCCGATCGCCAACCGAAACGAGCTCGAGCACTCTTCCGACGGAGAGTTCGTTCCTGCGACGGTGCAGGCATCGATCGTCGCCCGCTTCGATCGATTGGGCGAAGGACGCCTGGTCGCCCAGTTCGGTGCGACCATAGGACGCGAGTTCGTCTATCCGCTCGTCCGAGCCGTCACGGGCATGTCGGACGCTGAACTTGGAAGACACCTCGATCGCCTTTGTCACAGTGAGCTCGTCGTTTCCGACGGCGAGCCCCCCAACGCGGTTTACACGTTCAAGCACGCGCTCATTCAGGTCGCAATTCGCAATACAGTTCTGAGGAAAGATCGTGCTGTTCTGCACGAAAAGGTCTTTGCGAAGCTACGAGACGAGCTTCCGGAACTGGTCGAGGCTCTGCCAGAGATGGCCGCCTACCACGCTGAAAAGGCGGGACTACCGGGTGTGGCTGTGCCGTTGTTGCAGGAGGCCGGAATGCGTGCCTTCGGTCGCACGGCGATGGCCGAGGCTGCGAAGCATCTTGGTCATGCAATCGAGCTCGTCGACGCCCTTTCGGAGCCGGCCCGAACCACCACCGAAATGGAGTTGCAGGCGACCATCGGCCCCGCTTACATGGCCACTTTGGGGTGGGCGGTCTCTCAGGTCGAAAGATCGAGCGAGCGTTTGCGGGATCTCGCCACGGCCTGCGGAGACGTAGCCAGGCTTTACCAGGCAACTTGGAGCTTGTGGACCGTATATTTTCTGCGCGGCCAGCTCGATCCCGCGCTCGAGGTGGCGCACCAGGTTCTCGCCATGGCCGTCAAGAGTGGGGATCCGCTGCTCCGGGTCACGGGGCACCACGCGGTGGGCTTCACTCACGAGCGTCGCGGGGAGTACGCGGAGGCGATTCGCCACGCCGACGAGGGTCTTGCGTTGTTCGATCTAGAGCGAGAAAGGCGCATCGTGACACAATTCGTCTTCTCATCGACTTGCGCGATCTTGTGGTTTCGCGGGCAGTCGCAACTGGCCACCGGGCAGGTCAAAGATGGTATCGAAAGCCTCTCTCGCGCCGCGGAGCTCGTCGATGAGCTTCGCCACGCTCCCTCACGCTGTTTCTTGCTCTCGCAGCAATGCTGGTCGTTGGCCGACGAGGACATCGGGAAGGTTCAACGGTTGGCTCAGTCGATGCGGTCGCTGGCGATCGTCGAGGGGTTTGCTCTTTGGGTTCACTACGCCGATATCTTCTTGGCTTGGGCAGCCGCACGGCAGCACGGGGACGCAGCAGCGGCCGTCGACAAGATCAGGGCGGCGATGGCCCAGATGCACAAGGACCGCTCCCACGTGCAAGACAACGAGCTTGCGACCATACTCGCCGAGACCTTGCTCCTGGCGGGTCGCCCCGAGGAGGCCTTCGGTGCCCTGGAAGAGACCCTGGCGGCGGCGAGGCGAGGGCAGCAGCGGCACTTGGAGGCGGAGCTCTTTCGGTTTCAGGGCGAGGCGGCAAAGGATATGGGCGACCTCAGCCGGGCCATGACCTTCTACCGACAAGCCATCGACAGCGCGCGCTCAGTGGGTGCTCGCCTGCTCGAGTTGCGCGCGAGCCTGGGCTTGGCCCGCATCGGCGGTGCACGTGAGCGCGCCCAATTGAAGACCGTTTTTGAGGGATTCACCGAGGGTTTCGACCACATCGACATGAAGAAAGCGTCGGCATTTCTGATGGCGCGGGCGACAGGCGGGGAACTCGATGTCCTACGCGCTTGAGAACAGTCGAGCTACGCTGAAGGGTCCCGAGCTCGGGTCTGCTGTGACGGATTGGGGGGAAGGACAAGAGCAGTCGATGCCGGACCTGAAGTTCGCGGCCACCGTCGCTCTCAGCTTGGAATCGTCGCAGCTGGTAGGCAAGACGCCGGACGGCGTGCGCCTGGAGCTGCGCGTGCACGGAGAGGTTGTTGGTCCGTTACTGAACGGAAAGTTTCCTTCGTTGGCGGCCCACATGCTGGTTGACGAGACCGGGGTCGGAACGCTGAACGTGCGTGCGCCGCTCGTCTTGAACGATGGGGCGGTCCTCGAGATCGAGGCGATCGTTCGCTACGACTTCGGAGCCAACGGATACCAACGAGCAGCGGACGGCGATCTACCAGATTCGGTCGTCGCGGGGGCGCTGCGGTTCGTCACGGGACACCCGCGCTATCTCTGGGTGAACCGCGCGCAATGCCTCGGGGTGGGCGCGCTCTATTCGCGGGAGAAACGAATCGTCTACGACCTGTTCGTCATTTCTTCCAAGGCGCTCGTAGCCGAGACATCTACGCGGAGCACATCCCCGAGCGGGACTTCACTTTGCCAACGCCTGGGAGGGCAAGATGGGCTCGGCCAGATCGCGGCGGATTTTTTTCATGGTCTGGAAACGAACCCGCAACTCGCTCGTCAGAATCCCAGGTTCGCCATCGCAAACGCCAACGCCGATCCGGTGCAGCGAAACAGGCGATTCGCCGAGTTTCTCTGTCAGCTCACGGGAGGTCCTGACGTGTACAAGGGACAGCCACTCGAGCGAGTACACGCCCCGATGGCACTGAGCGGGGCCGACTGGACCCTCGGGGGCGAGGAGCTGGTGAGGGCCCTGAACAAGAACAATGTCAACAGGGCCGATCAGAAAGACCTGCTCACGCTCATCGAACCGCTGAAGGTACGGATCGTCCAGGGGTGCCCTTAGCTCGTGGCTCATGTTTCCGATACTTCCCCTTGGGCCGGACCGATGTCGGATCTCGTGACCCGAGCGTCGACTGTCTTGACGCGCGAGGGAGCGCGTATGTACAGCTCTACCGGCCCGGGCCCTGAACCCGCCGCGCGCGGGGCCTCCAACATCGGGGAGAGCCTGATCGGAATCGCCGCGCGCATATGCCCGGTCACGGGGGCCGCGGTTCCGTCGTCGCCCTCAGATCCGAGCCGTCTTCGACAGCAGGCACACGAGCTCGTCGCCGGATTGCTGGGAGGCTCGGGTCAGCCGGGCCCTTGGCTCAAGGCAGGTTCCGAAGGAGATCGCTTGCGCCAACAGGCCCACGAATTCGTCGAGGCGATGATGGCGATGGTCAAAGACGGGACCCAAGAAAGGAGCGGCGACTCGAACGCTCAGGTCCCCCTCCTGCGATTTCCCGCCCCCGTTCAGGCGGGGCACGACGCCCGGATCGGATTTCGCGTCGCCAATGAAGAGGACACACCCTCCGAGGTGACCCTCTACTGTACCGATTTCATCTCCGACTCGGGCCACGAGATTCCAGCCATGAGGGTAACGGTTCTGCCACGCCGCGCGACCGTTGCCGCCAAGGGAGAGGCCGAGTTTGCTATTGAGGTCGCGGTGCCCCAGCAGACGCCTGCTGGGTATTACTCCGGACTGATCCAGGCGATGGGTAACCGATACGTCAAGGCTGTCCTGATGGTCGAGGTCACCTAGAGACTGCGACCCAACAACGACCAACACAAGGGAAAAGCATGGACCCTGCACTTCAACAACTCGGCTGGACAGACGATCAATGGAACCGGATCTGTTCGACCGTCACCGAGGAGGCGCAGCGCGCCCGGGTCGCCGCGCAGATCCTGCCCGTCGTCGGCCCTGAAGACCCCAGCACCGTCGCGGTTCCCGTATACTCGCTGACCTACACGGCCTTCCCGCCAGGGCCGCCCGTCCCACGACCAGCCCAGTTCATGGAGGTCTCGAGCGATCCCACACTTTATCTAACGACCATTTCCGTCCTCGTTGAGCTCGGCGGTCGCGAAGTGTCTGATCCGGCACTGTCCGCGGCGCTTACAATGTTTCGCCGCGCCGCAAACGTCATCGCTCGGGCCGAAGACGCCCTGGTTTTCAACGGTCGGACGACTGGCCCCTCAGGGACGATCTCGAGCGCGACATTGTTGCCTCAGATTTTTGGGATCAATACAATCCCCGCCCCTCCAGGTGACGAACCGGGCACTATTGACGGCCTGCTGGCCTCGACCACTGTGAGACCCATACTGTTCCCTTACGGTGGGAACGACATCGCCACCGCGATTTTTGAAGCGATCGGAGACCTCGACCAAGGAGGATTCTCTGGGCCTTATGCCTGCGCCCTGGATCAGGGAGCATTTGATGCGATATGCACCCCGTCGACCTCGCTGGTTCTCCCGCGCGATCGAATTCTTCCTTTTCTGCAGGGCGGGTCTCTGGTGCGGGCCAGCAGCATCCCACCACGGACTAGCCAGCTCACGGTACGAGGCGCGGTCATCGCGTTGGCCGGCAATCCCGTGGAGCTCGTCGTGGCTACCGACATCAACGTGACCTATCTGCAAATGACGGCAGCGTCGGAACCGCGCCGTGTCTTCCGTGTTTCCGAACGTATCGCTCTCAGGGTGAAGGAAAAGACCGCAATCGCGATCATCACGTAGAGGCGTCGGCTGCGAGGCACACATGTCACAATCAACGTTCAAGTCACCCGCTTCGTCGCATGGCCCTAGGGGTGAGGTGCAAGGCCATTCCCCATCCGACGTCAAATCGGAACCGGTCCGCGGGATAGACTTCGTCCCGACGGCGGATGAGCTTCGGGCGGAACTCTTACTGAAACTTTTAGCGGAGTGTCGCGGAGGCCAGAAGAACAGGACGAACATGGTAAAGCGAAGACTGACGGCAAAACAAGGATTCACTCAAGTAAAGGATTTGCCCGACATCAAGAAACAACTCGCTAGTTACAGGGCAGATGAGGTCGCGAAAGCCGAGAGCGACATCGCTCAAATTCGGTCGCTCGTGCTCGCGAGAGAATTGCAGAGTTTCGATAGCGACCTGGACGCTTGGCTGACGAAGTAGGGTCCGTTTGCAATTTACGAACGACGGACTTTCGATCTGGTACGGCACGCCCGATGCACCGGCTCCCGGGGATGGCGGAGTGGTGCGTCGCGCGGGTGTGTCGCTGGTCATCGCGGCACGGCCTGCAAACCCGCTAAACAGCGTCCTTGTACGGTTTCGCGTCGATGGCGGGCGTGTCCACAGTGTCCCTGGCCGAGAAGTGCGCACCGACTTCGACCGCCAGGTGCAATACTTTGCCGTGGCGTTTCCTCCCTTCATCAATGGAGAGGTCGTCGAGTTTTCGGCGACGCTGAGCTGCGTGGGTCGCCGGGTGCCCGCGCCCCAGTTCGCCGACCGATTTCCATCGAAGTTTCGTTTGGCGCCCAAGGAACCCGAGCGCCAGCCCAATTCTCAGCTTTCCATCGCCGCCCCAGCCTCAACCAAGGCCCGCTTCGAAGCCAAGCTGGAGTTTGTCGGAGAGGTAAAGATATACTACGGCAAGCCTCTGTACGTTGGGGACACGCCGACCGGGATGCGCATCAACTTCTCGGCAAAGGAGGGAGTTGTCGAAGGCACCGGGTTCCGTGGGAAGGTGCTCGAGTCGTCGACAGACTGCATGATCGTGCGATCCGATGGAATGGGGGTCGTTCGCATCCGCGCGGTCCTCGGTCTCGACGATGGGGCGGTGCTGGACGTCGAGTCCGGCGGATACGTGGATTTCGGCCCCGACGGCTATCGAAGAGCGAGGAATCACGATTTGCCGCCGCACGCACCCATCACGCTGAGTCCGTTGATCACGACCAAGCATCCGAAGTACCAGTGGCTGAGCCGCGTCCAGTGCATCGGTACCGGACACACGCATCTCGATGCGGGGTGGGCGGGCTATCGAGTCTACGCGTGCATCGTGCCTCCGATTTGAGCCGGTTGCTCCGATGGCGGGTGCGCGCAAGAAGGTCGTGATACTGGGCGGTGGAATCGGTGGTCTGAGCGCCGCTCACGAGCTCGTCCGTCGGGGCTTTGACGTGGAGGTGTACGAGCGAAAGTCCATTCCGGGAGGCAAGGCACGCAGTCTCGCTGCCGCTCGGCCATCGCTCGTGCGCTCCACTTTTAGCGTGCCGGAGACGAGGGCGAGTCTCGTCGCACCGCAGGGTCCATCGCTGCCGGGCGAACACGGGTTCCGGTTCTTCCCCGGATTCTATCGGCACATCATCGAGACGATGAAGGAGATCCCGTTTGGCACAGCCGGCACGGTCGCAGACAACCTTGTCGACACGGGAGAGCTCAGGATCGCTCCGTCTGATAGATCATCGTTTGATCTGCCAGCGGTGTTCCCGGAACGTCCCGCCGATTTGAAGGTCGCAGTCTTCGCCATCGTGGCGGAGCTCTCCGGGAAGGTCGGCGTACCCCTCGATGACGCCGTGTTCTTCGCGGCAAAGATCTGGCAGTTCCTCACTACTTGCGAGGAGCGCCGACTCGTCGAATACGAGCGAACCAACTGGTGGGACTTCATCGAGGCCGACTCCCGATCGCCTGCCTACCGAATGTATTTTGGCAACGGCATCACCCGTTCGCTGGTAGCCGCCAAGGCTCGTCGAGCCAGCGCCAAGACGATTGGTTCGATCTTCGTGCAGATCGTCTTCGACATACTCCTCCCCGGCGTCGCGGCTGACAGGGTGCTGAATGGTCCCACCAACGAGGTCTGGATCGATCCGTGGCTGAGCCATCTTCGTGCTCAAGGTCTCGTCTATCACTTCGACTCCGACGTGCGCACCATTCGCTGCGAACGCGGTCGTGTACAGAGCGTGACCGTGGCGGTCCGCAACACCCTCCGGGAGGTCACGGGGGACTACTTTGTCGCCGCACTGCCGGTCGAGCGAATGGCCGAGCTGATCTCTCCTGAGCTCCTCGCCGCGGATCCGTCCCTGGCTAACCTTCACGCCCTCACCGAATACGTCGAGTGGATGATCGGGATCCAGTACTATCTCACGGTGGATGTCCGCGTAGCTAGAGGTCACGTCATCCACGTGGACTCGCCTTGGGCGCTGACGTCCATCTCGCAACCGCAGTTTTGGAAGAATTTCGACATCTCGAAGCGCGGCGACGGGCTGGTCAGGGGGCTGATATCGGTCGATATCTCCGATTGGGACGTCGCGGGCTCTAATGGAAAGGAGGCCCAGATATGCTCCCGGAACGAGATTGCCCTCGAGACCTGGGCGCAACTCAAGAAGTCCATGAATTTTAGCGACGAGCTCCTGCGAGACGATCAGCTCCACTCGTGGTTCCTCGATCCGGGGCTGATAGACGCCGACGCGGATGCAAATCGCCTCACTTCTCGTGTCGACACCAATCTCGAGCCCCTTCTGGTCAACTACGTCGACACGTGGCGCCTTCGACCCGAGGCGGTGACCCGGATTCCGAATCTTTTCATGGCGTCGGACTACGTCCGTACTTTCACGGATCTCGCTACGATGGAGGCGGCCAACGAAGCTGCCCGGCGGGCGGTCAACGGGATTCTGAACGCTTGTGGATCCCGGGAAGAGAGGTGCGAGATCTGGAACCTTCACGAGCCTGCGGTCTTCGCGCCATTCAGGGCTCATGACCGAACTCGCTATCGGAAGGGCCTCCCCTGGGACGGCAGCGAGGTGGCGCTACCGATGTCCGCGCTCGGGTTGCCCGCCACGCGGGCCCTGCAGCAGGTGGTTGGACGCGCCTGGCCAGGCGCCATCGGCGCTCCCCGGGGGGCGAATGCCGCGGCGATGCCGGGCGCTCGTGAGGACAACATCGAAGAGGCCGCCCTCGAAGCCCGCGCGTCGAGCGACGAGGGTTTGCGTCGGCTCAGAATCGTCAGTGGGCGCTGATGACGTCGTATGCCGCGGCTATGCCGGACCTCTCCGTCGATCGTGGAACCTTGGAGCGACAACTAGCGTCCTATCGGCAAAAGGTAACGCCACTGATCTTGAGCGTCATCCCGGACCGCGAGCCGAAGAGACATCTCTACGATCTGATCACCGACCAGCTCTCACGCGAAGGCAAAGGCATTCGACCAGCGTTGTGTCTCGCGACGTGCCGGGCATTCGGAGGCGGCGAGGAGCGTGCCCTGCCATCCGCCGCGGCCATCGAGCTTCTGCATAACTCTTTCTTGGTGCATGACGACATCGAGGACGAAAGCGAATACCGGCGGAATGGTCCCACGATGCACCGTCAATACGGCGTACCCGTGGCGCTCAACGTGGGCGACGCGATGAACGCGATGAGCGTTCGGCTGCTGAGACAGAATATCTCGCTCTTGGGCCCCTCACTCGCGACCAGGGTTTTCGACGAGTTCGATCACATGTCGATCGAAACAATCGAAGGCCAAGCGATGGAGCTTGGTTGGATTCGCGACAACGATTGCCATACCACCGAAGAAGACTACTTGCTCATGGTGCTGAAGAAGACCGGTTGGTACAGCTTTATTCATCCTGCGCGAATTGGCGCCCTCATCGCTGAGCCCGACCGGACCGATCTCGATGGCTTCAATCGATTTGGCTATTTTCTCGGTACTGCGTTCCAGATTCAAGACGACATCCTGAACCTCTCCGGCGACCGAAGTACCTACGGAAAGGAAATTGGCGGGGATTTGTTCGAAGGCAAGCGGACGCTTATCCTCGCACACCTTTTCAGGACCAGCAGCGCACAGGAACGGCGGCGACTGACGACGTTCTTGTCAAAGCCGAGAGCACAGCGACTCCAGCGTGAGGTGGCCTGGATCTACGAACTCTTGCGATCCTACGGAAGCCTCGAGTACGCGCGTCAGGCTGCCCACGCTTTTGCCAACGGCGCGCGTCAAGAGTTCGAGAACGCGTACTCGGATGCCCCGCCGGGTCACGACCTCGATTTCATCCGGTCACTCCTCGATTATATGGTCAACCGCGAGTACTGAATTGCGCTCTGCTATCGACGATGCGCAGTGTTCCGTCGCGGTCCCTGAGCGGCGTCGGCTCGCGTGCTTCCATCGATTCGCGCAAACGGAGTTTCGCGAGGACACGGGTCTCGGTGCCGGCGCCGAGACGCGCAACGGCGACCTGGGCAGGGTGACGCAGGCCCAGACCGGCGCCGTCTTTGGGCTTCAGACGGGCCTGAGGCGAGGGTGGTGAGGCGATGCTACGATGATTCGATGCGCGAGCGAGGCACTTGATTGAAGAAATCCCCGCGGAAGAGCCCTTCGAAGCTGCCCAGGCGGCGCGATGCATATACGGCGACGACCCTGGTCGGCCCTCCCGAGGAGCGCGACGCGACCGCCGCTGCCTTCGTGCGGCCGCAAGTGGAAGAACGGCTGGTGGATGAGGGGGAGATTGGATCGGGCGGCTCCGGGTCGGTGCACCGGGCTTACGATCCGAACTTGCGGCGCTCGGTGGCGACGAAGGTCCTGGCGCCGCGCCTGGTGAAGAACCCGGATTTCATGCGGCGGTTCGTCGAGGAGGCGCGGGTCATGGCGCAGCTCGACCATCCCAACATCGTGCCGGTTCACGATCTGGTAGTCGAAGAGCGCAGGACCGGTTACATCGTGATGAAGCTGGTTCGCGGTCGGACGCTCGAGGCGATCGTCGCCGAGCAGGTCGAGCGCGAGACGCGGGCGGATTCGCTACACGAGCTCCTGGCGGCATTTTTGAAGGTGTGCGACGCGCTGGCTTTTGCCCACAGCCGTGGGGTCATTCACTGCGACCTCAAACCCGCGAACATCATGGTGGGGGAGTTCGGCGAGGTTTACCTCATGGACTGGGGGATCGCGGCGCAGAAGTCGCAGGAGGTCGAGGTGCCGGCCTCGCCGGGGTTCCGCAAGAACACGCGCGGTACCCCCGCGTACATGTCGCCCGAACAGGCCACCGGGCGTGTCGATGCCGTCAGCGAGCGCACCGACATTTTTGGTCTCGGGGCGGTCCTCTATTTCATCCTGGCGGGTCGCGCCCCGTTCGATGCCAAATCGGTGACCCAGGCCTTGAGCCGCGCCAAGCTGAGAGAATGCGAGGATATCGAGGTCGCCGCCGCAATTGCGCCGCCGCCCGCCCTCGCGCGCATCGTCCGCAAGGCCATGGCCCTCGACCCCGCCGATCGCTTCGCCAGCGTGCGCGAGTTGCACCACGCGGTCGACGAGGTCCTTCGCAGCGATTGGAATTTGCCGACCATGGTCCTCGCCCCCGGCTCCGTGATCATCCGCGAAGGCGACTTTGCGGACGCCGCGTACATCATCGTGCGCGGGCGCTGCGCCGTCTCGAAGACCATCGACGGCGAGAAGCGCGCGCTCCGCACGCTCGAACCGGGCGCCGTGTTCGGCGAAACGGGCGTGCTGTCGGGTGACGTGCGCACCGCCACCGTCGAAGCGATCACCGAGGTCACCCTCAAGGTCGTCACGCGCGAGGTCTTTCACGGTCGACTCGGCAGCGACACCTGGCTCGGAAAGTTCGTCATGGCGCTGGCGGATCGGTTTCGCGAGCTGGATGCGAAGCTGGCTGCGCGCGCCGATGGCTCGGAGCGAACGCCGCCCCCGCGTTGAGTAAAGCCCCCGCCGGATGGCGCGCGGCTCACCCGGCGACGGCGTGCTGACTGTCACATCCGCTCTCTTCTGGAGTGCGATGATCGCGTTGGCGATGTGCAGCTTGCGCTCGAGGACGGCGGTGCGCTTGACGAGCTCGGCGTTGCGGCGGTCTTTCGCATCAAGCTTGGGCTTGCGGCCCGTCTTTCGCGGCTCGAGGCCAGCGGCCCCGGACGCGCTCAGCTGCGCTCGTCACGTCGACAGCATCGAGCTGAAGATGCCCTCCTCGCGGAGCATTCCTTCCACCGCCCCGAGTTGACCGCTGGCAAGGCAGGCGTCCGCCTTCTTCATGATCCGCAACTTCTCTGCGGCGCTGAACACTCGCCTCGTGCGTCGGTTGCGCCGCTGGATCCGAGCGCGCAGTTCATGTCCGCGAGCTAGCGGCAGGTCCCGCTACCGTCACAGCTCATATTGGTCCCGCACGCGGTTCCGACTGGTAGGTTCCCTGCCTCGACACAAACCGAAACCCCTGTGGAACAAGAAATCGCCCCAAACTTACAGGGATTCCCAGGCTGACATGCGCCGCCTGCATGACAAGCAGAGACGCAGCTGCCGCCTGAGTTGCATGTCGAATTGGTCCCGCACGCGGTTCCGACCGGTAGGTTCCCTGCCTCGACACAAACCGAAACCCCTGTGGAACAAGAAATCACCCCAAACTTACAGGGATTCCCAGGCTGACATGCGCCGCCTGCATGACAAGCAGAGACGCAGCTGCCGCCTGAGTTGCATGTCGAATTGGTCCCGCACGCGGTTCCGACTGGTAGGTTCCCTGCCTCGACACAATCCGAAACCCCCGTGGAACAAGAAATCACCCCAAACTTACAGGGATTCCCAGGCCGACATGCGCTGCCCGCATGACAAGTAGGGACGCAACTTCCGCCTGAGTCACATACAGAACCGGTTGCGCACGCAGTTCCGGCGGGCAGATTTCCGGTCGCGACACAGGTTGCCCTTCCTCGCAAACAAGACACCTTCCCAAACTCGCAAGGGTTGGTCGGCTGACATGCTGTCCCCGCGGAACACCCACTATGAAGAGCGTTTGCCGTTGCCCCCACGCTGGGGTCCGCGCCTCCCTCCACCGTCCCTGCGTCGCCTGCGCAGCTTATGGTGCCCAATCCACTAAAAATCAATATGGAGAAGAGACCCAAAGACTGACATCGCGTCCTCATGTTAGCCACCCCATCCCTTCATTGTGTCCCGGCGTACCAGAAACTCACGATAGGCAGAAGGTACGCGGATGGTCAAGGTGTTGTGAGCCCGTTGGAGCCGGTGACGACGATTCCAGGGAGTCGGTGACGACGATTCCAGGTAGAGGGCGTAGAGTCGTTCTCGCCGTTTAGACCGGCGTCATCCAGAAGTTCTTTACCATCGCCACGAGCTCGCTGAGCGTGCCCCGCGAGAGCTCGTCATCCCCCTGCAACAGGATGGTTGCCCGGCAGAGCGGTCCAACCTCCTGGTCGGATTCAGCCAAAAACCGCGGCAAAGTCGCCGTGACACCCTAACTGGCGGTTTCAAACGGCCGACTTTGGCCGTCCTGTTCGGAGCCTCGAAATGGGAAACCCCGGGGTTGAATTCCCTACGCTCAAGGAAAGTCGGCGAAGTGAATCAACAACGTGTGGACGTCCTGCCGCTCTTGGGCCGCCGCCGTCATTGACGCACGCGCAAAGAAATCCGCGATCTCTTGCCGGCGAGTCGCGGACAAGCCGCGCACGCGGGCGGCCGTGTTTCCCAGGCAGCCCGTAGCTGGGTTCTCAGCGACCGCCAAAGGGTGCTCCTACCTCCCATTCAGCGGGTCGGTTCTCAGCTCCCTGGCCGGTGACCTCGAGGGCTACGGCCAGACGAAGGGCTCGCTTCACTTCGATCCGGCCGACCCGCTGACCACGACCCTCGTGCGCAAGCTCATCAGGTCGCGAATTGCGGAGCGCTGACCCGGTGCGCTTCTGCAAGGGGTGCCGGGGCACCTTCCCCTACCCCGAGAGCGTCACTATCGACCGAAGGTTCCTTTGAGAAAGGAAATGGTCGGGAGCATCTGGGTCGCGGTGAACGTGGGGTCCTCGTGACCGGCGCCGGGCAGGATGACGAGCGTGGATCTCGCCCCTGCCGCAAGCAGGGCCTCATGAAGCCGCCGCGCCTGCCGGGGCGAGATGATCGGGTCGGCGTCGCCGTTGGCGATCATGAAGGCGGGCAGATTTCGGGCGGCGTGCAGATAGCCGGCGATGCTGAGCTCGCGCCCGGGTAGACGGTCCTCCGCCCCAAACCAGACCACGGCCGCCTGAACCGCGCTGGATACGTCGGCGTAGCGGGGCTGGGGACCGTCGAACACCGTACGCTGGTCCCCGGTGACGCCCAACATGGCGGCCATGTATCCGCCCGCCGAGTCGCCCCAGACCGCGAATCGCTCGGGATCCAGGTGACCACAGTGAGGAACCAGCCCGGAAGTCTTTGCGCGTCAATCAATCACTTTCGGCGGCGGACCTGCTCGTGGCCCGCGGGCGTTCTGGTCGAGACGACCGGGAAGCACCGCAACCGCTCCTTCGTGTACCTCGGCTACCTCGATCGACTTCGTGCTGGCACCGAGCTCGCCGGCGAGCGGTGGGGGCCAGCGACGTCAGGGATCGAGGGGCGTCGTGCTCCTGGGTGTCCGGAGCGGTAGCCTCCTGAGCACGGCCGCCAAGCTCGAAGCTCAGGGAGGCATCGAGGACAGGTGGCAGCCCGGAAGCACAGCGTTGGACGGCCCTGGGCAGGACCATCACGGTTCCCCGGGCGTGACTACCTTATCGGTATGAATTCAATCGTCTGGCTGGCTCTGACCGTGGTGTTCGTGGTGGTCGTCGTGTTGACCGGCCGAACCCCGCGGGGCGGCAAACCGGTGGCCCGGACGAGGTTGATGCACAGCGCCCGTACCGTGTTGCTGGGAGGCATCGTGGTTTGCGTGGGTATGGTGCTCTGGAGCATCTCGCACCGCTGACGGCACAGCGGAGGTCGCCCTTCGATCTCGATGAGGCTGGCCGGACCGACCCGTCCTTTTATGCCCGACGTCGGCGGGTGGGGCCGATCGTCGTTGCTCTTGCGCACACCGATCGTCGTCGGCGCCCTCCAGTTCTCGAGGTCTGCGGAGTCGAGTGCGTCGGCTGCGTCGGCAATGATCCGGACGGCCTCGGCAACGGTCGAGGCCTTGCCCCTCTTGAACGACCTCGGGCAGTTGCATGACCGTGGGAGACGCGATATCAGCATCGCTAAAGCCCAGGCCTCGCGCCCGGCCGTCGGCGAGCGGTGAAAGCACCACGCCGCAACGCCGGTATAGATATTCGGCTGCCGTGAGGCTGCGCTGAGCGCCATCCCTCCGCCGTTGGACTGCCCAACCAGGTACACCGCGTTTCCGACGGCGATGACACCAAGGTTCACGAGGTCGCTCACGATCTGCTGAAGGTAAGGGAGCTCATCCACCGTCCCGCCGAGCGCGGTGTACTCCGAACGCCACTCTCCCGAGTTGAGCTGGCCCGAAAAGTTGTCGCTCGTGGTAAGCCGTTGCCGTAGGCCACGACAAACCCGTCGGCATCAGCGAGGGTGTTGAAGGCGCCCTTGGTCGGCGCCCGCCAAGCACGGAGCCGCGACGGCTCGTCGACGACCTATGCGCCGCAATCCGAATGCCATGCTGCGGCGGCGCCCGGGCGCGGCCGAAGCCGAGCTCGCAAAGAAATGAGATAAGGTTGCATCAACGGAGATGTTCGCCCCCCCCCGCCGCGCGGTCATTCCGCTTCTTTCGTTGCTGGCAGCTGCTTGCGGCTCGGGGAGCGCGCAAGCTCCCGGAACCGGGGGGCTCGCGGGAGTCGGAGGAAGAACTGGAGCCGCGGGAACGGTCGGTGCTTCTTCCGCCACCGGCGGTAGCGGTGGCGCCGCGGTTCCGGGCAGCGGCGGTGTGGGTGGCGGCGGCGGGGAGGGGGATGCGGCCGGACAGGGCACCAGCGCCGGGGGCGACGGCGGGGAGACCACTCTCGGCTGCACGCCGCTGCTCCCCATCGGCCGCCGATTGTGGCGCCTGTCGTACAACCAGTTTGCGAGCGTGACCCAGGATCTGCTGGGCGCCGCGCCGCCGGCGCTCACCAGCGCGTCCAATGGCAACCTCCCGTCCTTGACGGGCGGACCGGACCTGTTGGTCACCTCCCAGGATCTCTTCGCTCTTTACGGCGGCGCCGAGTCGGTGGTCGCCCGGATCGCGCCCAGGGTCTCGCAGGTCGCCGCGTGCATGACCGGCGAGACGGACGACGCATGTGCGACGCGCTTCGCGCGGTCATTTGGGCTGCTCGCGCTCCGCCGGCCTCTCGCCGATGCCGAGGTGACCGATCTCTTGAAGGTCTACGCCGTGGGCGCCAACCAAGGCTTCGACCACGGCATCGGCTTGATGATCGAGGCGTTGATCCTGTCGCCCTCGTTCTTGTATCGGAGCGAGCTCGGGCCGAGCCCGGCGACGGCGGATGCGGTGACGGGCGCCTATCCCGACACGACCCTGACCCCGTACGAGGTCGCCACGCAGCTCGGGTTTCTCCTGCTCGGCACGACGCCGGACGCCGAACTGCTGGCGGCGGCGGCGGCGACTGGCGACGCGGGGCTCGCGACCAGGGCGGGGATCCTGGCGCAGCTCGACCGCCTGCTGGCGCTGCCGGCGACGCGCTCGAACCTGACGAACCTGGTCGGCACCTGGTTCGGGCTGGACGACGTGCTCAACAAGGGGGCGAAGGATCAGGTGCTGCTGTCGCCACTCGCGACCGCGGACCAGGACAGCACGGCCATCGTGGGGGAGTTGCTGAGCTCGGGCCGGCGCTTCATCGCTGACGTGCTGTGGACGAGCGCCGGCAAGGTCACCGATCTCCTCACCTCGCAGAAGGTGTTCGTCAACCAGCGGCTGGCGACTCTTTACGGTTTGCCCTTCACCGAGCCGCTGCCCGCCACGTTCGTCGCCTTGACGTGGCCGGTGGCGGAGCCACGCATCGGCATGTTGACCCAGCCGTCCTTCCTGTGGGCGGTGTCCGATCCCACCACGGGCGGCATCATCAATCGCGGCAGGCTGATACAAGACAACGTGTTCTGTCAGGAGCCCGTTCCCCAGGAAGTTCTTCTGACCTCGCCCGAGGCGTGGAAGGTCGATGCGACGGGCGACAGCGAGGTGACGCGGTCCGATGCGCGGCTTGCAAGCCCGCTGTGCTCCGATTGCCACGGGCAGCTCGATCCGTACGGCCGGATGCTGCAGAACTTCGACGCGGTCGGAAAGTTCACCACGACGGACGAGGTTGGCCGAAGCGTCGACCCGTCGGTCACGTTCGTGCCGCCTTCGCCGCTTGCGCCCGCATCGTTTTCCGGACCGCAGGCGTTTGCGGCGGCCCCGGCCACGATCGGGCTGCTGTCCGATTGCGCCGTGCTCAAGATGTCCGGTTACGCCATCGGCAAAGCGATTGCTCCCGGCAACATCTGCGAGGTCAACGCCCTGCGCGCGGCGTTCCGTCAGTCGGATGGAACCGCGTCGGCCCTGTTCAGGCAAATCCTGCTCGCGGATTTCGCGCGCGCCCGCGCCGGAGGCACGAGATGAGTGCGTATCGGATCGCCCGCCGCGCGTTTCTGCGGAGCTGCGGCGGCTCCATCGCCTTGCTGGCGCCGCTCTTGCGCGGGATCGAAGCCCGGGCGCAGGGGATGCCCGCTCCGCTCCGCTTCCTGGTCATCCAGCGCCCCTGTGGCAGCGACCTCGATCTGTGGCGCCCCACGGCGGCGGTGACGACCACCAGCTTCACGCTGCCGTCCAACAGCGCGCCGTTCGCGCCCTTGCAGTCGAAGTTGGCGATGATCGACGGCCTCAACCTGGTGTGCGCGTCATTGAACGGAGGCAGCGGCGGACAAAACAGCGCCGAGGGCGGGATGGTCGCGCTCATGACCGGCGTGCCCACCCTCGGCCAGATCGGCCAGCAGGATCACGCGGCGGGCGGTCCTTCGATCGACCAGCTTCTCCTGTCGCGCTCGCCGGTGCTCGGGGGCGCGGGATCCCCCATCGGCGGCCGGACCCCGTTCGGGTCGTTGCAGTTGGCGGCTGACATTCGCTCGGATCGGGACGAGGTGGCGCCGCGCGTGCTCTCCTACCTTTCCCCGACGGCGAACCCCGACATCGCTCTCGCCCGCCAGCCCCTCTACCCCGAGACCCAGCCGCTCAATGCCTTCAATCGTCTCTTCGGCGGCGCCCTGCCGGTAGGCAGCGATTCGGCCGCGTTGCTCGCCGAGAAGCTCAGCGTCCTCGACTACATGCGGAGCGATCTGACGCGCCTCCGGACGCTCATCCCGGCGTCCGAGAAGGTGAAGCTCGACGCCCACGCGGACGCCATCCAGGGTCTCGAGGCCGCCATCCGGGCGTCGTTGCCCCCCCAGGCCGTGTGCATCCGCCCGCCGCGCCCGCCCATGTTCGCGCAGACGGGAGTAGGGGCAAACGGCGCTCAGTTTCTGCCGACCGGCGTCTCTGCGCTCTCCGGCGTGGACTACTACATCCCAGGCGATCCCACGAGCCATCCCCATCAGGTGCTCGGGCGAACCCAGCTCGAGATCATCAAGGCTGCGTTTCTATGTGATCTCATCCGCGTGGGAACGTTCATGTGGGCAGCAGGTACCAGCAATGTCCTCTTTCCGACCTCCTTCGACGGCGCGATGCTACCCGGCTACGCCCCGCTGCTGGCCGCTCCCCACTATGCGGTACTCGGCCTGGAACCGGCGGACACCACCGGAAGGGCCATCCTCGCCTGGGGGGCCGCCATCGATCGCTTCTACAGCGACCAGACCTCGCAGGCCTTGCAAGCATTCGACGCCGCGACCGACCTCGATGGCAACACCTTGCTCGACAATACCGTCGTCGTGTACGTCAACGACGAATCCACCCGCTGGGACCACGGCCAGCTCAACATGCCATTGATCGTCCTTGGCGGGAAGAACACCCGGATCAAGGGCGGCACCTTCCTGAAGGTGACGGGCGGCTCGCTGCCGAAGCAGATCGATCTCGATACGACCGGCGGAACGGGTAACCGGCCCTTCAATGATTTCTGGTTGGCGCTGGCCCCCATCTTCGGTGTCACGCTGCCGTCGCTGGGGAGCGTGGCGCAATACACCGGCCCGTTGCCCGGCTTCGTGACCTGAGGTCGCGCCAGCGAGCCCGCCGCCACCCACGTCGTGCAGGCCGTCGTCCCTGGTCGTTCGCTTTCGTCAACGCGGCGAAATCCAAGATTGGCGTCTCGCGAGGGCTCCGCCTTTTTAACGACACTTTAACGAGGCAGGTGGGAGATTTCGATTCGTCCCCGACGCCGCACGGTTGATCAAAGCCTGCGACCGGGGCGAAGAGAGGGAAGGAGTACCATGTTCACGAAAGGCGAACTGTCCAGAGTGGGTAGCATGATCATCACGGCGCTCGCGCTCGGCTGGTCCACGGGTGCCAACGCGCAAGCGAGCGACCGTGGCACCTCACAGACGCGCATCGCGGCAGGCGCGAACGCGGCTCGAGACCGCGCCACCGAGCTCGCGAGGGCGGGAGGCTGGGCGTACAAGACTGGCCTCGTCGAGCGGGCCCAGCGCGAAGCAGCACGGGACGAACGGGAGAGAGCGCAAGCCGTCGCCTGGGCGCACGGGTGTCCGGCTCCTGCGGCGCCGTCGCCCGAGCAGGCGGCTGCGCTGGCGCGGTTGACTGAGCTGCGCCAGGCTGGCGGTTGGGCATACAAGACCGGCGCCGTCGCCCGTGCCGAGCGAGAGGTGCAGTCTCTGTCCGTGGGCGCCGAGGCGGAGCCCGTCGCCGCTTCGCCGGCGCAGTTGGCGGCGCGCGCGCGGCTGACGGAGCTACGCCAGGCCGGTGGCTGGGCGTTCAAGACGGGCGCCGTCGCCCGCGCCGAGCGTGAGGGGCAGGCGCTGGCCTCGCCGGCGCCGGCGCCGACGCCGATCTGCAAAGGCCGGGAAGCTCAGGCTCGGGCCACCATGACGTCCATGAGGTGAGCCCGACGGCCAGGGTCGCCGATTTTCTAAGGAATCATGGGGAGGATGCAGCCGGAGAGGTCGAAGAGCATGAACTCGAGCGCCTTCTCCTGCGCCGAGAGGTCGACGGTTCGGCAACCGGTGGGAAAGGGTAAGGTGGGCGAGGAGCTGTCGTTCATCATCCCTCCCGAGCCGGAGGTCACGTGCAGATCGCTGAACACCACCTTGCCGCAGCTCCCGGAGCCGTATGGCGTGGTGAAGGAGAAGTACTGCACCGTCTGTTGTTCGGTATTGTAGATCCAGCGCTGGGTCGGGGCGTTCACCCCGGTCAGGGTCCGCTTGGCGCCGTTCACCAGCAGGGTGCCCCCGGGCGGCGTCGACGCGCCGACGTTGAGCAGCCATGTGGCCAGTGCCACGCCCTTGGGGAACGTCTGGTCAATGGTGCCGGTGAGGGGGCTCGGGGGATCGCGGCGGTGGTTGAACGTCGCCGCCGTGGGCCAGGGGGCCGGGCCGTGCTCGATCCACCAGTTGTGCCAGTGCGATGCAAACACCCGGCCGCCGGCGTCGGCGAAGGTCTGCATGGCCTGCACCGCTGCCGCGCTCTTGTTGGTGGAGTTCTCCACTCCCTCGCAGGACAGCAAGATGATGTCGTACTTGTTGAGGTTGTCGACGCTGTCCCACCAGCCCAGGGAGCGGGTGAAGGTGGCGCCGCCATTGAGGGTGGGGTCGTAGCCGAGGGTCCCGTCGCCGGAGTTGTTGCCGGTGTTCATGCCGCCGGCATAGAGGTTGATGCGCCCCGCGCCTGTCTCAGGGGTGAACTCGCTGTCCGCAATCCCGATCTTGCGCAGCCAGCACTCGAGCGCATCGGCACCCCCGGTCGAGAGCGCGATCCGCGGGAGGTGACCCTCGCTCTGGTTGCGCGGCAGGCGGGTTTGGTCGGGGTCCGTGAACGCGGTCGTCACGCAGGGAGGGACATTCGAGATGGTGGTCTGGCGCCGCCATTTGCCGATCTGCACGACGATGGGAATGTTGTCGCCGACCGGCATGTCCGTGAGGGTGAACTGGCCGGCCTCGTCGCTCTGCACCTGCGTGACCGGATCGCCCGAGACCGACGAAGCACACGAGTCACAGGAGGGCCCGTCGTGAAAGTCGGCCAGCGGGGCATTGGGGACGAAGACCGTCGCGTTGTAGAGGGGGACTTTGCCCGCCGGATCGAGCACGGTGCCCATCACGGCCGTCGTCACGCCGGTCGGGCACCCCTGAACCATGCATCCTGGGCCCGCGCAGCTCGGTTGCCTGCAGCGGAGACCGGTGCAGGGACCTACCGTCCTTCCCCCCGACCCGTTGAGGATGATACCCCGGCCACCACTCGCGAAGCTTCCGCCCGCTCCGCTCCGACCGCTCGGGCCGGCGGAATCGAAGCGACAGTTCGATGCGACCCCGCCGGTGAGCAGGACCGGCAAGATGAGATACCAAGAGCGCATGATGGCCTCCGATTTTGGGGGGAAAGCGGAAGGGATAGCTGGGAGGAGGTGTCCGGATCCTGAGATGTCCTCATGTTCCTGACATACCCACCCCATGAGTAGTCTCGGCTCGCCCCCGGCGCTGCTCAATATTCCTTGGGGACTCGAGAGTTTCCGTCCTCCGGAGCCCGGCCGGGCGTGATCGCGTCCACACCCAGCGCGGTGACGTGGGCGCCACGACCGCCGCCGCTTCGATTGACCAGGCGCAGAACACGGCCTGGGCCACACGAGTCCGCGCGACGCGCTGGAGTGATCGGGGCCATCAGATCGGGCGAACAACGGTCGTCCGGGGATAGACTGTCCGGATGGTAGCGGGTGTTCCTGGGGAAGCCAGAAGAAAGGCGGGAAAGGCGGGTGGTCGCTACCCGCACGATCGGGGACCCGCGCGGGGCGGAGGTTGGCGCGGCCACTTGCGATTGGCGCTGGCGGTCGGCTATCTCGGCGCGGTCTGGATGGACGCGGCGGGCGTGCGGGCGGTGGGGCGCGCGCTCCCGGCCCCGGTGCGCTTCTTCACGCAGATCGCCGAGTTGTTTCCGCGCGCGGCCGAGGACGCCATCGAGTGGCGCGTGAAGGGCTGGCTCTGCGACCGGCGCCAGTTCGACGAGATCGACGTACGCCCGTTCTTTCCCATTCGCGCCAACGACAAGGAGAATCGATTCCATCGCGGGATGTTCTTCTATTCCCGCGAGGCTCGTGTCTTGCGGGAGCTCGACGCGTACATAGTGGCCTCACAGAATCGGTCTCGCCCCGGACAGCGAATCGGGGGCGTGATGATTCTCAGCCTGCGCATCCCGATCCCACCACCGGGAGTCGCCGACCCGCGCTACGAGCGAAAGCCCCTCTCGGCGTATCCCGCCACGCTCGCCAGACGGTACTGGTACGTGACGGGTTCCGCAGCTCGCGAGCAACGCTGCCAGGAGCGCTCGTGACCGGTGGCTCGGGGCGCCGACGCGCTCCCTCGGACACGGGGGGGACCGCCGCCCCACACGAGCGCGGCCAAGCAGGGCCCCGGCGCCCCGAGATCGGGTCGTCGCGACGGGCCGCGGACTGGCTCTTCGGTCCTCAGCCGGTCGAGCGGCTGGTCCTGCTGCGCATCGTGGTGCCGGTCGCCGTGCTCGCCTTCCTGTCGTCGCGGATGATTCACGCCGACGAGTGGCTGACTTCGAAGGGTTTCCATCCCCCGGATCTCGGGGGCGGTGACTGGCGACAGCCGCTCTACCTGCCCCCGGTGCCAAGCTGGGCGGCCTGGGCGATCGTGGCTGCGACCGCCATCGCCGGAATCAGCCTCGCCGTGGGCTTTCACCCGCGCAAGGCCGCGGGGGCCTTTGCGGCGCTCACCGTCTACCTGGTCCTGGCGGATCGCCTCGAGGCCTTCACGGTCTCCAAGGCTGCCCCGGTCCTGTCGCTGGCGCTCTCGGCGAGCCCGTGCGGCGTTCGTTTCGGCATCGATGCGTGGCGACGCAGCCGCCGGGCCTCGCCCGGCGCGCTCCCTCCGACCGAGCAGGTCTCAGGAGGAGCCGTCCGGTTCTTTCAGGCCTTCTTGCTGGTCATGTACTCGGGGTCGGGAATCGCGAAAGCACGGGGCGACTGGTTGTCGGGCGATGTCCTGTGGAGCCACCTCCATGACGACTACCAGACGGCGGTCGGGTGGCAGGTGATGAACGCGCTCCCCGCGGTGGGCTGGCGAATCCTCCAGGCGATCACGCTCGGCTTCGAACTCGGCGCGCCGCTCTGGTTCACCCTGCCGTGGACCCGCACGGCCGCGCTGGTGGTCGGACTTGGCATGCACCTGATGATCGCGCTCATGTTCGGGCCTGTGGTCTGGTTCGCGTTGCTCATGGGCGGGATGCTGATCGCCTGCTACGCGCCTCGGACCCTGCTCGTACGCGCCTTCGCCCGCCATTCCGAGTCGCGCCACGCGTAGGGCGATAAGGTCCGCAACGACCGAGCCCCAGTCCCCATTGGCGCCCATCGCTCTCTTTGACAAGGCCTGCCCGCCGGAGTCACTCGGAGAAGCCCGCCGCTACGCGACGGCGCGGGACCAACCGCGGTCGGGACGCTTCGCGACGATCAGGCCACGAAACGCGCGTCGACCCTCCTCACGGCATGAGCAAAACGGCGGTGTAGACTCTGCAAGATCATGGACAGACCCGCCGCTAAGGACATCCTCGCATGTCGCAGAGTGAGAACCGTGAAACCAATCGTTCATCTGATGGTTCCGACGCCGCCGTCGTAACGGGGCCTCTGGAGAAGACGGTAGCTCTCGTGACGGGCGCGAGCAGCGGCATCGGCGAGGCAACCGCACGGCGCTTGGCGGCCGAAGGTGCGACGGTCGCGCTGCTGGCCCGGCGCCGTGAGCGGCTGGAGACGCTTGCCGGGGAGATCCGCGCGCAAGGGGGGAACGCGCTCGTGCTCGAGGCGGATGTCACCGACAGGCGTCAAGCCGCGGCGGGGGTTGCGCGGGTGCTGGACGAGCTCGGGCGCCTCGACACCCTGGTCAACAACGCGGGCTCCATGATGCTCGGGCCGGCGCTCGACGCGACGATCGACGACTGGGATCGCATGATCGCGCTCAACGTGGAGGGCCTCCTCTACGTCACCCACGCGGCGCTGCCGCACCTCGTGCGCGCCGCCGCGGACTCGCCGCGCGGGGTCGCCGACCTGGTCAATATCAGCTCGACGGCGGGGCGGGTGGCCCGCCCGGGGAGCAGCGTCTACAACCTCACGAAGTTCGGGCTCCAAGGCTTCTCGGAGTCGCTGCGCCAAGAGGTGCTCGGGCGCCGTGTCCGCGTCGGTGTCGTCGAGCCGGGGGTCGTCGACACCGAGTTGGTCTCGCACCTCCCCGCGGACGTGCAGCGGGCCGCTCGTACCCAGTTCGAATCGGTCGAGAGGCTTCGGCCCGAGGACATCGCCGATGCCGTGGCTTACATGGTGACGCGGGACCGTCGCGTCGCGGTGAATGAAATCCTCGTGCGTGCCGCCGAGCAGACCTGGTGAGCCCGCCGTGGGCCCTGAAACGCAGGTGCGGTCGGGTGATCCTGTGAGACAGCGAAGGGAGCACCGCGGGTTCGATTGCGAGAATCGCCGATGAGGGCGAGCACGTCGTCGACCACGCTCTTGCTCGACAATGGAGCAGGTGGCGACAACGCTGTTGCCGGACAATGTCCCCGTTGTGGCTTTCGAGCATGAAGAGTCTACTATTGCCAGTTGGCCAACCGAAGTGGCCGGAGGTCGACATGGTTGGAACCTACTGGCGGACTTCACCGGCACTTGCATGCTGTGCGCTCCTCAGCAGTTGCTCAATGGGGTCTGGTGGCTCCATACCCATCGAAGGAACTGCCGACCAAACGACCCCAGGTTCGGCGGCGGACGCGGGCGGCATGACGCCGGGTGGGATGACCTCGGGTGCCACGAGCGTCCCGGGATCGGCCTCGGCTTCTAGCAGCCCCGGCTCGATGGCGACGGGTGTTGGGCCCGCGGTGCTCGGTCCCGGATCGATGGGTACGTTCAGCACGACGGCCGGGGCCGCTGGCGCCGTCGTCATGGCGTCGGGCCAGGACGTGCCGGTGGGAATCGCCGTCGACGGCGTGAACCTCTACTGGATGACCCTGGGAACGAACGCCACGAAGGACGGGAAGGCCCCCCTGGGTTGGACCGGCGGGCGGATCTTGAAGTGCCCGGTAGCGGGTTGTGGCGGCGATCCCGTGGCCCTGGCGTCCAACCTGGCCCAGGGGCCGAGCACGGCGGCGCCTGCTCCATTCACCTCGGACGGCGGGAGCGTCTACTGGAGCGACTGGAGCGACGGCCGCGGGCGCAGACTGGTCAAGTGCGGCGTCGCAGGCTGCGGCGATCAGCCGGTTGTGATCGGTTCCGAGGGTGCGCAGGGCCTGGCAGTCTTTCAGGGTAATTTCTACTGGACCGAGTTCTCGGCGACGCTCTATGCCTGTCCGATCGGAGGCTGCGGCTCGTCGGAAGTGACGATCTGGTCGGCGGGCTATTCTCCCTGCAACGTCGGGGTTGCCGTCGACGCGAGCGGGATCTATTGGGTCGCGCAAGCGCCAAACACGCTCTTCAGGTGTCCGCTCGCCGGGTGCGGTGGTGCTCCGACGGTCCTGATGGCGGGCTCGGCTGACGTGGCGGACGCCCGACAGGTCGCGCTCGACGCCAACAACGTCTACTTCACCGACGGTAATCCCGAGATTGGAATGGTCCTCGCGTGCGCGAAGTCAGGGTGCGGGACGGCGCCGACGGTGCTTGCGAGCGGGCTCGACGCGCCGATCGCCGTCGCCACCGACGGGATCAACGTATACTGGACGGAAGCGGGGCCTTACTTTACGGGCGGCGCGCCGGTGACCGGCACTGGACTGGTTCGAAAGTGCGCGGTCGGAGGCTGTGGGAATGCGCCGACCAACGTCGCGACCGGTCTCAACTGGCCCGGCGCGATCGCGCTCGATGATGCGAACGTCTACTGGACGGAAGGCGGCACCGCCGCCGGCGCCGGCAAGATCTGGAAGGCCCCCAAGTAGGGGGAAGCGCACACGACCACCGAGTAGGCCGACCGAACCGAATCGTCAGCCGAGATCCGACTCCAGTTCGTGCATCAGGGCTTGGATGACCTGCAGGTCGGCCTTCGCCAAGCGCCCTCGCGCGTCGCACCTGGCGAGCAACGACTCGGCCAGACGCCGGCCAAGGGCTGCCCGTGGTGCGATCGGTTCCAACGCCTGGGTCAGGGCAATCAGGGTGCGCACGCTGGCCGCGTCGTCGCGCGTGTTGGCGAACCGTATCCGCGGCTCGGAACGGGCGCATGTATCGCGGGTCCAGCGCTCTAACCAGCGAGCGAGCGCCGCCATTTTCGGGTAGTCGAGCTTCTCGGGCGTATCGTTGGGGGTGTGATAGTGCTGCCAGCGGCCGCAGGTGAGGAAGACAAAGGCGATCCCTGCCGACCAGAAGGCGGCGTAGTCGCTGAGGGGTGGCACTATCTCCGCGTCCAGGCGCCGCATCCACACGCCGGGCTCGGCATCGGCGATCTCATCCATGTGCGCGGCCGTGCCGGCTCACGCATCGAATGAGGTTACCTCGGCGGTGCGATCGATGCTCGGCAACGAGCGAGGGCGCTGGCGAGAGGAGGCGTTTCGAGACGCGGCTCGCGGCAGTCACACACCGAGCTGCGAGGGACTATCGGTCAGCGGCCATAGCCCGCGTGACTCCAGCTCGCCGAGCTCCTCGATCAGCTTGGCGCTGAAGGCCTCCAGATCCTCGGGCTTGCGGCTGGTGATCCAGTTGCCGTCTACAACCACCTGCTCGTCCTCGACATGGGCGCCGACCTGACGCAGGTCCTCCTGGATCGTCGGCCACGCGGTCAACCTGCGCCCCTTCACCAGGCCGGCCGTCATCAGCAACTGCGGCCCGTGGCAGACGGCCGCCAGGGGGCGCTTCGTCTGCTCGAAGGTCTGAACGAAGCTCACGAAGCGCTGATCGGCCCGCAGAGCGTCCGGAGAGTGCCCGCCAGGAATCAGCAGGCCTTCGTAGGCTTCGGCCCTGGCATCGCCGACGGCCAGCGTTGTCCGGGTCGTCACGCGTCCCTTGTAACCTCTCAGCTCCTGGCCGACCTTCGCGCCAATGACGTCGACGTGGTAGCCGGCAGCTTCCAGCCGCTGGCGGGGAACATCGAATTCCGAATCCTCGAACCCATCGGCGAGGAGACACGCGATCCTTCCGTGATTGCCTTCCCCGTGATTGCCCTTCCCGTGCTCGCTTTCCGAGCTCCGGTCATCTGTCGTTTCCATGTGGAGTCCTCCTGAGGCCTCCATTCCTACACGCATCGTGCCAGCCCAAGATCGAGCGCCAAAGCTCGGGGCCGGCGCCATTCCTCATCGTTCCCGCCCGGAGCGGCGGCAGGGGCCGCGGCGCAGAAAGGGCGGCACCGGTAACGGCGGGGGGCATCATGGGTATTGGTGGAAACGCCATCAGGCGAGCGGCACCTGGGCGACCACAGCCAGGGAGGAGGTCGGCCACCCAGCGCCAGCACGCGGCGGCGTCGCTGGCCGAATCAGACGGTGACGGTCCCGGTGACGGCGCTCGGGAGCCTCAATGAGCGTCGCCCGTTCCTCTGCGGGCGCCACCCGGCCCACCCGGGCCGCCCGGCTTGAAAGGAAGCTCCTTCTTCGTGAACCCCAAGGGAACGGCGAACAGGGCCGGCGCGATCTCCCCTCGCTTGATGGTCTTGATCTGCTCCTCCTCGCCCGGTTTGCCGTCCGCATCGAGCGGCACGCGCGAGATGGGGAGGCCCGGGGCCTTGTCGAACCTGAGGAAGGCTTCGCCGGCCCGTGTTGCGCCGCCTCCGCCGAGCCCCTTCACCATCTCCTCGCCGAATCTCGCCAGACCCGCAAAATCCTCACGCTTGACCACGCCTGCGCTCCACGGCGAAATGCAGTCCTCCTCGCGGGGCTTTCCATCCACCTTCACGCGATACATCTCGCACCTGAACCCGTTGACGGTCTTCTTCTGCCCGAGCGCTTCGAATACCCAATCGCTCTGCTTCTTGGAAACGGCGCCAGCCCCCAGGCCACCGCCGCCGCGGGTCATCAGCTCCTCCATCTTTTGACGCTGCTCGGGCGGCATGCTCTTCATCCGCTCTTGCATTTGCGCGCGAAAGCCCTCCATCTGTCCGCTCAGCCGCTTCATGTCCTCTTCGGTGATCTCCGTGTAGCTCTTGGTCGATTCGTCCAGGGTGACCATCCGCTTGGCCGCCGCGTCCAGCAGGATGACGGTCGCCCGCCCGCCGGGTTCAGGCGCGGGGTGATCGATTCGCAGGCGATCGCCGTCAGCACGGAGGGTCGAGGCAGGGCGCGTTCCCCGCTGGGTGGTGATGGTCACCGCTGCGTACACGGCTCTTGGGACGGGAGCGAGGGGCAGCAGGACACCCAAGGCGATGGCGACCCGAGACCCTCGGCGCGAGATCCGACGGACTCGCCCCGCTACCACCTGCGGCCCGGGCGCATGCACGACTTCCCCGACTTGGACAGCGAATCTTGGCATCGGCACATCATCGCATGCCTCGCCACGCTCCGGCGAGCCGACGAGCTCCCCATCGTCCGGACTGCGTTCCTTCGGGGGAAGCACCGGGGGACGACCGGCTGATCACCAACCCTCGGGCGCGTCGACGGCGTGCGCCCCTCCCGTCCACGCTCATGACCGCGGTGACACGACCCTTCGCGACCCGACAGGAGGATCAAGAACCGGCGGACGAGGCTGCCGCTGGAACGCCGTCACGGCGACACCCGGGGCTATCGAGACTTCGGGGTCTTCTGTGGGCTGAAAGAGCTCCAGCCGTCGGATTTTCTCTGCCCCGACTTCAGGCTTGCCGTCCGCAAGCCGGCCAATAGCTTCATCAGCGCGGCGGCTTCGACCGGCTTGATCAAGTGGTGATCGAACCCGGCGTCCGCACTCTTTCGCAGGTCGTCCTCCTGACTCCATCCGGTCAGCGCCACCAGGACCGTGTCTTTGCCCCACGCCTCGGCCCGGATGCTGCGGGCGGTGTCGTACCCGTTCATCTTCGGCATGCCGATGTCGCACAGCACGACGCCGGGCTGGAACGCCCGCGCCGCCTCGATGCCGGACTCCCCGTCATAGGCCGTGAGGACGTGGTTCCCCATCATCTCGCGAAGCTGGCCGAGCGAGTCGGCCGCGTCCATGTTGTCGTCCACGATGAGGATACGATGACCGCCGGTGGGATCACGTACACGGAGTTCGGTTTGACCGTCACCCCGTTCGTCGCCGCCACCACCGGCATCGCCGTTGAGCGCTGGAACATCTCCGCCAGCGTGCTCTCGTGATGCGGCGAAAGGTGCAGGATGACCACGAACGCCATCCCGGAATCCACCGGCGTCGCCGCCAAGAATCCCTGCAACGCCGCGATGCCGCCAGCCGATCCGCCGAGACCCACGATCGGCAGAATTCCATCGCTGGGCCGCGGGCCGCCGACGTTTCTTTCGTCGGCGAGCGACGGTCCGGGAGCGCCGGTGTTCATGGCCTGGGGGGAGGTTTCTTTCATGCTCGGTCCCGAAGTCAAAGCGCGGTCCTTGACCCTGCGACGGTTCTGCCATCTCGCCACTCCAACCAGACCCTCGAGGCAGGCGATACCTGCCCCGCCGGGCACTTGCTGGGCGCCTCCGCCCAGGTAGAACGGGTGGGATGAGGATGGCAAAGAAGATGGGAGCCGGCCCGGGGGGAACGGACCACGCGACCATCGCCTTCGTTCCCCCGCAGCTGGCCACCCTGGTCGACCGAGCGCCCGCTGGGGACGACTGGCTCCACGAGGTCAAGTTCGACGGGTATCGAATCGAGTGCCGCGTCGTGGGCCCGCGGGTGACGCTCTTCACCCGCACGGGCCAAGACTGGACCGACCGCTTCCAGCCCGTGGCCGATGCTGCGGCCGGGCTCGACGCGAGCGGCGCGCTCCTCGACGGTGAGATCGCCATCCTGAGGCCGGACGGGACCACCAGCTTTCAGGCGCTGCAGAATCACCTCGGGGGCGACGCCCCCGGGCAGCTGGTCTACTTCGCGTTCGATCTGCTCTTCCTCGGCGGTCGCGATCTGCGGCCGTTGCCCCTCGAGGAGCGCAAGGTGGCCCTGGCGCGCCTCCTCGGGTCCGACAGGCGGAGCGGGTCCGGCGGCGTGATCCGTTATACCGACCACGTTCTCGGGAACGGACCGGCCTTCTTCCAGAAGGCCCGCGCCGCGGGGCTCGAGGGCATCGTCTCGAAGCGCCGGAACGACCCGTACCATGGCGGCCGCGGTCCGGGCTGGGTCAAGACCAAGGCGCTGCGCCGGCAGGAGCTGGTGATCGGCGGGTTCACCGAGCCCGAGGGCGCGCGGGAGGGCATCGGTGCCCTCCTCGTGGGTTTCTACCGCGCCGACGCCCTCGTGCCGGCGGGAAAGGTCGGCACCGGGTTCTCCCAGAAGGTGGCGCTCGAGCTGCGGAGGCGGCTGGATGCCATCGTGACGGACCGCTCACCGTTCGCCAGTGCCATCCCTGGCGCAGGCCGGCAGATTCACTGGGTGAAGCCGCAGCTGGTGGCCGAGATCGCCTTCGGCGAGCTGACCCGGGACGGCAAGCTCAGACATCCCTCGTTTCAGGGCCTGCGCGCGGACAAGCCCGCACGCGAGGTGGTGCAGGAGGTCCCCGCGGCGCCAGTTCGGCCCCCGCGCTCGGGGTAGTCCTCGCTCCGTGCGCCGCCGTCGAAGCGACATCACCTTCGGCCGACGATCCGGGCCGGTCCTCGCGCGCGGTCAGGACAGTCGTCCCATCGGACGCTGACCGAAGGCATGGCTGCTAACCGGTGGTGGGTGACGCCGCCAGCGGTGCCCCCCCGTTGAGCAGGGCGAGCAGTCGCTGAAAGTTGAGCGGCTTCACGAGCATGGCCCGGATCGGGAAGTGCAACCGGTGGGCTTCGGGCGTCGCGCTCACCACGATCACCGGCACATCGCGCAGCTTCTCGTCCGCCTGCCGACACTTCAGGAATTCGTACCCGTCCATCTCCGGCATTCGCAGATCCAGAAGGACCACGTCGGGCAGACAGGGTTGCCTGAGATGATCCAGCGCATCGGCTCCATTGGCAGCCGACGCCACCGAGAACCCTTCCTCGACGAGCAGGTCGCAGAGCCCCTCCCTGACGTCGGCGTCGTCGTCCACGACCAGTACAGAGGTTACCATGTGGGTAGGGGCCATCTTCACCTCCTGCATGCTCACATCAAGAAGCGTGCCGTCTGGCGACCTCTTGCGGCGCCGCTGCTTTCAGGCCCTACGGTCTCTCTCGAGGCCGCGGATTGTTTCCAGATGGTTACAACTGGGGTGGGCCGCGTATGGCTGGAGGCCCGGATCGAGCGTGATGGGCGCCCATTCGCGGGAGCCTACCCCTGTGGTTATCTTTCCGGTCGCATGAGCGCTTCGTCAGCCGAGCCGGTCGTCGACCCCTGCCTGGCCGGTGGCGGTGATGCCGGTGCGCTGCTTCGTGCGATTGACTGGTCCAAAAATCCGCTCGGTCCGGTGTCTGGCTGGCCGACCACGCTGCGGACGGCAGTCGGAATGATGCTCGCTTCCCGCTTCGCGATGCGAATCCTTTGGGGACCCGAGTTCATCTTCCTCCACAACGACGCGTACCGCCCCGTCCTGGGCGCGAGCAAGTATCCCGGCGCCATGGGCAGCCGGACCGCGGACAGCTTCGCCGAGCTCTGGCACATCGTCGGCCCCATGTTTCATCGGGTGATGGCGGGCGAAGCGGTGGCGCTGGCCGATGGCAGCCTCCCGCTCGACCGCAACGGCTATCTGGAAGAGTGCTTCTTCACCCTCTCGTACAGCCCCCTCAGCGATGACCGCGGAGGCATCGGTGGGGTGCTCGGCGTGATATACGAGACGACCGAGCGCGTCCTCGCCGAACGACGGCTGCGCGCCCTTCGCAAGCTCGCGGCGGGCCTGTCCAGCGTGCGGACGCCGCTCGAGGTGTGCCAGGTGGCCCGCGACACTCTGGCCGAGTCCAGCGAGGACGTGCCCTTTGCCCTCTTCTATCTGCGAGGCGGGGATCCGAACCGCGCGAGGCTGGTGGCGTGGACCGGGCTCGACGACCAGCCCGCCGCGCGCCCAGCCACGCTCCCGCTGGCGCCCTCTGATGCCGAGCCCGCGATCTGGCCGCTCTTTCCCCCGGCGCTCACGCCGCCGGCCCGCTCCTGGAAGATCGGCGACGTTCAGGCGCGCCTCGGCGAGATCCACGGCGGCCCGTATCCAGAACCGATCACCAGCGCGATCGTGCTCTCCCTCGAGCGACCCGGCCTGGGCGCGGCCCACGGTTTTCTCGTGGCTGGCCTCAGCCCACGCCGCGCCTTCGATGCGGACTACCAGGCCTTCTTCGAGCTGGCCGGAGAGCAGATCGTGGCCGCCATCGCCAACACCACCGCCATGGCCTACGCCGAGAGCGAGCGCCAGCGGTTGCAGTCCTTCCTGCTCGGGGCGCCGGCGTCGATTGCGGTCTTGCACGGGCCGCGGTTGATCTTCGAGCTCGCGAACGACCGCTATTGTCGCCTGGTGGGTCGGCGGCCCGAGGATCTGATCGGCAAGCCGGGCCGGGAGGCCTTGCCCGAGCTGAACGCCCAAGGCGTCTGGGATATCTTCGAAGGAATCTATGCCACCGGAGAGCCCTTCACGGCACGGGAGTTTCCGGCGCGGCTCGATCGCCAGGACGACGGTCGCCTGGAGCAACGGTACTTCGACGGGATCAACCAGGTCACCCGCGACTCCCACGGGGTGATCGACGGGGTGATGCTCTTTGCCGTCGACGTCACCGAGCAGGTGGTCGCGCGGCGCTCGGTCGAAGCGTCCCGGCAGTTCCTGGAGGGCGCAATCAACCAGATGCCGGCTGGCATCATGATCGCGGACCCATCCGGGAAGACCCTCCTCTCGAACGCGCTCGCCGAGACCATCATCGGCCACCCCGCGCTGCACACCGAGTCCCTCGCCGAGTTCGGTGCGTACACCGCCCTGCACCGTGACGGTCGGCCCTACGCCATCAGGGAGTTCCCGCTGCTCCGCGCCCTGCGCGGAGAGCTCGTCCTCGATGAGGAGGTCCGCTTCGTGCGGCGTGACGGCAGCCACCGCACGCTGCTGGTCAACTCGGCGCCGATCTATGATGACGCGCACCGCCTGGTGGCAGGCATCTCGTCGTTCGCCGACATCACCGATCGCAAACGCACCGAGCTCGCGCTGCGAGACAGCGAGGAGCGCGGCCGGGCCATCATGGCCGCGCTCGAAGAAGGCGTCCTCCTGCTCGGCGTCGACGGCGCCATTCACTTTGCCAACGCCAGCGCCGAGCGCCTCCTCGGCCTCCCTGCCGACCAGCTCGCCGCCCGGACCTCGTTCGACCCACGCTGGCGCAGGGTCCGAGAGGACGGCACGCCGCTGCCCAACGAAGAGCGGGCGTCCGTGCGTGCGCTTCACGAGGGACGCCCGGTCTCGAACCAGATCATGGGCGTGCCGCGGCCTGACGGTCGACTGGTGTGGCTGTCCGTCAACGCGCAGCCCCTGTTCGATCTGCACGGCAAGGTCTCGGGCGTGGTGTCTTCGTTCTTCGACGTCACCTGCGCAAGAGCGGCCGAGGCGGAGCGCCAGGGCCTGCTCGCCCGCGCCGAGAGCTCCCGACAGGCCGCCGAGTCGGCCAGCCGTGCCAAGGACGAATTCCTGGCCGTGGTCAGCCACGAGCTGCGCAATCCACTCAACGCCATCCTGGGATGGACCCGGCTCTTGCGGACCGGGTCGCTGTCCGCGGACCGGGCCGCCACCGCGCTCGAGACCATCGAGCGGAGCGCCGTCAGCCAGGCCCAGCTGGTCGATGACCTGCTCGACGTCTCGCGGATCACCTCGGGGAAGCTGCCGCTCGACGTCCAGACGGTCTCGTTTGCTCGCGTCATCGAGGCCGCGGTCGAGTCGGCGCGCCCAGCCGTCGAGGCGAAGGGACTGCGCCTCTCGGTGGTCCTCGATACCGAAGGCATGCTGTCCGGCGACGCGGGGAGGCTTCAGCAGATCGTGTGGAACCTCCTCACCAACGCCACCAAGTTCACCCCGCGCGGTGGCCTGATTCGCGTCGTGCTTCGTCGCGACGACTCGCACCTCGAACTCTGCGTCTCCGATAGCGGACAGGGGATCTCGGCCACGTTTCTCCCGCAGGTCTTCGATCGCTTCAAGCAAGCTGACTCGTCCACCACCAGACAGCACGGCGGGCTCGGTCTCGGTCTCGCCATCGCGAAGAACCTGGTCGAGATGCATGGCGGGACCATCGAGGCGCGCAGCGATGGGCTCGGGCAGGGGGCGACCTTCATCGTTCGGGTTCCGGTGGCCGTGTTGCGGCGCGCACCACCCGCGCCGGCTTCGGCTCGGGCGGCGGCGCACACCCGGCTCGAGTTCGAGCGGCCGGCGGAGCTGCGCGAGCTCCGCCTCCTGGTCGTCGACGACGAGCCTGACGCCCGCGAGCTGGTGGCGGCGGTCCTGGCCGAGTGCGGGGCGGTCGTGAAGATGGCGGCCTCGGCGGCGGCGGCCTTCTTGGCCTTCGAAGCGGAGGCACCCGATGTGCTCTTGTGCGACATCGGGATGCACCACGAGGACGGCTACGGCTTGATCGCGCGGGTCCGCGCCCTTCCCGCCGAGCGCGGCGGCGACACGCCGGCGGCGTGCTTGACGGGGTACACCACCGTCGACGATCGCAGGAGGGCGCTGCAGGCGGGGTTCAACATGCACCTGTCCAAACCCATCGAGCCCACAGAATTGGTCGCGGCGGTGGCGAACCTCAGCCGCCTCGCGAAGGCACTCAGGGGTCGAGATCCCTGAGGTCTCCTTCTCCGTCTCCGTGTCGTCCGTCAGGCCCGGGTCAGAGCGATTGGTGGGCGGCGTCGAGGTGGATGCGCAGACCGACCGTGGTGTCGTACGAGGCCCCCCACCCCTGCCCCTGGCGCTCGACCGCGAAGACGTCCAGCCCGGCGGTGATGAACAGCAGCGGCAACAAGGGCACCGAGAGCTTGCCGCTGCCACGCAGCTCATGCTCGCGGAGGCCCGCCGGATCCACGAAGGTGTAGTCGAGCAGGCCCTCGAGCTTCACCGCGAGCGGCGTCCCCGGGAGGGGAAATCCCACCGGTGACAGCCCCGCTCCGGCCTCGAGGACGGGACGCCAGCGACCCTCTTCGGCCGTGGCCAGCAGCTCCTTGCGCCCGCCCGCGCCCGCGCGCACCTTCAGCGCCGGCACCAGCGTGAACATGGCACCAATGGTCTGGGTGAGCTCGAGATGGTGGAAGGTGCGCGGCTGGGTCGGGGTCACCGGCGGGCGGGTGAACTCCGATTCGATGCCGATCCGGGCGTAGGGATCGGGGACCTCGCGCCGCGGGTTCGGCCGCCGGAGCCGCCAACCTCGATAGTTGTAGAGCGAGGAGAAGGTGATCAGATCGGTGGTCTCCCCCGAGGTGGCTGGTGCGTCGATGGGGCGACTGCGCGTCCAGGCATACTTCAGGTTGAGGCGGGTATCGGCCTCGTGAATGGGATGGCGGAGCTGCAGGATTCCGGTTGCGTCCCCCTTCAGCACGAGCTGGTCCGCGCGCGCGAGCTGCGCGTCGCCGTAGTCGGCTCGGTTGGAGATGCGGGTATCCGACACGTCGACTCCGAGATCGGTCAGGCCGATCACCAGGGTCCGGGCGTCGGCCCCGGCACCAAAGTCGGTTCGGGGATCGACCGTGGGATCGCCGTCCGCGGCGGCGGTGTCGGCCTCCAGGAAGCTGGCCACCGCCGCGCGCAGATCGGGGGCGCCCTCGACGGGGTTCCAGCGCATCGCTCCCGCGGCGACCAGACCATCGCCCCCCGAGGCCACGAAGCCGATGGTGGCGATCTGGTAGTCGCGGGCCTTGTCGAGCGGGCGGCCGTTGACGAGCAGCGCGCCTCCCGAGCGCGTGAGCCCCACAGTCGCCAGCCTCGACTCCTCCGTCCGCGATGGACCCGTGCCCGGTGCCGAGCTCGCGGTCACGCTGGGACCGAGGGTGGCTTCGAGCGCGCCACCGGTCATGCGGGCCGTTCCGATCACCGCCGGGTAGGGCAGGGCACCGAGCAGATCGCCGCGGGTGATGCGTCCGACGAGTGGAAAGGGCGTCCGCCTCACCGCCGCGCGGTTGATCACGGCGACCTCGGCGCCGGCGCGGCGTCGCATGATCTCGAGCACGTAGATGAGGAAGGCCTCCCGGGACAGGGAACCCCGGACGGGCGCGGCCGAGACCGGCACCCGCTCGCGCGCGCAGGCCTCGGCCAGCTCGGGCGCGAGGCGCGCGGCGGTGGCAGGGTCCGGGGTGATCGGGCCTGGCCCGCGGCGTCCGCCCGGACTCTCGGCTCCCGCTGGCTCGCCGCTGCCGCCCACCGCGGGGGTGCCCGCCAGGTCGAGCGCGTCCACGTTCAGGGTCTCGCCGGTGCCGGCCAGCAGAACCCGCGAGAGGCTGGCGGTTCCGGGCTGGCTCCCCACCACCCCTGGGGCCGCGTCGCGGAGCAGCCAGCGCAGGGCTTGCCCGGAGTCTTCGTCCGCAAGTCCACCGGCGAGGATGATGTCGGGAGCGGCGACGGCGGGGCCGGCGGCCCGCATCGGGCTGTCGGGGGCGCGGTCGGCGGCTCGTTCGAAGGCGCGCTGGAGGGCATCGATCTCCTGCAGCCCTCGGCGGTCGCGCGGACCCTGGCTCATCAGGATCACCTGGGTCGCCCCCGCGTCGCGCAGCGCGCGCGCCGTCTCTCGTACGGTGGCCAGCACTTCCCCGAGCCCGAGCCCCGCGCGCGCGGGTGCGTTGACGCCGGGAAGCACCGACGGCGAGAGGGTGGCCAGCACCCCGATCAGAGCGCGCCCGCGACGCACCAGCACCCAGCGCCGGATGGACTGGCACAGTCGGGCGCGGGTAGCGTCGCAGGTCAGATTGGTGGCCACCACGGGGACTCCGCGCGCCGCCAGTCCCGCCACCAGCGCCACCAGCGCCTCCGGAGCGAGCGAGAGCTCGTGATGTCCGAGCGCCACGGCGTCGTAGCGCGCGCCCGCCATCAGCGCCGCCAGCGCGTCCGCCCCGGCGGCGCCACGAACGAAGACCCCCCGCGCGACCAGCTCGGGCCCCACCAGGTTCCCGCCCATCAGAACGACCGGTGCCTCGCGCGGCGCCTCGGCCGCCTCGGCCCGCGCGGTCGACAGGGCGCCCACCAGTCGGGCGAAGTCCGGGGCGCGCGATTGCTCTCGTTCGCACCCGTGGGCGGCGAACCGCCCATCGAGATCCGCGTGGAAGAGGATCTCGATGGGCGGGGTCGGACCACCTGGGTCACCCGGCGCGGTCGGCGCCGTCGGCGCGGTGGCGGTGGCGTCCGCGCCGGCGGCCGGGGTGGCGCCGAGACCGCCAATGGCCGCGAGCAACATCACCCCGGTCGTGGCGTTCCTGCGCGCGGGCCAGCTCGACATGGTTGGTCCGCGATGATGGGCACGTCCGTGGCCGTGGGCAACCACCCGCCGGCTGCCAATACCCCTTTCGCTTCGGTCGGGGCGCTGGAATACGCGGCGGATGCCGCCTGCCCGGTCGCTTGTTCTAGATCAGAAGGACGATGAGGACGACCAGCAGAACGATCACCAGAGTCGACCCACCGATGTAGACGGCGGTGCCGCCGCCCTGAAACTTGCCGACCTTGGAGGCGCTGGCGACCTCGCGTGCGGCATACGTCCGCGCGGGCGCCTGTGCCTGGTGAGCGCTGACCGGTGCCGGCGCGTGTTCGATGACCGGGGTCGGGGGCTGGGTGCTGGCGAAGCCCAGCGACGCGGGTCCGGTCAGGAGGGCGAGCACCAAGAATCCGGCCAGGCGCTTGTACGTGGTTGTCATGATTCCTTTCGCAAGACGAGATGGGGTAGGGCTCGTGCGAGGGTCTCGACCCTCAGGACCCCGGTCAAAATTACTCAGGCAGTCTGGCCGCGGATCCATCCCGGCCCGGCTTCGTTGCTCGTCGGTTACATACCGACGGGTATGCACTCTCCTGGCGCCTCGCAAGCCGGGCGCCTCCGCAGCCAGAACTGCATGATCAGTTCCGACCCGGGTCCTTACGTGATCGCTCAGGCACTTCGACGGCCTTGAATCACCTGGACCACCACCACGACCACCGCGAGGACGATCAGGATGTGAATGAACCCCCCCAGCGTGTACGAGGTGACCAGACCCAGTGCCCACAGCACCACAAGAAGCACAGCCAAAGTCCACAACATGATGACCTCCCTTTCGACATCCTTGAAAAGCAACTTGTGTGCCGGCGACACGGTCGAGGAGCCAGGCTCCTAGCGATGCAGGTTGCCGGTAAGATAGAGGACGAGCAGGACTCCGATCAGAATGCCAGCTGGCGACCAGCCGGCGTATCCGAAGCGTCTGTGACCGAGGCCGCCGCCTGCCAGTGCCGCCACGACCAGAACTATCAAGATGAGCATCAACATGATTCATTCCCTCGGCTGAAGCGTCGGAGAGGAGTGTGTCGTCGAGAGCTACTTCTTCGCGTCGGCCTTGGCCTTCTCGGCGTTCTTCCGGGCCTTGACTCCGGCCGCCTCCGCGTTGTTACCGGACTTCTCCATCTCCGCCGCTGCCTCGCCGCGGGCCTCGCCTTCCTTCTCGATGGCGTGACCCTTCTTCTTCATCTTCTTGCCAGCGGCTTCTTGCACCGGATTGTCATTCTTGTCGCCAGCTTCCTGCTTGGCCTTGCCCTTCTTCTCCATCTTGGCGCCCTCGGCCTTCTCGGCGTTGGCGGCCTTCTCTTCCACATTGCCTTGCTTCTCCATCTTGTTCCCCTCCGCCTCGGCGGGGCTGGGCGTGCCAGCCTTCGCGGAAGCGGAGAGAGCAACGGTGGCGACCAGCATGGCGGTGCGAATCAGCGAACGTACCATCGGGACCTCCTCGGTGGGTTTTCTTCCTGGCGGGCCGACCAGACCCGTCCGTGCCACTGTTGCACGACCGAGGCCAGCGCAGCGCCGCCGACCACAAGCGCCTACAGGTGCGATGTCCCAGCAAGATCTGCGTCGCCGCGAGGAATCGAGCGCAAGATCGGCGCGCTGCCCATGGGCGCGCCTTCCTCGGAGCCCGGGCGGGAAGGCCTGCGCCAAGGCGCCGGCGCCCCTTCCTTCGCGGCACTCGTCCGCACGGAGGGTGCCCGGCTGGGCCTCATCGAACGAGCTCTCGGAGAAGAACGGTCTCGAGGGCGTCGGGGCGGGTCCGCGACGGATCGTTCAGGTAGACTTCGATGTGGGTCGGCGCTGCCTCGAGGCCTGCCTGGTCGAGAACAGACGAGATGAGGGCGAAGCTGGCCTTTTCCTCGCTGTAGGGACCGACGTGAAGGATGCGGCCCACGCGCTGGGAGGGGACCGACTCGAGGAACACCTGGTGCACCAGGGGGCTTCCCTCCAGCTTCCCTCGCTTCTTCGTGAACACATCACGCTTGACCTGCTCGAGCTCGTCCTTCGTCACGTCGGCGGGGACGCCGACCCTGAGCCGCCATCGCCACTGCTCGGGCAGGGGGCGATCGCCGCTCTCGGATGACGTCTCGGCCCACCACCGTCCTTTGAGGGGCGCGACCTTGAAGTCGCTGCGCCCGGCCTTCTTGCGAGCGAACTTCAGGCTATACGCCGTCCCATACAGCGCACCGATCGCTTCCTCGAAGGGCCGCGCCTTCGGTGAACCGGCGCCGTCTATGGCCAGGCACCGACGGGCAGGCACGGAGACGATGTCGGCAGTGGGGGTCGCGCTGACGAGCTCGCTAGGTGCCGCGGAGCCATTGCGGATCGGTGTCGGACCGGCCTTGGAGCTCTTGCGGATCGTCGTCACGGTCTTCATGCAGAGAGCGAATAGCCATCCGCGTGCCACAGTCCAATCCAGCGCCGACGAGCTGACGACGAGCGATCTGCGCAGACTGTGCGCTCAAGGTACTCCGCCGCGGCTCTCGCGCTTCCCCTTCGATGGCACAGACCCGAGCCAGGACCAATCTAGTTCTAGCAGCCTGTGGTGGAAGTCGGACCGAGCCGAAATGGGCGCGGCGAGGCCGGGTGCAAGGAGCAGCGAAGCGCGGGATACTGGCGGTATTCAAGCGAGCGGCGACGCCGCAGACGGCCTTGCCCCACCCGTTTCGGCGACGCGGAGATCTTCACCACGGGCTGCTAGCCCACCCGAAGCGCGGTGGACTGGCGTTCAGCTTGCACTCCCCGCTCGGTATGCCGAGCATACGCTGGAAAGCCCCAAGGGCCGGCTGGCCGCCGCCCGTCTCGTCCCGAACGGACTGCAGCCGCGGAGACAACCTACTGGTCTTGATGGTTCCGCCCGGGCAAGGCCGGCGGATTCGATGCGGGCCGCCGGCGCCGGTCATCCCGATTTGCCCTGACCGGGAGCCACACCAACGGGGAAGCTCTGGACTGGTGGTGCTCATCCTCGTGGCGCTCGGTATCGGCGCAGTCTGGGTCGGCTCCGATCGTCTTTCGCAGCTCGGAGCCGTGGGCCAATCCGTCGCGGCGTGGATCGAGTCAGGGCCGACCTCCTCTGTTCCGCAGTGGACCTCGCTGTTCGAGAGATGAGGCTTCGGCAACGTCAAGGCGATGATTCCCTCCGGGCGGACCCGCGCCCTAGCCATGTGCGCAGACAATGCGCGCAGACGATGCGCTCCACACTTGCCTCGGTGCACCTTCCGCGCCTCCCCTTCGCTGGAGCTCGTCGCGTCGAGGGTGGTGGCCTGCGCGCGACCATCGCACGGTGCGCCCGGGAGAGAACGGCACACGGTCGCCGAAATCCTGAAGACGCCGGTGATGACGTCGTGGGACCGGGCGCGGCCAGGCGCTCAAGCCCTCGACGAATGACCGGGCCTCGGGCCTCTTGACCGTCCCCCCGCGAACTCCTCGCCGGCGAGCAAAGGACCCTCCATGGCCGAAAGCTCGTCCCGGAGCACCCCTGTTGGCGGCGCACGATGGCGACCGGCACTTCATCGCCAGGGGTCGGTTGTTTCGAAGCGCGGGCATCACCGCCGAGAGGCAAGCGCGTGACGCTGTGCGGTCGCGTTCTTGGGCCGCCGATGCTTCCTCCAGGTAACGGCGGGTGCCCCCGGATTACCTGTCCGCTACGCCACCGGCAGCAGCTGGCAATGACAGAGCTGTTCCTCTTCCGTGCCGGGGGAGCTCTCCATCTCGTCAGACGCCTCAGCGGTGCAGGTTGCCTGTGAAGTACAGGAGGAGCAGGACGATGATGATGAGGCCTGCGGGCGACCACCCGGCGTAACCGAAGCGAGAGTGACCGAGGCCACCACCCGCCAGCGCCGCCACGAGAACTACGACCAAGATGATCATCAACATGATTCGTTCCTCCTGTGCAAGTCGTTGCGAAGCCGTGTTTCCTGCCTGCGTCAACCAGCCAAGCAAGTCGCGGGCCCAGCAGCCACGGGCTGCTGACCCCCGGAGGGCGCCGCGCCTGCGTCCTTCGAAGGAAGGCAGTCCATCCCGGTGCTCAACAACCGAGATCCGGACCCTGTCGCCTGCGAACGGTCACGAACCGGACTCGGTCGCCGGCTTTCTCCTTGCATGAGCCAAGGACACGGGACGAGCTCCAATCAAGGCGTGGGATGAGGCTACAGGCAGCTTCGCTTCGAAGGTGGCGATGGTCGCGGGCTTGCTGCTGAGCGCTCGATGGGTTCTGCGACGGGTGCGTCGCTATCGCTGGTCTGGGCGGAATGCCGTCGTCACCGGTGGCTCCAGGGGCCTGGGGCTCGAGGTCGTTCGACTGCTGGTTGCCCGGGGCGCTCGAGTGGCGGTGGTCGCCCGCGAAGCGGCGGAGATTGATCGAGCTCTGGACGACGTGCGGAGGCGCAACTTGCCCGGTCTCGCCCTTGGATTCCCGTGCGAGCTCACCGCGGACGGCGCGGTGGAGGGGATGCTCGACCGAGTTCGCCGTGACCTCGCAGGAATCGACGTGCTCATCAACAACGCGGGGGCGATCCAGGTGGGTCCCCTCGACGCGACGGAACTGCATCGACTTCGATGACGCCATGGCGCTACACTGGAGGGCCCCGTTGCGCTCCATGCTCGGGGTTCGCGAGGAGATGAGGGCCCGTGGCGGTGGACGCATTGCCAACATCGCATCGGTGGGTGGCCTCTCTCGGTGCCTCACCTGCTGCCGTACTGCACCAGCAAGTTCGCGCTGGTCGGCATCTCCGAGGGAATGCACGCTGCCCTTTCGGGGGACGGTATCCTCGTCTCGACCATCGCTCCCGGCTCATGCGCACCGGAAGTCCGTGAAGGGCCAGCTTCAAAGGCGCCCCCGAGAAGGAGCATGCGTGGTTCGCGATCTCCGACTCCCTCCCCTTCCTCTCGGTGTCCTCCGCGCGAGCGGCGCGGCGGATCGTGTCTGCCATCGAGCAGGGAGAAGCCCACGTCGTCCTGGGTCTCCCTGCCCAGATGGCAGCGCTCGGCCACGGCATCTTCCCGGAAATGATCGGAAGGGTGATGAGCCTGGTCGATGGCCTCCTGCCCTCGGGCAAGGATCGGCGCCCACGATCGGGCTCCCAGAGCGGATCGCTGCTCGCCCCTTCGATCCTGACGCGCGCGAGCGATGCGGCCGCACGGCGGAACAATGAATAGAGCTGGTCCCGAGCCGGCGGGCGGCTGGAGCGCTTGCAAGGCGGCGGCATCCGATTCGTCATGGGCCCCAGGCCAGCAACCACGCTGGAACCGCTCGGCTCACTGTTCCGGCTCGGCGGGCACCGTCGTTGGCACCGACGTCTTCAGGACATGCACATCATGGCGGCGCTCCACGAGGCCGCGGGCGCCGACGTCGAGCGATCACCACGAGACGCTCTGCGAGTAGATCTGCATGCTCGCTCCGTCCCGCGTATCGGACCATGCCGCGTGCACGACACCGTCCGATCCCGATACCAACTGGGTGTAGTCGCCAAAGAAGCCACAGCCCGGAAAGCCAACGCACGGGTTGAACGGCGCGTCGCTGATGGCCTTCTGAGTAGGGAACGTCTTGCCGCCATCGGTGGACAAGCCAACGTAGTACTCCACCTTGATACCGAAGGGATCTTTGCGATTGTCGTACCAGCCCACGAAGACGCCTTTGGAGGTGGCCGTCGCCCACCCGAAGAAGTGGTCCTTCAGATTTCCCACAGCATCGTTGTTCACCCGGTGAACCGAGGATGTTCCCTTCTTCAAGTTGATTGACGCCAGGTATACGCTCGCGGTTCCCTCCGCGGAGCCTCCGGCGATCTGGCTCGCCGAGAAGGCGCAGTAGGCGCTGTCTCCGCGTCCGCCGCACCCTGGCGCAACCGCCCCGAGGTCGCGGAAGCTCCAGTTCGGGTTGGCAAGCCCGTTGAAGGTGAAGCTTGCCACCGGTTGCGCCGACACCACCCAGGTCCCTTCCGTGAGCCTGGCTTCCCACATGTTTATGTTGGGGGAGCCCGTGAAGTCGTCGAAGAACACGTGCGGGGTACCCTGGCTATCGACGACCATGTTCGAGAACTGCGCCTGGGTCAGGGTGCCGCTCACCTGGGCGGGCAATGAGAAGGGAAGACCCGCGCCTGCGGAGTGGGATTCGAGAATGACCGACGAGAACGCAGGGATGTTCGTCGCCGAGCCGTCTGTACAGAATCCCGCGACCGGGGAGTTGCAAAAGAACGTGTAATAGACGTAAGTCGTCCCGAGGTTGGGACTCCCTGCCACCGCGTCCGTGGTGATCAGAGGTTTGTCCAGAGAGGCGTCACAGGTGAGTGCCCCCGAGAGCAATCCGTTGCACGGTTGGTCGTCGATCGCCGTGGGAACCAACGACGCGTAAGTTCCGTTCGCGTACCCTTGGGCCACCTCGATCTCCGTGTCGAAGTTGAGGTAGCCGTTTGTGAAGTCGAAGACGGCGTTCCCGGAGATCGTCGAGAGATAGCTCAGCCCGTTGGCATCGAACGACAGGCCGGGGTCGCTCTGGAACGAGAACGGGCTGAATCCGAGGTAGGGGCTGAATCCCTGGACCATCGCATCGTCGGTGAAGGTCTTTCCCCCGTTGGTGGATGAATGGAAGAACATTCGATCGTAGTTCTGGCGAAAGTCATTCGACATGACCGCGTAGTTCTTCCCGCTAGGATCGACGGCCCCCGCAATCTCGGCCTTGGGCCAGGGGTTTCGGTCTTGATTGACCTTCACGTTCTGGGCGGTGGACGAGATCCCCGAGGTGCTGGCCGCCAGAGATGTCGCTCGCACCAGCGCGGCGGTCCGAAGGGTTTCGGCGCTCCCTTTCGGCATGATGGCTCCTTCACGATCGAACGGGGCCTTGTGCTTGGACTGCATCCACTGAACGTAGGACTCGAAGTCCCGGAATGGAGCAGCCGACTGAGCGTGAGCAGGGGGCGCTGCCAAGAACACCGCCAAGAACACCGCCAGGAAGACTGCCAGGAAGACTGCAGGGGAGAGCACGGTCGCCAACAGCGCTCCTGCGACCCCGGGTCCGTCACCACGCCGCCTCGGAGTCCTCGTTTCAACCCTTCGAACCTCGACTCCAACCTGAACCAACTGAATGACCATGAGTCACCTCTCTTCCGCGTGAATGCAAGATGGCATCTACCATTCTTGAATACGTCATCCATCCCTCCTCTGTATGTGGAATTTGCGCGAACATCACCGACGGAGTCTCAAACATGCGAGGATGACTCAAGGCCGGTCGAAATTGGCCGCGCACAGGTCGTCGCCTGCCTGAACCTGCGCGGCTGGTTTCGGCCGAAGACCTCCCTGGGGCCAGTCGGGTAGCTGAGGGAGATTGCGCCGGCAAATCGATCCGAGGGAGCGATGGACGCGCGCGACTCGGCGGAGATGGAGGTGCGGTCAGAGAAGAGCCGCCGCAGCACGAAGCTGAAGGATGCTGCCGGGCGGCCGCCGCGTTGGCGAGCGCTGCTTGGGGATGACGGTGATGGCGGTACAGCGGCGCCATCGACCCTCGACCATCAGCGGTGTAGCCTCTGGTCATGGGCGACACAGCCGACAGGGCAAGGAGCACGCCGCTCGCCGGCGTGGAGGCGGCCCGCCCACGACAGCCGGCGGCCGGGCGGTCGTCGACCGCTCTCGCGACGGGGCGAGCCGCGATCGGCTGGCCGCTCTGGTGCGCGCTTGCGTCCTCGCTGACGGTGGCCCTCGGGGTCCACTGGGACATCGCTTGGCACCGCTCGATCGGCCGGGACAGCTTCTGGTCGCCGCCTCACATCGCGATCTACGCGGCGGCCCTGCTCGCCGCTCTGTCGGCGCTGGCGCAGACCCTGCCCGCGACGTTCGGGCGGGAGCGGGCGCGGCGCGCCGCCGACGACGAGGTCGCGGGGATCGAGCCCGCGGGCCGGTCGGCCAACGTCGGTGTGCTCGGATTTCGCGGACCACTCGGAGGTTTCATCTCTGCCTGGGGCGGAGTGACGATGCTGGCCTCCGCGCCCTTCGACGACTGGTGGCACAACGCCTATGGCTTGGACGTGAAGATCCTGAGTCCACCCCATGTGGTGCTGGCGCTGGGCATCGTCTGCCTGCATCTCGGAGCGCTGGTGATGCTGGTGGGTGCCTTGAACCGGAGCGCGTCACCCGCGGCGCGCCGGTCGATCGAGCCACTGGTACTCGTGGTGGGCGGGATGCTCCTGATCGCGCTGATGACGCTGTTCATGGAGAAGACAGTGCGGGTGTTCATGCACGCCGGATCGTTCTACCTGGTGGTGGGACTGTGCACGCCGGTGGTGCTGGTCGCCATGGAGGGAGCGACGGGCCGGCGCTGGGCGGGGACCACCAGCGCAGCGTGCTATTCGCTGTTCCTGCTGGCGCTGCTCTGGACGTTTCCCCTGGTTTCCGCCCACCCCAAGCTCGGGCCGGTGTTGTCGCCGGTGAGTTGCCTCATTCCACCCGAGTTCCCGCTCTTGCTGCTGCCCGCCGCGGCGGCGCTCGATGCCTGGATGTGGCGCCGACGTGCGCGCCCGGGATTGCCGACCGTGCTCGTGGGGGGCGGCCTGTTCTTGGTGGTGTTCCTGGCGGCCCAGTGGCCGTTTGCCTCGTTCCTGATGTCGCCGTCCGCGCGAGACTACTTCTGGGGCGCGAAGTATTTCGACTTCGCCATGCCGTCGACGTTTCACTACCGGCGGTATCTCTTCTTGGACGAATCCCGCGGCGATTTGTGGGGCGGGCTGGCGCTGGCGCTGGCTGGGGCGGTGGCCTCGGTCGCGGCGGGGCGCGGGGTCGGGGGTTGGTTGGGGCGCGTTCGGCGATGACCCGGGCGAGCGTGCGGGCTGCGGCTGCCGCTGCGACCGTGGTCTCCTTGCTGTCGGGAGGCGGGACAGGGCGCGCGGAGGCCCACGTGGGAAGGGGGGCGATTGTCCAGGATGGTCAGGCCGGACCGTATCACCTGGTGGTCACCATCCGACCACCCGACGTCATTCCCGGGGTGGCGGCGATCGAGGTCCTCGCCAGCGACGACGACGTTGCACGGCTATCGGTCGTACCCCTCCCTCTGCGCGGGGAGGGCGCAGCCTCACCGCCGCTCGCCGACGAGGCGCGTCGCGATGCCAACGATCCCCATCTGTACTGGAGCACCCTCTGGCTGATGCAGACGGGGACCTGGCAGGTGCGGGTGAACGTCGAGGGCGGTCGTGGCGGCGGCGACCTGGCGGTGCCGGTGCCTGCGATCGCGCGCGCGGTGAAGCCGATGCCAGGCTGGCTCACCGGGATGCTGGTGATCTTGCTGGCGCTGATCGTCACCGGCGCGGTGGCGATCGTGGGCGCCAGCGTGCGAGAGGCTGACCTACCGCCAGGCGCGTCCATCGACCGGCGACGAATGCGTCGCGGTCAGATCGCCATGGCGGTTTGCGCCGTGGTGCTGGCGCTCGCCATCGTCGGTGGTCGTCGCTGGTGGAACGCGGAGGCCCGCGCCTACCGTCGGATGGTGTACAAGCCGCTCGAGGCCGGTGCGACCGTCCACGACGGCTTGCTCGCCCTTTCGATCGTCGAGCCCGGGTGGCTGCGCTGGCGGCGGACTGACGATCTCGTCCCCGAGCATGGCCATCTCATGCACCTGTTCGCCATACGGACCCCAGGGCTGGACGCGGTGGCCCACCTCCATCCGAGGCTCGGCGACGCGGCCCGCTTCGTCCAGTCGCTGCCACCCTCCGGGTCGCTCCCGGCGGGAAGTTATCGGCTGTTCGGCGACATCGTGCACGTGACCGGACTCGACGAAACCGTCACCACCGACGTCGACCTGACACCCGACAGCCTGGCATCTGCGGTGCCGGCCGTGATGGATCCCGACGACGCCTGGGCGACGATCCCGCAGGCCGCCAGTGCAGCGTCGCCATCGTTCGCATTCCCGGACGGCAGTGGCGCTCTTCGGTGGGAAGGACCGGAGTCGATTCCGGCCGGCAGAACCGTCTCGCTTGCGTTCGCGCTCTCGGGCCCGCGCGCTGGCCACGCGGTCAACGGCGTCGAACCCGGCACCGAACCGGGCGACGGGCCGGGCGTCCGGCCATATATCGAGCCGTATATGGGGATGGCCGGTCACGCAATGATCGTTGCCGGCGATCTCTCCATCTTCGCCCACGTCCATCCCACCGGATCGGTTCCGATGGCGGCTCTGGCGCTGGTCCCGGGAGCGGCGCCGATGGATCACTCCCATCACGTCGGCATGCGCTTTCCACCCCTGGTGCGCTTCCCGTACAACTTCCCCCGTGCCGGCGACTATCGCGTCTTCGTTCAGATCAAGACCCGTGGCAAGATTGAAACCGCCGCCTTCGACGTCTCCATCCGCGCCCCGCAATCATGACCCGCCGCCTGTGATGGAAGAGGGACTATTCGGGCAGGGTCCCTCCTCGAGCAGCGTCATCCGCGGCAGGTGAGGGGGACGAGCCCGGATCGAGCTCGGTGTGGGCGTGGGTGTGGGTGTGGGCGTGGTGAATATCCGGTGCGTGGTCGTGGTTGTGCTCGATCGCCTCGTGCCGGTGCAGGTGCGTATGCTCGCCCGGGACGGGAGGATCGTGAGCGTGACCGTGGTGCCAATCGTCATGCCGGTGAGCATGCTCGTGTTCGACGGCCTCGTGCAGGTGGAGATGACCGTGGCGCTCGGTCAGATGCAGGAAGACCCCGATGGCGAACAGCCCCGCCGCAACGGCAGCGAAAGGCCCCGCGGAGCCAGCGCCGATCAACCAGGCCAGGGCGGCGCCAACGAACGGGGCCACCGCGAAGATGGAACCCGTTCGAGCCGCTCCGATGCGACGCTGGGCCAAGAGGTAGAGCCTCAGGCTGAGCCCATAGCCCGTGGCCCCGCACGCCAGCAGCACCAACGTGGGTCGAGCGGGTGGGAGCGCCTCGTGCCGGACCAGGAGCGCGAGACCACCCGTGAGGGTTGCGCCCAGCGCCCCCTTGGCCGCGACCACCATCACGGGGTCGAGATCGGAGAGCGGACGCGTCAGCGTGTTGTCGAGCGACCAGGCCAAGGTCGCGCCTGCCACGGCCAGGGCTCCGAGGCCGTCCCAGCCCGCGGTTCGAGCGCCGTCGACGGTCAGCAGGACGCCGGCCAGGATCATGAGAGAGAGCGCGACGAGGACGCGCCGACCGAGCGGCTCGCGGTAGAACACGCGGGCGAGCAGCACCGTGAACACGGCCTCGAGATTGAGGAGGAGCGAGCCCGTGGTCGCGCCCGCCCGTTGCAGTCCCCAGGCGAGCAAGACCGGGGCGACGGCGGCCCCGAAGAACGCGACGGCCGCCAGTCGAGGAAGATGGGCCGCGGTCAAGGAAGGGCCCGTGGCGCGGGCGGCGGAGCCGAGCAGGGCCGCCGACAGACACGCTCCCAGATACAGGAGCGCCGCCGTCGTCAGGGGTCCCACGCTCCGGCCGGCCAGCTCCACCACCGGAGTGGTGATCCCGAAGCTCACCGCCGCCACAACGGCGAGGAGCGCCCCATTCCACATCGGTGAGATCTGCCGCAGCATCCCGCGACTATACTGACGCGGGACGAGGGCCCGTATGGTCCTCTGTTGAATCGATCGCGTCTCCCTGGGTACCCGTCCGCGGCGACCGCGGGACGGCAAGAGGCCATGGTGAGGCCAGACCCAGCCAGGGAAGATACGCGCCACGAGGAGGTCCCGCGAGCGTCACCGTGACCATCCTTCCAGTGCCCTTCCAGTGCGCAGGTTCGCGCGCGTCGAGACGGCCAGGCCCGGCGGCTTGCCATTCAAGCGTTCGGTCTTACATCCCTGGAGCGACGAACAGGCTACACAAGAGGGGGCGAAATCACGTGAAACGAAGGAATTTCATGCATTCATGTCTTGCTGGAGCAGGCGCCACCGCGGCTGCAAGAGCGCCAGCGCTCGCGCAGCCTGTAAAAGCGAACCCAGACGGCACGGCGGTGTCACTCGATCCGCATGACCTTCCACGGGTCACCGACGCCGGCGAGCGTCGCGGTGAGATGCTATTTCGGACGCTCGGACAGACCGGTGAGCGGGTGTCCTTGATCGGGCTCGGTGGGGCGCACCTGAGTCGGAAGCCAATGACCGAAGCGGCCGCAACAAAGCTCATTCACGCAGCGCTGGATCGGGGCATCAATTTTCTCGACAATTCCTGGGATTACGGCCACGGCAACAGTGAAAAGTGGATGGGAACCGCGCTGGCCCAGGGCGCCTATCGAAAGAAAGCCTTCTTGATGACCAAGATCGACGGTCGCACGAAGGAGACCGCCAAGACCCAGCTGGAAGAATCGCTGACGCGCTTGAAGACCGACCGGATCGATCTCGTCCAGTTCCACGAAATCCTGCGCTACGACGATCCCGATCGAATCTTCACCGAGGATGGTGCCATCGAGGCATTGGTGCAAGCGAAGAAGGCCGGAAAGCTCCGCTACATCGGGTTCACCGGGCACAAGGATCCGCGAATCCACCTCTACATGCTGGAGGTCGCCAAGGCGCACGGCTTCGCCTTCGATACGGTACAGATGCCGCTGAACGTGATGGACGCCCACTTTCGGAGCTTTTCTCATCTGGTATTGCCCGAGCTCGTGAAGCAGAACGTGGGCGTGCTGGCGATGAAGACCATGGGTGACGGGGTGTTCCTGAAGAGCGGAGCTCCGGTCACGCCGATCGAATGCCTCCACTATGCGATGAACCTGCCGACGTCCGTCGTCATCACGGGGATCGACAACGAGAAGATCCTGGCTCAAGCCTTCGATGCAGTCCGAACATTCAAGCCGATGACCGCTGAGGAAGTCGCGACGGTCCTCTCGAAGACGAAGCCCTACGCCGCCGCGGGAAGATTCGAGTTCTTCAAGACCTCGAGCCACTTCGACACGACCGCGAAACACGTCGATTTCATGGGGGACGATCCTCCCCTGGTGTTGAAGCTTGGTCCTGGAGGCGGGTGAATCCAAGGCGGTGGGGAATCAAGATGCGTACCTGCTCGGGGGCGGTGCCTCCGAGAGCTCGACGATCACGGCTCCGTGGTCGCTGGTCCCCGCTTCGCGCAGCACAGTCGACTTGAGCGCCCGCCTTGCCAGATCGCTGCTGGCGAGGACGTAGTCGAGACGCCACCCGATGTTCAATTGACGCAGGCTCCGCCAGGGCGCCCACCAGGTGTAAAGCGACGCGTTGTCCGGGTCGAGCTGCCGCCCCACGTCCTTCAGCCCCCCGTCCTCCAGGATGCGCTCGAACAAGGAGCGCTCCTCAGGTCGCTGTCCCACCACCCGTGGATTCCGGTCCCGGGGGTGAACGTCGAGCTCTGTGCGGGCGATGTTGAGATCTCCACACAGCAGCATGGCCCGTCGGCCGAGGCGGGCCGAGGAGGCGTAGGTCGCGAGGGCCTCGAGGAACCCAATCTTGGCGCGGTAGTCCCGTCCGCCATTCGGCACATAGATCGACGCCACGGAGATCCCATCGATGTCTGCCACCACAATCCGGGTCTCATGGTCGAACTCGGGATGCCAGAACCTCGGGCGGTCAGGCGCGAGCTCCTTCCGCACGTGGATGCTGACCCCTGAGTAACCCTTGCTGCCGTGCCAATAGCACCAGTATCCGTCCAGTTTCGAGAGGGCCTCGGGGATCTGGTCCACCGTGGCTTTCAACTCCTGCAAGCAAAGAACGTCCGGTCGCTCGCCCAGCACCAGCGACATCACCTCGTCCCGGCGAGCTCGGATTCCGTTCACATTCCAGGTCGCGATCTTCATCGTTGTCGGTCCCATCGGCCCGTCGGGTCCGTGATTATCATCGAGGGACGGATGCGTGCCAAGCCACCCGCAGCGAGTGTCGAAGGATCGTCGATCCGGGCGGCGATATGGCTCGCCTTCGCCCTCCCATGTGCCTGGGGATGTGCGCCCTCCCTGGCAGGATTGCGACCGGCGGAAGTGGCTCCCCGGGGGCATGTCCAGGTAGCCGTGGGAATCGCGGTTGGAATACCCACGGGAACCATCACCCGAACGGTCGACGCCGCGCGCACTCTCGCCCAGGCGGCTGCGACCCAGCAGCTCACCGCGCCGCAGAAATTGCAGCTGTTCGAGGCGAGCGCGAGCTTCGTGAGCAGCCCTCCGTCGGTGGGGCCCCACCTGTTGGCCGCGTACTCGGTGCGCGACGATACGGAGGTCAACGTGCAATACGCCAGCGGCGCGTGGCGACTCGGCAGTCGGCTGCAGCTTCTCCGGCGCGCAGCGGGACCCTTCGACCTGGTCGCCGGACTGGGCGTGTCTCATGCGGGGCAGGTGGCGTCGGCATCGATCGCCGACGTCCTGCCAGTTGTCCATCTGCGCGGCGTTCAGCGGTGGATGGTGGATCTGCCCATCGTGCTGGGAACCTCGCGCGACTGGTTTCGGGTGTGGGGAGGACCGAAGCTCGCGTACACCCACGTGAGTGCCGGGGCAGAGCTCGATCTCGTGAATGGAGAGAAGGCGACCGCAAGTCTCACCATCCGGGGAATCTACTGGGGCGCGCAGGCGGGGCTGGCGGTCGGATATCGGGCCTTGTTCATCGGCCTGGAGCTGACCGTGCTCGAGCTCGTGGCGTCTGGAGACGCGGTCACAACGATAGCGACGCCGCAGATCGGGCTCGACGTCGGCGGATGGCTGATCACGCCTGCGGTCGCCCTGATGGGCGAATTCTAGTGCACCGCGGCCGCATTGGCGTCAATGATCCGTCGCCCAGGCGAAGGCCCCGCAAGGCGCGACGACGACCAATACACAGACGTATTGCGAGGAGGAGCAACGCAGCGGGGTGGAAGCATGGGCGGCGCAGCATTGATTCTAGGTCGGCCGCGGTGCACGAGTGTCAAGCCGCGCCACTTGGCCAGCCCGAGCTGCTTCATGAAGTCCTGGCCACCCCAGAACAACCACGCGTGGTCCATGGTGCCGCGCCGGGCTCGCCGCTCGCTTCCTCGCGGCGAGTAGCCTATCCTGCCAGACCTCGCCACCGCGGTTCTTGCCAGAGGGCTCACCATGGTCATTGCCTCGAAGATTGAAAGCAGGTCGCTCGAGTCTCGGCGGTTGGGGCTCGTTGGTGTGGGCCTGGTGCTGATCTGGCTGGTGGCGTGCGACAGCCGGCCGGCGGGGCGCTCGGGGGGGACCGGGGGCGCCGGCGTTGGCGGGTCAGGCGGCGCTGCCCAGGCAATGGCCGCCGGCGGAGGCGCCGGCGGCCAGCTCTTCGGAGGCACGGGAGGCGGCCCGTCACCTGGCACGGGAGGCGGCCCGTCACCTGGTACGGGAGGGGGCCCGTCACCTGGCACGGGAGGCGGCTCGTCACCTGGCACGGGAGGCAGCTCGGCAGGCCCGGGTGGCGGTGGCGCCGTGGTCAACTCCGGCAATGGGGCGGGCGGCGGCTCGGAGGGCGGTGGGGCGGGCGGCGCGGGGAAGTCCGGATCGCAGGTGCCGGACGTACCGCCGGGCATCGACGGCTGCGACATTGCGGCCGCGCACGCCAACGCCGGCGCGGCGCTGGGAGCGACGCTCGTCAACTTTTGGCTCGGCGCCAGTCAATACGTCACGGCCGCGCCCGGCAATCCCAAGCTCACGGGGTACTGGACATACGCTCAAACCTGGGACGCGGTGCTCGACGGCGTGCAGCGCACGCGCGGCCAACGCTTCGCGGGGCTGATCGCCGCATTCGACGAAGGGCAGGCCGCCCGCGGCTGGCTCGACGACAGCTACGAGCACGAGGTGTGGATGACCCTGGCCCTGATGCGCGCCTTCGATCTGACTGCCGATCACACCTACCTCGATACGGCCGAGACCGTATTCGAGGACGTCATGGCCGAGTGGGACACGACGTGTTGCGCGCCGCACCTGGGTGGGATCTGGCGCGACAAGACCAAGGCGCAGAAGGCCACGGGCGCCAACGCGGGGGCCGCGCTGGCCGGCGCGCGCTTGGCGGCGCGCGCGGGCAAGCCCGCGTACCTCGACTTTGCGAAGCTCGTGTACGCCTTCTGGCTGAGCGACATGGTCGATCAGCCGACCTTCGCCGTCTACGATCAGCTCTCGGCGAACGGGCAGCGAGCGACCGGCTCGCGCACCTATGACCAAGGGGCAATGATCGGCGCCGCCCTGGCGCTCGAGGCCGCCACGGGTGAGGCGCACTACCTCAGCGAGGCGCAGGGCTTGGGCCAGTACCTGATCAGCAAGGGGACGGTCATGTCGAGCGCAGGCCTCGTGCTCGACGACGGCGCACCCTGCAGCGGCGACTGCGCGGCCTGGAAGGGCATTGGCTACCGCTCCCTCGCGGACCTCTATCGACGCGATCCCACTCACAAGGACTACGCCAAGGTGCTTCTCGGCGGAGCCGCCGCGATCTGGTCCCTGGCGCGCAATCCCGCCACCAGCTTCTTCTCGGCGAACTGGGCGGGCCCTGCCGCCACGGCCGGAGCGATCGAAGCCCAGGTCTCCGCCACCATCGCGCTGAACCAGTATGCCATGCTGTGCGGCGACGACCCCACGCCCGAGCCTGCCCTCGTCTACCAGGCCGAGGAAGGTTGGCTCCACCACGTCGACTACGAGGCCACCGCCGGCCGCGATTACCATGGCTATGGTTACGTCTCGACGTTCACCAAGGACGACCAGGGCTTCTCGCTCGGCGTCGAGGTGCCGCAGGCGGGCAAATATGTGATCCAGTGGCGGTACACCGCGGGCGAAGGGACGGGAGCGCGCAGCGTGTACGTGAACGGCCAGCGGTTGACTCCCGCGCAGATGTTTCCCGCCACCGCCACCTGGAATTCGTGGACGACCGTAGGGTCCACCGCCGATTTTCCGGCGGGCAAGAGCACGATCGAGCTGCGCTTCGAGTCGACCAACGGCAGCAAGACCTCGCTCGACATCGACGAGCTGACCCTGAAGGCCATGTAACCCAGGCGCCCCCGAAAATCCGCACGCCTGCGTTGCTGGCCGAGACCCCGGTTCCTCGGCGTATTCCTTGAAGGAGACCTCGGGTTTGAGCGTGCTGGCGAGCTGGGCCACGCAAGCGCACCCGAGGTTCGCGAGGTCATCGCCGCCGCCGATGGTCTCGAGATCGTCTGTAATGGCACGGTCCGGGCTGCGTCCAGTCAGTGAAGGCAGGCAATGGAGCCAGCCTCGAGACGGGAGAAGATCCATGGAAAAGTCGAATCAGGAGCCCTGCCAGTGTGAGAAGGCCTCATGTCCGTGCGCGGACGCCAAGGTCAAGCCCTGCAGCTGCGGCGATCGCTGCGCCTGCGGCCGCGTCTGCACCTGCGCCGGAGGGTGCACCTGCTCGGACGGGAAGTAGCCAGGAATTGACCGAGATGGGGGAGGCGGACCCGGCTGGGCCCGCCTCCCTCGTTTTCACCTGCGATCCCTCTCTGCGCGTACCGTGGCCGACGGGCCCGGGGCGTCGCCCGCGGTGAGCTCGACCAGGTCCTGGTCGGTATCGACGTCGACGGCTCCCCCGGGCCAGTCGATCGCCACCACGCCCTCCGCGCGCAGCAGACGTCCCGCGCCCTGGTCGCCGTCGAGTTGAGCCAGCTCGCCCCACCGCGCGCGATCGAACACCGCGGGGGCACCACGGATGCCTGCGAAGCGCGACGCCACGAGGTCCGCTCCCGCCAGCCATGCATCGCGGAGCGCCGTCAGGTGGGCGACGCTCAGCAGCGGCTGATCGCCGAGTATGATCGCGAGGGCCCCGGCGGCGGTCGTCTCGGCCCAGCGCACGGCGGCCCGGATCGAGGACGCGATGCCCTCGGGCCAGGCGTCATTCGTGACCAGCGTGACGGGCAGGCCACCGAGAGCTGCCCCCACCGCCTGGCCGTGGGCGCCCAGGATGACGGCGACGGGGCCGGCCTCCGCGGTCGAGCAGGTGGCAGCCACCCCGCGAACCAGTGGGGAGCCCTCGATCTCGACCAGTTGCTTCGGTCGGCCGAGGCGGCGCGAGGCACCGGCCGCCAGGATGGCGATCGCCAGCTCGGCGTGCAGCGCACGCGCACGGTTGCGCAGCATCCCTCCCGGACGGCGATGCTGCACCGCCTGGAGCTCCCCCACGATGGCGAGGGCGATCTGCTCGGGCGTCTCGGCACCCACGTCGAGACCGATCGGCGCATGGACGCGCGGATCGACTCCGTCCCGGTGCCCGAGCTCCCCGAGCAGCTCGCGGGTCCGGCGCGCCGGCCCGAGGACGCCGATGTAGCGCGCCCGTGAGGCCAGCGCCACGGCGAGGGCTTCGCGATCGGCATCGCGCTGGTGGTGCATGATCACGACGTATGCCGCGGCCGTGGCGTCGATCAGGGCTCCTACCCGATCCCAGGCCCCGGCGGCCGAGATGACGCGATCGGCGGCGAGGAACCGCGTACGCTCGCGGACCACGCGATCGATGACCGTGACACGCATCCCGATCGACTGGGCGAGCCCCACGAGCGGTGCCGCGTCGTGGCCGCTGCCGAGCACGAACAGCTGCGGCGACGGGGAGATCCGCTCGACCAGCGCGGTGATCTGGTGGTCGGCGAGCTCGACGACGCCCGCCGCTCCGCGCGCGGCGTTCTCGAGGGCGGTCCGGATCGCAGGGTCGACGATGGGTGGGGGAAGGTCGCTGGTCGGACCGATCGCCAGCCGCGCGCCGACGGGCACGGCCACGTGCCCAGACTGGATCACGGTGACCAGCACCCCTTCGGTCTCGGCGTCGAAGCACGCCTTTGCGAACGTCAGCCCGTCGTGGCGTGCGCCAGCCTGGACGTGCTCGAGCAGCACGTCGACGATCCCATTGCATCCGAGCCCGACGCTCCAGCCTTCGTCGTCCTCGGTGGCTGAATCGTAGGTGACGACGACGGCGCCCGCGCGGCAGCGGTGTGCGCCGCGGAGCAACACGTCCCCTTCGAGGCAGCCGCCGCTGACGCAACCCGAGACCCAGCGATCCCCCGCCACGAGCATCCTGGCGCCCGGTCGTCGGTACGAGGAACCGGCCACGCGCACGACCGTGGCGAGCAGAAAGTCCGAGCCCTGCGCCTCGAGCCGCGCTGCCTCGCGAACGATGCGCTCGAGCTCGTTCATGTCATGTCAGTTGGGGCAGGGGGCGCCCGCGGCAGCCCAGGTCTCCCAGGCGGCCAGGAAGGTGGCGTATGGGATGGAGACCGGCGCGCGACCGAAGCCCGGGTTCCAGCCCCAGGTCACGAGCGGGGTCTCGAGGTGCGCGCGCAGGGCCGCCATGTCCTTGCCGCCGTTCCGCGCCGGGTCCTTGATCTGAGCGCACAGGGGGCCCGGCTGGAGGCCAGCGAACACCAGCTTCTGCTCGGGCCCTGGCATGTGCCAGGCCTGGATCGCGCCGGGTGGGATGTGGAGGCCGTAGTTGCTGGGCGGGTTGGCCGGGCCGTGGCAGGTCGTACACTCGGCCGCCGCCATCCCGTGGCCCGTGGGCCCGCGCAGCACGTTCATGGCATGCACGCGACCCTCCTCCCCCTGCAGGGGTGCATCGCCCGCAGGATGGCAGTTCTGGCAGCGCGGGTGCTGCAGGACCGCGCGGACGGTCTCGAACGCGGCCACCCCGGCGGCCCGATCCGGGCCTGGGCGCGCGGCGCTCGCCGGCGGGCGTGACTGACCGCCGCACGCGGCGACGGCGAGGGCGATGGCGACGCCGAGAACCAGGGCGGGTGCGGGCGCGGGTGCAGCGGCGGCGGGGGCGAAAGCGAGCGTCAGGAGGCCACGCATCATCGAGCCCATGGTCAAGCCTCCTTCGCGAGGCGCAGCGGCAGGGTGCGCAGCCGTTGCCGCGTGAGCGCGAACACGGCATTGGCGACGGCAGGAGCGATGGGGGCCGTCGCCGGCTCGCCGATGCCCCCCATCTTGCCGTCGCTGCGGAGCACGTGCACGGTGATCCTCGGCATCTCGAACATGCGGAGCACGGGATAGTCGTGGAAGTTGCTCTCGACGACCTTGCCGTCCTCGACGGTCAGCTTGCCGTGGAGTGCGGCGCTGAGCCCGAACGCGATCGAGCCCTGCACCTGTGCCTCGATCCCGAGCGGATTGACCGCGGTTCCGCAGTCGACCACGGCCGTCACCGCATGGACCTTGATCCGTCCACCCTCGACCGAGACCTCGGCCACCTCGGCCACGATCGAGCCGAACGCCTCGTGGACCGCCAGGCCACGCGCCCGGCCCACCGGGGCGGGCGTTCCCCAGCCGGCCCTGCTGGCGGCCGTCCCGAGGGCGCGCGCGAACCGCGGTTTGCCCTTGAGCAGGGCCAGACGATACGCGAGCGGATCCTGGCCAGCGGCGTGGGCCAGCTCATCGATCATGCTCTCCATCGCGAAGGCGGTGTGGGTGTGGCCGACCGAGCGCCACCATAGCACGGTGATCGGTGTCTTCGGGGAGTGCAGCGAGACGTGCTTGGCCCTGGTGTCATCGAGATAGGGCGAGTCGGCGATTCCCTCGACCGACGTCCCGTCGATGCCGTTGTGGACCGCGAACTTCTCGAACGGCGTGCCCCCCAGGATCGACTGTCCGACGACGACGTGATGCCATGCCTGGGGCAGGCCGGCGCGATCGAGGCCGACGTGGACGCGGTGGACGTAGGCCGGGCGGTAGTATCCGCCGCGCATGTCGTCCTCGCGCGTCCAGACCACCTTGACCGGGACCCCGGCCGCTTGCGCGACGATCACGGCCTCGGAGACGAAGTCCGAGGCAGGGTTCGCGCGGCGACCAAACCCGCCGCCGAGGAAGGTGGTGTGAATCGTGACCTTGTCGGACGTCGTGCCGAGGATGTGCGCGGCCACGGCCTGATCGACGGTCTGGAACTGGGTGCCGGTCCAGATCTCGCAGCGATCGCCGTCGATCTTCACGGTGCAGTTGAGCGGCTCCATGGTGGCATGCGCGAGATATGGGACCTCGTACCACGCCTCGCATCGGCTGGCGGCGAGGTCGAGCGCCCCCTGGACGTTGCCGGTGTCGACCACGGTGGTGCCATCGCCGCGGGCGAGCTCGCGGAACTCGGTGAGGAGCTTCTCGGTGCTGGCGCCGCCACCCTCCGGCGCAGACCACGAGGCGCGGAGGGCGTCCCGACCGAGCTTCGCCGCCCAGAAATGCCTGGCGACGACCGCGACACCATTGGCGGTCGGCACCACCTTCTCGACCCCGGGGACCTTCAGGGCGTCGGCGGCGTCGAACGACACCAGCCTGGTGCCGAACGCCGGGGGCCGCAGCACGACGGCGGTTCGCAGGCCGGGGAACGCGACGTCGAGCCCGAACTGGGCCTTGCCGGTGATCTTCTCGGGCGTGTCCAGCCGCCGCACGGTGGTGCCGATCAGCTTCCAGTCCTTTGGTGCCTTGAGTTGCACGCTCTCGGGGGGAGGCAGCTCCATCGCCGCCCCGGAGATGTCTCCATACGTCAACGTCTTGCCACCGAACGTGATCACGCCGTTGGCGGCCGTGAGATTGCTCGGCGTGGTCTTCCATCGCGCCGCCGCCGCGCGCAGGAGCAGCTCCTTCGCCATCGCGCCCACGGTGCGGTACCGGTCAAACTCGCCGCGCGTCGACGACGATCCCCCCGTCATCTGCATGCCCATGGCGGGGTGGCCGTAGACCGGTGCGGCCGGAGCGTGCTCACAGCGCACCTTCGACCAGTCACAGTCGAGCTCCTCGGCGATCAGCATCGCCAGGCCGGTCCAGATTCCCTGCCCCATCTCGGAGTGTGCGAGCACCACGGTGACCGAGCCATCGCTGGCGATCCGCAGGAAGGCGTTCGGAGACGGGGGCGACGGGGCGGCGGCCCTCGGTGCGGCCCGCACCAGGTTCGGCACGTGGAAGCTGATCACCAGCCCGGCCGTGCCCGTGGCCGCACTGGCCAGGAATCCTCGCCGCGAGCCCGTCACTTCGCGCCTCGTTGCAGCCGCGAGGCCAGGTGGATCGCCTCCCGCACACGCACGTAGGTCCCGCAGCGACAGATGTTGCCCGACAGCGCGGCATCGATGTCGGAGTCCGTCGGATGGGGCTTCCTCTGGAGCAAGGCCACCGCGGTCATGATCTGACCAGACTGGCAGTACCCGCACTGCACGACATCCGCCTCGGCCCAGGCGCGCTGTACGGGGTGCGAACCGTCGGGCGACAGCCCCTCGATCGTCGTGACCTTGCGCGCGCCAACGCTGGAGACCGGCGTGACGCAGGCCCGAACGGGATTGCCGTCGAGGTGCACGGTGCAGGCCCCACACTGTGCCATTCCGCAGCCGTACTTCGTCCCGCTCAGCTGGAGCAGGTCCCGCAACACCCACAAGAGCGGCATGTCGCCGCTGGCGTCCACCTCGTGGACCGCGCCATTGATGTCGAGCTTCATCGCCGTATCATGCCCCTGTGATGGTGTCCGCGACAGGGCGATCGGGCGGCGGCCACTGGCGCGTCCGCCACCACGCGATCGTTGCGTTCGAGTAGTCTCTTGCGCGCGCCGCCGCGCTCGATGCGGGGCGCGGCGTTGGCCGACGACTCTCCGTCGAGGTCGTTGCGCCCCTCGTCTTCGGGTAGAGTCCGTGCTTCGACATGAATCCGGTCACCATCGCGTTCGGGTCGCGGCCATCGGGGCAGCTCACGCTGGCTGTCCGATCTTGGGTTTGGCCCTTTGCTCGGGTGGCTGCAGCAGCAACACGGCGCTCCCATCTCCCGCCACTGGTTCCGGGGGCCACGCCGCCGCGGGGACGGGTGGCTCGGCTGCCCCGGGCTCGGGGGCGCCCCGTCGCCCGGGAGCGGAGGGACGACGGTGGGAACCGGCGGCGCGCCCGCGGGCAGCGGTGGGTCGTCGGGCGACACGGGCGGATCCAATGATGGGGGTGCGGGCGCCAGTGGTTCCGGGGGCGCCGGAGCGATCGGTGGGGCGGGCGGCGGCACCAGCTCGGCCGGCGACGCGAGCACGCCACAGGACGGCGGCGTGGATTCATCATCGGCCAGCGGGCCGGGAGGTCGCGGTGGGACCAGTGCGGGCAGCGGGGGCGGTGGAGGCGGTACCGGTGCTGGCGGGGGCACGGCTACCAGATTGAAGGCAATCATGGTGATCACGGGCGCCGGGAAGCCCACCGCGGGAGACAACGTCATGTTGGCCCGCATGACCGCGCGCGGAATTCAGACGACCACTGTCACCGATGCGGCCGTCACCGCGACCTCGGTCGCGGGCATGGACCTGGTCGTCATCTCCAGCAGTGCCGAATCAGGTCCACTGGCCGCGAAGCTGCGCGACATCGCGATACCGGTGCTCTGCATCGAGAACGGGGAGTTCGCGTTGATGGGAATGACGCCGGCCACCTTGAACACCGACTACGGGATGATCGCGACGCAGTCCCAGGTGCAGATCACGATGGCCGGCAATCCCATGGTGGGGACGTTGACGGGGACGCTCACGATTTCCAGCGTGGCTGGCGATTTCGGCTGGGGCGTTCCCGCCGCCACCGCGCTCAAGGGCGCCAGCCTGGTGGGAAACCCCAGCCGGTCCGTGGTTTTCGGCTACGAAAAGGGAGCGCAGATGGTCAGCCTGCCCGCCCCTGCGCGCCGGGCGGCCTTTGCCATTCGCGAAACCCTGGCCGCCAACCTGACCAGCGACGGCACGAAGCTGTTCGACGCGGTCCTGAACTGGGTCCTCATGTAGGCAGGTAGGCAGGTAGGCGGGTAGGCGGGCCTGGCCGCTTGAACCGGAATGGCTCGGGGCGCTACTGCTCCGGTACGGCCAGGAGGCCGCCTCCATCATGATGGGGAGGCGGTCGCCCACGCCGAGCGAGGACACCGACGGGTCGCGATCGGAGAAGCCCTTTCCAAGCTCACCGTCTCACGATAGGTGGTTCGAGATGACCCTGTTCCTTCAGGATGCCATTCGCCTGGTCGTCGTGGCGGGCCTCTCGCTGGCGGTGGCCTTTGCTCCGGGCGGATGTTCTGGAAGCAGATCCTCGGCAACCGGGTCCGGCGGCGGCCCGGGAAGCGGCGGCGCGGGCGGCGGCGGTGACGTGACCAGTGCAGGAGGGACGGTGGGGACGGGCGGCAGCGCGACGTCTGGGGGAGCCACGGTGACGGGCGGCAGCGCGGCAGCCGGTGGAGCGGCGGGCGCCCCGGCCACGGGGGGATCTCTCTCCACGGGCGGGGGGACGATGCCGAGCACCGGGAACAGCGGCGGCTCAACGCCCACCGGAGGCACCACTCTCCCTTCAACCGGATTGTCCTTCTACGTGTCTCCGACGGGCAGCGATGACAATGACGGGGCCACGCCCGCGACGCCTTGGAACACGCTGGAAAGGGCCAGGGACTTCATCAGAGCCAAGAACTTGAACAAGACCGCCACCGACGACATCGTCATTTACCTGCGCGGCGGCACCTATTCCCGCACCAACACCTTCACGCTCACGAGCGCAGATTCGGGACCAGATGGGCACTACATGGTCTATCGAGCCTATCCAGGAGAGGTCCCCGTCATCGATGCCGGCAAAGCCATCACCGGCTGGACGCAGGTCGCGGGCAAGCCGTACTTCGTGGCCGATGTTCCCGTCTCCGGGGGATACGCAGGGTACTTTCGCCAGCTGTACGTGAACGACGTGAGGGCCGAGCGCGCGGGGAAATTCCTGCCACAGGACGGCTGGTGGGATGATGTCGCCACGACGGCGTATCAGAACGACGGGATCAAGCTCAAGAAATCCGACCTGGCGACGCTCGCGAATCCCGCGGCAGCGGTCGTCACCTTCTTCAGCGCCTTCAAGACCGCCGAGATCCCGATCACGGGCCTCTCGTCGCTGGATGCCAATGACTGGGTCTTGAAGATGGAGAACCCTGACTTCAACAAATGGATCTCGCTCGGCAGGGCAACCTCCACCGAATGGGTGGAACTGTCCAACGTGCTCGAATACCTGGATGAATACGGAGAATGGTCCTTGGACTCGGCAAACGGGAAGGTGTACTACTACCCGCAGCCGTGGGAAGACATGGCGACGGCGCGCGTCTACTCACCGGTGGTGGATCGCCCGTGGGAGATCGTCGGCACCAGGACGGCCAAGGCCGCCCGCATCATGCTCGACGGCTTGACCTTCGAGCACAACAACTGGTCGCGCACGAAAGACCGCTGGATCGGCGGTTCACAGGCGGAAATGCTCTGGGGACTGGACAACACGGAGTACACCGATCAGGTGCCGGGGGCACTGGTGCTGACCCATGCCACTTCGAGCGTGGTCAAGAACTGCGTGTTTCAGCACCTGGGCACCTGCGGTGTTCAGCTCTACGACGGCTGCGACAGCGCCACCATTCAAGGGAACTCCTTCTTCGATTGTACGGCGGCCGGCATCATCGTCGGGAGAGCGGCCCACCTCGTCACCAGCGACCCGAGCTCGGAGACCCAGCGAAACACGAATACGTTGGTGAGCAACAACGTCGTCCGCAATACGGGAGCCGACTTCTTGCAAGCGACAGCGATCGACTGCATTCACGCCGAAAAGGCCCGCATCTACCACAACGATATCTCCGATGTCCCGTTCGCTGGTTACCATCATCGAACGGGGCAGTTCAACGCGCATTTTCCCACCCCGGCCATGGCGGGCGAGACGGAGGTGTTCTTCAACCGATCGTCGCACGTGGGAACCTATCGCCGGTATGCTTCCGGCGACGCGGAGCCCGACTACTACACCTTCGGGCCGGAGCCCATCCACTTCAGCAAGAACTATTCCTACGGCCAGGTCCCGATCGGTTTGAGCAATTCGCTGCAAATCGACGACAACTCCCTCGACGCGCTGGTGGATTTTTGCGTGCTGGATTCGAAGTTGTCGCGGAACTCTTTCCTGTCGTGGAGCTCGGGGAATGTCAACGCCGCAACCGATAACCTGTGGTCCAACAACGCCAGTTATCAAAGCACCAACTGCGCGACGACCAACTACCACTACGTCGCCGGGGCGTGGCCGTCCGATGCGCAGGCGGTCATTGATTCGGCCGGGGTGGAGGCTTCCTACGGCCCCTTGGTGAGCGGAACCTACGGCGGCGACAACGTTGCATTGAAAGCGGTGGCATCGGCATCCTCGTCGGCTTCCGGTCATCCGCCGAATCTTGGAAACGACGTCGGAAACAAGACCTACTGGCAATCCGAGAGTACTTCGAACAACCCGTGGTTCATGCTCGATCTGGGCAGCGCCTACGTGATCAAGAAGCTCGAGCTCGAGCCCGTGCTCCTGACCGACGTTGACTTGACGAGTTTCGAGATCCAGGCATCGAATGATGCGGGTTTCGCGACGTCGTCGGTGCTCGCCAGCCAGAATGCGACGCAGCTCAGGCACAGGGGCGACCTCGGGTACAATGACAAGTTCTGGTATGTCGAGCACGACAAGAACGCGTACCGGTACATCCGGGTCTACAAGACCACGGGCACGCAGCTGGCATTGGCCGACCTGCGGGTCTACGTCAAGGGTTCGAGCACAGCCGCCGCCGTCAATCCGTAGGTGCTGGACGGACGCGGCGGCGCCGCGCCTCTCTGGCCAGAGGGCGCTGGGGTCGGCTCCTCCTCGACCTCTACCTGTACCTCGGCCTCACTGCCGGAGGCCACCGAACGGGGGTCAACCCCGGTGGGCTCTCGCGGAAGGTTTGGCCGCCGCGAACCGGAGTCGTACGTAGTCGGCCACCCAGATCCCCGAGGCATCGCGGAGCTCCGGCTCCAGCGCGGCGCGCACCTCCCGCAGGTAAGCGGGCCGCTCGGTCGCCGCGACCGCAGCCGTGAAGCTCTCACCGAAGGTCTCCAGCCAGCCGACGACATCCCCTGGTAGGGGCGTGGGCCTTGGAATCAGGGCGATGCTGTCGATTCGAAAGCCGGCGCGCTCGAGGCGGCCAGCGTATTCGTCCGCCGTCGGGAAGTACCAGGGGACGCAGGCCTCGCCGTCCACGCCGCGGCGATCGAGCGCCTGGACCAGCGCGAGGCGGATCTTCTGGACGCAGCCAGCCCCGCCGAGCTCGGCGACGAAGCGGCCGCCGGGCTTCAGCGCCCGGAAGACGCCGGCGATGGCCAGGTCGGCCTGCTTCATCCAGTGCAAGGCGGCGTTGCTGAAGACCGCGTCGAACTCGGCGTCGAACTCGAGCGCCTCACCGTTCGCCACCCGCGCGTCGAGCCCGAGCGCCCGCGCTGCCGCAACCTGCTCGGCGCTCGCATCGACGGCGACCAGATCACAACCCAGGGTCACCAGCTTCCGGGTCAGCGCCCCGTCGCCGCAGCCGAGGTCGAGGATCCGTTCGCCCGCGCGTGGGGCGAGGAGCTCGACGACCGGCATTCCGAGGTCCGCGACGAAGCGGGCGTTGAGCGCGTAGCGGTCGGGATTCCAGGATTGAGTCGACATGGACGGAGGGCCAATCTACACCGCCCGGCGCTACGAGCCTGCGAGATGTGGTTGCGAGTCGTTTCGTGGACGACGACCCCGGGGCTGCCGGGGGAGCGGCGCCACCCGTCCCGAAAGGGAACGCTTCGAACCGGCCCGAGAGGGCCATCGCGGGGGTCGCGGCGTGCCGGCGTCCGAGGTACCCTCGCGTCATGGGTGCGCCAGCGGGAGTCGATGGTCGCGAGCCTCGCTTCGAGCCCGTGGTGAACGACGCGCCAGGTGAGCTGACGCCCGAGCAGATCGCGCGCTTCAACGCCGACGGATACCTCAAGCCGTTTCGCATCTTCGACCCGGAGGAGGTCGCCGCCAATCGACGCTACTTCGATCGGCTGCTGGATGGGTTGCGGCAGATGGGTGACGGCCGCGACGCCTACGCGCTCAACGGCTACCATGACCAGTGCCGGGGACTCTACGACCTCGTCACCGATCCGCGCATCCTCGCGCACGTCGCGGATCTCTGCGGGCCTGACTTCGTGTGCTGGGGCTCGCATTTCTTTTGCAAGCTGCCCGGAGACCCCCGGACCGTTCCCTGGCACCAGGACGCCCCCTACTGGCCCTTCGAGAGCGCCCGCACGATCACCGCGTGGCTGGCCATCGACGACACGGACGTCGGGAACGGGGCCATGCAGGTGATCCCGGGGAGCCACCTGCTCGGACAGCTCGGCTGGCGAGACGCGACCGGACCAACCGTCTTGCCGACCGAGCTCCTGGGTGTCGAGCAATACGGTCGTGCGGTCCCCTTCGAGCTGCGCGCCGGGGAGATCTCACTGCATGCCGACCTCCTGGCGCACGGCTCCCCGGCCAATCACTCCATGCGGCGGCGGTGCGGGCTCACCATCCGCTACTGCCCGGTCGCGGTGCGCGCAGGGAAATCGGACTGGAACGGGCATTCGATCCTGTGCAAGGGACGGGACCCCGCCGGATATTGGGCCAACGTGCCCCGGCCAGCGGGAGAGGACTTGACGTCGAAGGCCTGGCAGCGCGCGGTACAGGCAGGCTGAGTCGACGGTGGTATCGGGCGGGCGCCTTGCCATCTCGCCCTCTCGTCCCCATCACCAACCCATGCGTCTGAAACCCCTCCTGGTGATCTTATCGCTCGGCGGCAGCTTCACCGTCCCGGTCGCGGCCGCGAACCTGCACATCGACATCGTGCACCACGATGGACCCCGCGAGCCGCCCCCGCCCCCCCGCGAGGAGCGGTACGCGGCGCGGCCCGGGTACATCTGGGTCACCGGGCACCACGAGTGGCGGCGGGGCCGGTACGTCTGGCGAGCCGGGGAGTACCGACGCCAGCGGCGCGGGTTCGAGTGGAAGGACGGCCGCTGGGACCGCCACGACGACCACTACGACTGGCACCGCGGAGAATGGCACCCCCACCGATGACGCGGGGTCGGGCCGCGCGGGGCGCACGGTCGCTCCGACCGAGCCCCGGCAAGTCCGGCCGACGGCCCGGGGCCTCGGAGCCGCGGGCCGAGGTCCCGGGTCAGTTGCACATGGCGGTGACCACGGTGACCACGGTGGCGGGGTTTCCGCCCGCGGCGGTCATCCCGCCGAGGCTGTTGTGGCCGGTGCAGGTTCCCGCCTTGGTGATCGTCGCGGCGGTGGTCGAGCAGTTGACCTGGGCGGCCCCGGTCGAGACCAGGTAGTTGCCCGCGGCGTTGAGGGTGAGCGGACCGATGCCCGCCGCCATGCCGACGCACAGGCCCGCCGTGAGGTTGGTGCCGAGCGCACCGAGGGGCGTCTGCAGGTAGTTGAGCCCGGGATCCGGCGTGGTTCCGCTCGTGCCAAGGTCGATGCCCGTCAGATCGTTGCGCAGGGCCGCGGTTCCGTTGGCGCTGGTGTCGTTGCTGACCAGGATGCCGTCGGCCCCGCTTGCCCCGAACACGCTCTTCCTGATCTTGACCTTCGAGCCCCCGAAGATCCGCGCGCCGTAGTTTCCGTTCGCCCAGGCGACGAGCCCGGTGATGGTGTTGGTCGGGAGGTTCGCGGCGCCGACGGTCTGGTTGATGCGCAGCCCCGCGGTCGTGTTGCTGGAGACGATCACCGTTCCGTTGTTGCTGGGAACGGGCGCCCCCACCACGCCGGTCACGTTGACCGATCCGAGGCCGCTCACCTCGATGCCGTGCAGGGTGTTGTTGTTGAAGGAGGTCTGGGCCTGTCCGGCTGGCACGACGATGCTGGCGATCCCCCCCGAGACCAGGAGCCCATCGCGGCTCGCCGTGGGGATGCCGGCGCCCGTCACCACCACCCCGGCTCCAATGGTCAAGTTCCCGCTCGTGACGTTGATGGCGTGTCCCCCCGTGTTCTGGATGGCGAGGCTCGACAAGGTGACGGTGTTCCCGGCGCCCGGCGCGACCTGAATCCCGATTCCGGCCTGGTGACCGTTGCCGTCGAGCGTGAGGGGAGCGGTAGGATCGCCCGCGATGCCCGATCCGGCGTTGAGCAGGCGGAAGCCCGCCGGGTTGCCGACGGCCGTCGTTGCCAGGGTGATGGTGATGGGTCCGGTCGCGGTCGTGAGGATGACGTTGGGAGGCAGGGTGATCGGCAAGGTGTCCCCGGCCGCCAGGCCGCGCGCCTGGCCAGCCACCCCGGTGACGACGATCTTGGTGTTGGCGGGGGCCGCGTTGCCGATCACCGCGATCGCGCGGGTGATGGTCTTGAAGCTGCAACTCGGGGTGGCGGTGGTGCCGGACAGGCCGCTGCCCGTGGCGGTCTGATCGTTCCCGTTCACCGGGTCGACGAAGAACTTGTTGCCGCTCGCGGGGGCGCACTGCGAGCAGCTGTTGCTCTTGCAGGCGTAACCCACGCCGAAGGCTGGGTTGGTGACGCAGTCGGCGTCGGCGCAGCAGTTGCCGGCCACGCACACGTTGCCACAACAGAAGTCGGAGGCGTTGGCGGCGCAGGCGCTGCTGTTGGTGGTGCAGGCCGAGCTGACGCACTTCCCCCGGTTTGCGCCGGTCGCCGTGGTGCAAATGTCGCCGCTGCCGAACACCGCGTCCGACTTGCACTGAACATCGGTGGTGCAGGACCCACAGGTGTTGGTGGTGCTCACGCCGCAGATCAGCCCGGCACTGGCGGCGGTGCAATCGGTGCTGGTGGCGTGACAGTTCCCCGGGCCGCAGCTGCCCTGATAGCAGATGTTGCCGGCCCCGTAGCGCCCATCCGCCACGCAGCTGGCGTCGGTGACGCAAGACCCGCAGGTGTGGGGCGTGGTGACGCCGCAGATCTTCCCCCCCGTGCAGTCGGCGGACGTGTCGTGGCAGTCGCCGGTGACACAGAGGCTGGCGAGGCAGATGGACGTGCTGCCGTAGGTGGTGTCCGTCTTGCAAGCGACGTCGGAAGCGCACGCCGCGCAGGTGTGGGTCGTGGTGTTGCAGATCTGCCCCGCCACCGTGCAGTCGCTCGAGGCGCGACACGAGCCCGCGACGCACTGGCCCGCGACACAGAGGTGTTGCGCCCCGTAGGCCGGGTCGCCGGTGCAATCGGCATCGAGGGCGCAGGCGACGCAGGCGTTGCTCTTGCACAGCTGTCCCCCGCCGCAGTCACCGGTGGCGGCGCAGTTTCCCGAGACGCAGGCCCCATTGGTGCAGACGTGATTTGCCCCGAGCGCCGTGGTGCAATCGGCCGTGGCGGTACACGCCGCGCAGGTCAGGGCCCCGCTGCAGATCTTGCCACCGGCGCAATCGTTGGCGGTGCGGCACTGTCCGACCACGCAGGCGCTGCCCTGACAGTAATGGCCTGCGCCGTAGTTGAGTGGGTCCGCACACTGGGCGTCGGTGCCGCAGATCGCGCAGCCGTGGGTGACGAGATCGCAGATCTGCCCGGTCGGGCAATTGGCGGTGACGTGGCAATTCCCGGGAATGCAGGCGCCGCCGACGCAGAGATCACCGGTCGGGCACTGGCCGTCGGTGCTGCAGGGGCTGCAGGTCATGTTGGTGCAGATCAGCCCACCGGTGCAATCGGCGGTCGCGTGGCAGTTGCCCGCAACGCACATGCCCGCAACGCACACGAAGTTCGCGCCTCCATAACTGTTCTGGCAGCCGCTGTCGGTGGTACAGGCGGCGCACGTGTGGGTGGCCGGGCCGCAAAGCTGCCCATTCGCGCAATCGGCCCCCGTGTGGCAGGTGCCGGTGACGCAGCCTCCGGACACGCAGATGTTGCCTGCTCCGTAGGCCGTTGCGCAGGCGGCGTCGCTGGTCCCGCACCCCTCGCACTGGCCCGCGCCATTGCAGATACCCTTGACGTCGGCGAGGAGGGTACAGCTCGTCCCGGGCGTACAGGCGTGCATGACGGAGCCACCGCCGCCGGCCGTGCCACCGCCCGCGGCGCCGCCGGTCCCACCGGTCCCACCGGTCGTGCCGCCGGGAGCACCGCCGGCTGGTCCGCCAGCGGTTCCACCGGCGGTCCCGCCGGGAGCACCGCCGACTCCACCGACATTGCCACCGCCACCGCCGCCGCCAACATCCTGTCCGCCCACACCAGCCGCGCCGCCGCCAGCGCCCGCCATCCCGGCGCCACCGCCGGTCCCCGTGGTCTTGCCACCGGTGCCGGTGTGCCCGGCCGTCCCGCCTCCGCCCCCCTTCCCGGCGCCCCCGTCGGCTCCGCCGGTTGCGGACGTGGAGCTCCCGCTCCCGCCGCATCCTGTGAGGACCAGGACCGCCCAGGCGACGGCGACGAGCGGAGACGCGGTCAACGACGAAGCACGCAGGCGGTGTTCAAGGCTCATGCGGGTTCCTCCTCGAGCGGGGTGTGCGGGGTGGACAGCCGGCGGTATCGTCGCACCGGGCGAATTTTTCGGCCAGTGCTTGGAGCGCCCCGGAATGGAAATCGTGCGGCCACGGAGTTCGATCGGCGTCACCGAGTCGGCCGTCACTTGGATGCAGTGCGGCGTCCCGGTGAAACTTCCTTTGGCGGCGATTCGAATGGACACGACTCTCGTCTTTCGGACTTAGGTTGGGGGGATGGCGAATTCAGCTTCCGGGGCGCCGAGGGAGCGCTTTCACCGCCGGTTCACCGTGTGTGGGGGCACCAATATCGGCGCGCGACGTTCGGAGAACCAGGACACGTTCGTCATCGCCGATCTGGAATCGGGGCGCGTGAGTCGGCCGTGCATCCGCACCGACGTCTGGGTTTCCCGGCCGGGGGTCCTGATGCTGGTCTGCGACGGGGGTCCGCCGGCGGGCGAGGTCGCGGCGCAGCTGACCGCCTCGTCGATCAAGCACCGGCTCGAGGCCGAGGGCGACAACGTCGGCCGCGCGCCGGTCTATTCGCTGAGGCGGGCCTTCCAGGGCGCCAATCGTGCCCTGCTCGCGGAGGCCGATTCCCATCCCGATGAGCGTGGGATGACCACCACCTGTACCGCGGCGATTTTCTCGCCGGAGCGACTGGCGATCGTGCAGGTCGGAGACGCGCGTGCCTATCTCCTGCGGGACGGCAGCCTCCGGACCCTCACCGACGACGAGACGCCGGCCGGGCTCCGGGAAGAAGGCGACGGCCGGACCACCGGAGCCGCCGCCGAGGCCCAGCGCGAGGCGCCGAGCCAGACCCTCGGCACCGAGGCCAATGTCCAGCCCGCCGTCGTCGACGTGGATCTCCGGGCGGGGGATCGCGTGTTGCTCTGCTCGAATGGTTTGCACGGTCTCGTCTCGGACGATGCGATCGCGGCCATCCTGATGCGGACGCCGGAGGTCGCGGCTGCCTCGGAAGCGCTGATCTCCGCCGCCCTTGCCGCGGGTGGTGGCGACAACGTGACGGTCGTCCTGGCCGACTGTGGTCCCCTCGAACACGCCGCGCCGCGCGGATCGCCGACGACCCGTCCGGTGGATGGCGGAGGCCGGTGAGCGCCCTCGACGACGCGCAGCTGGCCCTGGTCGGATTGGGCCGGGCCCTGCGGGCGGAGAGCTACCGGTTCGTCACGCCGACGCCCCGCACCCACGCGCTGGTCAATGCGCGGCCCGAGAACCTCGAGGCCCGCTCGCTGCGGGACATCTTCGGTTGGAGTCGCCCGTTCGCGCCGACGCTGCTTCCCGAAGCTCTCCGACGCCTCGGCCAGGCGGCGAAGGTTCTCGAGCCCGCGGGGGACGGACGGTGGAGGAGCTCCGTTCGCTTCTCGACGCTGCCGTCGTTCGCGGGCGACGGGGATCTCCTGTTCGTCCACTCCGCGTTTCCGACCGACGCGCATGACAGTGTGTTCTTCGGACCGGACAGCTATCGCTTCGCCGCCTTCCTCGGGCGGGCCATCTGGAAGGCGGAGCGGCTGGTCGATGTTGGCTGCGGGAGCGGGGTGGGGGGCATCGTCCTCGCACCGCGTGCCCGCCGGGTGGTCCTCGGCGACGTCAACCCGCGCGCGCTGGCGTTCGCGCAGGTCAACCGGGCGCTGGCTGGTCTCGAGCCCACGGCGGTCGAGATCCAGGTCAGCGACGTCCTCGCGAACATCGACGGCCCCGTCGACACCGTGATCTCCAATCCACCCTATCTGAGCGATGCCGAAGGGCGGCTGTACCGGGATGGAGGCGGCGCGCTCGGTCTCGAGCTCAGCCAGCGGATCCTCGTCGAGGCGTTCGAGCGCCTGTCGCCGGGAGGCGTCCTCGGGCTTTACACGGGCAGCCCGGTGGTCGACGGCCGGAACGCCATCGAGGACTGGGCCGGGCCGCTGCTGCGTGAGCGGGCCCGGACCTGGACCTGGGAAGAGCTCGATCCCGACGTGTTCGGTGAGGAGCTGGCGGGGAACGCGTACCGCCGCGCGGAGCGCATCGCCGTGACCGCGCTGGTCGCGGAAAAGGCCTGACCCATCGACCCTTGTGTCTGACAGGGCCGTCATCACCTTTGGCTCATGGCAATGGGTGACTTGGAAGGCGAAGCGTCGCGCGGGGCGCGAGCGGTGAGGCGCGACCCGCCTGCGCGCGGGCTGGCCGGTCCGCGCACCTTCGGGGGGCGGGACGACCTGCACCGCCGGCTCTGCCGTCTCAACCAGCGGAGGCTGAGGCCGGCCCTCGACGCCGGGTTCTCGTCCGCGGCGCTCGCGAGCGAGACGGCTGACCGTCGGCTCGAGGAGACGTTCGTCGACGCCGAGCGAGCGGCCATCCGTGCGACGGAGGACCTGGACGCGGTCCCTGCCGATCCGGAGGGGTTCGTCACATGGTTCGAGCACCTGGCCGAGACCGGTCCGGGACAGGGCGATGCCCTCTTCCCGTTCCTGGCCGAGCGCGCGTCCCTGGAACAGGTGCGCTGGTTTCTGGCTCAGGAGGTGGCGGGAGAGGCGGGGTTCGACGAGCTCCTGGCGCTGACCCAGCTCGGAATGCCAACCCAGGCGAAGCTCGAGATGGCGCGCAACTACTGGGACGAGCTCGGGCGCGGTCGGGCGTCGGCCGTTCACGGCGCGATGCTGGAGGCGCTGGCGGACGCGATGGGGGCGCGCTTGCCCATCGAGGAGATCGTTTGGCCGTCCCTGGCCCTCTCCAACCTGATGGTGGCGCTGGCGTGGAACCGACACTACGCGTACCAGTCGGTCGGCGCGCTGGGGGTGATCGAGCTGACGGCCCCCGGGCGCGCGCGGCTGGTCGACTCCGGGATGCGACGCGTGGGGGTGCCCGCCTCCGTGCGGCGCTACTTCGCCTTGCACGCGGAGATCGACCTGCGGCATTCGTCGGCCTGGAATCGGCAGGTGCTGCGCACCCTGGTCCAGGCGGAGCCGAGGTGCGCCCGCGCGATCGCCGAGGGCGCCCTGCTCAGGTTGCGGGCCGGCGCGCGGTGCTTCGCGGCCTACCGGCAGCGGCTCGGCGTGATCGCCTGAGGCGCGCTGGGTCGGCGAGGCCAGCAGGGACCACCGTGCTTCAATACCAGCCGAGCCGCCGAAGCCGTTCGCGATCCTCGGTCAAGAACCGCTGTCCGATGTCGTTGCGGTAGCGCCCGTTGGGGACGTGGACCTTCCGAAGTCTGCCGTAGGCGTCGTCGATTGCCTCTTCGGCGGTCGGGCCGCATCCGGTGACGACCATGACGTAGCCCATGCTCCCGGCGGTCACCAGCTGCCCGGCCTCGGTGGCCACCTCGCCGAGGTGCAGGTGCGCTCGGTCGAGCTCGGTCAAACCCGGATCGAAGACGATCGGCAGGCCCTTCGAGAGCGCCCCGTAGCCGGCGGTGTAGGGAAACGGCGGAACCGTCAGCACCACCCCGAGGGCGAAGCCATCCCGGGTCGCGAAGGGCTGTTCGTGCGCCTGGCCAGGCCCCGCCGTCATCCGCTGGAAGAGCTCGTCCCAGCCGCTCTGCTGCAAGGCCTGCAGGATCGCAAAGCCGGGATAGCCAAAGCGAGACGTGAGCTCGAGCGGATGGACCCCGGTCTCGTCGACGATGGTGTTGATGTTGATGTAGCCGCGATAGCCCCCCGCACGCAGCGGCTCGACCATCCGGCCGAGGGTCTCGGCGAACAGCCGCTGGCTGTGGCGGAAGGTCACCAGCGTCCCCATCTCGCAGGTCATCTCCCCGAGATCGCCGGGGAAGAGCCGCTTGTGTTCCCAGTCGAGGCAGGCGGGCTGCAAGAACCGCGTCCCGTCGAAGTAGGCGCCCACGCCCACCTCCACGCCGGTCAGGCGCTCCATCAAAACGAGCCGCTCGGGGACACCGCTTGGCCATCGCCGCGCTTGCAGCTGCAGGTAGGCGCGCATGTCGCGGCCGTCCGACAGCTCGCCCACGAACGTGCGTCCCGACGCGAACCCGCCGCCCGAGGGCTTGTAGACGTAGCGCGCCGGGTGGTCGTGCAGGTGTTCGAGGGCCGCCTGGAAACTGTCGAAGGCGTGGGTCTCCGCGGTCCGCATTCCACACGCGCGCATGACCTGCTGTCCGAAGCCGCGATCCGCCTCCAGGCGGTCCCCGTAGGCGCTGCCCCCGATAACCTGAAAGCCACGCGCCCGCAAGGCGTCCTGGACCGCGCCATGGTGGGCCGTCTCGAACACGATGAAGCCTTCCCGGCCGGCGGCCTCGACCCATCCGAGCTGGCTCTCCCAGTCGGGGACGATCTCCACCATGCCCGCCATGATTCCAGCTGCATCCGCGTCCTCCATGTCGATGCACGCGCGTACCTGGTGGCCGCGCGCCAGCAGCTGCAGGTACATCGCGCCCAGGTCCAGCGTGTCTCCGATCCCGAGAATGCGCATGCCGCAAAGGTAGTCACGCACCCCGGGCTCTGGTGGGTCGGGGGGCCAGGGAGGGCTTCGAGGGCCATCGGGCCGGGCGAGGTTCCGAGCGGGCACGGCGGGCGAAAGGATGCGGTACGAACGATCCTTCCGGGTTTTCCAGGTCTTCCGGTCTTCCGGTCTTCCGTCCCGGGCGAATGCCGCGGGAGCTGGAAGTGTGGCAATGTGCCGGTGGACGGATCACGGTGTCCGCTGGCGGCATCCGCCAGTCCAGGCCTCGCGACCGACCAGCCGTGAACATGCCCTTCACCTTCGACAACACCTACGCCCGCCTGCCCGAGCGCTTCTACGCACGGGTCTCTCCGACCCCGGTGCGGGACCCCCGCATCTTGAAGGTGAACCACCCGCTCGCGAGCTGGCTCGGGATCGACCCGTCCCGGCTGGACTCGGCGGAGGGAGCTCGATGGCTCGCGGGAAATGCGATCCCCGATGGTGCCGCCCCGATCGCCCTCGCCTACGCCGGGCACCAGTTCGGTGGATTCGTCCCCCAGCTCGGGGATGGACGAGCGATCCTCCTCGGTGAGGTCGTGACGCCGGAAGGAGCCCGCCGGGATGTCCAGCTCAAGGGCGCGGGTCGGACCCCCTTCTCGCGGGGGGGCGACGGACGAGCTGCCCTCGGTCCGGTGCTGCGTGAGTTCATTCTCAGCGAGGCCATGGCCGCGCTGGGCGTTCCGACCACCCGGGCCCTGGCCGCGGTCACGACCGGTGAGCCCGTCATCCGGGACCAGCTCCTGCCGGGGGCGGTCTTCACGCGGGTGGCCGCCAGCCACATCCGGGTCGGGACCTTCGAGCTCTTCGCCGCCCGCGACGATCGCGACGCGGTCGCGCGGCTGACGGCGTACGCGGTCGCGCGGCACTTCCCCCGCGGCGCGGCCGCCGCCGGAAGCGGGCCGGGCGATCTGGCATCGGATGCCCTGCACCTGCTCGAATGCGTGATCGAGGTCCATGCGTCCCTGGTCTCGCGGTGGCTCGGAATCGGCTTCCTGCACGGGGTGATGAACACCGACAACACGTCGATCTCGGGTGAGACCCTCGATTACGGACCGTGCGCGTTTCTCGACGCGTACAGTCCCATCAAGACCTTCAGCTCGATCGACCACCGCGGACGTTATGCATTCGCCAATCAGCCCCGCATCGCGCAGTGGAACCTGGCGCGCTTCGCCGAGACCCTCTTGCCCCTCCTGGCGGACGCCGAGGACGATGCCATCCGACTGGCCACCGAGCGGCTGGAGCGTTTTCCACGGGTCTTTGCCGCACACCACGACCGGGTCATGCGCGGCAAGCTCGGGCTCGGCGGCGCGGAGGACGACGACCCCACGCTGATCGCCGATCTCCTCGAGCGTCTGGCGTCGAGTCAGGTCGATTACACCGTGTTCTTCCGGGCGCTGTGCGCCTCCGCCGAGGATCCGGCGGGCGACCTGCAGGTCGCCGCCCTGTTCGAGCACCCGGCAGCCTTCCACGGGTGGGCGGAGGCTTGGCGGGCGAGGCTCCGCCGAGATCCCACCCCGCCTAGGGTTCGGGCCGAGGCCATGCGGCGCGCCAACCCGGCGTTCATCCCGCGCAACCACCGGGTCGAGCAGGCCATCGCGGCCGCCACGGTCGGGGATCTGGGGCCCTTCGAGACCCTGGTCCGGGTCCTCGCGCGGCCCTACGATGAGCAGCCGGAGGACCGCCATCTCGCGGAGCCGCCGCGACCCGAGGAGCGGGTCGAGCAGACCTTCTGCGGCACCTGATCCGCGGGTCTCGCCTGTCGCGATATAGTGCGCGCATGCCGACAGGGGCCCCGACCTACGAGCTCTTTTACTGGCCCTCGATCCAGGGACGCGGCGAGTTCGTCCGGCTGACCCTGGAGGCGGCGGGCGTGCCGTACGTGGACGTCGCGCGCCTTTCGGCCGAGCAGGGCGGCGGCGTCCAGGCGCTCGCGGCGATCCTCGCGAAGGTCGACGGCGGTGGGCCGTTCTTCGCGCCGCCGGTCCTGCGCCACGGCGCTGTGACGCTGTCGCAGACCGCGGCGATCCTTCAATACCTCGGGCCGCGCCTCGGCCTGGTCCCCGACGACGAGGCGAGCCGTCTCCAGGCCAACCACCTGCAGCTCACGATCGCCGACTTCGTGCTCGAGACGCACGACACACATCACCCCATCGCCTCGAGCCTCTACTACGAGGATCAGAAGCCGGAGGCCAGGCGCCGGTCGGAGCTGTTCATCACGAGCCGCATCCCGAAGTATCTCGGATATTTCGAGCGCGTGCTCGAGACCAACCCAGCCGGTGGCGGCCGGCATGCCGTGGGCTCGGCGCTGTCGTACGTCGATCTATCCCTGTTCCAGGTGATGGCCGGGCTCGGTTACGCCTTCCCGCGCGCGCTGTCCAGGATATCGAGCCGGCTCTCCCACCTGGTCGCGCTGCGCGATCGCGTCGCCGCCGAGCCGGCCATCGCCTCGTACCTCGCCTCCTCGCGCCGGCTCCCGTTCGACCTGCAGGGCATCTTCCGGCACTACCCGGAGCTCGATCCGTAGCTCCCGCCCGTCGGCCCCCGCACGTCCCCTCCGAGCGCCCGGGGTGGCGTCGATCCCCCTCGCGCCCGCACGCACCCGGACGCCCTGGTCGCGCAACGGGCGCTCGATCGGGCGCGGCGCGCCAGCGCGGGCAGCGCCGCGGCGATCCGGCGATCGATCGATCGACTTCTTCGTGACCAGGAGACCGCGGTGACAGCGGGGACGGGCCTGCGCGATCAGCCGACCGCCCTCGCGGCCCAGAGAATTCGCTCTGGTGGTGGACATATGAACCCGAGATCCGTGTAAGTTCGGTCAGCGCCAGCAACACCAGCGCCATGGGTGGTGGGGGTGATGGACGCGGCGGGCGCTCTCGACATCGATCGAGCTGACAACGGGTGATGGGAGCTCTACATGCAGGTACGCGGTGGGGGTGTTGACCATGTCTTGCTGGATGACCTGGCCTCGGGGTTGGGTGGGGCGAGCCCGCAGCAGTCCGGAGCTGTTGGAATGCTCCTGCTCTTCATCCTTGGTTTCGGGGGATGCGAGCTCGATCCGTTCCGGATTGCTGGAATCGTTCACCACCGTCCTCCAGACGATTCGCCTCCCGCCCTCGTCGACGCTGGGTGCACGAGCCCGCCCGATTCGGCAGCGGAACGAAACGGCTCGGAGGCCGGTTCAGTGGATGAAGGCGCGGCTGCCGATGCGCTGTCGGGCCAGGTTCCCTGCAGATTGATCAGCGCGCCGAATAGCCCGGGATTCTGCGTGCCCGCCGCTCCCTTCAACTGGTCGGGTCCAGGAAAGCTGATGATGGGCGATTCCCCCGATCACGTCCCCGCATGTCCCGCGGACAGTCTGACCACGTTTGCCTCGGGAACCGTTCTTGGAACCCAGCGCCCGACCTGTCAGGGTTGCACCTGCGGAGCCCCGAAAGATCTCTCGTGTGGTGCCGCCTCGATCGGGGACTACTTCTGGGACCCAGACTGCATACGACCTTGCAGCACGTCCTGCTTCGAGTGCGGCTCGACCTGCGCCATCACGGGCAGCGCGTGCGCGAACCACGGGGCCCTCGCAATGAACCGCCAACTCCTGCCAGCGGCGCTGTTGGGCGGAAGTTGTACGCCGTCTTCGGCTGCGCCGGATCCTCCTCCTGTCGTTCTTGCGCGCGCCGGTCGCGCCTGCCTGGGCGGACTCGAACCACCGTTCTGCTCCCCGGGCGAGACTTGCACGGCCACCACGGGCAAGACCTGCCTCTTCCACATGGGGGAAGACCTTCAGTGCCCGCGCGGCCCATACACCGAACGGTCGGTGTTCTACGGGCGGACGGACGATTCGCGCGCGTGCTCGTGTTCGTGCGACCGGCCCAAGGGTGTCACGTGCCCGACCCGGATCGAGGTGTTCTCGAACGGTCAGTCGGCCACGTGCACCGGCACTCTGACCGAGACGTTCGAGACGGCGGCCGCTTGCCTCGGGCTGGAGCGATTCTCGAATGGAGGCGGCGGTGGGTCGTTTCACTTCGTCCCCGGCCAACCGAGCGGGGCGGGGGAATGCGCGCCCGGCGGCACCGAGACGGGAACATTGGCGCAAGGCCTTCCATTCACGGCGTGCTGCATTCCGGACGGTCCCTCATAGCCTCGGTGAGCAGACCGGCGCCGCCTCCCCACCGAGGGCTGCCGCCTCGTCGCAGAAGGCAAGCCCGCGATCGGACCAGCGCGCGAGCCAACGCCGGTCCGCGCAAGCGTTGAGCCTCCGGAGCGCGCGCGAAGCGGAAGTACCACCCTGAAGCTCGATCCCCGGGAGCTTGCACGCCTCGCTCACGAGCTGATCGTCAGCCTCGACGAAGTGCCGACCGAAGAGGGCGTCGAGGCGGAGTCAGCGCCAGTTTCGCCGTGAAACGGACATAGCGGGCGGACACCGGATTGACCGCTGCCTCGCCGAAGGAGTCGGCGACGAAATCCGCGATGTCCGTGGCGCTGACGGCATCGAGCGAGACCGTGTGGACCGTGCCCTCGTCGCGGTTCCAGCCGATGAGCAGCGAACCTGGGCGAAGGCGCCGGCCCGCATGGCTTCGAGGCGAACTTCCGGCAGCTCGACGCCGTCGACCACCGGACCCCACCAAACGCCCGCGTGCAATATCAGGGCCCGCTTGTGGGGCAAAGCGGCGACCAGTTCGTCCGGGCTCCGGGCGCGCAAACATTCCAGCACGCCCGCTCCGTACAACCGACCGCGGCCGCGAGCGCGTCGCCTTGCTGCTCGGCCTTTGCCGGCTGAAAGTAGAGCGCGTCGAAGCAGGCACCGCTCTCCATGATGGCGCGCGTGAATGTAGAGACGTCGTCTTCGACGACGGGCCGGTGGTGGGTGGTGTGGCCGGCGGAGATACCTACCGGTGGTGCTTCTTCATTCTTGGTCCTTGCGTCATGGGCCGGAATGGCCAGCAGCGCCCTCCTGTGTGCGAACGGAATCGCGCGCTTGTCTCAAATTGCTTTTCATCCGACTTCGAATACGTTGCAAGACTGGGACTCCAACACGCTCTACTCGGTAGGGATTCTGTTTGTAGACGCTGCCGGTGTCGCGAGCGGAATTGCGACATTGCCATTCGCGATGCGCAATTTCGCGGCGGTATTGAGTCGTCAACGGTCCTTTGTTGCACGCGGACTTTCATTCGAGAAATTGAAACTCATGAACCGGTTCCAGCGGGCGCAAGTGATACGTGAGGTTCTAGATGAGGCGAGCAAGGTGCCTGAAGGTAGGATCGCCCTCTTGGCAGCGGCCAAGGACGCCAATGTTGCTAAAGCCAGCTTGGCCCGAGGAACCCTGTCCGTGCGGCATTCGACGGCGATGGTGAACGTCATCGGCAAGGAAACCAGCCGACGGTTGCTCTACGGATTGAAGGATATGTTGACTTCGATTGGCGGTGCGGTCGCCAGCGCGACCCCGGCGCGGGTCAGCGGCAGTGCCAGCGGCTCGGTCAACTGGCTGATCAATCTCGTTGACTCCGGGTAGCGGGAATATCGACGATCTTCTGGGAGAAAGCTCCGTGGGCTGCGCCTCCAAACACGATGAGCAACAACCCAAGGGGGGCAATAAAGGAGTTGTAGGCGAAACCGAGTCCCGTCAGCATCAGTCCCACGAAGAAGGTCGAAGCGGCGATGACCCTGGTGGAAAACGAGCCACGGCGACGATATTTCAAAGGGGATCCGAGAGTCGAGCGAATCGTTGCTTCCAACTCGCCCATGTCGGACTGCGACCGAGCTCTCACGGCGACGTTACCTTCCGATAGAAAGAGGATGGCCCTGTCTCCGCGCCAGCTCCAGGTGAAGGTCGAAGCCGGATGGATAGCTCGAGGACCGAGATGAAGGACGTGGTTCCTGACGCAGAGGTTGGCGGCTCGCCTGCTGCGAGCAGAAACGAAACTCCAAATCGCGCCGCCGCTCAGGATCACCGATGCGAGCAGGCCAAGCGGGGCCATCAGGTGTGTCGCCAGCGGGGTAACGATGGCAGCCAGTGGTATCAGCAACTGGCCGACGCGAATCCTACGAATGTTGTAGTAGGTCGCGAGGACTTCCAAGCTGGTGGCGCGGCGCCCGGATCCAAGAGGCCCTACGTCCACGCGCTCGGCCTTCATCCCAAGTTAGATATCATCGAACTCGGTCGGTTCCAGCACCGGCAGGCCTCCTGACGGCGCCAATGGTGGCCGGCTTAGCGGACATCAGAGT
>CAZIOH010000006.1:67300-118749 GCA_964540815.1 uncultured Myxococcales bacterium | reverse complement strand
TGATGATGTCGAGGTGCACGTCGAACACCGGCTGGTTGGCCTGGATGCGCGTGAGGATGGTGCCTGGATAGGTCGTGATGCACGACTCGGTCTCCCGACGATACACGGTCAATCGATGCTGGATCACCGCGTCCGAGGCGTCGTCGGGGCGATTCTGGGCGGCGGCCCGCCGCCGCATGCGATCGATGACGATGGTCTCATCGTAGACCGACAGCTTGAAGATCTTGATCACCTGCACCAGCCGGTTCAGCAGATCCACCTGCTTGCGGTTGCGGGGGATCCCGTCGACGATGATGAAGTCGCTGGCGGGCAAATTGAGACCCGCAATGTGCCCGCCGAAGAGCTCGACCACCAGCTCGTCGGGGACCAGGTCGCCCTGGCGGACGTAGCCCTGCACGGTGGCGTGCAGCGGATGCGCCGCCGTGAGGCCGCGCAGGATGTCGCCCACCGCCACGTGGTGGAACCCCGGCAGCGCGCTCAGGATGCGCCCCTGCGTTCCCTTGCCACTGCCCGGATACCCGAAGAGGATGATGGCTCGGTTCATCGTTCTTCACATATCCCGATTGCCCCGCGCCGTCGAGTCGCCGCCCGCTCATTCCGACCGATCACCTGCTCCGCCGCCACCGCCGATCGCCAGCGCCTCCGCGGCCAGCACCTCGAGGATGTCGAGATCGGTGGGTGACGCGCCCACCCCGGCCCCCGGCCCGAGCTCGGTGTCGAGCCTGATCCCGAAGTGCGGCTCCCTAAGCCCGGTCTCGAGCATCCACACCAGGCTGCCGTCGCCGCCGGCCCGCCGGAACGCCTCCAGCAGCAGCCGATACCAGTCGCGGCGCGCCCGCGCGAAGCTCGCCGCACCTGGCTGGATCAGTCGGCCCTCTGCCGGCGGCACCCCCGTCACGCCGGGCACCGCCGGATCGAACAGCGGCTCGGTCTGGTTGATCCCCCACTCTTCCATGAGCACGGGCTTGCCGCGCGCATGCCCAGCCGCGACGAGCTCCGACACCAGCCGGCGCGCATCGGCCGCGGTGTGGCGCGCCCAGGACTCGTTCAGGTACGGATGGAACGTGAAGAAGTCCACGTCGGGCTGGTCCATGACCCCGAGCGGGTCGGCCCCCCACCCTTCGGTGGTGCCGCCCCAGCCCCGAAAGCCGTGCCCCTCTGCCCCGGGACCGACCAGGTGGCGCGGGTCGAGCGACTTCACGTGGCGGCTCATGTCCGCCAGCCAGGCGCCGAGCCGCGCCCCGGTGGGGTCGCCGAGCCGCCCATCGGGCGTCGGGTCCTCGCGCGCGTCGATCCGCGGCTCGTTCATCAGCTCCCAGGCGAAGAGGGTCGGGTCGTCCAGGTACGGGCGTCCGCTGATGGCGTTCACCCGCGTCACCAGGTTCGCCACGTGATCCTGGTAGGCGGCGCGGCAACGCGGATCGCTGAAGAACTCCAGCTTGGCGACGCCGAAGCGCGCCGCCGTCGCGGCGATGCCCCCGTAGTCGGGCCAGTAGTTCTCGAGGACCAGGATGACCTTGAGCCCGTGCCGCCGCGCGCTCTCGAGGATGCCATCCACCCGCCGGAACTGCTCCTCGTTGGGCGTGCCGTCCGCCCCGTAGAACGCGTAGGCGCTCCCCGGATTGCCGTTGAAGGCCCAGGTCCGCACCACCCGCAGCCCGAGCCCGCTCGCCGCGCGCAGCACGGCATCCACCTCCGCCGCTTTGGCCTTGAAGGGCAGATCGTAGGCGTTGAACCCCACGAAGCGGAAGGGCCGGCCACCGAGCAAGAGCTCGGCGCCTCGCCGGGTGACCCACGCATCGGCGAAGGAAGCGGTCATCGCCCGAGCTTCTCACGGACGCCCGGGATCGTGCGAGAGAACGCGCGCTGCGACCTTCGGCCGGCGTCCTCAGTGCAGGCGCTCGCTCACCAGGCTCCGCAGGGCCTGGATCTGGAAGGGCTTGTCGAGACGTGGGTTCGGGACCTGATCGAGGAAGAGCCGCGCGCCCGGGGTGAAGGCCCCCCCGGTGAGGAAGATGATGCGCTCCGCCTGATCGGGCGCGGCGCGGCTGAGCTCGGCGTGCAGCTCCATGCCGGTCATCACCGGCATCATGAGGTCGCACAGGATGAGATCGTAGCGCTCGCCGCCATCGACCCGTCGAAACGCCTCGGTGGCGCTGGTCAACACCTGAACCTCGTGGTCGCGGCTCAAGGCTCGCCGGATCACCGCCGCCACGGGCTCTTCGTCGTCCACCACCAGGATGCGTCCCCGTCTCGACATCTGGACGCTCGGCGCGACGCGCGGCTCTTCTTCTGGGATCTGGCCGGATGGTATCCTCACCTCGAACAGCGTTCCTTTCCCTCGCTCGCTCGTCACCGATATCTCTCCGCCGAGCGCCGTGACGATGCGCTGGCAGATCGTCAGCCCGAGACCGGTGCCGATCCCCTGGGGCTTGGTCGTGAAGAAGGGCGTGAAGAGCCGGGACATGACCTCCGGCTCGATCCCCGAGCCGGTGTCCGAGATCTCCACCACCACCGCCCGATCGCCGTCGCTCGGATAGGTCCGGATTCGGATCTCGTTGAGATCGGCGTGTCCCTCGGGGATGGCCTGGGCGGCGTTGACGATCAGGTTCAGGAACACCTGACCGAGCCGGGACTCGTTGGCCAGCACCCGCGGCAGCCGGCCATAGTCGGTCACCAGGCGGGCGCGGTGGCGGATCTCCGCGTGGGCCATCCGCAAGGATGAGTCCAGCACCCGATGGATGTCGACGGCGGCGCGCCGGTCCTCCTCGGCCCGCGAGAACAACCTCAGATCCTGGACGATGGCCCGCACCCGCCCCGCCGCCTCCTGCCCGTCCCGGAAGATGTCCCCGAGCTCCCCGAGCTCGGGCGACGGGCGCAGCCGCTTGGCCATGTGTTCGACCATCGAGGTGGCGATGTCCAGGTTCCCGATCACCACGGCCAGCGGATTGTTGATCTCGTGGGCCACGCCCGCCGCCAGGATCCCGATCGAGGCCATGCGATCGGAGACCATCAGCTGGGCGTTGGCGCGCACCTGGTCGCTCACGTCCCGGGCGATCGAGAAGACCAGCCGCCCCGCCCCGACCTCCACCACCGTATCGGAGAACTCGATCAGGGCGACCGAGCCGTCCGGCTTGGTCACCTTGACCGGAGCCGAACGGTCACGCACCGCCGGGATGAAGTCGTCGATCGAACGGCCGACGATGGCCTCCTTGGTAAGGCCGAGGAGCTCCTCGGACCGACGGTTGACCTCGCGGATGATCCCATCGGGGCTGAGGATGAAGATCCCATCGTTGGCTTGCTCCATGAGCGCGCGGTAGCGTTGCTCGGATTCGCTCAACCGGCGGAACGACTGCTCGAGCTCCAGCGACTGGACGATGTGGTTGCCGATGGCGCGCGCGAAGGTCACCGAGTCCTCGCTGGTGACGTCGGTCCGCCGGGCACCGAGGACGATGGCCCCCACCCCGCGGCTCCCCGACACGAGCGGGACCAGCTCGGCGAAGGTGATGCCGGCCCCGTCGAGGACCCGCTCCGCGATGGCGCTCGGCACCTCCGGAGACGGAATCGACACCGGGCTCCGCTGCGCGACGGCCTGCTCGATCCAGGCCATCTCCCCGAAGAATCCCCGCAGGGCCGCCGCCTCGCCTTCCGAGAAGCCGATCGCATGACGGACGACCAGGTGTGAAGCGGGGGTGTCGCCGCTGCCGAGATGAAGCTCCCCATCGGCCCCCACGGCCAGCAGCAACGCCCCTTTGGAGATGGCCGCCGCGTCCAGGGTCGCCGCCAGGACGTCGCGCAAGGCCACGTCGAATCCCCCGTTTCGCGCCAGCGCACCCGCGATCCCCCCGAGCAACGAGAGCTGGGCCGCCTGCAGCATGCTTCGCCGCGCCAACCCCGCGGTCACGGCCACCTGCCGCTCGAGCTGGCGCACGACCGCCTTGGCATGGGCGAGCTTCACGGCGTCGCTCGGCTCCTCGCCGAGTGGCACCGTGTCCCCCTCGAGCGCCCGCAGGATGGCAGGCCCGATCTCGTCGAGGGTGGGCGTGCGCAGGATGAAGGCGCTGGCACCGACCCGACGCGCCAGCTCCCGGTCGGCCTCGGTCTGGTAGTAGGCCGAGAGCAGCAGGACCGGCACCCGCCCGAGCCTGGGCGACCGTCGCACCTCGAAGCAGAGCTGGAAGCCGTCGACATCGGGCATGAGGATGTCGCTGACGATCACCTCGGGTGGATTCCGGTGGGCCAGCCGCAAAGCCTCGGTCGCGCTCGCCGCTACCGTCACCTTGAAGCCGAGCTCGCGCAGGTGGATGCGCATCAGCTTGAGCTGGACGGCGTCGTCGTCCACCACCAGGACGCTCCGCTCGTTGCCGATGGGCACGAGCTCGCCCTTTCTCGGAAAGAATGGAATGACCGTCTCGATGATGCGGCTCGGCTCGATCGGCTTGACCAGCATCGCGCTGAACCCGGCGCGGGCCACCTTGGCCTCTTCGATGTGTCCCGTGAACCCGGAGAGCGCGATGATCGGCATCGTGGCGCCTCCGTCCGGCAGAGCCCGCAGGCAGGCCGCCAGGTCGAACCCGTCGAAGTCCGGGAGCACGAGATCTTGCATGACCAGATCCGGCAGACGCGCCTCGGCGATGGCCAGCGCGGAACGACCGTCCCCGGCCTCGAGGACCTGATACCCCTCGCACTCGAGCGCGGTGCGAAGCATCTTGCGGGTGACCGGGTTGTCCTCGACCACCAGGATGGTCGGGGCGGAAGGTACAGGGTTCACGAGGCCGCCTCCCCGTCGAGATGGCGCGCCACCAGATCGGTCAGGGCCTCGGTGTCGATGGGCTTGGCGATGTAGCCGTCGCACCCGGCCGCCAGGGCCTTGGCCTCGTCCCCCTTCATGGCGTAGGCGGTGAGGGCGATGACCACGATGTCCCTGCGCGCGGGATCCCTCTTGAGACGGCGCGTGAGCTCGAGGCCATCCATGCCCGGGAGCTGCAGATCCATCAGCACGAGGCGGGGCGCGAAGGACCCGAGGACCGCGAGGGCCTCCTCGGCGTCGGCCGCCGTGCGCACGTCGTAGCCCTCGCCCGACAGCAGCACCCGCGCCAGCTTGAGGTTGTGGGGATTGTCGTCCACCACCAGGATGGGCTCACCGCGCATGGGAGTCTCCGCCGGAGGCCCGGTGAGGCTCGGGGACGACGGGACCCGAGCCCTCGCCCCCTGCGCGCGGGAGCAGGAGTGGGCGCAAGGCCGCGACCAGGGCCGAGGCCCCGCCAGAGCGCTTCGAGACCACCGCGCAGCCGGCGGCGTGGAGGCGCGAGCGCTCCTCGATCCCGAGGTCCTTGACCGTCCACACGACGATGGGGACGTCCCGCCCGTCCGGGCCATCTCGGAAGCGGGCGATGAACTCGAAGCCATCCATCCCTGGCATCATCAGATCGAGCACCACCAGCCCCGGAGGATCGTCCGCCAGCGCGGCCAGGGCGGCCGCGGCTCCTTCCCGACAGACCGTGCGCAGGCCGAGCTCGGCGAGGCTGGCCTGGACGACCTTGAGCGTGGCGGGATCGTCGTCGACGACCAGGATCGCGCGCTGCCTCCCCGCCAGGCTCGCCACCGGGATGGATAGCCGGTCGCCCTCCACCGCGTCCTCCCCCGCCGCGAGCACGGTCTTGCGCGGAAGGATGGCCGAGAAGGTGCTGCCGTGCCCCGGGGCGCTCTTGACCTCGATGCGCCCCCCGTGCGCCTCCACGATGCGCTTGGTGAGCGCGAGCCCGAGCCCGGTGCCCTGGTACTTCTTGGCGGCGCTCCCGTCGAGTTGCTGAAACTCGATGAAGAGCTTGTCGAGATCCGCGGTCGAGATGCCGATCCCGCTGTCCTCGACGTCGATCCGGAAGAGCCGATCGCCCTCGGCCGTCCCCCGGATGGTGATGCACCCGCCGTCGGGCGTGAACTTGATGGCGTTCGACAGGTAGTTGTAGAGGACCTGCTTGACCCGCGCCGGATCCACCACGACGGAGCCCAGACCGGGGTCGACCTCGGTCTCCATCTGCAGGTGCTTGCCCGCCGCCAGGCCGCGCAGGATGTCGCGCACCTCGGCCACCAGCCGGTCGAGCTCGACGGTCTCCGGCCGGAACTCCATCTTCCCGGACTCGACCTTGGCCAGATCGAGCACGTCGTTGATGAGCTGGAGCAGGTGCTTCGAGCTGGTGAGGATGTCTCCGAGGTACTCTTTGTGCGCCGGCGACACCGGACCGACCTTGCCCCGGTGCATGAGCTCGGCGAACCCGATGATGGCGTTGAGGGGGGTGCGCAGCTCGTGCGACATGTTGGCCAGGAACTCGCTCTTGAGGCGGTTGGCCTCCTGCATCCGCTGCTCGAGCCGGCGGCGCTCGGTGACGTCGCGAATCGCGGCGGTCACCAGCACGCCCTCCGAGGTGTGCATGGGCGCGAGGCTGATCTCGGCGGGGAACTCCGAGCCGTCCTTGCGCACCCCGAGCAGGTCGAGCCCGGCGCCCATGGGCCGCGCCCGCGGATCGCGAAAGTATTCGGCGCGGTGCTGCGGGTGCTGCGTGCGGAAGCGCTCGGGGATGAGCAGGTCGACCGGCTGCCCGAGCAGCTCGGAGCGCGCGTAGCCAAAGAGCTTCTCGACCTGGCCGTTGACCAGCTCGATGCGGCCGTCGCGACCCACGATCACCATGGCGTCCGGGGCCGCCTCGAGCAGGCCACGGAACCGCGCCTCGAGGGCCCGCTGATCGCGCAGGCTCTTGAGCTGGGTCAGATCCTTCATGCTGACGACAATGACCCCGCCGTGGCCGGGGACCTTCATCCGCCGCATGGAGAGATCGACGTGAACCAGCGCGCCATCCTTGCGCCGGCGGACCGTCTCGATGACCGTCGCGCCGACTTCGATCGCGCGGGCCAGCGCCCGGCGGGCCTCGGCCTGCTCGCTTTCAGGGACGAGAAAGGCGCTCAACGACTGGCCGACGGCCTCCTCGGTCGTGTACCCGAAGATGACCTCGGCCCCGCGGCTCCACGAGAGCAGGCCTCCGTCGAGCCGAGCCGCGATCAGCGCATCGCGGCTCTCATCGATGAGCAACTCCGCGAGCTGGGCTCTCGCCGAAACATGGACATCCCCGGCCATGCGTATCCCTTCCCACCGGCACCGCCCCCCGACCAGGCCAGCAATTTGGACCGCCCGAGCATAAACATGGAATGCGCGCGCGCGCCAGTGCTTCAGGGTTTGGGGGGGCCTCCGGAGGCGGGGAGCGGCTCGATGTCGCCGTGGAGGTACGAGCTGTGGCAGGCGACGCAGGTCCGGGTCACGGTCGCGAAGGCATCGGCCAGCGCCTTGTCGTCGGTGCCCGCCGCCGCCAGCGCCAGCCGCTGCGCCGCCACGCGCAAGGCGTCCTGCTCGGCGAAGAACCCGCGCGGCAGCGCCAGCGCCGGCCGCGTCTTCTCGGCGGGCTTGCCAACTGCCTTGCCGGCCCCGCTCGGGGCCCGCTGACCAGATTCGGCGGCCATGGTGGTGGCGGCGACGATCTCCTCGTCGGCGATGTTGCGCGCCAGCCGCGCGATGGCCGGGCGATCGAGGAGTACCACCGCCCCGACCAGGTTCGACATGCCATTTCCATGGCGTCCCATGCGGCCCTTGAGGTCGCGCAGGGTCTCCGAGCTGACGTGCTCGGGCGGCGGGAGGTGGCGCGAGGCAGGCTCGGCCGCGGCGGCATGTCCCGCCGATCGCACGGCCACCGCCACCAGCAGCGCGAGCCCAGGCAGGGCGACCGCCCATCGAATCAACCGGGCCTGGGGAAGCGCGGCGCTCTTCGCGGGCGCGAGCTCCGTGTCGTCGGTGTCGCGGGTGTCGCCTCGGGTGTCGTCTCGGGTGTCGTTCGTCATCCCCGCGAGCGTAACAGACCGCCCACCCGGCTGTTGAGTGGAGGCCGCCCGCGCAAACCGTGCACCTCCTTCACGACGGGGGCGCAAACCCTTCGCCGGCTATCGTCCCGGCCAGGCGCTCTCGGCGAGGCGCCCGTCAGGCGCAGGGCCGGGCCGTGCGCAGGACCCGGTTCAGCAGGCCCACGTCCACCGGCTTGCTGAGGAACGAGGCACCCACCGCCTCGGCGGCTCCCACGGTGAGCTCGTCCGAGAACGCGCTGATGACCACCGCCTTCGGATGCTGGCCCTCTCGCCGCAGCGACTCGATCAGATCGACCCCGGTTATCCCGGGGAGGCGAAAGTCCGTGACCAGCACCGCGAAGATCCTCGACTGCGCCAGGCGCAGGGCCTCCTCGGCGCTCCCGGCGATCTCCGTAGCATAGCCTTCACCGTCGAGAATCTCGGCGATGTTCTCGGCCAGGCCCAGGTTGTCGTCGACGATGAGAACGCGCACCCGGTCTCCCCTCTCCCGACCCGTCGCGGGCCAGCTCGCCTGAAAGGTACCACGGAAAGCAGCGCGGGTGGCACGACGACTGCACTGCTGTGTCGTGTCTAGCAACCCACAAGCGAGGCATCACCATGACCACCGACCTGGACAAACACGATCCGACGCTCGGCCGTCGCGAGATCGTCCTCATCGCGACCGATTTCTCTGCGTCTGGAGAGCGGGCGATGGAGATCGGCGCGGCGCTCGCCGCGCTGCGTGGCGCCCGCGCCTGCCTGGTTCATGTCTTCGAGCCACCGAGCATCACGGTGCCCGAGCTGGGGCTCGATCCCGGCCTCGAGCTCGAGCTGCGGCAACGCGCCGAGGCCCAGCTCGCCAGGGCCGCAAACGGGTTGCGCGCGCGCGGCCTCGGCGTCGATGAACGCCTGGCGATCGGCTCGCCGGCCGCGTCGGTGATCGGCGACGTGGCCGCGGAGCTCGCGCCCAGCCTGGTCGTGCTCGGCAGTCACGGGCGCCGTCCCCTGCCGCGCCTGCTCATGGGCAGCGTCGCCGAGGCCGCCCTCCTTCGCATCCAGCAACCCGTGGTGGTGGTCCCCCAGGGGGCCGGGGTGCCCCCGTGGCGCGCCCCGGGCTCCGATGGGCGGCCCTGGCGCATCACCGTCGGTCTCGACCAGTCCAACACCAGCGCCGCCGCCGTCGACTGGGTGCGCGAGCTGCGCCAGCGGGCGGACTGCGACGTCACCTTCGTGCACCTGTACTGGCCGGTCTCCGAATACGCGCGCTTCGGCCTGACCGGGCCACGCAACCTCTTCGAGGCGGACCGCGAGGTGGTGGGGCTGCTCGAGAAGTCGCTGGCGGCCACCATCGGGCCCCTGCCCGGGCGGGGCGAAGTCAACCTGCGCATCCTCCCGAGCTGGGGGCCTCCGGGACAGCGCCTGGTCGACGAGGCCATGGCGGCCAAGGCCGATCTCCTGGTCCTCGGCACGCACCACCGCCACGGCTTCTCGCGGCTCCTCAAGGGCAGCACGGTTCCTCCGGCCCTCCACGCGGGCGGCTTACCCATCGTCTGCGTCTCGCCACAGCCTCGCCCGGCGGCCGCGCGTCGGATTCCACGGCTCCGGAGCATCCTGGCGGCGACCGATCTCTCGGAGGGCGGGAACCGGTCGATCGCGCACGCCTTCGCGCTGGCCCGCGGGGAGGGAGGAGCGGGCGGCGGGATCGTCCACATCTTGTATGTCCACGAGCGGATGCTGCCGACGCCCGCCTACGCGTACCCGCCCGAGTCGAGCGGCTCCCTGAGGCCGGACGAGACCAAGGAGCTGCGCGAGCGGCTGACCGCGCTCATCCCGGCGGAGGCCTCGGGCCTCGGCATCTCCACCGACGTGATGGTCGTGGACGGCGGGATGGCGGCGGAGGTGATCTGCCAGACCGCCGAGCGTCTCGACGTCGACGCCATCTCCGTCGGCTCGCGCGGCCGCGGCGGCGTCAGCAACCTGGTGCTGGGCTCGGTCGCCGCCCGCGTCCTCCACGAAGCCTCCCGCCCCGTCCTGGTGGTCCGCTCCCCCACCAGCTGAGCTGGAGGAGCGGCGGGCGGAGCGGGTTGGGACGGGCGGGGACGGGCGGGGGCGGGCGAGGCGCGGATTCCGCGGCGCCTCCCCGCTCCCGCGCGCTCACACCCCGATGCGGGGGGTGACGACGTGGAAGTACGCGCGCACGTGGGCGACGATCTGCTTGTCGGTCGGGTGATCGGCGGTCTCGACCCCCACGATGTGATCCGACAGGGCACGGTTGTGCTCGTGGGCGAACTTCACGAAGTGCAGCTTGGTCACCGAGGGCCCGAGCACCAGCACCTGCGCGGCCCCTTCGAGCAGGTGAGCAACCTCACGGAAGAACCGCACCTCGTCGTCGGGGTGGTTCCGGGTCTTCACCTCGGCGGCCTTCTCGTGGCGGTGCACGTGGTGGGTGACCGAGTCGACGATCCGCTCGTCCGCCTTCTCGGCGTCGATGTGAAAGATCCGGGCTTCGTGGTGATCAATCCAAACAGCCATCTGGTTCATGTCGGGGCTCCTTCCCTCAGGCGCTCTTCTCGAGCTCTTCGGCCAGCTTCTCGGCAAAGACCTTCTGGGCCGCCTGCGCGGCCTCGCGCAGCGCGTGCGGGGCGGTCGTCACCCGGCCCCGAGCCGTGTCGACGGCGTTCTGCAACCTGGAGCGACTCTGCGCCCCTGAGCGTGGGGCGTTCAAGTACATGATGGCCGCTCCCGCCGCCACTCCACCGAGCAGAGCGAGCAGCACCTGACCTCCGGTGAACCCCTGGACCTGAATGACTTCACGTTCGCGCATGACCGTTCTCCCTTTCCGATGTCGCCATCGACGACGACGGGCTCGCGTCCGGCGGAACATCCGTCGGGCCCTGCGCCGTGCTCGTCGCGCCGACCGCCGCGGCCCCGGCTCCCGCCGAGGCCTCTTTCCACACCTTGAATGCCGTCAGCGCCGCCGGAACCAGCGCGGCCCCGAGCACGGACAGCGCCTGCGTCGTGGGTGGCGAGGCGGCGGTCGCGCCGGGCGCCCGGGCCACCAGCCCCTCGAGCCCCTCGAGGGCCCGGTCGAGCCGCGCCTGCGTCGAGGTCACGATCTTGTGCACCGCCCGCAGCGTGACGAAGGCCTGCAAGACGAGCGGCACCCCGAGCCCGAGCGCGAACGCCAGCATCACGAGCTCGATCGATTCTCCGGTCGACATGTCTTCCGTCCTCCTGTCGCGCGAGCGAGGGCAGAGCGCCCTGCCCCCTTCATTCCCACCCGGAGCACCTCTAGCACGTACCAACCCTGCAGGCTGCAAACACCCGACCAGGTCGGAGACGCGTGGGCTCGCACCCAGGCACGAGCAGCTCGGGCCCCACCGCGCAAATCGTGCGATCGGCGCCACGCTCGCCGCAGACCCTGCCGGGCGGCCGGGGCCGCCCTGGCGCGGGGCCTGTGCGTCGGTGGTGGCATGACCGATGCAAAGCGGGAACCCAAATGACCGCTGGAGACGGGATTCCCTTCGCCCGGACTGGGGGCGACGGTACCTCCGGCGCCGCCGGAGGGGCTTCCGCAGCCGCGGGCTCGACCTGGCCCTGGAGCAAGGCCAGTGTGATAGAAACGGCGCTCGTGCCCGGTCAGACGTTCTTCGAGGCCATCAAGGGTTACGTCGGGTTCGACGGGGCGGCGACCGCGCTGCTCCGCGGGTTCCACCCCCTGGCCGAGGCCGAGTTCCCCCGCATCATCGAGGACTTCTACGCCAGCATCCAGCGCCACCCGGGCGCCCGCGCGGCCATCACCGGCGGTGAGGATCAGATCGCGCGCCTCAAGCAGACCCTGGTGGGGTGGCTGCACGACATGCTGCTCGGCCCGCACGACGAGAAGTACTTCCAGAAGCATGCCCGCATCGGGCGGGTGCACGTGCGCATCGAGCTCCCCCAGGCCTACATGATGACGGCCATGAACCGGATTCGGGTGCAGATGGCCGAGGTGGCGCAGATCCAGCTCGAGAGCGACCCGCCACGCCTGACGGCCACCACCCGCGCCATGCACCAGATCATGGATCTCGAGCTCGCCATCATGCTCGAGACGTACCGCGACGACATGCTGGTCAAGAACCGCACCGCGGAGCGGCTGGCCACCATCGGGCAGTTCGCCGCCGGGATCGGACACGAGCTGCGCAACCCGCTCGGGGTCATCGAGTCCTCGGTCTACCTGCTCCGGCAACACGTCGCGCGCGATCCCGCCGACCCGCGGGTGGGCCGCCACCTCGACAAGATCGCCGCCGAGGTCCAGCGCTCGACCGAGACCATCACCGAGCTGCTCGAGCTCGCCCGCAACCGCTCGCCCAAGCGGCAGCCGATCCGCGTGCGCGAGCTGGTGGCGACCGCGACCCAGGTCGCCCACCTGCCGCCGCGGGTGGAGGTCCGGACCATCAACGATCCGGCGTCCGACCTCACGCTCGAGGTCGATCGCGACCAGGTGGCCCGGGTGCTGTCGAACCTCTTCATCAACGCGGCTCAGGCCATGCCCGGTGAGGGCCACATTACCGTGGAGGCGACGCGGGTGGGGAACGCCACCCGCGTGCGGGTGAGCGATGACGGCCCCGGCATTCCGGACGACGTCCGTCCACGGGTCTTCGAGGCGCTCTTCACCACCCGCTCGAAGGGGACCGGGCTCGGCCTGGCGCTGTGCCGGCGCATCGTCGAGGCCCACGGCGGCTCCATCGCGCTCGAGCCGGCCGCTCCGGGAGCCACCGGCGGAGCTTCGTTCCTGCTCACCATTCCGGACCCGGAGCCAGGGGCGCCCCACCGGCCGTGATGCCCATGCCCCTCGGCAAACCCCGGGTCCTGGTGGTCGATGACGACGCCGGGCTGGCCGAGAACCTGGCCGAGATCGTCGGCACTCTCGACGTGCAGGTGGAGATCGTCGACACCGCGGCGGCCGCCCTCGGACGGGCAGCGTCCCACCTCACCGATCTCGCCCTGGTGGACATCCGCCTGCCCGACGGCAGCGGGATCGATCTCATCGCCGGGCTGCGCGCGCTCGATCCCATGATCGAGGTCGTGCTCATCACCGGGGATGCCACCATCGAGAGCGCGATCGCGGCGGTGCGCGGCGGGGCCTTCTCGTACATCGTGAAGCCCTTCTCGGGACCGGAGCTGATCGACGTGGTCAAGCGCGCGATCGGGCAGGTGCAGATGGTGCGGGAGCGCGAGCGCCTGCGGATCGATCTCGAGCGCTCGGAGCACCGCTACCGCGAGCTGGTCGACGCCGTGCCCACCTTCGTGGCCGCCCTCGACACCGCTGGACGCATCAGCGTGTGGAACGAACGCCTGGAGAAGATCACCGGGCATTCCCGGCAAGAGATGCTCGGCAAGCCTGGACACGACCTGATCAAGGGCGGCGGCGTCCGGCCCTTGCCCTTGCGCGCGGGCGGCGAGCGGCTGGTCCGCTGGGAGCTGGCCACCGTCAGCATGGGCCACCCCGAGTCACAGGCGGTGTACGCGGTGGGGATCGACGTCACCGAGGAGCAGGAGATGCTGCGCCGGATGCTGCGGGCCGAGCGCCTGGCGGCCATCGGGACCATGGCCGCGGGCCTGGCGCACGAGGTGCGCAATCCACTCAACTCGGCGATGTTGCAGCTGGAGGTGCTGCGGCGTCGGCTGGAGCGCGGCGACGCCTCGGCGGCCACCGCCAAGCCCATCGTCGCGATCATCGAGGACGAGATCCAGCGCCTCGAACGCCTGGTGGCCGAGTTCCTGGCGTTCGTGCACCCGCGCCCGCTCGATCTGCGGCCGACCGACGTGGCGGACCTGTGCCGGGGGGTGCTCGACTTCCTTCGGCCCGAGGCGCAGGGTGCCGGGGTCGAGCTCCGCCACGAGTTCGCGGCCGATCTCCCCCCGCTCGGCGCCGATCCCGAGCGGCTGCGCCAGGTGCTCCTCAACCTGGTGCGCAACTCGATGGAGGCCATGCCGAGGGGCGGGGTCCTCACGGTGCGGACCCGCGCCGCCCCCGGTCAGGTCGAGATCGACGTCGAGGACACCGGGATCGGGTTCGGCGACGAGGCGCCCATCTTCGACGCCTTCTTCACCACCAAGCCGACCGGAACCGGGCTCGGGCTCAGCATCGTGCACCGGATCGTCACCGATCACCGCGGCTCGATCCGGGTGCAGTCCCGCCCCGGTCTTACCTGCTTCACGGTGTCGCTCCCGGCGGGGGGCAGCCCCAGCATCCAGCCGGCGGAGTGAAAGGGCCGAGCGGCGCCCGCACGGTCAGGGGTGGCGGCCCGAATCCGAGTCGGGCGCGACCACCGGGGTGCCGCCCTTGGGGGCGCTCTGGTACTCGTGCAGCTTGTACTGGATCTTGCGCACGCTGGTCCCGAGGATCTCGGCGGCCCGGCTGGTCGACCCGCCAGTGGACTCGAGCGTCTTCAGGATCGCGTAGCGCTCGATCTCGTCGAGGGTGGAGCCCGGGATCGCCAGCCCCCCCTCGCGCTTCGGGACCAGGTGCACGGGCAACTCGGCGGCTGTGATGCGCGGACCGGTCGCGAGGACCACCGCCCGCTCGACGGCGTTCTCGAGCTCGCGCACGTTGCCCGGCCAGCCGTAGCCGCACAGCCGCAAGAGCGCGTCCTCCGAGAACCCCTCCAGGGTCTTGCCGTTCTCGGCGGCGTACTTCTTGAGGAAGTGGGTGGCGAGCAGCGGCACGTCCGACGGGCGCTCGCGCAGCGGCGGCATCGGCAGGGTGATGACGTTGAGCCGATAATAGAGATCCTCGCGGAAGCGTCCCTCGCCGATGGCGGCCTTGAGGTCGCGGTTGGTGGCCGCGATCACCCGGACGTCGACCCGCACGGTCTCGTTGCCCCCGACCCGCTCGAACTCGTGCTCCTGCAGGAACCGCAGCAGCTTCACCTGCACTGCCAGCGAGACCTCGCCGATCTCGTCGAGGAACAGGGTTCCGCCGTTGGCCTGCGCGAAGCGTCCCTCCCGGCGTCCGGCGGCGCCGGTGAACGAGCCCCGCTCGTGGCCGAAGAGCTCGCTTTCGAGCAGGGTCTCGGCCAGCGCCGCGCAGTGGAGCTTGACGAAGGGCCCCTTCGAGCGCGGGCTGCGCTGGTGAATCGCCGCCGCGATCAGCTCCTTGCCGGTCCCGGATTCCCCGGTGATGAGCACGCTGGCCCGCGAGGCCGCCACCTGCGCGACGGTCTTGAAGACCTCCTGCATGGCGGGGGCGCTGCCGATGATGTTCTCGAAGCTGTACCGCTCCGCCAGCCGCGCCCGGAGGTTCCCGGTCTCGCGGCGCAGCCGCAGGCGCTCGAACTCCCGCTGGAGGACCAGGGTCAGCTCGGTCAGGTTGAGCGGCTTGCTGAGATAGTCGGCGGCGCCCGCCTTCATGGCGGTCACGGCGCTCTCGATGGCGCCGAAGGCGGTCATGACGATGATGCACATCTCGCGCTCCTGCCCGTGCGCGTCCTGGCGGGCGAGCTCGCGCAGCTTGGCCAGCAGGTCGAGGCCGTTCATCCCGGGCATCTTGAGATCCGTCAACACCACGTCGGGTTCGAAGTCAGCGACCTTGCCGAGCGCCTTGAAGCCATCACCCGCGGTCTCGACCGCATAGTCCTCGGCACGCAGCAGTTCGGCCAGCGCCGTCCGTGCGTTGGCCTCGTCGTCGACAATCAGGACTCGTCCCTTGCTCATGGCTTCTTCCCGGAAGCAATTGCCGCGCCCACCCCGGACGCCGGCCACCACATCTCACCGCCCATGTCGTCCCTTCTCGCACGCGCGCAGCATTTGCGCAAAGCATGGCAGGGCTTGCAGGAATTGCGTGGGCTGATGCGCCATGGCGCGCGTCCTCGAGCGTCGAGCCTCGACGTCCTCGGGCCCGCTTGCTGGCCTTCCTGATGCAGATACGCCGATCGGCCCGGAAAGGAGCCATCGAATGAAGCCGCGCGAATCGACCCGAGCTCGCTGGCAGGTAGCCAGGTGGTGGTTCCTGGCCCTGGCCGCCGCCACTGCTGCCGCCGCTGCCGCGTGCGCAGCCGAGACGCAGACCGTCCGGCCCGACGAGGCCAGCGCCGCCCAGCATCGGCAAGAGGCGGCGCGCGAGCGCACCATCGCCGACAACCTGCAGGCCAAGGTGGTGCCAGCCACGGGGGGGCTTCCGAACCCGTACCGGGATCCGATCACCCGGGAGCCCGATCCGTTCTACGGCCCGACGATCTACGACCCCACCGAGGGCTACCTCGACGCCGTCAACCGGCACCGGGAGCACGCCCGCCAGCACCTGGCGGCGGCGCGCGCGCTCGAGGCCTTCGAGCAGGTGCAGTGCCGGGACTTCCCCCCGGCGGCCCGGGCGGCCTGTCCGCTGCTCGGGCCGGCGCGGTCGGTGGAGAACCTCCCCACCGGGGTGCGCATCACCTTCGCGCCCGCGGCTCGCATCGACGCGATCGTCGCGCACATGCAATGTCACCTGGCCTATGCGCGGGCCGCCGGATACCCGGAGCCGAGCACGTGCCCGCTGTACATCCGCGGCGTGGTGATCGCGCGGGTGGGTTCCACGCCGTCGGTGGACATCACCTCCTCCGATCCCGCCACCGCAGCGCGGGTCCGGAAGGAGGCCAGGGAAGAGGTCGTCCTCGACGCGGCCACCAGCGCCAGGTGATCGCCCGGCCCGGCGGCACCGGTCGCGCCGTCGAACCCACGTTCCCATCGCATTCGATCCGTTCCGCCCCAGCAGAAAAAAGGAAGGAGAAGCGTCATGCCGACATCATCCATGCGAGCCGCGGTCTTTCAGGGGAAGGGCAAGATCGCCCTGCGTGAGGTCCCGCGCCCCACGGCGGGCCCCGGACAGGCGGTGGTGCGGGTGACCCTGACCACCATCTGCGGGACAGACGTGCACATCCTCAAGGGCGAGTACCCGGTGCGGGACGGCCTGGTGATCGGCCACGAGCCGGTCGGGGTGATCGACAGCCTCGGTCCCGGGGTGACCGGGTACAGCGTGGGTGACCGGGTGATCGCCGGGGCCATCACGCCGTGCGGGCAATGTCGCGCCTGTCTGTCGGGGAGCCCCTCGCAGTGCGGGCACGGCGGCAACGGGTACGAGGCCATGGGGGGCTGGAGGTTCGGCAACACCATCGACGGCTGTCAGGCCGAGTACGTGCTGGTGCCGGACGCGCAGGCCAACCTGGCCCGGATTCCAGCCAACCTGACCGACGAGGAGGTGCTGCTGTGCCCGGACATCATGTCGACCGGCTTCGCGGCCGCCGAGCGCGGCAAGGTGCGCATCGGTGACGCGGTGGTGGTCTTCGCCGAGGGCCCGATCGGGCTCTGCGCGACCGCCGGCGCACGGCTGGCCGGCGCGTCGCTGGTGATCGGCGTGGACAGCGTTCCGAAGCGCCTGGAATTCGCCCGGCGCATGGGCGCCGACGTGGTCCTCAACCACAAGGAGCAGGACGTCGTCGCCGAGATTCGCCGCCTGACCGGTGGGGGCGTCGACGTGGCCATAGAGGCCCTCGGGCAGCAGGCGACCTTCGAGAGCGCCCTGCGCTGCCTCCGACCGGGGGGAACCCTGTCGAGCCTCGGCGTGTATTCGGGGCACCTGCAGGTCCCGCTCGACGCCTTCGCGGCGGGGCTCGGCGATAACACCATCGTGACGTCGCTGTGTCCGGGCGGCAAGGAGCGCATGCGGCGGCTCATGTCGGTGGTGGCGGGCAAGCGCTTTCCATTCCAGGATCTCGTGACCCACCCCTTCAAGCTCGCCGCCATCGAGGAGGCCTATGATCTCTTCGCGCACCAGCGCGACGGGGTCATGAAGGTCGCCATCCGGCCGTGACCTGGGGCGGGCGCGAGCCCGGGCCCTGGGCCTGCCGCGCGCCCCCGGATCACCCTGGCGGCCGGCCCTGCCGGTAGACGGCGTGGCACTTGACGCAGGTCTCGGAGACGTGCCCGTAGGCGTCCGCCACCGCGAAGGCGCTCTTGTCGGCGGCCGCCGAGGCCAGGGCCTTGGCGGCCGCGCGCAGCTGATCCTGGAACGCGAAGAACTTCTCGGGCAAGGCCGAGTTGAGCTCGGTGGCATCGCCCGTGAGGGGCCTCGCCAGGCTCACGTCCTCGACGATGGCGGTGGCCCGGGTCTGCGCCTGCGGGTAGTCGAGGATCATGACGGCGGACATGAGCGCGCCCATGTCCCGGGCGTGCGAGGCCATCCGGTGGGAGAGAATGGCGCGCACCGGACCCGGAAGATCATCGGGCGGCGCGAGGCGCTCGGGCGGCGAGACCGCGCGCACGAGCTCCTCCTGCTGGGGCGGCTGCTGGGGCGACCGGCTCGCGCAGGCCCCGCCGACCAGCCCACAGGCCATGGCGAGCGCGCCCGCCGCGAGCGCCCGCATGGGGGCACGGGGAGCTCGGGGAGCGTGGGGTGTCCATCGGGTCGGCAGCGGCAATCTGGTCATGTCGATCGGGCCTCGCATCGTCAGCAGGAGTTTCGGGCGCCGACCCACTTTGCCACAGGTTCGAGATCGCCGCGTCCTCCGCGCCGAGGTTGGCCGTCCCCTGTCCCCGAGCTCAGGGCAGGAGGATGCGGCCCGGAGCGGCGTTGGCTCCGCTCTGGGTGTGGCAGGAGTTGCAGTCGCCCGAGGTCTGCGCCGCCACCATCAGCCGCTCGCGCCCCATGTAGGTGACCTTGGCCTGATAAGGGGTGGTCACCGCGGCGCTGGAGCTGAAGTTGCCAGCCGCGTTCGGCGTGAGGGTGACGGTCTTGCCATCGGCTCCGGTGATCACGATGGCGACGCCGGTGACGCCGCTGGCACCGTCGCACTGATCGGGCTCGTGCGCCGTCGGGTAGACGGTCCCCGCGAGGGCGAAGCGTGGGCCTTCGCCGCTGCTGTGGCAGTTGATGCAGGCCACGCCCGGCTGCATGGAGGCCGAGCCGCGGGTTCCCTGCGTCCAGAGCGTCTTGCTGGTGCAGACCGGCGCGGCGGCGAACGGATCGCCCGGCGTCCCGCCGCCGTCCGCCACTCCGCCATCTGCGGTGCCGCCACCACCACCACAGCTGCCCATCGGATAGCCAGCCGCGATCCACGTCTGCAGCACGGCGACATCGGCCGCGGTGGCCGGGGTACCCGGCCTGGGGGGCATCGGGAGGGTGGTGTTCAGCATGCGCGAGACGGCCATCGCCGCCTCGGTCTGCGTGGGATCGGATCTGGATGGCGCGGTCAGGTCCTGATACGTCACGAGCGTGCTCGGGGCGCCACCCGCGGGGACCGCGCCGTGACAGGTCTGGCAGCGGTTGCCGAGGAAGGTCTGCACGTCGCAGGGCAGGCCGCTGGCGCTCACGCTGACGCCCGAGCCGCCGGGCGAGCCCGTGCCGGCCCCCGCGCCCGAGCCGTTCGATGTCCCGCTGCCGCCGGTGCCGCTCACACCCAGACCGGTCCCTCCCGACGCTCCCGAGCTCGCGCCGCCCGCGCCGCCGCCCGTGACGATGCTCCCGCCGGTGCCCGCGGCTCCGATCGTATCGGACGTTCCCCCCGCGCCCCCCGAGCCACCCGGGAGCCCACTCGAGTCGATCATCTGCGCACCACACCCGAGCATCGAGACCACCATGGGTAACGCCACCAACCACGCACGTCGGATCACGATCGAGACATTTCGCATGAAATCTTCCCTTCGCCAGATCGAGCTTCGGTGCTTAGGTGCCCCGGGCGCTGGCGGATCAGGCAGTCACGGCGATCAGGGACGCGTGGTGCAATCGAGGGTGGTCGGATCACAGAGGGGCCGATCGGAGCCGCAGTCCGCGGAGGTCAGGCACACCACACAGCGCCCCTGGATGGGGTCGCAGTGGGGATTGGTGCCACCGCAGTTCGCGTCGGAGATGCAGGCCACGCAGCGTCCGATCTGGTGGTTGCAGAGGGTCCCGACCAGCGAGCCAGCGGCGCAGGCGCGATTGTCGTCCTCGCACTCGATGCAATACCCGAGCTGCGCCTCGCAGTGTGAGGCAGAGCTCCCCGCGCACGCCGGATCGCCGCCCTCGTTGCGACAGGCCGTCACGCAGCGGTGCCCCCTGCAGAGCTTCCCGCTCGCGCAGTCGACATCGGTCGCGCATTCCACGCAGCGGTGGAGGGAAGGGTCGCAGGTCGCGAGCTGGAGCGAGCCGGCGTCGACGTCGGCCGCGCAGTGAGCGTCGGTCATGCAGGCCACGCAGCTGCCGGTGTCGGCGTCGCAATGCAGGCTCGGCAGCTGGCACTCGTCGTCGCGATCGCATCCGTTCGGATCGAACGCCACCTTGCCGTTGCAGGTCACGAGCACGACCGTCACCACGGCGATGCCGAGCAGGCGCGCGTCCATGGGTCTGGGGCTCCAGGCCGCGCGCGACCTCACGGCGCCGAGCGGACCAGCCGATCCGCGTCCGGGCGGGCGAAGCCGTCCGGAAAGCGTCGCACGTACTGTCCAGCGACGCGCGCGGCGGCCGCGGCATCTCCAGCGGCCCGGAGCAGCTCCATTCGTTCGGCCATGGCGGCCTCGGTGAGCGGGCCGTCCGCGTACCCGTCGATCAACCGAGCCAGGAACCGCAGCGATTCCTGCGGTCGCGACTCACGCCTGGCGCGCAGGGCGGCGAGGAAGAGATCGTTCTGCGCGGCGAGCGACGACCCGGGGAGCGCGCCGGCGGCGGAGACGGCGGTGGCCGTGAACCCTGCCGAGGCGGCCGGCGAAGACCGCCGCGCGACCGCCCTGGTCCGGGCGTCGACCGTGGACGGCGCAGCCGCGCGAGAAGCCATCGGGTGGCCCCCGACCGCCGAGCCGGGCAGCGTCGAGGTCGATCTCGACGTCAAGGGCGACGTGGGCGTGGAAATGGAAGTCGGCGTCGGCGAGGAACAGTCCTTGGGCCAGGAATCGCCGGCCGTGACGAAGGACTGCTCGTCGCCCACCCGCACGCCCACCACCCCTTCGGTCACCGAGACCCGTGTCCGGATGCCCGAGGAGGCGCAGGCCCTGTCAGCGGCCGCCATCGCGACCCGGAACACGGTCCCGTGGACCTCGATCTCGGCGTCGCCGGTGTCGATGACGAAGCGCTGGCCCGGCACGAGACGCGCCACCTGCGCACGCACGGCGCCGCTCCGAAGGGCGAAGCGCTGCACCCCGCCCTCCTCGACCACCACGAGCTCACTCGACCGCTCGAGCGTCAACACCGAGCCCTCCAGGGTCCCGAGCCGGATCTCGGTCGACGGCGAGGCCGTCAGCTGGTCTCCGGGCGCGAGGGTCATCCCGCGAGCGAGGGGGCGGCTGCCCGCGACCGCGGGGCTGACGAGCGTCCCACCGAGGGTCGGATCCGCGGAGAGCGCGCCGAGGACCGTCATGGCGCGCTCGTCGTGGGCCGCGAGCCCACCAGCTGCCGGAGCGCGCCCACCCGCGCGACGGCCGACGATCCCGGCAGCCACGAGGAGCACCAGCGCCGCCGCCGCGAAGGTGGACACGGGCGCGATGTGGCGGCGAAGCCCCTGGCGGCGACGCCTCCGACCGAGGGCCCGCTCGAGCGCCGCGACGGTCGCGTCGCGGTCTCGCGGGGCGAGGATCCGGGGCTCATCGAGGAACTGGCTCAGCGACTCCCGCAGAACCGCGGCGACCAGCAGCGCGCCTCGAACAGCGGCCGGGGCCGAGAGCCTCGAGCGCCGGTCGTCCGGGCGGCCATCGCTCGTCTTCCCGGTCATGGGTCCTCACCCTCGGCGTCGCCATCGCCATCGCCATCGTTCTCGCGGTCGCCCTCGCCCCCGCGGTCGCGCTCGCCCCCGCGGTCGCCCTCGCCCTCCGCCTCGGGCTCGATCGCTCCGCGCCGCGAGCCGGCCTTCTGCTCGAGCCCGCTCAGCAGGTGCGCGAGCTCCGGATCATCCGCCACCCGCAGGTGCAGCTCGCGCCTGCCACGCGACAGGCGGCTCTGCGCGGCCGCCACCGTGGTCCCGGTCATCTCGGCAATCTCGTGCAGGTCGTGCCCGAGGACATCGTGGAGCAGGAAGGCCCAGACCCGGTCGGCGTTCATGAGATCGAGATGACCGGCAATCCTCCCCAGCAGCTGTCGACTGGCGGAGCTGCGCTCGACCTGCACCGGGCCCGCGTGGACGTCGTCCGAGAGCAGCTCGGAGAAGAGGCGCCGTTCGAGGTTGCGCCGACGCAGGTGCTTGAACACCGCGTGCGCCGTCACCGTCTGGGCCCAGCGATCGAGCGAGCAGTCTCCCCGGTAGTTCCCGATGGTGTTGACGATCTCGATGAGGGCGATCTGCGCCAGATCTTCCTGGTCGGAGTCGAAGCGCCCCATCAGTCTGCGCACCGTGCGATCCACCTGGGGCCACAGCCGGTCGCACAGATCCGATGCCACATCGGGACGACCTTCCCGGATGGCCGCCACCAGGGACTCGTCATCCACCTTCGGCCGCCGCCCCGGCGCAGCGTACCCGGCCGCCAGCGGCGTGACGAGTCGCAGCGTGCCGAGCGACCGTCTGGATGAATTCGAGCCCATGACCAGTCAAGAGTACCGCTGCCGAAGGGCAAACAGGCAGGCGCATCCGGATCAGAGGTCGAATCGCAGCCCGAGGCTGGCGAGGCCCCTCAAGATCGGAATGGTGGTCAGGTATCGTTGCGCCACCCACACCTCGGTGTGACCGAGCGCCACCTCGAGGCCGACGCCGGCTTGAGCCTCCCAGGCTCCCCCGAGCCGCCAGGTGGCCGCCAGACCGAGGCTGGCCTCGGGCAAAGCCCGGGTGGACCGCGCCGCCACCCCCGTCGACTGGCGATGGGACAGCACCTCGACCAGCACGCCGAGGTCCACCGCCAGCGCGATCCCGAGGGGGCCGCCCGGCGCGGGCGCGATCCCGGTGCGGCCCGGGAGGCGCCACGCGCCCCCGAGGGTTGCCCAGGCCACCTGGTGGTCCCCGTTCAGGCCCGCGACCGCGCCCGAACGAAAGCCCCCGCCCGCCCTCGCCCAGAACACCCGTGCCGTGGCGGGCGCGGCCCGTCCCGCGCGCTCGAGATGGGCGGCGAGGCCGAGTCCGCCCGCCGGGCCAGCCACGCCCGCCGAGCCCAGGCCGACGAGCTCGAGGGCGTGGCGCGCGCGCGCGGGCGAGAGCGCATCGACACCCTCCCCCGACGCCGACACCTCCACCGGATCGCGTGCGGTCGAGATGGTGGGCGCGGTGAACGACTCGGGGGACGACACCGCGGGGGGCGAAGCGGCTGCGTCGGACGATGCGACGTCTCCCCGGGACGGCCCCACCGGGGAGGGGGCGTTCGAGAGGATGGTCGCCGCCACCGCGAGGCCGATGCTGCGCCCACGCTCGAGGGCGTCCTCGCCGGACGGAAAGGTCAATTGAAGCGAGCGCCACGCACCGGCCCGAAGGTGGATCCGGACGCGAACCGCTCGCCCCGCGCCCGGGGCCGCCCCGTGTCGCCCCGGCGCATCCTCCGCCACCGTGGCGACCGCCGCGGCGTGGGCCATCTCCTCCAGGCGCAGCGCGGCCGCCTCCGACGGGGCCGACACGTACTCGACGACCACCGACGTGCCGGGCCCGAGCGCCTGGGTGAGTGCCGCCGCCAGGGCCGCCCCACCGGGGGTCTGCCCGCCGCCGCCCCCACCGGCCATCAAGACAGCGACGATCAGCGCCGGAGACATGCGCGCGTCCGAGCCCCTCGCACGTCGACGGTCACGCGGCGATCCTTGCCTGATCCGCGGGCGATCCCGGTACCAACATCGGAGGGCACACTATCGCACCTTTTCGCCGCCTCCGCATCGTGCCCAACCCGCCGGCCCCCGGCGACCCGCCCGAGAGCGCGCAGTCGCCCCCGAGGTCGGGTCGCGCCGAGACCGCGCTGCTGGACGCGGCGCTGCTCGACGAGCTCCGCGCCGGCAACGCGATGGTGGCGGACGCTTTTTGCCGGCGGGTGTGGCCCCAGGTCGACCGAACGGTGCGACGCCTGACGGGGGCCGACCACAACGACGCCGACGACTTCGGTCAGCTCGCGGTCATCGAGCTGGTCCGCACGATCGGCGCGTACCGGGGCGAGTGCGCCCTCGACACCTGGGTCGCGGCGGTCACCGCCCATGTCGTCTACAAGCAGCTCCGGCGCAACCCCCGGGGCCGCCTGCTGTCACTCGATCATGTGCAGGAGCATCGTCTGCCCACGTCGCGCCCCCTGGCGGAACGGGCTCTCGCCGTGCGCCAGGTGCTGGCGCGGGTCCTGGTCCACCTGGACGCCGTCGGCGACAAGCTGGCGGAGAGCTTCGTCCTGCACGACGTGCTCGGGCACAGCCTGCGCGAGGTCGCCCAGCTGACCGGGGCCAGCGAGGCCGCGGTGCAGAGCCGGCTCTCGCGCGGCCGGCGACAGCTGCACGAGCGCATCGCGGGCGATCCCGAGCTGGCGGACCTCCTCGACGAGGGCGCCCCGCCCCGCCCGACCTCGCCCTGATGGCTCACCCGCCCGAGCTGCAGCGCCCGACCCTCGCGTCGCAGAAGGGCGCGGCCGCGGTGCAGTCCGCGCTCGATGTGCAGGCCACGCAGGTGTAGCGAACGGGATCGCACAGCGGCGTCGCGGCGGTGGGGCCGCAATCCTTGTCGGTGCGGCAGCCCACGCAGATGCGCGGAGGGCTGAGACACAGGGGCGTGGCGGAGGCGGCAGCGCAGCCACTCCCGTCTTCTCCGCAGAGCCCGCACACCCCGTTGTCGCACGAGTCCGACCCTCCGCACGAGGCGGCTCCTCCCTGGTCGGTGCAGGTCTTCACGCAGCGGCCGGCCACGCAGGTCTGCCCGGTGCCACAGTCCGCCGGGCCGAGGCAAGCCACGCAGCGGTGAAGGGTGAGATTGCACCGGGGAAATCCGGCCGCCGTGCAGTGCATGTCGGTCAGACAGGCGACACAGGTCTGCGAGCCGCCGAGATCGCAGTGCAGGGACAGCGTGCCGGGATGGCAGTCGCCCTCGGTTGCGCACGTGCCGACGCCCGCGCCGCCCCCCGCACCCGCGGTGCCACCCGCGCCGTTCAGGGCGTCCCCACCCGGACCGCCCACCCCGGCCGCTCCTCCCGCGGATGATCCACCGCGGCCGCCCGCCCCTGCCCCGCCTCCGGCGCCGCTTCCGGCGGCGCCTCCTCCTCCGCCGCCTGCCTGGCCGAGGGCTCCTTGGCCGCCCGTCGAGCCGCTCTGTCCGCCCCCGGCCGCGGCGCCGCCGTCCTCGCTGCCAGGCCCGCCGCCGGTGCCCGTCTGCCCGCCGGTTCCGATCGGAACCACGGGGGCACCCCCGGTGGCGGGAGGGAACCCGAAATCGAGGTGGTTACGACACGCGCCGAGGGCGACCACCGTGGTCGCGGCCAGCGCGAGGCCTCGCAGACCGAGGCGCGGGGTGCGAGCCGACGGCATCAACGACCCCGGTTCGGGGACGTGACGGACGGAGCCGGGGGTGATGCGCCGGCGAGACCCAGAACTTGCTCGGCCTCGGTGCGCGCGAACCCATCCGGAAACTGACCGAGGTAGCGGGTGGCCGCCTGCGCCGCCGCTCCGGGCGGACCGCTGGAGCGGAGCAAGCGCAGGCGCTGAACCAGTGCGCTCTCGAGCAGCGAGGAGTCGGGATACGTGTCGACGAACCGCTCGAAGAGATCGAGCGCCTGCGACGGGTGCCCCTGCTTGCGCGCGCGGGCGGCGGCCAAGAAGAGATCGTTCTGAGCCGCCAGCTGCGATGGCGACAGCGGCGCCGCCCGGTGGCGGCGCTGCAGCCACCGCGGGCGCTCGCGGTCGAGGCGCGGGCGTGGTCCGCCCGACCCGGACGCCGAATCCGACGACGCGCGAGCTGCCAACGCCACCGGACAGGGCGAGGACCACGTCCCCCCGGGCATGAGCCGCACCTCGCCGCCGGCGCCAGCCACGCTCACGACCCCCTCCGACACCGAGACGACGGTCGAGGCACCGCCGCCACAGGGCGACGGGCCCGCGCCCGGGGTTGCGCCCGTCGCGTCCTCCGCGCGGGTGACGCGGAAGCGGGTCCCGTGGACCTCGACCTCGGCCTCCGCGGTGTCGATGAGGAACCGCTCTCCGGCGTGAAGCTTTCGCACCCGGATCCGGACCGCGCCGAGCAGCAGCGTGAAACGCTTGGTCGCCGCCGCCTCGACAACCTGGAGCACCCCACCCGGCTCGACCACGAGCTCGGTCCCGTCGGTGCTGGCGAGGCGCACGCCCTCCATGCCGCCCCCGGTGGCCGCGCGGAACGTGTCTCCGGGCACGACCTCGCGCTCGGGCGACGTGGCGGCGAGCCGCACCCACAGGGCCTCGTCGGTGGACAGGCCGCCCGCCACGGCTCCCGCGGGCGCGCTCGATCCGCTGCGCAACGCGACAGGCTGTCGGTGCTCCACCCACGTCCAGGCAACGATTCCGGCGGCGGCGGCGGCCAGCGACCCACAAGCCGCGACGGCGACCCGCGCCGCCACCCGGCGGCGTCGGCGCGCGCGCAGCCCGAGGCTCACCGCGCTGACGATGCGGGCGGGGACCTCCGTGCTGCGAGCGGCGATCTCCGGCCAGGCCAGCCGCACCCAGCGGCTCGCCAGCAAGGAATATCGCGGCTCGGAAAACCGATCGTCTGGCCCGCTCGGCCCGTCCGGTCCCATCCGTCTGCCGTCGACGGGTCCTCGGTCCTGATCCACGCTACATGGTACCGAATCCCAGGAACGAGCAGGCAGCCCGGTCGAGAAATGTCCGAACGCGCGACCAGAGCGGAGCGGACGGAGGGCGACGGGGACGCTGACTACCAGGCGAGGCGCAAGCCGGCGAAGCCCACGGCCCGGAAAGACGGAATGGTGGCGACGGATTTGGGGGTATAGAGCCGAATGCTGGTCGGTCCGTCTACGACCTCGAGGCCGGCTCCGGCCACCAGATCCAGGTTTCGGCCGAGCCCGAGGTAGGCTGCGACGAGCGCGTCGGCCCCGGGCCGGGTCTCCATGTGGGCCTCGGAGGCGCTGGCATCGGGACCTCCGGTGGCCGCGGTGATCCGGTGGTAAAGAGCGAGCGCGTCCAGTCGCACGCCGAGGCCCCAGCCCTCGTCTCGGGCGCCGCCGAGCACCCACCACTCGAGCCCGACGGCGGCCGAGGCGGTGAGATCCCGGCCTTCCGGCAGTTGCGGAACGTCGCCGCGGCGCAGGCCGAGGCCGACCCGAAGCGCGAGGCGACGGCGCACGTACCACACACCGTCCAGCATGCCCCCGAGCCCCTCTGCGGGCCCGCCGAGGCCGGAGGCCCCGATCGCGGCCAGCCCGAGCGCGAAGGTTCGCGCGCGCGGCGCCGAGGGGGCGGCCCGGGCAGGCGCGCCCCGGGTGGCGGGCGCAGCGGCGGCCGCGCGCGCGACGGTGGCCGCGGGGTCCGCTGGGCCGGGATCTTCGGGTGCGGCCTCGGGATCTTCCGCGGATGCCACCGGTGCAATCACCGGTTGCGGCGGAGCGCGCGTCATCTCCGCGGGGCCCGTCAAGCGGGCCCCGCGGGAGGCCGCTGGCGCGGATGTCGGGGCGAATGTCGGGGCGGGCGCCGGTGGGCGCGTCGGCACGGGCGCCGGTGGGCGCGGCACCCGATCGCGGACGACGGCGCCGGCAGTGGCAGCGGCAGCGGCAGCGGGCGGCGCTGCCGGCCGCCAGCTCTCGGGCGACATCGATGCCACCGCCAGCCCCAGGGTGCGGCCGCGCTCCCGGACCGCGTCGGCGGGGGCGAAAGACATCCGCCGGATGGTCCAGCGATCGGTCGCCACCACGTGGTGAAGCAGCACGGCGTGCAGGTGGGCCGGCTCCCTCCACGACAGGACCACCACGCTGCCGGCCCCGAGCTGTCGCTCGACCGACAGCCCGGCGGCCCGGGACGGAGCCGGCACCTCCACCATCCGGATGGCGGTGGCGGTCCCGACCGACTCCTCCGCGGCCGCCATCAGGGCCACCGAGGTGCTGCTCTGGGCCTCCCCCACCGCCACGACGATAGCGAGCACGGCCGCCACGGACATGCTTCAGCGACCGACGGCTTCGAGGGTGGAGGCGGGACCGGGAGGCACGCGCGGATTCTTCACGGATGCGCAAGACCGTAACATCCCGCGAGCGACTTCGGCAGGTGACCAGGCGCGGCGCGAGCGACTGGCGTCAGCAGCGGGCGCGAGCGGCGTTCCTTCAGATCCATCGTCGGCGCAGCAGCCAGCTCTTGACGAGCTGGGTGAGGACCAGATAGCAGGCCAGCGTCAACGCCAGGATGGGCCAGTAGAGCGCGGGCAGCCGGGTGAACCCCAGGGCCCCGCCGACCGGGGACCAGGGAAGCGCGACCCCCACCGCCGCCACCCCGAGCCCCATGGCGAGCACCGGGAACGAGGCCCGGCTTTGCAAGAACGGGATCTTGTTGGTCCTGATCACGTGGATGACGAGGGTCTGGGTGAGCAGGCTCTCGACGAACCAGCCGGTCTGGAAGAGGCGCGCGCTGTGGATGGCCGCGCCCGGGCTGGAGGTGACGTCCCAGCAGCCGAAGACGTAGAGCATCACGAGGTAGGTCGTGTAGTCGAACAGCGACGAGCACGGGCCGATGAAGGCGATGAAGCGGGTGAGCGACCGCATGTCCCACGGTCGGGGCGTCTGGATCTGGTCGGCGTCGACGGCGTCGGTCGGGATGGTGGTCTGTCCGAGATCGTAGAGCAGGTTGTTGGTGAGGATCTGGATCGGCAACATCGGCAGAAAAGGCACGAAGATGCTGGCGCCGAGCACGCTGAACATGTTGCCGAAGTTGCTCGAGGCCCCCATCCGCACGTACTTGGTGATGTTGGCGAAGACCTTGCGGCCTTCCAGCACGCCGTCGTCCACCACCAGCAGCGACTTCTCGAGCAGGATCATGTCGGCAGCCGCCTTGGCGATGTCGACCGCCGAGTCGACGCTGATGCCGACGTCGGCGGCGTGCAGGGCCGGGGCGTCGTTGATCCCATCGCCCATGAACCCGACGGTGTGGCCGCGCGACCGCATCGCCTCGATGATGCGTTGCTTGTGCGCGGGCGACACCCGGGCGAACAGGGTGGTGGTCTCGGCGGCCGTCGCCAGATCGGCGTCGGACATGCCCTCGACATCGACCCCGAGCTTGACCCCGTCGAGCCGCAAACCCACCTGCTCGCAGACCTTGCGCGCCACCAGCTCGTTGTCGCCGGTGATGACCTTGACGGTGACCCCGTGCGCCTGCAGGGCGGAGATCGCGGCGGCGCAGGACTCCTTCGGCGGATCGAGAAAGGCGACGTAGCCCTGGAGCACCAGCGCGCACTCGTCGGCCTTCCCGTAGGGGGTGGCGAGGGTCCCCTGGTCGCGGGGCGCGCCGGTCTTGGTGGCGATGGCCAGCACGCGGAAGCCGTCGGCGCTGAGGCGCTGGTACTCGCCCTCGAGCTCGGCGATGTGGGCGTGATCCATGGGCTCGAGCTTCCCGTCGAGCTCGAAGCGGGCGCAGCAGGGAAAGACCGCCTCCGGGGCGCCCTTCGAGATGATCAGATCCTGGCCCTCGGGGGTGCGAACCACCACGGACATGATGCGCCGCTGGAAGTCGAAGGGGATCTCATCGACCTTGCGCACCTCGGCGATCCGCGCGCGGATCTGGGTCTGGTCGTGGGCCAGCACGGCGCGATCGAGCACGTTCTTGAGCCCGGTCTGGAAGTGGCTGTTCAGGTAGGCGAGGGCCAGCACCCCCTCGCTCTCGCGCAGGCTGACGTCGCAGTGCCGCTCGAGCACCACCTGGTCGAGGGTGAGCGTCCCGGTCTTGTCGGTGCACAGCACGTCCATCGCCCCGAGGTTCTGGATGGCGTTCAGCCGCTTCACGATGACCTTCTTCTTGCCCATCGCCACCGCGCCCTTCGACAGGCACACCGTGACGATCATCGGCAACATCTCAGGGGTGAGCCCCACCGCCACCGCCAGCGCGAAGAAGAACGCCTGCTGCCAGCTCCCCTTGGTGAGCCAGTTGATGGCGAAGACCAGCGGGACCAGCACCAGCATGAAGCGCAGCAGCAGCCAGGTGAAGCGCGAGATGTCCCGATCGAAGGCGGTCTCGGTGGGCTGGTCGGCCAGCGAGGCCGCCATGCCCCCGAGGTAGGTGTCGTGCCCGGTGGCCACGACGACGGCCGAGGCGGAGCCACTCTCGACGCTGGTGCCGAGGAACGCCAGGGTCGCGCGCTCGAGGGGAGTGGGCGGCGCCGTGCCCCCTGTCGGCTCTGCGGCGTGCTTCTCGACCGGAAAGCTTTCGCCGGTGAGCGAGCCCTGGATCACGAACAGGTCCTTGGCCTGGACGATGCGGACGTCGGCCGGGATCATGTCCCCGGCGGCGATCTGGACCACGTCGCCCGGGACCAGCTCGGCGAGCGGCCGCTCACACGGCGCGCCGTCCCGCAAGACCGTGGCGTGCACGGCGATCATGGCCTTGAGCTTGGCGGCCGTGCTGCCGGCCTTGGCCTCCTGGAAGAGCTTGAGCCCGACGCTGAGCACGATCATCAGCGCCATCACCGTGCCGGCGCGGGGATCACTCGTGGCGAACGACACCGCGGCGAGGACGGTGAGCAGCAGCACGAGTGGATTGAGCACCGCGTGCCAGAGGAGCCGGCCCAGGCTCGGCCGCTCGTCGCGCGCCAGCGCGTTCGGGCCGTACCGTTCGAGGCGGGCGGTGGCCTGCTCCGAGGTCAGCCCGTCGGGTCTCGACTCGAGCCGCGCGCAGACGCCGGGCCCATCGAGCGTGGCCACCTCGACCAGCAGCGGCGAGACCCGGATCGCCCCCCGAGGCGCCTTCGACGCCAGGCTGAACAATCGTTTTGGCAGGGGCGTGTGCATCGCGAGCCCGTACAGTGGCGGAAACCTGGGCCGCGGTCCAGCGTCCCGGAACACCCTCGCGGAGATGCGTGCCCGGGTTCACCGATTCAACGCCATCATTTCGGGAAAATGATACACGTCGGACCTGGCGGGCGTGCGCAGTGACGTCGCGACCATCGCCTTCGCGATCTGCTCGACGGTGATCGATCTGTACTTCGCTGGGGTCACGAACGAGAACGCAGGCAGCACCTTCTCGAGCAGCCACGGGGTATGTCGCGAGCCGATGATCAGCCCTGGCCGGAAGATGCTCACGATCGCCGGGCCACTCTCCTTCACCGCCTCCTCGGCCTCGCCTTTCACCCGAGCGTAGCGCGCCATCCCCGCGGCGCCCGATCCGGTGGCCGCCGCGGTCGGATCGGCGCCGGCGGCGGACATGAACGCCAGGTGCTTCACGCGGCCAGAGGCCTTCAGCCCGCGCGCAAAGGCCGCGTTCAACTGCACGTCGATCGCGCGATGTGCGTCGATGGTGAGCTTCGCGGTGCCGGCCCCGACCCCGAGCACGCTCAACCCGACGACGTCGCCTTCGAGCGAACGAATGGCCTCGGTGGTCGCGGCCTCGAGGCCGGATGGATCCATGGCGGGCACGAGCGCCTCGCGCAGCTCGACACCCGCATCACGTGCCATCGCGATCTGAGCGGGCTGCGAACGCCGCACCAGGGTCACGATGGGTCTGAACGACCCGTTGCGGATCAGCTCCCGGATCAGCCCGTTGCCGACCGATCCCGATGCACCGAGAACCACCGCCGCTTGCGTGCTCGCCATGGAATGCCTTTCGGATGATGCGCCGATCACGAACCCGGTCGAAGAACCATCGCTTCCAGGCCAGCGCGGGTGCGAGGAAGAGGACTTGAACCTCCACGCCTTTCGGCACCAGATCCTAAGTCTGGCGTGTCTACCATTTCACCATCCTCGCGGGTCGGCGCCCGCGGAGGGGCCGAGTCGAGTCATCGTGATGAGCGACTTCTGGGTTGTCAAGATGGCCGGGGGCGCACCCATTGGCTCCGGCCTAGATCCCGATGCCGATCTTGAGGGTGAAGCTGTCCTCCGTGAGGTCCTTGAAGCGGACGCCGATGGAGGGGGTGGCGAGGGCGCCGACGTAGTCGACGCCGCCCCATGTCGTATGGACCCAGCCGAGCGCCAGGGACACGTGGCTGCGCCCGAGGGCGAAGACGTTGGCGCCGAGATCGAGGCCACCTCCGTAGAGCCAGGTGACCGCCGAGGTGCCGATCAGGGTCACCGTCGTGCCGGGCACCGCGATGGGGCCATCGAGCCTCCCCCCGAGGACGCCCCCGAAAAGCCGGCCCGCCAGGAAGGGCGTCACCCGGGCGAGCCCGGGGTACTGGACCGCCGTCACCAGGCCGAAGAGCCCGTAACGCGCGTCGAGGGTGTGCCCGTCGAGGGCGGCGCTGCCGGCGCCGGCCTCGAGCTCGACCCCGGCGCGCACCCAAGCGGTCGAGAGCGGATACATGTCGAGCTCGAGCCCGGTCACTGGCAAGCTGGTCAGATCCAGGTTTCGCAGCGAGAAGCGCCGGTACGAGAGCTCGAGGCGCGGCGGCGCGGGCTCGGTGTCCGCGGAGGAGGGGCTCGGCGGCGGGGCGCACCGCACGACCTGCGCATCGGGGCCGGGCCCTGCGGCCTCGGACCCGGCCGACCCCGCTCCGAGCTCCATCTCCTGCCCCGGCATGACGGCAGCGACCGCGACCGATCTTCCAACGAGGCCGCCAAGACCACCGAGTGCGCCACCCTGCGCCATCAGGACCGTGACCACGCCAACGACGCGACGAAACGAGATCCGGGGGGAGATCTTCATCATCTTGCTCCTGTTCGAAGATCCGCCGCCGGGGGCGGCGGTCGGATCTCCCTGGGAACCGGCGGCGCGCAGACAGACCGAGAGGGTGACGCGGGCAGGATGCGAGTACAGCACGAGATCACCGTCATGCCCACCTCCCATTTCCGCGTCGCGCAGCCCGGCTCCCGCTGTGGCTCGATGCATCCGAGGTGCCACCCCTCCCCCGCCCCCGCGAGCCCGGGATCGCGCTCCGCTCCGCGCCGCCCAAGCCACCGCCCAGACATCTCGGGCTCCCACTTCACGACAAAGTGTCACCCTGGGCGGACACGCGCGGACGTCGTGTCGTCCGCGCGAAGCGCACCGACGACGAGATTCGACATCCACCTCGTCGCCGTGCCAATGAATCAGTCGAACCACGATGAGCCAGGAGATCCCATCCCCACCGATCGCTCCGCGGCGGTCGCGTGTGGGTGTGGTCGCCCTGGTCGCCCTGATCAGTCTCGTCACCGCCGGGTTCGTCCTGGTCGCCCTGTCGCCGTGGCTGCTCAGGGGACCACGCCTCGGCTGGGCCATCGACCGCGCGCTTCCCGAGCTGCGTGGGGAGATCCAGGTCGGCGGCGGACGGTGGACGTGGTCAACGGCAATCAACCTGGTCCGCCAGCGGCCGGCGCGGGTGATCCTGGACGACGTGCGGGTGATCGACCCCGAAGGTCGCGAGGTGTTGCGGATAGGCCGGATCTCGACCCGGGTGGAGCTCCGCCGGAACCTGCCACACAGAGCGATCGTCCTGCACGATGTCCTGATCGAGGACGCGGACTGGCATTTTGCCCGCATGCGCCGCGCACCCGGGGTGGGGTTCCTGGCCGCGTTCGACGCGCGGCCCTCCGCCCGCCAGCGCGACCGGCGGCACGCGGGCCCCGTCGGCGGCCCCGCGGGTGGCGCCTGGGCCTTCGAGATCGCTCCGGGCGCCCGCCTCGAGGGGGTGCAGGTCGAATTCGATCTCGATGGGTGGGGCCTCGTGCTGCGCGAAGTGCACGGCGACGGCGCGCTGGCGCTGCGCCCAGCCGAGCCGAGCTTCACGTTCGAGGTGACGCACGCGACCTCCACCGGGTCCGGAAGCCTGCGCATCCTCGACGCCGCCCACGCGCTCGTGCTTCCGTTCGAGCGCGCCAACATCGACCGCGTGACGACCGTCGCGTCCGATCTCGACAGCATCGCGCTCGAGGCCTCGGACGTCTCGACGGGCGCGTCGCGCCTCGAGCTCGCCGGAATCTTCCGGGGGGTGTACGGGATCTCGCCCGCCTCGCGCCGACCCGGGCTCACCCTCGACGCCCGCCTCGACGACGCCGCCGATGCGCTCGGCGCGCTGCGTTCGCAGGCGGGGGCGACGTCCTCGACCCTCCCAGCACCCCTGCGCCTCGGGCCTGGCGCCAGGCTCACGCTGCGCCTGTCCGGTCCCTTCGCCGAGCTTGGCCTTGGCGCGACCCTCGCCTCCCCGACCGCCGGCCGCGCCACCGTGGATCTGCACGTCGGCCTCGACACCGGCGCCGCCCATCTCGTGGGATCGGCGAGCTTCGTCGGCTTCGTGCCCGAGCTCTTCGTTCCACGTCAGTTCGCGCCCTTCTTGCGCGGTACGCTCGACGGTACGCTCGCCGGACGCTTCGGGCCCGCCGCGGGTCGGGGCCCCGCCCTGTCGCTCGATGGGCTCGATCTCGCCCTCACCCGACCCGCGGGCTCGGGCGAGCCGCGGGTCGTGCGCGCCCGGGTGAGCCAGCGCCCCCCGGATCGCGACGCCGGGGTCGCGGCGCCTCGTGAGTGGACGCTCGATCTCTCCCGCCTCCGCTACGCGCACGGGAAGATCGAGCTCGCCGGCCTCGTGCTCCCACTCCTCGGCGGCCGGGTGCGCGCGCAGGGCTGGCTCGCGATTCGCGACGATCGGGATCTCGCCTGGCTCGATCACCCGCTGCTCGAGCTCGGGCTGCGCGGGGAGCGGTTGTCGCTCGAACGGCTGGTGGGCGTGTCTTTCATCCGGGGCGATCTCGACGTGCGCGCCCGGGTCCAAGGCCCGCTGCAACGGCTCGCGGTCGAGCTCGAGCTTCCCGGGCCCCGAGGGGTCATGGTGCTGAACGAGCGCTTCGGGCTGCCCGCCCGGCTCGACCTGGTGCTCGAGGACGGCGCCCTCTCCTTCTCGGGCGTGAGGCTCGAGGGACCGGAAGCGAGCGTCCTCGAGGCCAGCGGGACCATCGGGTTCGCCGGGGCCTCGGGCCCGCGCATTGGCCTCGCGGTCGCGGTGCGCGACTTCCCGGTCGACCGGCTCCCCGGGCTCGCGCAGGCCACCGCACCCCCATTCGGGGGACGACTCTCCGGACAGCTGCGTCTCGCGGGGGCCGCGGAGGCCCCGGCCATATCGGGGACCCTGGCCCTCGATGCGCTCACCTTCGGCGGGCACGGCCTCGGGACGGGACGGCTCGACGTCGAGCCCGCGCCCCGCGGCGGCATCCACGTGGTGGGCCGGCTCATCGACGGCATCCAGGTGGACGCGGCGCTGTCCCCGGGGCGAAGCGGGCCGTCGGGGCAGGCCACGGTCGAGCTCGCGCGCGTCCGCCTCGATCCCTTCCTGCCGGATCTGCTGCGCTGGCTCGCGGCTCCCGCCGGGTATCGGGCCACCGGCGTGCTCTCGGGGCGGGTGACGGCGCGGGTTCGTCCGGGGCAGCCCGCCTCGGCCGATGCACGCCTCTCGGAGCTGGCGCTTTCCCTCGCGTCACCGGCGGTCGAGCTGCACACCGAAGGGCCCGTGCTCTTTCACGCGGAGACCGGCGACGGCCCGGTCGCCCTCGGCCCGGTCCACCTGCGCGGCAACCTCGGGCACTTCGAGCTGTGGGCGGGCTACGCCGGGGCAGCGTCGGCGGCACACGTCGCAAGCCCCGGTGCCGATGCCACGGTGGCGGCCGAGGGCCGTCTCGCCGGTCGCCTCGAGCTCGAAGCGCTGGCCCCGCTGGCAGCACCGTGGGTCGACCGGCTCGCGGGGGCCCTCGAGCTCCAGGTGCGGGCCACCGCGCCCGTCGCCCGCTCCGCCCCGGGCATGGCGCCTCCCAGGGTGGCGTTCCTGCCTTCCGCCGCCGGGAGCGTGTCGATCGCCAGGGCGCTGGCGTTTCACCCGGTCGGATCGCTCTTCGACGTTCGGATGCCCGCGGGCGCGCAGGTGCGGCTCGCGGGGGCCCGCCTCGAGCTCACCAGGCTCGGTGTCGAGCTCGCGGCGCGCGGCCCGAACGATGGCGGGCCAGGGGAAGGCCGGCAGGGCCAGGTGACGGTGACGTCGACCGGCGGGCACCTCGATCTGAAGCCCCGCGGCACCGAGGTCGAGGTGGTGAACGTGGATGTCCCGGCGCGCGCGCTCGTCGATCGGCTCGGCGTCGTGCCCGGCGTCCGCGTGGATCAGGCTTCCGCGGGCGTGCGCCTCACGGGCGATCCGCGCCGCCACCTGACCCTGGTGGGCGACGCGGTGGTGGGCGGCGCTCGGGTGAACGCCCGGGCGATCGAGGCGGCGCTCTCCGCGAGCGGCGGCGCCAACTCCGCGCGCCCGACCGGCGGTGCCGCCAGCGCCCGCAAGCCAGCGGCCGGATCCCTGGCCGAGCTCGCCGCTCGCCCCGAGATCGCGCGCACCGTGCTCGACCTTGGCCTGCGCGCCGCCCGCGGCGCCGTGGTGGTCGACGTTCCGCGCCTGCCCGACCTGCGCGTGAACCTCGAGCTGCACGTCGGCGGCACCGTGGGTCACCCCAGCGTCACCGGGGCGCCCCGCGGTGACAACCTCTACACCAGGCTCGTGCTCGGTCTCGGGCGCCTGCTGCGCTGATGGGGCACGCGCCCGCCGCGGTCCCTCAGAGTCGGAAGGCCCGCAGGCCGAGCGGCCACGAGATGCGCCGCTTGGTGGCCGTCCCCCAGGCGCGCTCGAGGCGCGGGAACATCCGCTCGAGGGGATTGTCGCCGTCGGCGGCGTGCTTCTCGAGGTAAAGGCGGAGCGCCGACCAGGTCCCGAGGTAGCCCACCAGCTCCGGCAGGGTCCACGCGACCTCCATCGCGAAGGCCGGGGTGGGCAACTCCTCGAACGGCACCGCGATGGTGCGATAGCCGGACTCCACCAGGCGGCGCTCGGGCTCCCAGTAGGCGCCGAGCTCGGTCTCGTAGAGCTCGTGCACCAGGGCATCGAGCTCGGGCGTGACCGCCGCGAGCCCATAGCACCACAGCGCGAGCGCGCCGCCCGGACGCACGATCCGCCGCGTCTCCGAGAAGAACGCCGCGTGGTCGAACCAGTGAAAGGCCTGCGCGGCGACCACCAGATCCGCGGAGCCCTCGTCGAGGCCCGTCTCCTCGGCGGCGGCCTTGCGGTATTCGAGGTTGGGCAGCGCCTCGCCGTGCGCGAGCTGCGAGGCGCTCGGATCGATGGCCACCACGTGCTCGAACACGCCCGCGAGATCGGTGGCGGCCTGACCGTTCCCCGACCCGACGTCGACCGCCACCTGCCGGCGCGGGACCAGGGTCCCGAGCCAGGTGAAGAGCGGGGCCGGGTAGCGCGGGCGGAAACGCGCGTAGCTCGAGGCCTGCCCCGAAAACAGATCCTTGAAGTTCATGTGCTCCTCGCGCGTGGGATGAATTGATATTACGTTGTCGTCATGAGCGAACTCAAGACATACGTGGGGAGCTGTCACTGCGGGCGTGTCCGGTACGAGGCCGAGCTCGATCTCTCCAAGCCCGTGATGGCCTGCAACTGCTCGATGTGTGGGCGGACCGGAACCTTGCTGAGCTTCGTGCCGGCGAGTCAGTTCAAGCTGCTGTCGGGCGAGGACGCCCTCACCGACTACCAGTTCAACAAGCACGCCATCCACCACCTCTTCTGCGGAACCTGCGGCGTCAAGTCCTTCGCGCGGGGCATCGGTCGCGACGGCACCGCGACGGTGGCCATCAACGCCCGTTGCCTCGAGGGGATCGAGGTCGACAAGCTCGAGGTCAAGCACAACGACGGCCGGTCGTATTGAAGCGGCCGGAGATAACCGCCGAAGCGACCAGAGGTCGTTGCTGAAGAATCGCGGGCGTCAGGGCGTCCGCTGGTAGACCCGCACGTAGTCGATCTCGTACTTCAGCGGAGACGTGGTGCCGGCGGGATCGCCGCCGTTGGCGCCGAGCGCCAGGTTCAAGAGCAAGTAGACCGGCCGCGCGACGTAGGGGTTGACGACGCCCGCCCCCACGGCACCGGCGACGTCGAAGTGGTTGGTGGATTTCCCGTCGAGAAAGAGATCGATGCGGGTGGCGTCCCACTCCATGGCCCAGACGTGGAACTGGCTCGGCCAGTCGGGCCCGAGGTCGGCGAGCGTCTGGATGCCGCTCGACCAGGCGCAGGTGCCGCCCGCCGGCCGGCAGACGTTGGCGAGGACCTTGCTCGCGTAGAACTCCATGATGTCCACCTCGCCGCCGCCGGGCCAGCCTCCGGTCGTACCGAGCGTCCAGAAGGCGGGCCAGCTGCCCTGGCGCACGTCGATGCGGGCACGCGCCTCGAAGCGGCCGTAGGTGAAGGTCCGCTTGCCGGCGGTGGTGATCGACGACGAGGTGTAGTCGGCGAACGCACGGCTCGTGCGCCAGTCGGCGCTGCCCGCCTGGTATCCGGGGTTCGGGACCCGCTCACGCCGCCCTTCGATGGTCAGCACTCCGCCCGCGACGGCGGCGTTCGGGGCCTGGTACCACTGCAGCTCCATGTTCCGGACGAAGCCGGTCTCGAACTGCCAGCTCGCCGGATCGGGGGGACCGTCCACGGAGAACTCGTCGGACCAGACCAGGCTCCAGCCGGGCAGCGTGGCACCGCCCGAGCCACCCTCCCCATTCCCGCTCTCATTCCCGTTTCCATCCCGATCGAAGCCGGCCTCGGGCGGGGAAGGTCCCGCGTCCGCAGCGGCTTGGGTGTCCGCGGCCAGATCGACAGCGGCGGCATCGGCGCCGGGGATCCGGCCACCGCCACCGGACACGGCGCCCATCGCGCCGCCCGAGGCCGAGCCGACCGACGGATGTCCCGCGACGCCGGCGCCGCCAGTGCCGCCGGCACCGCCGGTGCCGGTCCCCACGTGCCCGCCCGAGCCAGGCACGCATCCGCCCACGATCAAGGGAAGGACCAGGACCAACCCCAGCCCAAGCCCCAGCAGCGATGACGATGACGGCGGCAGCCTGACCCCGCGCTCGGATCGTGCCCATGCGACGCGGACCAGCACCGGCAGGACCAGCAGGCTGACCATGGTCGACAGGCTGAGCCCGCCGATCACCGCCACCGCGAGCGGACGCTGGATCTCGGAGCCCGCCCCGAGTCCGAGCACCAGCGGCAGGAGTCCGGCCAGCGTGGCGATGGTGGTCATCAAGATGGGCCGCACGCGCCGCGCACCCGCCTCGATCAGCGCCTCCTCCACCGACAGCCCACCGGCGGCGAGGAGCTCGAACTGCTCGAGCAGCAAGATACCGTTCTTGACCACCAGGCCCACGAGCAGCACGCACCCCATCAGCGACGACGCGTTCAGCGGCACCCCCGACAGCCACAGCGTGGCGAGCGCGCCTACCAGGGCCAGGGGTGCCGTGCCGAGCACCAGGAGCGCGTGGCGCACCCGACGAAACTGCGCGACCAGGACCACGAGCACCGCCACGAGGCCGAACCCTATCACCACCGTCAGCTCCGAGGTGGTCTGCCGCTGGCTCTCGTACTGCCCCCCGAGCTCGAGCCGATATCCCTCGGGCAAGGCCAGCCCGCGCAGGCGCGCCCGGATGTCCCGCACGACCGCGCCGAGATCCCGGCCCTCGTGATCGCCGGTGACCGCCACGACGCCGCGCAGGTTCTCGCGGCGGAGCACGGTCGCCACCCCCACCCGCTCGAGCGGCGCCACCACCGACACCGGGATCCGCGCGGTCGCGGCGCTCGCCGCCGGCCCGCCTGGCGCTGCCGGCGACGCCCCGGCAGCGCCAGAGCTCGGCCAGGCCCACGCGAGGTTGGCCACCGCCTCGGGCGCGAACCGGATCGCGTCCGGGTAGCGCACGCGCAGGTTGAGCGGGCGGTTCGACTCCGCCGATCGCCGGAACACCCCGGCGCTGGTCCCGCGCAGGCTGGTCTCGAGATCGGCGGCCACGTCGCTCGCGGTCTTGCCGAAGCGGGCGGCCTCCGCCGCGTCGATGCGGAAGCGCAGCTCGGGGGATTCATCCTCGAACCCGGGGTACAGATCGACCAGACCCGGCACGTCGGCGACGCGACGGGTGATCTCCTGGGCCACGCGCCGCAGGACCGCGTCGTCGTCGCCGAAGACCTTGACCTCGATCGGGCGCGGGATCCCGGCCAGATCGTTGAGCACGTCCTGCAGCACCTGCACGAACTCGGTGCGCGCCTCGGTGACCTCGGCCGCCACGCGCGCCCGGACGGCGGCGATGACCCGATCGATGTCGTGGTCGCCGGCCCGTCCCGACTTCAGGCGGACCATGAAGTCTCCCCGGCTGACCTGGGTCGCCGCGATGGGGCCGAGCTCCGCGCCGGTGCGCCTCGAGTAGGTCTCGACGTCGGGGTTGGCGTGCAACACCCCCTCGATCTTGCGGGCCACGCGATCGGTCTCGGTGAGGGAGGTCCCGGCCGGCAGGAAGTAGTCGAGCACGAAGGCGCCTTCGTCCATGGTCGGCAGAAAGCCGCTCGGGACCCGGCTCGCCGCCACCCACCCGAGCGCGAGCAGGCCGAGCAGGCCCAGCGCCGCGAGCGCCGGCAACCCCGGGAGACGCAGGCCGCGCCGCAGGAGCCACACGTACCCCGGCACCAGCACCGCGCGCCGGGGCGACGTCCGCAGCGGGCGCAGCCAGCGGCCGGACAGCCAGGGAATCAGGGTGAGCGAGATGCCGAGCGACAGGATCACCGCCGCGCCCAGCGTCACGGACAGCGCCGTGAAGAACTCGCCGACCAGCCCCGCCAGCCACGCGAGCGGCACGAGCACCACCACCGTCGTCAGCGTCGTGCCGACCAGAGCCGCGAAGAGCGCGCGCGGTCCGGTCACGGCGGCCACCCCCGGAGCATCGCCTTGCTCGAGGCGGCGCCCGATCGATTCGACGACCACGATGGCATCGTCGATGACGAGCCCGATCGCCACCGCCAGACCGCCGAGCGACATGAGGTTCAGGCTCTGGCGGCACAGCGCCGCCACGAGCAGGCTGATGGCGAGCGTCAGGGGCACCGCCACGGCGGCGATCAGCCCGGCGCGGACGTCCCGCAGGAAGAGGCCGATCACCAGCACACAGAGCCCGATGCCGAGCCCGATGGCGTCGCGCACCGAGCGCATGGACTCCCGCACCAGCGCCGCCTGATCGTAGACCGGCTCGAGCCGCACCCCCGCGGGGAACCCAGCGGCGACCTCGGCCGCCAGCCGCTCGGCCTGCTCCACCACCTCGGGTGTGCTGGCGCCGGGAAGGCGGCTCACGCTGACGAGCACGGTCTCGCCCCGCGGTCCGCCCACCCGCAGCGTGCGGTCCTCGGCCCCCTCGAACACGCGGGCCACCGCCGACAGCGGCACCGGCGTTCCATCCGGGGCGGTGGTGACCGGGACCCGCTCGAGATCGGCGAGTCGGCGCGGCTCGGCGGAGGCCATCACTGTGACGAGCGCGCGCGACTCGTCGAAGCGCCCCACCGCCTGGAGCACGGTGGAGGAGCGCACGCGCTCCACCACGTCGGTGGGACGGAGGCCGAGGCCCGCGAGGCGGTCGGGGTCGAGCACGATCTCGACCTCGCGCACGTCGCCCCCCAGCACCTCGATGCGCCCGACGCCGTGGATGCGCGACAGGGCCGGGCGCAGCACCAGGTCGGCGAGCTCTCGCAGGCGCCGCGGATCGACGGTGTCGCCGGACAGGTTGAAGGTCACGACCGGAAAGGAGGTGGTGGTCAGGCGCTCGACGTTGACCTCGGTGGTGGGCGGGAGATCGGCGCGCGCCTCGGCCACCCGGGACTCGGTGAGCTGCAGGGCCCGCCACATGTCGGTGCCGGGCGCGAACTGCAGCGACATCTCGACCGACCCGCGGATGGTGCGCGACCGGATGCGCTCCACGCCCATGACGGTGGCGAGCGCGTTCTCGAGGGGGCGGGTGAGGGATTTCTGGGCCTCGCCCGGGGGGACGTCGCGCTCGTGGGCCACGACCACGATGCGCGGGAACTCGATCTCGGGGTAGATCCCGCTCGGCAGGCGGGTGCCGGCGTAGACCCCACCCGCCGCCAGCGCCAGGGTCGCGATGACGATGACGGAGGCGTGGCGGGCCGCCCACCCCTGTTGTCCGTCTGGTCCGACGCCTGGTCCGCGCGTTCCGCGTGGCCCGCGGGGCGCGCTGGGGCCGGGCTCAGTCATGGGTGGTGATCTCGAGCCTGTCGCCCTCGAGGAGCCCGAGTACCGGCTCGACCGCCACCAGCGCTCCCGGACGGGCCGTCCGGGCTCCCGTGTCCTCGGAGAAGCCGATCTCGGCGAATCCGTCGGCGGTGGCCGCGGCGGATACGGGGTCGGTGGCCGTGGTGGTGGTGGTGGTGGTGGTGTGGCCGAGCCCGGCGCGGACCACCCCGACCACGTGGGCATGGCGATCGGTGCCGCAGATGACCAGCTCGGCGCGGGGTCCGATGGCGGCGCGCAGCGCCGCCGTGGGGACCACCACCGCGCGGCGCGGCTGCCCAACCTCCACCCGCGCGGTGGCGGTGAGCCCGACCGGCGGGGTGACCTTGCCACCGCCCGCAAGGGTCACGCGGACGGTCCCGAGCCCGGTCGCGCGATCGACCGCGGGCGAGACCGCGGCCACCACGCCCGCGAACGGAAAGGACGGCAGGGCCGGCACCTCGATCCGCGCGACGTCACCAGGCTGGATGTGGACCAGCGCGAAGGCGGTGGCGGTGCCGACCAGCTCCAGCGCCGACGGATCGCCCACCTCGAGGATGGGCGTGGCGGGCGTGCCGTCGACGAGCTCGCCGGACTTGCGAAACACGTGCAGCACCACGCCCGACAGGGGGGCCCGGACGGTGGTGCGCTCGAGCTGGCGACGCGCCATCTCGCTCGACGCCCGTGCCTCGGCCTCGCTCGCGGAGGTGGTGGCGACCCGACCTTCGGCGTCGTCGAGCTCCTGGCGCGCGGCGATCCCGCGCTCGAAGACCCGCGCGACGCGGTCGCGGCTGGTGACGGCGAGGTGGCTCTCCGCGCGGGCCTTGGCCAGCTGGGCGCCGGCCTGGGTCACCTGGTCGCGCAGGGCGGCGGCGTCGATCTGCGCCAGCGGCTGCCCGCGGACGACCCGCTCACCCTCGCGCACGAGCACCCGCAGGAGGCGCCCCGCGGTCTGCCCGGCGATCTGCGCGTCGCGATCGGGCAGGGGTGCGAGCGCCCCGTGAACCTCGAGCACGTCGCGCACGGTGCGCTCCTCGATGGGAGCGCAGCGCACGCGCTTCGGCCCCGCCGGGGCGTCGCCCTCGTCGGCCGCCTCGGACGCAGAGGCGGCCGCTGGCGTCGGGCGGTGGCAGCCCTGCCCCGCGAGCACGAAGACGAGAGCGATGAAGACCAGCGCGGGGCCGCCCATCCCGTCAACGAACCGCATGGGCCGTTTGCATGAGCGGGGACGGACCCGGAGGCCAAGGCGGAGGAGGAGGAGGAGGAGACGACGACGACGACGACGGCGAAGGCGAAGGCGGAGAATCGGACGCACCCTGGGGAAGAGCGGCGCCGACGGCGCGCTCGAGATCCGCGAAGGCCCGGGCCCAGGCCCCGATGGCCTCGCGCTCCGCGAGACGCAACTCGAGGACCGCCCGCTGCGCATCGAGGACCCGCAAAAGATCCGCGCGTCCCGCGCGGTAGCTCTCCTCGGTGAGGGCCCGCGCCTCCTCGCTGGCCGGCAAGGCCGACCTCCCGATCTCGCGGGCCCGGCCCGCGCCCGAGCGGGTCCGGTGGTAGGCGTCCACCAGGTCGGCCCTCAGATGGGCGTCATCGAGCGCGCGCGCGGCGGCGAACACGTCGCGCTGGCGCTCGGCGTGCGCGATGCTGCCCGCGCGCTGGTCAAGGATTGGCAACTCGAAGGACGCGCCCGCGAGGACGTCGGTCCCGGGGGTGGTCGGATCCCACTGGCTCACCATCACATCCGCGCTGACCACCGGAAGACGCAACCGCCGCTCGAGATCGGCGCGGGCGGTGGCGGCGCGCTCCTCCGCGCGGTCGCGCTCGAGCGCCGGGTGGGAGAGCGCGAGGGCCTCGACCAGGACCGCCAGGTCCGGCAGCGCGGCCGGAACGCCGGGCTCGCCCACCACCCGGGGCGGGGCGATCGGGTCCGCCCCGACCCAGACCGCAAGGTGGGCCGCCGCCGCCGTCACGAGCGGCCCCGCCCCCTCGGCCTCGGCGTGGGACCGCGCCCGGTCGGCGGTCGCGCGCACCACGTCGAGGCGCGGGGCGCTGCCGGCCTCGAAGCGCGCGCGAGCGATCTCCAGCAAGCGGTCGGCGTCGGCCGCGGCGAGGGCGACCAGCCGGGCCCGGGCCGCTGCCTCCCAGGCATCGATCCAGGCCATGGTGGCATTCCATCTCAGCTCACTTTGTCCGAGCGCGGATTCCCGCAGAGCCGTGTCGACGTCGGCGCGCGCGACCACGGTCGCGAGGTGGCGCTGCCCGAACAGCGGCATGGGCAGGCTCACGCCGGTCGCGAGGCGAGCGGTGAGCCGGGATGTGGTGACGGTGAAGGTCGGGTTGGGGAGCGCGCGGGCGATCGCGACGTCGGTCTCGGCGAGCGCGGCACGGCGCGCGGCCAGCGCCCGCTCGGGGGCGCGACGCTCGGCCGCGGCCCGGGCCTCCGCCCAGGTCAGCGCCTCGCCCGTCGCCTGCGCCCGCGCGGGGGAAGGTCGCGCGGCGTGGAGCCCGACGGCCGCCACGGCGACGCACGAGACGGTGACGACGGCAGTGCGGGTCCGCCGCAGGGATGAGGAGCGCATGGGTCCGAATCTACCTCGGCAGGCCGAGAAACTCTTTTGGCGAGCCGCGGAAGGACAACTGCCCTTGCATGGATCGGGGATGTGGCTCGCTGCCGCTCGCACGTGGCCCCGTGGCGATTGAATCGGGGACGTGGCTCGCCGCCGCTCGCATGTCCCCGCGCGGCGATTGAATCGGGGACGTGGCTCGCTGCCGCGTCCTCCATTCGGTTGATCGGAGGTTGGCTTTGCCAACCGGAGACAGCACCAGCGAAGCAGATCCGGACCCGCCTCTCGTCGTCCCCGGGAGGGGCCCGCGGGGAGGGGTCCTCCCCTTCCCGCGAGCGCCGAAGGCGCGTCCATTACCCGCCCGTCTCGAACCCGGGGTAGAGGGTCATGCCTCCGTCGACGTAGATGGTGGCGCCGGTGACGTAGTCGGACTGGTCGGAGGCGAGCCACACCGCCGCGCGGCCGATCTCCGCGGGCTCGCCGATGCGCTTGTACGGGATCAGCTTCATGAGGGCGTTGTAGGCCTCGCGGTTGTTCCAGGCCTCGACGTTGATGGGCGTGCGCACAGCCCCTGGCGAGATGCTGTTGACGCGGATCCGGTGGGGTGCGACCTCCTGGGCGATGGACTTCATCATCATCATCACCCCGCCCTTCGAGGCGGCATAGTTCACGTGTCCGGCCCATGGGATGACGTCGTGAACCGAGCTCACGCACAGGATCTTGCCGGCCGAGGACGAGATCTCCTTGCGGACGCCCTGACGCTTGAACGCCCGCACCGCCTCGCGCGCGCACAGGAACTGCCCCTTGAGGTTCACGTTCATGACCAGGTCCCAGGCCGCCAGCGTGAGCTCGTCGAACGGCGCGTCCTTCTGCAATCCGGCGTTGTTCACCACGATGTCGACCGCGCCGAAGGTCTCCACGGCCCGCGCGAACATGCCCTGCACGTCGGCCTCGCTGCTGACGTCGGCGCGGTGGGCGAAGGCCTTGGCCCCGCACCTGCGAATCTCCTCGACGACCTTGGCCGCCTCCTCCTCGCGCGAGACGTAGTTCACCACCACGTCGGCGCCGGCGTGGCCGAGCGCCACCGCCACCGCCCGGCCGATGCCGGAGTTCGCGCCCGTCACGATGGCCTTCTGACCGGCCAGGCTCTTGACGACGGCGCAGGCGGGATCCTCTGGCTCCGGCATCCCCTGCTCCGAAAAGTAATCTCTCGTGTCCATGTGTCTCCTCCGTCCTTGACGACGACTACGCATGCGCCTACGCGCCCGCGCCGCTCGCGGTTACGCCCGCTCGAGGCCCGTGGCCGGCCCGCCCCCCGCGAAGCCGGTGGTCGCGGCCACCCGACGCTCCGGTGCTCCACCTGGAACACCGGACGTCGTCCCGGTCATCCCGGGCGCGAGCACCACCCGATCGAGCCGGATCAGCTCACCCAGCGACCAGGCCTGGAACGGACAGCCCCCCGGGGTGTACGGAGGCTCGCCGTCGGCGACCTCGGAGAGATGTCCGAGGCCAGCCTGTTCGAGGTTCCGCATCAGGGGCTGGAGGAAGCGCACGCGCGCCGCGCGCTTGGCCTCCGCGGTGCCGCCGTGGACGCGCACGTGGGCCTCGACGAACGGACCCATCAGCCATGGCCAGACCGTCCCCTGGTGGTAAGCGCCGTCGCGGTCCGCGACCCCGCCCGCATAGTGCGGCCGGTACCCGGGCGCGCCCGGCGCGAGGGATCGCAACCCGAGCGGCGTCACCAGCGCCTCCTCGACCACCCCGAGCAGCCGCTCGGCCCGCGCGCCACCCAGCAACGCCAGCGGCAAGCCACCGACCGCCAGGACCTGGTTCGGGCGCAGGGTCGCGTCCACGGCACCCGCGACGTGCTCCACGTCGACCACGTCGCGCAGGTGGCCCCGATCCTCGTCCCAGAATCGCTCGGCGAAGGCGCGCTGCCCGCCGTCGAGGATGGTCGCCCAGCGCCCCGACGAAGGGCAACCGAGCGCCACGGCGGCCGCCAGGGCGTTCAGCCACAGGGCCTGGATCTCGACCGGCTTGCCGATCCGGGGCGTGATCTCGCGACCGTCGACCCGGGCATCCATCCAGGTGAGCTGCTGCCCCCGCACCCCGGCCGCGAGCAGTCCATCCTCGGTGGCGTGGATCCCGTACCGTGTACCCGCCGCGTGGTGCAGGAGGATCTCCTCGACCGCCTCCACGAGACGCCGTCGGTTGGTGGCCGCCAGCGTGGCGCCCGCCGCGTCGACGGCCTCGCGCACCACCACGGCGTACCACAGGGACGCGTCCACCGTGTTGTACTCGGGTGCGGCGCTGGCATCCGGAAAGCAGTTCGGCAACATGCCCTCCGACACCAGACCGGCCCACGCCAGGAGGATGTCGAGGGCCTCCTGCACCCGCCCGCGCGCCAGGCACAGCCCGCGCATGGCGATGAAGGTGTCCCGCCCCCAGTCGCCGAACCAGGGGTAGCCCGCGATGATGGTGCGTCCGCCGATCCGCGCGACCAGGTACTGATCGGCGGCACGATCGAGCGGGCCCCCGAGCCGCCCGCGCCGGACACGCTCGGCGTCGCGCGCCGTCGCCAGGGCCACCGCGGCGCCGGGGCGGTTCGGCTCGCGCGGGCCGAGCTCGGCCCCGAAACCGAGGACCGCCTCCGCCGCCCCGAGCTCGAAGGTCCACTCGCCGGGCGCCGCCAGATCCTCCTCGCAGTCGAGCCCCCGGGCCCGCTCCTCGGAATAGACGAAGCGACGGTACCACTCCGGCTGATGGCGGTAACTGCCATTCGAGGACACGACGATGGCCGGCACGCTGCCGCCGTACGGCCGGAAGCGCAGCGCGGCCCCGTCCACCTCGGGATCGAAGCAGAAGGCGCCGTTCTCGTGCATGAGCGCGTGGAAGTCCCGGCCGGCCAGGAAGGGCCGCACCCGCAGCCGGGCCCAGCCGAGATCCGGCGCCCCGGTCGGCGCCCGCGGCCCCGCTCCCGCGCGCAGGCGCCAGGACAGGAAGACCTCGGGCGCGCCCGCGCGCACGAACACCTCGTGCACGATGCGCGTGCCGTCCGGCAGGCGGAAGGTCCAGGTGGGCCAGGGATCGCCGACGAAGCTCTCGATGTGCCGCTCGCCGTCGCCGGCCACCACGTCGGGGGCGTAGTTCTCGGTCGTCAGCCAGAAGCTGCCCCCAGGGGTCTCGACCCGCGCGTCGAAGCCGCTCACCAGCATCTTGCGGCCGGCCGGGGGCGAGGTCGCCGTCACCAGCAGCCCGTGGTAGCGCCGCGTGCGGAGGCCGGCCACCGTGCCGGACGCGAAACCGCCGAGCCCGTCGGTCTCCAGCCACTCCCGCCGCCGGTCGTTCACGAGGGTGCCTCCCACGAGCCCGGGGCCGGGGCCATCGTCGTCGTCATCGACATGGTCGTCGCCGCCACACCCTCCGATGGGACGGCCGCCGACGCTGGGTGCCGGTGGTGGGGGCTCTCCACCGCAACGTGACCGTGCGCGGCCTCGGCGAGCGGCCCGCGCGGCGCGTGGGCAGCGGTCCGTGCTCGCGCCTGATCCTCGATGAAGCGGATGGCGAGCGCGGTCCAGCCGGTCTGGTGGCTGGCGCCGACCCCGCGGCCGGTCTCGCCGTGGAAGTACTCGTGAAACAGGACCAGCTGCCGCCAGTGCGGGTCGGTGGCGAAGCGCGCGTCGTCGGCGTGGCAGGGACGCCGCCCGCGCTCGTCCGCGAGGAAGATGCCCCCGAGCCGCGCCGCCAGCTCGCGGGCCACCTGCTCGAGGTCGAGCCACCGCCCCGACCCGGTCGGGCATTCGACCTTCAGCGCGTCGCCATAGAAGTGGTGATAGCGCTCGAGCGCCTCGACCAGCAGGTAGTTGACCGGCATCCAGATCGGCCCGCGCCAGTTCGAGTTCCCCCCGAACAGGCCGGTGTTCGACTCCCCGGGCACGTAGTCCACCCGGAACTCCTCGCCGGCGTGAAAGAAGCGGTAGGGCCGCTTCTCGTGCACCTTCGACAGCGAGCGGATCCCGTGGGGCGAGAGGAACTCGCTCTCGTCGAGCATGTATCCGAGCACCTTGACGAGCCGGTCCCTCGAGGGGATGGCGAGCAGGATGTGCTCGTGGTCGCTGCCGCTGCGGATCACCCGACCGGCCAGATCGGGGCGGTTCTCGAGGAACCAGTTCATCCGCCGCTTGAAGGCCGGCAGGCGATCGATGATCTCGTTCTCCAGCACCTCGGCCGCGATCAGCGGCAACAGCCCAACCAGCGAGCGCACCCTCAGCGGGCGCTCGGTGTCCACCCCGTTCTGCTCGAGGTGCAGGTTGTCGTAGTAGAACCCGTCCTGATCGTCCCACAGGCCCTTGCCCCCGAGGGCGTTCATGGCGTCCGTGATGTGCACGAAGTGCTCGAAGAACTTGGAGGCCATGTCCTCGTAGGCCGGCTCGGATCTGGCGAGCTCGAGCGCCATCGAGAGCATGGTGGCGCAGAAGAACGCCATCCAGGCGGTGCCGTCGGCCTGCTCGAGGTGCCCTCCCGTCGGCAGCGGACGCGATCGGTCGAACACCCCGATGTTGTCGAGGCCGAGGAAGCCCCCAGAGAACAGGTTGCGTCCCTCGGCGTCCTTGCGGTTCACCCACCAGGTGAAGTTCAGCAGGAGCTTGTTGAAGACCCGGGCCAGGAACACCCGGTCACGGTGGCCGTGGGCGTCGACCGCGATCTTGTAGACCCGCCAGGCCGCCCAGGCGTGCACCGGCGGATTCACGTCCCCGAAGGCGAACTCGTAGGCCGGGAGCTGACCGTTCGGGTGCATGTACCACTCGCGCGTGAGGAGCACGAGCTGCTCCTTGGCGAAGTCGGGATCGATGCGCGCGAAGGGGATCATGTGAAACGACAGATCCCAGGCCGCGAACCAGGGGTACTCCCACTTGTCGGGCATGGAGATCACGTCCCGGTTGTACAGGTGCTTCCACTCGGAGTTGCGAACCCCCGCCCGCCTGGCGGGCGGCGGGGGCTGTCCCGGATCGCCCTCGAGCCAGGCGCGGATGTCGATGTGATAGAACTGCTTGGACCACAGCAGGCCGGCGTAGGCCTGGGTCACCGCCACGCGCTCGTCGTCGGTGAGCGGGCCGGTCTTGGCCCGGTAGAAGCCCTGGCACTCGCCCCGGCGCGCGGCGAAGATCGCGTCGAAGTCGGCGAACGGGTCCCCGGGCTCGTCGACCGCGGCGACGGCGCCGAGCCGGCCGCCTCGGCTGCCCGCCGTCTCGAGGGCACCCGTGAGCCGCAGCCGCAGGCGGACCTCTCCCCCGGCGGGGATGGTCAATCGATGGATGCCGGCCGCCTTGGTCCCCTTCCTGGCCGGGTTCACGGCCCCGGCGTGGCCTTCCACCAGGTACGCATGGAAGGCGTCCTTGACGAACGGGGTCCGGTTCGAGGCGCCGTAGAGCGCCTCGACGTTGGTCTCGTTCTCGGTGAACACGAGCTCGGGCGGATGGTGCTGGCCGGGCGCGTTCTCCAGCGAGAGCCGAAAGGCCCCGAGCTCCGGGTGGGTGATCGCGATCTCCCCGTCGTCGACCGCGCAGATGGTCCCGCGATCGGCGTAGCCTTCGCCGGTGCGGCCCCACGACCAGGTGTTGCGCAGCCACACGGTCGGCAGCACGGTGATCGGCGCGACCTCCGGCCCGCGGTTGGCGATGGTGAGCGCGATCAGGATGTCGTCGGGGGCGTCCTTGGCATACTCGGCGAAGACGTCGAAGTAGCGGCCATCGTCGAAGACCCCGGTGTCCTCGAGCTCGAGCTCCGGGTCGGCCTTGCCGCGGCGCCGGTTCTCCTCGACGAGGCGCGTGTAGGGAAACGCGGCCTGCGGGTACTTGTAGAGCGCGCGCATGTACGAGTGCGTGGGCGTCGAGTCGAGGTAGAAGTACTGCTCCTTGACGTCCTCGCCGTGGTTCCCTTCGGGCCCGGTGAGCCCGAAGAGTCGCTCCTTGAGGATCGGGTCGGCGCCGTTCCACAGGGCGAGCGCGAAGCACAGGCGGCCCTGGCGATCGCAGATGCCGAGAAGCCCGTCCTCACCCCACCGGTAGGCCCGGCGTCGCGCGTGATCGTGTGGGAAGTAGTCCCAGCAGGTCCCGCCCTCCGAGTAGTCCTCGCGCACGGTGCCCCACTGGCGCTCGGAGAGATAAGGCCCGAACCGCTTCCAGTTGCGCTCCCGGGTGCGGTCCTGCTCGAGGCGACGGAGCTCGGGTTCGGCCGCGCCGCTCTCCCACCGCTGATCATCATGGCTGGCGTCCACCCTTTGGTCGTTTCGCGTGCGATGTGGCATGTCGTCGCTCCTACGCCCTTTCCCCGGTGCAGTGACGAGCGGACCGCCGGATCGCTCCGGAGCGATCCGGCTGGCTCACCCTGCACCTTGCACCGAGCATCGTAACCAGTCCGCGTGCTCGGCGTAAGGAGGGATCCGATGACGCTGCCGCGATTCTTCGCCCTCACCGTGTGCCTTCTCACGTCGATGGCGGCGGCTGTCTTGCTGGTGGCGCTCGCGACCGCCAGTCGTGCGGTGGTGACCCTGGGAGACTCCGCGCGGAGCGCCGCGGCCGCCGGGGTGGCGGGCACCCTCGAGCACGAGCTCGGGCTCGGAGAGCGGGCCATCGCCGACTTCGAGCAGGCCGAGCAGGCGGGCGCGGTGACAGCCCGCGATCCGGAGAGCTTGCGCCGCTATCTCCTCGGCGAGGTGATCGCGCTCGATGGCCTCACCGATCTGACCTTGACCTCGGGGCGCTTCGATCACGACGATCCGGACGGCGCGATGGTGCTGGCGCCGGGCGGGCGCGGACGGATCATAGCCACAAGGGAACCGACAGGAAAGGTCGGCGCCGTCAGCCAGCCTCTGCCCGAGGCGCAGGCCGGCAGCCCGGGTGATCCCACGCTGCACGACACCTTCCGGAC
>CAZIOH010000006.1:27483-67200 GCA_964540815.1 uncultured Myxococcales bacterium | reverse complement strand
CCGAGGCGCAGGCCGGCAGCCCGGGTGATCCCACGCTGCACGACACCTTCCGGACCGCGGCGCACCGGGACTGGCGGGGCTCCGCCATCTGGAGCGACATCGCCTACAGCGCCTTCGACGCCGATCTGCCGGAGCCGCGCCGGCGCAAGACCCTCACCATCCAGAAGGCCATCTTCGAAGCGGACGGCACCTTCCTCGGGGTCCTGCGGGCCGGGATGGTCAGCGAGACCCTCGAGCGCATGGGCCGCGGACCCGCCGATCCCACGGGGCGCGATCCCCACCGCCTCTTCATCACCGATACCGACGGACGCCTGGTGACCCGGCTGCAACCGGCGGATCGCTACGAGCCCCAGAACCCCGCAGGTCAGCCCGATCCGGACGGCGATCTGCGGGTGGTGCCGACCACCCTCCCGCCGGCGGTCGAGGCGGCCCTCGGCTGGGCCCGGGCCGGCGGAACCGGGGGATCGCGGCGGGTCGTGGGCGGTGAGCCGTACCTCATCACGCTGGTCCCGCTGGCCGAGGGCCGCGCCCAGCGATGGCTGGTCGGCGTGGTGGTGCCCGAGCGCTTCTACGTGGGCGGGCTGCTGCGGGCGCGCGACCGGCTGCTCGCCCTGCTCGTGCTGGTGGTGGCGGCCGTCGGGGCGGCCGGCGCGATCGGCGCGCGCACCGTCGGGCGTGGGATGTCGAGCCTGCTCGCCTCGACCGAGGGCATGCGGCAGTTTCGCTTCGCTCCCTTGCCGGCCGTGCGGGCGCGCTCGCCGTTTCGCGAGATCCGCGGGGCGCTCGAGAGCGTCGAGCGCGCCAAGACGGCCCTGCGCGCCATGGTCAAGTACGTGCCGGTCGGGCTGGTCCGCCGGCTGTACGAGAGCGGCCACGAGCCGGTGCTGGGGGCCGAGCCGTGCGACGTGTCCATCATGTTCACCGACATCGCCGACTTCACCACCCACGCCGAGGCGATGACCCCGGATGCCCTGGCGGCGGCGCTCGGCCGGTACCTGGAGGCAGCGACCGTGGCGGTGGAGGCGACCGGGGGGATCGTCGACAAGTACATCGGGGACGCGCTGATGGTGCTGTGGAACGTGCCCGGTCCCGTGCCGGCCCATCCCGCGGCGGCCTGTCGAGCGGCGCTCGCGTGTGCCCGGGCCACGCGGACCCTCGGCGGTTCGGACTCGTGGAGATCGGCCGGGCTGCCGGCTGGGTTGTCAGCCTGGCGGACGCGCTTCGGGCTCCACGCCGATCGCGTGCTGGTCGGGAACTTCGGCGCGCCCGAGCGGCTCAGCTACACCGCGATGGGGGACGGGGTCAACCTGGCGGCGCGCCTCGAGGGGCTGAACAAGCTCTACGGCACGACCATCCTGGTGAGCGAATCGATCCGCGCGGCGGTGGTGGACCAGGGGTTCATCTTCCGCGAGGTGGATCGGGTGGCCGTCAAGGGCAAGTCCCGCGCCATCACCGTCCACGAGCTGCGCGGGGAGCGGACCCCTGGAGGATCGTCCGCGGAGGAGGACGTCGACGGGTGCGTCGTTCGCACCTACGAAGCCGCCCTGCACGCCGCCCAGGCGCGGTCGTTCGAGCGGGCGCTGGAGCTGCTCGCCCGCCCCGAGTGCGCGGTCGACGGCCCGAGCGCGGTCCTGGCCGCGCGCTGCCGGAGCTGGGCCGGGACCCCGCCGCCGCCCGACTGGGACGGCACCTGGGTGGCGACCAGCAAGTGAGCCGATCGTAACCGCAGGCCAATCTGGGCGTAGTGACCGGCGGAGTGACAGGTGATCGAAACACGGTCGCGACACGTTCTCGCGAGGAGGCAGGCACCAATGAAGCGCATCGTGATCGTGGGTGGCGGATTCTCCGGGGTGTACGCGGCCCAGGCGCTCGAGCGCAGGCTGCGAGGCCGCGTCGACTGGGAGATCGTGCTGTTCGCGCGGGAGAACTACTTCGTGTTCCAGCCGATGCTTCCCGAGGTGATCTCGGGGACCATCGGGCTCACCGACGTGGTGAGCCCGCTGCGCCGGATGCTGGCGCGCACCCACGTGCACGTGCGGGACGTGGAGTCCATCGACGTGGGCCGGCAGACCGTCACGGCGGCCCCGGGCTTCCGGCCGCACGCCCATGTGCTCGCGTACGATCACCTGGTGCTGGCGCCCGGCACGGTGACCGACTTTCGTGGCCTGCCCGGGCTGCCCGAGCACGCCCTGCCCTTCAAGAACCTCAGCGACGCGCTCGAGGTGCGCAGCCGGGTGATCCGGGCGCTCGAGGAGGCGGATCTCGAGGAGGACGATCCCGAGCTGCAGCGGCAGCTCCTCACCTTCGTGGTGGCGGGAGGCGGGTTCTCGGGGGTGGAGGTCGCGGCCGAGCTCAACGATTTCGTCCGCGATGTCGTGCGGCACTACCGGCGCATCGATCCCAACGCCGTCCGCGTGGTGCTGGTCCATTCGGGCGACGAGATCCTGCCCGAGATGGCCCCCGAGCTGCGCCAGTTCGCGGCCCGGATCCTGCGCCGGCGCGGCGTGGAGCTGGTGCTCGGGCAGCGCCTCAAGGCCGCGACCGGCGCCTCGGCCATCCTCGGGGATGGCACGGTCATTCCCACCAAGACGCTGATCTCGACCATCCCGGCATCGCCGCACCCACTCATCGACGCGCTCGCCCTGCCGAAGACCAGGAATGGCCGCTTGCAGGTGGATCGCACCTTGCGGGTGACCGGCTTCGAGAACGTCTGGGCGCTCGGCGACTGCGCAGCCGTCCCGACCAAGGACGGCACACCCTGCCCGCCCACGGCGCAGCACGCCACCCGGCAAGCTGCCGTGGTCGGGGACAACATCGCCGCCTGCTCGAGCGCGCGGCCGCTGCGCAATTTCGATTTCGGCGGGCTCGGCAAGATGGGCTCTCTCGGGCGGCGCAACGCCGTCGCCGAGGTCTTCGGGCTCCGGCTGTCGGGGTTCGTCGCCTGGTTCCTCTGGCGCACCATCTATCTCGCCAAGCTGCCAGGGTGGGGCCGGCGCATCAAGGTGGCGAGCGCGTGGACGCTGGATCTCGTGCTCGCGCCCGAGCTGGTGGAGCTGCGGCTCGGGGGCACGGGGGGCGCCATGCACGAGCACTTCGAGCCCGGGCAGGACGTGTTCTCGGAGGGCGAGATCGGAGATCGGGTCTACATCCTGCTGTCGGGCAAGGCCGATGTGGTCCGGCGCGTACCCGGCCTGGGCCAAGGCGGCGGCGGCGAGCGGGTGCTGGCACGCCTCGGACCGGGGGAATGCTTCGGCGAGATGGCGCTGCTCGACAGCGCGCCCCGCAACGCCTCCGTTCGCTGCGTCGAGGCCATGACGGTGCTCAGCATTCCGAAGCGCGAGTTCGGGCTGCTCGCCGCCAACGTCCCCGGTTTGCGTGCGAGCTTCGAGCAGGTGACCGCCCGGCGCAACCTCCCGGCCCCCGCGGCCCATCCGCCCAGGGCCTGAGCGTCGACGAGAGCCCAGCCACCTCGCTCCTCCTCCGGGGGCCTGGCGGTGAAGTGGCGCCCCTCGCCCCCTCGCCCCCTCGCCCTGAGAGGAGGGGCCCCATCTTCTCCGAACCGCACCACCTGGCCGGATGTTCCCGATTCGAAACGCAGGGGACGCCCCCGAAACCACCGGCGCCGGTGTTGACCGCGATCCGCCTCGCGTGGCTGAACCCTACCGAGCGGCAAGGGGAGTGGCGTCGGTGGAACGTTTCTTGAATCGCCTCCCGACGCTAGAGAGCCCAACCCCCCCCGAGCCGTGGAGGAAACGATCGTGGAGCAGCGCAGTGATCCAAAGAAGACGATGGCGCCCATGGGGTCGGCACGGCCGACGCCAGGCGGAGCGATGACCTCGAATGGAGTGCCCGGGCTCGGATTCGGGCGGGCGGCATCCGGGATCTCCCCCCCGCCGGGGATGCGACCGCGGGATCTGTCGACCGGCGAGCTCATCAAGCAGATCAGCGAGGAGGTGAGCCAGCTCGCCCAGAAGCAGATCGAGCTCGCCAAGGCGGAGCTCGGGGCCAACCTGCGCGACGAGGCGCGGATGCTGGGCGGGCTGGGTGTGGCGGGCGTCGGTGGCCTCGTGACGTTGAACCTCGTGTTCATGAGCGCGGTCCTGGCGCTCGGCCAGGTGATGCCGGGATGGGCGGCAGGGCTGGTGATGGCCGCCGCTGTCGGCCTGACCACAGCGATCGGCGGACGCCTGGCCTGGCGCAAGCGCGTCCGCGAGCCCTTCGCGCGGACGCGCAGGACCATCGGCGAGGACGTGGACTCCGTGAAGCGGAGGCTGGCGTGAGCCAGCCCCGTGTCACCGTCGTCTGCCGTGCAGCGTCGGCTCTGCCTCGCGGTGGGGATGCTGCTCCTCGCTGTGTCGCTCGGGTGTGGGCACGGCGCTGAGAAGCCCACCGGCCCGCGAATCGAGAGCCTGAAGCTCGAGGGCGTGCACCACGTGTCGAAGGGCGACATCCAGGCACGCATCGCGACCGTGCCCACCGGGTGGTGGCCCTTTGCGACCCGGCGGGACTTCGATCCCATCACCTGGGAGAGCGATCTGGCCCGCATCGAGCGCTATTACGAGAGCCGGGGCTACTACGATGCGGAGATCGTCTCGAGCTCGGTGAAGCCCCTCGGAGACCGCGGGGTCGCCCTCACCGCGGTGGTGAGCGAGGGAGGCCCGACGCGCGTGGGGACGGTGCGGATCGAGGGACTCGACCCACCGGGTGGCGCGGGCGCCGGCGCCGAGGTGGCGGCCGCAGGTGTGACGGCGACCGCGACCGGGTTGACTCCAGCAGAGCGCGCCGACGTCGAGCGCCACCTCCGGCTCGCCCCCGGCGACGTCTTCGTCGAGGATCGATGGGAGGCCGCCAAGACCGCGCTCCGGGCGCGGCTGCGCGGGCTCGGCTTCGCGGATGCCGCGGTGGACGGGCGCGCGCTGGTGGACGTGAAGGCGCACACGGCCGCGTTGCTGCTGGTCGTGCAGCTCGGGCCGCGCTATCGCTTCGGCGACATCGAGGTTCGGCTCGGGCCCCGCGCGGCGCTCGCGCCCGTCTGGGTCTGGGAGCAGGTGCGCCTCGCCGCGCCCGAGGGCAGCCTGTTCTCCGACGAGGCCCTGGCCGAGGCGCAGAGGCGGGTGTTCGGCATGGGCCTGTTCGCGGTGGCCAAGGTCAGCACCGGGACGCCCGATCGCGCGCGGGCGCGCATGCCGATCGTCGTCGAGGCCCGGGAGGCGCCGTTTCACACCCTGCGCGCGGGCGGCGGGGTCCGCATCGACCAGATTCGCAACGAGGCGCGCCTCGTCCTCGAGTGGTCGGACCGCAACTTCCACGGCGGCATGCGCAAGCTGACGGCCCACGCCGAGGCGGGCTGGGCCTTCATCCCGAGCACATATGCGGTCCTGAGCAACGACGTGGCGGCGGGCCCGCGCAGTGGACCCATCGCACGGCTCCGGCTCGAGCTCGAGCAACCGCGCCTCCTCGAACATCCCGCCTTGCGCCTGCGCAGCTCGATCGAGCTCGAACGCACGCTCGAGCAGGCGTACGACGCGCTCGGGGGACGCTTTGCGACGGGGGTGGTCTGGCAACCGCGGGCGTCTCTGTCCGTGTACCCCACCTACAACCTGCAGGCCTACTGGCTCAACGGGCCGGCGATCGCCTCCGCCAGCGCCGCGCCGCTCACCCTCGGCTGCGCCGACACCACGAGCAGTTGCCTGATCGTGCTGTCTTACCTCGAACAGATGGTGACCTGGGATCGACGCGACTCTCCGCTCGAGGCGCGGAATGGATTCTATGCCAGCCTGTCGCTGCAAGAGGGCGGAGGCCCCCTGCTCGGCGACTTCACCTACGTCCGGGTGCTGCCGGATCTGCGCGGCTATGTCAGCCTCGGCGAGCACGATCGTCTGACCTTCGCGGCGCGGCTGCGGGTGGGCGAGCTCCTGCCCGGCGGTGGCGGGCAAAGCGCGGTGGTCACCCGCTTCTTCGCCGGGGGCGGGATCTCGATGCGCGGGTTCAGCGACCGACGGCTGTCCCCGCTGCTGCTCGCGCCGGCACCGTCCACTCAACTCACACCGGGCGGCCCGGCGCTCCTCACCCTGCCGATCGGGGGAGACGGCCTCATCGACGGGAGCTTCGAGGCGCGCCTTCAGCTGTCGAGCGCGCTGGTCCTCGCCGTGTTCAGCGACTTCGGGCAGGTCACGCAGGGACGCATCGGCCCCGACGATCTCTCGTCGTTGCTCTGGGCGGTGGGCATCGGGCTGCGCTACCGCACGCCGGTCGGCCCGATCCGCGTGGACTTCGCCCGGCGCCTGCAGGTCGGACGTCCCCCACCCCTCTACGCGGTCAACCCGATCGGCGGCGGCATCGCGCAGATGCCCTACACGGTCGACGACAGCTGCTTCGGTCTCGGGGGCACGCACCGCGGGACCTTCGTCAACGACAACCTGTGCGTCCTGCACATCGCGATCGGCGAGGCGTTCTGATGCGCCGCGCGCTCGTCGCCCTGAAGGTGGCGGTCGGGGTCGTGCTGGCGCTGGTGGCCGGGGGCGTGGTGCTGGTTGCGCTGGTGGTCGGCGGCGCGGTCGGCGTCGCGCGCACCCCGTGGGGCGGCGAGCGCCTGCGGCGGCTGGTGCTGCCGCGGTTGAACCAGGCCATCGCGGGTCGGATGGACTGCGAACGCCTGCGCTTCGGCGGGGATCGCCTGGTGCTCGAGGGGCTCGTTCTCCGCGATCCGGAGGGCAGGATGGTGGCGAGCGTGCGTCGGCTCGAGGTGGAGATCCGCTGGTGGCCGCTCGTGCGACGGCGGCGGGTCGAGGTGCCACTCCTCGACCTCGACACGCCGGTCGTGTACCTGCTGTCCGACGCGCACGGGGGCTCCAACCTGGCCCGCGCGATCGCCCCGCGTCACCCCGAACGCGCCAGGCCCGACGCCCCGGCGGCGGCGGCCGGCGACGGGGCGAGACAGCCCTGGGACGGAGGCGCGGGCTTCGCGCTCGACGCGCTTCGGATCCGGAACGGCAGCCTCGGCTGGCGGGACCAGGCGGCCGGGCCCGGAGGAGAGGAGATCCGGGCGGACGGGCTCGCGCTCCTCGCCAGCGGGCGCGGCGACAGCCGGGCGGGCAGGCCCTTCGCCCTGCACATCGAGGGTCGCGCCGAAGTGGTCTCGCCGGTGCGGGAACCCGCGACCCTGCAGCTCGACCTGTCGGGGATGACGCGCGCGGCGGTTGCCGACCAGCCGAGCCCGAACCGGAGCCCGAGCACGAGCGCGATGCCGGGCCTCGACGGAGAGGCGCGGCTGGTGTTCGCGCTCGGGGACAGCGCCATCGCGCTCGCGCTCACCGCGCGCGTCCAGCCGGGCGCCGCCGCCGATCCCATCGCGCACGCCGAGCTCGATCTCACGCGCGTGTCCCTGACGCCGGACCTCCTGCGGGCTTTGGTTCCGGCGACCCGCACCTTGCCGGCGGACCTTCCCCCGTCGCTCACCCTGTCCGGCTCCGCGATCTGGGATGCCGCCATGGAGCGCGGTTCGACCCGTCTGGCGCTGACGGCTGGCGGAGCCGACGCGCGGATCACGGGCTCGGTGGATCTGGCGCGACGGCCGCGCGACGGGGTCGGGGTCGGGGCTGCAGAGCTCGAGCTGTCGAGCCTCGATGTCACCTTGCCAGGGGGGACATTGCACGCCGAGGGCAAGGCCTCGGCCGAGCGCCTGGGCCTCCGGGCCGTCGTCGATCTGCGGGATCTCGGCGAGGTGACCGGACATCTCCGCGGACCGGCGAGAAGCCCCAGGGCGCCCCGCGCCGCGGGGTCGGGTCGCGTCGAGCTGGCCCTCGGCGGGTCACCGAGCGTGCCGACATTGAAGCTGACCGGGCTCCTGCATGGGCTGCGCTGGCAGGAAGACGAGGCCAGCCGCGTCTCCCTCGACGCCTTCATCCCCGACCTGCGGGCGCCCGCGCGGGCCAACGTCGATCTCGCCGTGCCGGACCTGCGGCTCGGCGCACGCCACCTGCGCGACGTGCGGGCGCGGGTGCGCTTCGACGCGGGGCCGCGGCTCACGGCCGACCTGTCCATGGGGGGGGAGACACCCTTCCGCCTGGCGCTGTCCGGGCGCTGGGCCAGCGCGAGCAAGGGCACCACCACGAGGTCGAGGGCCAGAGCGGCCGCCACCACGGCGTTGATCGACGCGCTCGTCCTGTCGTGGCCTGGGAGGAGCTGGAGGCTCGAGCGCCAGGCCCGGGTGACGGTGGCCGGGGAGACACTCCGCGTGGAGCACCTGGCGCTCGGCAGCGCCGATGGCCAGCGGGTGTCGCTGGATCTGCACCGGACGATCGGAGGGCTCGATGCCGAGGCCACCCTCACCGCGCTGGATCTCGGTGGCCTGCCGCAGGTCTTCTTGCCTCCTCGACTCGGGCTCGCGGGACGGCTCGACGTCAAGCTGGTGCTGCACGACCGGCCCGAGCGCCGGGATGGCGGAACGCCATCGGTGTCGCGCGCGGGCGCGGGCGGCGGGAGCGTCGAGCTCCGTGCGGACGTTCTTCACCTCGCGCTCCGCGGGGTGACCGTCGGCACCGTGCACGCCGAGCTCGACGCGGGGGCCGGCCGACCGCTCGGCCTGCGCCTCGATCTGCCGACATTGCCGAGCTTGCCGGGCGGCGCCGCACGATCCGGCGCGCCCACGAGCGGACGCGTGCACCTCGCCATCGGGACCGCCTTCACCCTCGCCCGCCTCCTGCACCGACCCCCGAGCACGCAGGAGGCCTTGTCGGCGCCCGTTCACCTCGAGGCCACGGTCGAGGCGCTCGGGCTCGAGGCGCTCGGCAAGCTCCTGCACCCCCCCCGCACGCTGGCCGGCCGAGCCGATCTCCGGGTGACCCTCGATGGTCCGCCGCGGGCGGTGCGCGGGGGGATCGCCCTGCGCCTGGCGGGGGCACGCGTGGGTACGCCCGCCTTCCCGCCCACCGATGCCACGCTCGACATCACCCTTGGCGAGCGCGATATGCGGGCGCGGGCGCGCGTCTCCAGGCAAGCCGGTGCGCGAACGAGCACGCTCGCCACGCTCGACGGGCGTCTCGGGGCACCGCTCGGCAGCCTGCTCGGGCGGGCCGCGACCGGCGGCCAACTGGCACCAGGTGGGATCGCCACGGCCGTGACGGACGCCCCGATCGAGCTGCAGGTTGCCCTCGGGCCGTTCGAGCTCCGGCGCGCCGGGCTGCAACCCGAGACCGACCGCAACCCGGCGCGGCTCCTGTCGGGGAGGCTCGCGGCGGCGGCCGCGGTGACCGGAAGTCTGCGTGCGCCGCGGCTGCGACTCACCGGCGGCGTCACGAACCTGCGCCTCGACGACACGCCGATCGGCTCGGCCCAGTTGCTCGTGACCTACGCGGATCGCCAGGCGAGCGCCGACGTGCAGGTGAGCTCGGCGCGTGCGGGACAGCTGCACCTGTCGGCCACCGCGAAGGCCGATCTCGTGGCCATCGTGCGTGGGCACGACGACGCGGGCGACGGCGCTGCCGGCGGAGCGGGGGCCTCGCGGTTCGATCCGCGGCGCATCCCGGTGTCGGCCCGCCTCGAGGCCAAGGGCCTCGACCTCTCGGGGCTCTCGGGAGCGACCCCGGGTCTGCGCACGGTCTCGGGGCAGCTCTTCGCGGCGGCGACCGTCACCGGCACCCTCGGGGATCCGCGCCCCGTGGGCAGCCTCGAATGGAAGGAGGGCGCGCTCACCATCACCGGCCTCGGGGCGTACAAGAACATCCACCTGCTGGTGCACGGCGCCCCCGAGCGGATCGTGCTCGACGAGCTGCGGGCCGACAGCGGCGACGGGCACGCCCGGGTGACGGCCAGCGGGACCCACCAGGCCAAGGGCGGCTACGCCATCGACACCGTCCTCGATCTCCAGCGCTTCCCCGCCTACGTCGAGGGGCAGGCCCTCGCCAGCGTGACGCTGCAAGCGAGCGCCAAGGCCGAGGTCGCGGTCGGGCGCGTGCGGGCGACGTCCACCGTCCAGTCGGCCCGCGTGGCCCTCTCCGATGCGAAGCGGAAGCACCTGCAGCCGCTCGCGCCGGCGGCCGACGTGATCCGGGTGGACGAGACCGGCGCGCCCCTCAACGCCGCGCAGGCGCGTCGCCTCGAGGCCGTGGCCCGCCGGCTGGCGGCGCTCGGCACCTCCCCCGAGCCGACGGCCGGCGCGCGGGCAGGCGACGCGCGGCACCAGGGGACCGCCGCCGAGAGGCCCGACGGCGCGCGGCCACCGGCGGAGGGCCCGGGCGTGGTGGTGCTGGTGGATGCCCCGCGCAACCTGTGGGTGAGCGGGAAGGACGCCAACCTCGAGCTCGGGCTCGCGCCAGGGTTCCGGGTCGAGGTCGCCGACACCGCGCGGGCCTTCGGGCAAGTCGTCATCAAGCGCGGCCGGGTGGACGTGGTGGGGCGGCGGTTCGACCTGAAGGCGGGCTCCGAGGTGCGGTTCACGGGACCGACCGATCGCCCCGAGCTCGAGGTGGAGGCCCACCACGTGACCGAGCTCGAGAACATCACGGTGGTGGTGAACGTCAAGGGGACCCCGGATCGGCTCGAGGTCACCGTGCGCGCTCCCGATCGACCGGATCTCACCGAGAGCCAGCTCTACACGCTGATCGTGACCGGGCGCCTCGATCTCGGGGACAGCGGCGGCACGGCGAGCGCGACCACCCCGACCGACCGGGCGGTGTCGCTGGTGGGCGGGCTGGTGGCCGCCCAGCTCCAGAAGACCCTGTCGAAGAAGCTCCCGTTCGATGTGCTCACCATCGAGACCGGCAACGGCGTCGGCGACGCCCGCCTCGAGGCCGGCACCTACCTGACCTCGGAGCTCTACGTCGGTTACGTGGGCCGCACGGGCGCCGACCCCGCCCTCCTGCAGAACCGGAACGCCGTCCACCTGGAATACGAGCTCACACCGCGCTGGTCCTTCCAGGGCGAATACGGCGACGCCAAGACCGGCTCGGCCGACATGATGTGGACCAGGCGCTACTGATGCGCTCGCGACAGACCAGGCGATCGACGCCCGAAGAGATTGAAAGGACGCCCTTCAGGCCCGAATCCGAAGGCGGCCATCGTCGACAATCCAAAGTCTTCCCGTGACCGGTTCGCCCCCGGTCAGAGCCAGGCGAGGCGGCGGGCGAGGAGCAGGGCGGCGGCCGCCCATAGGCCGGCGAACACGTCGTCGAGGACCACACCGTAGCCTCCGGGGAGGCGGCGCTCGGCCACGCGGGCTGGCCAGGGCTTGAATTGATCGCACAGGCGAAACAGCACGACGCCGACGACGAGGCCGGCCGTGGTCGCCGGCGCGGCAATCCAGGTGACGAAGACGCCCGCCACCTCGTCGATGCAGATGATCTGCGGGTCCTTGGTTCGCAGCCGCCGCACCACCCGCTCGGCCGCCCAGAGCGCGATGGCGGTGAGGACGATGGCCGCGCCGGCGACGACCGGGGCTCCCCGAGGGCGAAGCCACAGGTAAAGCGGGATCGCGCCCAGCGTCCCCATGGTCCCGGGCGCCGGCAGGTGCCCGCACCCGAACCAGACCGCCAGCACATGAGCCAGGCCATCGAGCACCCGCCCGCTCCCGCGCTCCCCGCGCTCTTGGCGGTCCACCCGCACCTCGCGCTCTTCTATTCCCACCACCGCTCGCGGGTCACGAGCTCGAAGACCTCCGCCAGGATGGCGAGGCCACTCTTCGCGGTCTCCTCGTCGATGGTCAAGGCCGGCTGGATGCGGAAGCTCGGGGCGTAGGCCATGGTCAGGAGGCCGCGCCGCACGCACTCGCCGAAGATCCGCTCGGTCACCGAGCGCGGCAGGGGCTCCCGGGTGCGCTTGTCCTTGACCATCTCCACCCGCATGAAGAGGCCCGCGCCCTGCACGAACCCCACGAAGGGAAAGCGATCGACGAAGGTCTCGAGCTCCTCGAGCATGGCCGCCCCCACCACGGCCGCGTTCTCGATCAGCCGCTCCTCCTCGATGATGGCCAGCGCCTCGGCCCCGGCCGCCGCCGCCAGCGGGTTACCCCCGTAGCTCGACGACGAGCCCGAGGGGATGCTCCAGGGCTTGGCGCGCGAGATGGCGTCGCTCGTCAGCACCCCCGACAGCGGGAATCCGCCCCCGAACGCCTTTCCCAGGGTCACGATGTCCGGCCGCACGCCGGTGTGCTCCACGCCCCAGCGCGTGCCGGTGCGCCCGAGCCCGGTGATCATCTCGTCGGCGATGAGCAAGGCGTCCATGTCCTTGGCGATGGACTGCACCGCCGGCAGGAACTCCTTCGGCGGCACGATGTTTCCCGCGGTGCCCTGCATGGGCTCGACGATGAACGCCGCCACCTCCCCGGCGCTGGCGATCTTGACCTGCTGCCGCGCCACCTCGGCACAGGCAATCCCGCACCCGGGGTAGGTGGTCTTGAGCGGACAGCGGTAGCAGTCCGCATAAGGGACCTGGTGCGCCCCCGGCACCATCGGACCGAGCTTGTCCTTGAAGGTCGACCCCATGAGCGACAGGGCCCCCATGGTCTTGCCGTGAAAGCCACCCCAGAAGCTGACGAACTCGTACTTTCCGGTGTGCGATTTTGCCAGGCGCAACGCGCTCTCGACCGCCTCGGCCCCGCCCGAATACAGCTGCAGGCGGTGCACGCCCGGCGCGGGGGGATGCGCGGCCAGACGTTCCACCAGGCTCACGCGCGCGGTCGAGGTGAACGAGCCCACGGAGGCCTTGGCCACCTGCTCCGAGAGCGCCCGCACGAACCGCGGGTGCGAGTGCCCGAGGGCGTTCACGTTGATGCCGCCGATGAAGTCGAGGAAGGTGTTCCCGTCGACGTCGGTGACCGCGCTGCCGGTCGCCTCGTCCACCACGATCCCGGCCATGACGGCGTAGCCCTGCAGGCCGGGCGCCATGTGGGCATCCTCCCGAGCCCGGAGCGCGCGGCTGGCGGGCCCCGGGATCGGCGTCCGCAGGCCCGCCCGCTGGTTCTTGGGCTGCGTGGGATTGACGGGCCCAGCGGGAGAACCGGCAGAAGCAGGCGGGAACGACGAAGGCACGGCCGAGGACGAGGCCGAGGGTGCCGCCGCCGCCAACGACGCCGACGAAGACGACGGCTCGCCAGCCGGCGGGACCACCGAAGCGGAGTTGCGCAGGGGATCCACGGTGAGTTCACCTCGAGCTTTCTCGTGAGCCACGATCTTCTGGTTGGCCTCTTGGTTGGCGAAAAAGGTGGTCAGCGCGCCGCGTTCAACGCTGCTCGGCGTGCTCTGCCCCGAAGACGAAGAACCGCTGCATGGGGTAGTTCCAGAGGTTGCTGACGATGATTGCGGTGATAACACGCCCGAATACGTATTGAACTCCCAATCGCGTGACGAATACGTATTCCCCGAAGGCGTTCAGGCCCAGGCTCCCCGCGGCGACCAGGGCATAGCGAATGACCTGGCTCCCGACCGGCGATCGGCGCGCCCGGTAGGTCCAGTACCTCCCGAGGAGGAAGTTGGTGACCGCACCGACCGCCGCGCCCATGGCCGTCCCCGCCACCGCCCCGACGCCAAACCCCTCGACCGCCCCGATCATCACCAGGAAATCCACCGCGGTCGTCCCCACCGACGCGGCATGGTGCCGGATGAACTCGGCGACCACGGCCAGCCCGCGACGCCGGCGCCGAGACGAGGTGGGCTCGGGCGACGACCGACCGTCGGCGCCGTCAGTGCCTCCAGGCATCAGCCGAACGAGCGCTTGGTCTCGGCGCCGCCCGCGGCCCCGGCCGCACCTGACGCCGCAACCGCGACCGCCGTCCCGGGCCCCGGCGCAACGGTCGGGAGCGCGACCGGCATGGGCGCCGGACCCGGCAACGCCCGCAGCGCATCCCGCGCGCGAACGGACGCCATGATCTGCCGCAGCCGCGACACCGCCGAGAGGTTGGCGATGCCTCCCACGAGGGCCATGCACAGCACCATCGGCGCCTCGCGCTGCCACGCGGGCGCGTCCGGGCCGATCAGCAACGCGCTGAACGGCGTGAACCCGGCGGCAAACCCGAAGTAGATGGCCCGCTCCGCCCGCCGCATGAGCCCCCGCGGCGCGGGCACCCCGATCGCCTCGGCCTTGGCGGTGGAGTAGCTGATGAGGTAGGCCCCCATCATCGACGCCAGCGCCAGGAGGCTGAGCCCGAGCGAGCCGCGGTAGTGCACGACGAGGCCCCCGATGAAGAAGAACTCCACGTAGCGGTCGGCCACGGCATCGAAGGCCTCACCCGCGTCCGACGCGGTCCCCACCCGCCGCGCCAGCAGGCCATCGATCGAATCGCACATCGATGCCCCGGTGGAAAGCCAGCACGCCAGCCCGAACCGACCGTTGGCCACCGCCACCCCGGCGGCCAGCGCCGGCACCAGGGACAAGGCCGTCACCTGATCGGGGGTGATCCCCGCGCGCGCCAGCCCCGACACCACCGGTGCCATCAGCCAGTACCCGAACTCCATGAAGCCCTTGGTGACCAGCAGGCTGCCGCCGTCCGCGTCGACCCGAGAATTCCGGGCGCGACCGAGCACCAGCGTGCGAGCGAAGTATACCGTCACCGTGATGGCCAGGAGGGCCAGCATTCCAAACGACCAGTCAGCGTCGCGCATGCGCTCGGGGTTCTATCCCAGACGCCGCCGCTGCGACAGATCCGCCACCTTGGAGAGAGGAAGGATCTCCTCGGGCGAGCCTCCCGCGCTTGCCGAGCTTGCCAGACCGAACGCCGCCGCCCCGCTGCCGATCGGGAGCTCCCGCGAGCCCTGGCGGGCCGAGGCGTAGGCCGTCTGGATCAGCTGCACGCAGAGGAAGGACTCCTCGGCCTCCCGACCGACATACACATTGCTGTCGATGGCGGTCCTGAACTGGTCGAACAGCGAGTTGAACCAGGAGACGTGGCTCGAATCCATCCAGTCGGAGGCCACGTCGCTGCGCTCGAAGCTCCAGCGGACGTCCGCGCCGCGCACCGAGGCCCCGCCCTCCGCCCGGCAGAGCTCCACGTTGTCGTCCTCCACCCGGATGGCGCCCCGGTCACCGTGAATGGTGTAGATGACCCGCCGAACCCCGGCTTGCCAGCTCAGGTGCGCGGAGGCGACCCCGGTCGGAAAGCGCAGGCTGCAGCTGAGGTCGTCCTCGGTGTCGAAGGCCCCGAGGGTGGACATGCGGGCCGAGATGGCGGTCGGGTAGGAGCGCATCCACTCGAAGGCCAGGTAGAAGGTGTGGCTGCCGTGATCCATCGCGATGCCCCCACCCGAGAACCGGCGCTCGCGCCGCCAGTCGGGCCGCCACTCGGCGACCCCGCGCGCGTGGGTGTTGCGGAAGGTCTGGAGGGTCACGAGGTGCACGGTGCCGACGCTGCCGGAGTCGATGAGGGCGCGCACCTTCTTGATCACCGGCGCGTGCTTGTAGTTGTGGCAGGGGAAGATCACCCGTCGCGCGACCCGCGCCTGCTGCAGCATCGCCCGGGCGTCCTCGATGGTGGTGGCGAGGGGCTTTTCGCACAGGACGTGCAGCCCGCGCTGCAGGGCCGCGATGGCGATCGGCCCATGCTCGGACGGGGGGGTGGCGATGTCCACGAAATCGAGCTGGCTGGCCTCCGCGTCGAGCAGCGTCTGCGCATCCGCGTAGATGCGGGCGGCGGGGAAATGCGTGGCCGCCAGCTGCCGGCGGCGCTCCGAGACGTCGGCGATGGCCTGGATCTGGACGTCCCCTGGCCGACCACCACCGAGGAGCGGTGGCGCGCCCGGGGATGGGGACTGGGCCATGCGCTGTCGGTAGGCGGCGGCGTGCCCCCTCTCCATGATGAACCCGTAGCCAACGATGGCGCCCCGCAAGGATGAAATGGTCATTTTATGGTACCGGTGGTTTCTAGCGTGATTTCGACCCGACGGATGTTGAGAAATGTATGGACGTGAGCAGGGGATGCCGAGGTCGCGGCAGGGTGGGTTCGCCGGGGGGGTCGGGGTGCCGTCTCGGGCCGTCGGGTCGTATTTGTCGCAAGATTGTCTCCGTGCGGTCAAGCAATCCCTATCACGAATCTTTTCTCGGCGCCTGGGCCGGCTGGGATCGAGACGCTGTGCGCCGCTCCGGGACCGCGGCCGGCCCACCGCGAATCCGCGTTGACTCGCCCGGGCGCGACGACTAGGTTGCAGCGCCTGAGATGTGGCAAGCGACACTCGAACCCACGGCGGGCAGCGCAGGTATCGCACGTATCGCCGACGGCGCAGGCATCTGGTGACGGGCGGGCGCGGTCAAACGCCGACGGACATGACGACACCTGGAATGGGTACGACATTGCGGGGACCTGTCCCTCGGCTTCGGGCCCGGCGGGCGGGCGGGCGATCCCTCCTCCCGGCCGGCGCGCGCCGCCCGAGCAGCCTGATCGTCCTCGGCATCCTGACATTGGGGCTCGCCCCGGGGTGGTCGGCCCGCCCGGCGCGGGCCGAGGTGGTGGAGCTCCTCGACAAGACCAAGCTCAACGCCCGGATCATTCACTACTACGACGGGATCTACACGGTGGAGGTGGCCGGGCAGACCCAGAAGATACCGAAGGAGAAGATCCGCTCCATCGGCTTCCAGCTCCCACCGCCCCGCCCCGAGCTGTCGACCCCCGAGAAGACCTTCGAGCGCTGGCACAAGGCCCTCACCGAGGGAGCCCTCGACCGGGTGGTGGACTGCTACGCGCTCATGTATCAGGGCCTGCTCGCGAGCCAGATGGGACAGGCTGGCGACGCGGTGAAGAAGATGCAGAAGGAAGTGGAAGGCACCAGGTTCCAGATCAAGGGCTCGTCGACCAAGGGTGAGACCGCGACCCTGAAGGTCCAGCGTCAGAAGGGCGACGACAGCGACACCGGCGAGGTGGCGTTCATTCGCGAGAACGGCGAATGGAAGATGCTGCCCCCGCAACAATGAAGCCCCTCGTGTCACGCGCGGCCGTGGTGGTGGCGGTGGCGGTCCTGGCGGGCGCGGCGAGCCTCTTCGGCGCCCCCCGCCCGGCCGAGGCCAGCGCGCGCGGGCGCGGGATCGACATCGATCCGGTGGGGGCGCTCGGGCGGGTCCCATTCGCGGCGGCCCTGCGCCCCATCACCCTCGGGCAGGGGTCGAGCCCTCCCGGGTCCGCGCCCCGCGCGGCTGCCGCGGCCTCAGCGTCGACCGCAACCGCAACCCCCTCCCCTGCTCCCGCCCTCGGCCAGGCCTGCACCAGCGACGAGACTTGCCCCGAGGAGACCATCTGCGAAGCCGGGCGCTGCACCCGCATCGAGCACCGGGTCAACGTCTTCTACCTCTATTACCAGGTGGGAAGCTTCCGGGAGATCCTGGGCCTCTCCTGGTCGAAGCGCGGACCCACCGGCTACACCGTCCTCGCGCCCATCTACTGGAATTTCTTCGGGCCGAGATCCCGCAGCCGGATCGTGGCGCCGTTCTACTGGCACTTCGAGGACGACGCCGCCCACAAGACCACGACCGTCATCGTGCCCGGGCTGCCCATCTCCTGGAGCCGGCAGCCGGGCGCCCGTTCGTTCGGGGTCTGGCCGATCTTCTACGCCTCGAGCAAGTTCGGCTGGGCCGCCCCCCTGCTGCTGTCGTTCGAGATCGCGGACCCCGACCACGGAAAGTCGTTCGGGGCGGTGACGCCGCTCTTCTGGTGGAACCACACGCCCAAATCGTCGTTCGACCTCGGCATTCCCCTCTTCGTCTCGGTTCGCTCGCCCGCCTCCGCCTTCACCTACGCCATCCCCCTCAACTTCTACCGACGCTCCGGGACCTCGTGGTTCCTGGTGGGCTTCCCGCTGTGGTGGAGCGCCGGGGACACCGCCACGGGCTGGCGGTTCCAGCTGCTGGTCCCGTTCTTCTTCTGGAACCGCGGCGAGCACGACCGGTCGTTCACCCTCGTCACCCCGCTCGGCGGCTACGCCCGCGACTCCGAGGCCCGATCCCGCACCCTCACGGTGTGGCCGCTCCTGACGTTCCTGCGGCGCGATCCGGTGCGGGCGGTCGACATCGTGACCCCGCTCTTCATCCGCAACCGCAACCACGAGGAGGACGCCGACACCCGCCTCATCGCCGGGCTGCTGTACCTGCGCGACGATCCCGCGGGCTCGACCTCGGTCCTGTTCCCGCTCGTCTGGCGCTTCCGCGACGCCGCGACCAGCGCGCACGGCACGGTCGTCTTCCCCTTTGGTTACCACCGCGCCGGGCCGGGCGGCAGCGCCACCTACGCCGGGGTGTTCCCGCTGTGGTTCTTCCATCGAACCCTGGTCGATGGGGGCTCGGCCACCGGGTTCTTCCCGCTCGTGTTCTTCGGGCACAAGCGCGACGCCGAGCACGCGGTGGTCTTCCCCCTCTTCTGGCACTTCGCCAGCGTCCGGGGGTCGACCACCACCTTGCTTCCGATCTTCTTTTCCACCGCGGATCGGCGCGGGAGCCGCGACGCCGGGATCCTGCCCCTCCTCGCCTTCTGGGGGGCGCGTGGGGACGGCAAGTCCTATCAGGTCCAGTTCCCGCTCTTCTGGCGCTTCGCCGATGCCCGCACCGAAACCTCGACGGTGGTCACGCCGCTCGGCTTCCACTCCACCTCCCCGGAGGGGTGGCGCCTCGGGGTGGGACCGCTCCTGCCGATCCTCTGGGTGGCCGGCGGCGGCCCCCGGCGGCACGTCGTGCTCTTTCCCTTGCTGTGGCACTTCGCCGACGATCGGGCCGACAGCCGCACGACGGTGGTCACCCTCTTCTTCCACCGTCGGCGCGGCGGCGAGACCACCGACGGGCTGTTCCCGCTGCTCTACTTCCGGCGCGGAGCCCGCGTCCCCGGACGGGACGAGACCAGCTTCACCCTCTTCCCGCTCGTCCACTACCACCGCGACGCCGACACGCGGGTGCTGGTCACCCCGGTCGCGGCCTTCGCGACAGGGCCGACCCGGGCCGCGGGCTTCGTCGGTCCCTACCTGTGGTACCGGGGCCCGATCTTCGACGCCCGGGGAGTCCCGTTCCTCTACGCCGATGTCCTGCGCAAGGACACCGGGGAGCGCACCCGGCAGTTCGGGCCGTTCTTCGCGATCGACGCCCCCGGTCGCCGGTCGCGGGTGCTCCTGCCGCTGTGGGGACGTTACGAGGACGCGAACGAGACCGACACCTACGTCTTCCCGTCGTTCTTCCGGCAGCGACGCACCGACGGCTACGCGGTCGACACCTTCCAGCCGCTGTTCTGGCGTTCGACCTGGAAGGACCACAGCGCCACCGTCATCGGCCCGTGGTACGAGCGCAATGCGCCCCTGGTCCACGACACCGGGCTCGTCCCGCTGTATTTCTGGGCCAAGAACGCCGACCGGACCCTGCTCGTCCTGCCGCTCCTGCTGACCGTGCACCGCCGGGACTTCCACAGCGGCGCGCGCCTGACCTGGACCGGACCCTTCGTCCACACGTCCTCGCCGGACACCGATCGCACCGTGGTCTTCCCGCTGTGGTGGTCGGGGCACACCCAGAAGCAGCGGGGCGAGCCGCACGCCTATGCGGTGCTCTTCCCGTTCTACTGGCACTTCTCGCGGGCGGGGAACGCCATCGACAAGCCGTCGTCCTCGACCTTGATCTTCCCATTTTACGGTTCCACACACGGGACCACCCGCCTGCGGGCGCTCTTGCCGGTGGCCTGGTACAGCCACGACGACGGGGACGGCGGCGGCAGCCAGGCGCTGTTGCCGCTGTTCTACGCCGCCGAAGGGCCGAATCGCTTCACGCTGCTGACCCTCATTGGTGGGGTCAGCTCGAGCCCGACCACCCGCCGCTGGTATGCCGGGCCGCTGTACGTCAGCGACACGACCGAGAGCCGGACGCGGGCTCTGTTCCCGCTGTACCTCGGGCACACCGACAAGCCCACCGAGACCCATACCCGGGTGATCCTCCCCTTGCTGCACTTCTCGCGCAGCGATCCGCGCAGGTCGCTGTCGACCTTCCTGGCCCTCTTCTGGCGCCGCACCGACGTGACCTCGGCGACCACCCTGGTCTTGCCGTTCTATTACGACGTGCTCGATTATCGCCTCAAGCGCCTCACCATGCTGCTGCCGCTCTTCGTCCGGCAGTCGAACCAGGTGACGGGCGAGAGCACCTGGCTCTTGCCGCTCTTCTACAGCCACAGCACGCCCACCGAGTCGACCCACGTGCTCTTCCCGCTCGTCTGGGACTTCAAGCGCGAGACCCGGCGCACCACCCTGGTGTTGCCGTTCGTCGCGCACTGGAGCCGCTCGACCTACTCGGGCACCTACGTCTTTCCGAACATCTACTACCGCAAGGGCTTCGCGACCGAGCTCTCGGACGACGCGAGCCCCTCGGGGCAGCGACGTCCGGACGGGACCTGGCGGCTCTTCATCCCGCCGCTCTTCGAGGCGGCGGTGGCGCGCCCGGGAGATTTCCGCTGGGAGGTGCTGGGGGGGCTCTTCGGAAAGGAGCGCATCGGCCGCAACCACTACCTGAAGCTGTTCTTCTTCACCTTCGCCACCCAGAAGGCTGCGCCCGTCCAGACCTCCTGGTATGGTCAGCCGACCCGTCCGTCGCGCGTGCGTCCCGTGCGCGGGCTCGCCATCAACGCCTGGTAGGACCTTCGAGGAATCGAGCCATGAATCGAACACACCCCTTCGTGATGCGCAGCTTCTGGTCGTTGCTGGCAGGCGTGACCCTCTCTCTCACGGGCGCCGGCGGGGCGGCCCTGTCACGGGCCGCGGAGGCGCCTCCCGCCACCGGTTCGCGCAGCCTCATCGCCAAGAACTGCGCGGCCGACGTCGACAAGCTGTGCGCCGGCGTCGAGGCCGGTGGTGGTCGGCTGGCGAGGTGCCTGCACGGTCACCAGGACGAGCTGCAGCTGGAATGCAAGCAGGCGCTCGAGCGCGGCGGGTGGAAGCTGCGCGCGGCGGCAGCCACGGCAGCGGCGACGGCCGCCGCTCCAGCCGCCGAGGCCCCGCCGCCGCCGGCCGCGCGCCCCGAGCGACCGGCGCCCTCCGCCGCGCCTCCTGGCAAGAGCCCCCCGCCGGGCCCACCGCCACCACCACCGCCGCACGGGCCTTCGGCGCCACCGGCGCCGCACGAGGGTGAGGCCGGTCCCGGCCCCGGGCACATGGACAAGGGCCCCGGGGGCCCTGGCGGTGGCCCCGCCCACGCCAGGATGGAAGCCCAGATGAGCGACATGCGCGCGGCCTGCGGGACCGACGTGGAGAAGTTCTGCAAGGGCGTCAAGCCCGGCATGGGCCGCATCGCGCGTTGCCTCGGGGAGCACGCCGCCGAGCTCGCCCCGGCGTGCAAGACCAAGGTGGACGCCATGCTGGCCGCGCTCGGCTCGGAGCGACCGCTGCCGGGGCCGCCCATTCCCGAGCTCGGGACGACCCCGCTCGGTACCCGGCCGCCCCCCGGACCGCCCGTCCCGCCCCCTCCGCCGCCCGCGCACTGAGTAAATCCTCGCGCGGAAGATCCGCGAGAAAGCGACCCTCTCTGGCGGGGCGAGGGGATGGGAAATGGGAAGGGGAGCCCGTCCACCGGCTCTCGTCCCTCGCCACGAAAGTCCGTTCAGTGGATCGAGGTGAACTCGACCTCGGACACGCGCTCGCTGGCCCTCCGGATCCGGCCGGGACCCGAGAGCCTCGCCTCAGTCGACTTCCAGGTGCTCGCCGTTCGGGAAGGCACGCCACGGCCGGCATGCGGCGTGGTCGTCGACCGCCACCGGTGCCACCGCGGTTTGCCGGCCGGTGCAATCGGAGGCCGAGGGCCAGGGCATGAACTGACCGCCGGTCACGCTGCGGGCAGGGGTGGCGCTGCCGTCGAGGCTGAACGAGGTCGGGCCGAGCACGGTGATCCGCCACAGGCCGTTGGCGTCGTGCAGGCCCGGGATGCCGCCGACCAGCACGCGATCGCCCGTCGCGCGGCCGTGGGGCGCGGCGGTCGTGAGCCGCACCGGGTTGCCGCCGTCGACCGTCGCCACGGTCGCGAAGGGGCACTCGCCGCCCACCCCGTCGTGGTCGAGGCACACGTGCAGCACCCGCGAGACCTGGACGTTGTGGAGGTTGTCGTAGGCCCGGACCGCCAGGCACAGCGGACCGTCGGCCAGGTGGTTGCCGAGGGCGTCGAGCTGGTTGCCCACGCACTGAAGGCCGCTCGGCACCACCTTGGGGATGGTCCACACCGCGGGCACGTCGATCCCGCGGGCGGGGATCGCGATGGAGAGATCGGTGGTGCGGCACAGCGGATCGGGCGTCACCGAGTCGTTGCCGGGACCGCAGTCGGGAAAGGCCGGGGTCACCAGGCTGGGATCCGGCGTGAAGTCCGCGGCCCCTGCCCTCGGCACCACCGCCAGGTTGACGAGGAGGGCATCCGACGATGACATCGGCGTGGTGGTCGGCACCAGCTTGGGGTTCACCTGGTCGCACAGGCCGTCCCCGTCGGTATCGACCACCAGCGCCTGCTCGGTGTCATCGAGGACCAGGAGCTCGACGTGGGCGGGATCGAGCAGCGACACCGGCGTGATGTCCGCGCCGCCCGCCACCGGGGTGTTCCCCTGGTCCTCGACCCGGGCGCGCACATCGAACACCTGGCGCACCAGATCGCCCTCGTCGATGGCGTCCGTCCCGAGCGGATCGAAAGGCCAGCTGCAGACCCAGGTGGCCCCGACCTTCTTGCGCGCGCGCAGGTCGGGCGGAGGATCGAGATCGGCGAGCGGCGGCGTGTTGTCGACCGCCACCGTGTACCCGATCGACGACTGGTTGCCGGGGAGGTCGGAGGCGCGGAAGGAGAGCGTCGGATAGAGCACGCTGTCGCTGAGGCGCCGGGTGTCGAAGAGGTGCGCGAAGTGCTTGAGGTTGCTGGGATCGCGATCGAGCGAAACGGTGAGCTGCTGATCCCCGTGCGCGACCACCGCGACCACCGACTGCGGATCCACGCCGGAGGGGTCCTCGACGTCGGCGGCGAGCTCGACGATCCCACCGATCAGATCGCTCACCGCGGGCACGGCGCTGCTGATGGTCGGACCCACGTCGTCGAAGGTGAAGCGCACCACCACGGGGTGGGCGGCCACCCCCGCGGCGTTCGTGGCCCGCACCTCGAGGAGCTGCTGCCCCGAGAGCGGCGGGGTGGCGATGGTCTCGAGGACCGTGGCCTCGTAGAGGTGGTCGGTGCGGGCGATCGAGGTGATGGGGATGTCGGAGACGCTGAAGGCCACGCTGGGCAGGACGTCGGAGTAAGGATCGATGACCTCGACGCTCACGAACACCGAGCCGCGGCTGGCCTGGTCGACCGTCGGGGCGATGATCCGGATGAGCGGACCCGCGTCGACCCGGAACGTGCCGTCGGCGGTCCCGGTCGCGCCCCGGGCGGTGGTGGCGACGAGGTGCAGGGCGTAGCTCCCGGTGGCGAGGCCCGACAGGTCGACCGGGGTATCGCCGAAGGTGAAGGTGGCGATCGCGACGCCAGGGCCCGGCACCGAGCCGTCGGTGAGGTTGTCCGCCCCGCCGGCCCCGCTGCCAGTGCTGCCAGTGCCGCCTGCGCCGCCTGCGCCGCCTGCGCCGCCATCGGGCGAGGTGGTCCCCCGGTGCAGGAGCACGAGGTGGGTCACCGACAGCTTGGTCGGCATGGTTGCGCCGGTTGGATCGACGGTCCAGAGCTCGGCGTCCACCGACTTGACGTCGTCGGAGGTTCCGAGCGCGGTCGTGACGGACACCGTGGCCGACGGTGTGAAGCGGACACTCGCCACCTGCAACGTGGTCGAGAGGGGAAAATCGAGCGAGACCTGGACCAGGGAGGTGGTGGACAGCTGGCCTCCATCACCGATGGCATCGCTCGAGCCAGCGTCGCCGGGACCGGCACCGCCAACTCCACCTCCGCCCCCGTCGGGCGCGGCCCCGTCGCGGACGCCGGCCTCGAGGATCACGCGATCGGCGAGGCCACCGCCGTCTCCGATGGGATGCGGATCGACGTACGGTGCTGCGGCCCCACCCCCACCGCAGGCGGCGGCGAACAGAGCGGCAGCCGCACCCCACACCACGACCAGTGCTGCCGGTGGAGCTTGGCCGCAGGCTGGGCCACGTGGTCTCGTGCAGGCTCTCACGTGAAGGCTCTCACGGCACGGCCGAGGCGGTCGGACCGGGGGCGGGTGACGGCGAGGCATGCGCAGCCGGTTGAGCCTGCGCAGCCGGTTGAGCCTGCGCAGCCGGTTGAGCCTGCGCAGCGACGAACGAGAAGATCCAGAAGAAGCTGCCGTCGGGGCCGGCCTGTCGCCGGCTGGACGGGAGAGTGGCCGCCACGGGGCCACCTGACCCCTGCATCCCGACCCGCACGTCGAGATCGCGCCCGTGGCGCTCCACCGTCACCCGCGAGACCGACGAGGCGAAGTAGCGGGTCTCGAGCGGCAGCGCGTCCGTGTGGCGCAAGGTGCTCCGGCAGCCCTTGAGCCTCAGGATTGCCCCCGCGGGCTGCGCGAGGGTCTCGGCCTCGACCGATCCCGAGGTCTGCAGCCAGATCTCGGCGCCGTGGCCATCCGGTAAGCTCCGAAATCCCGTCCACAGGAGGCGCGGCCCGCCCTTCCCGGCGGCGGTCTTCCAGGGAAGACGGGTGCCGAAGCCAGTCGAGGGGGTCGCCGTCGCCGTCGCCGTCGAGGCCGCCGTCGCCGGTTGTGCGGGAGACGCTGGTGCCTCCGGCACGGGCCCGGCAGCCCGTGCGCCGGCAGCCCCGACGAGCCCCAGGGCCAGGGCCAAGCAGGCGGTGACGCCGCCGGCGCGGATCCATCCCATGACGACGCGCATCCCCCACCCATCGGCAGGCCGCCCGGCACTCTTGAAGGGATGGCCTGCGCGCGTCAGAGGCCGAGGTGGTGGCCGACCTGGTAGAGCACCAGGCTCGCGAGGTAGGCGAGCGTGGTCATGTAGGCGAACATGAACAGGGGCCAGCGCAGCGTGCGGGTCTCCCGGCGCACCACCGCCAGGGTGCTCATGCACTGGCACGACAGGGCGAAGAACACCATCAGCGACAGCCCCACGAGCGGGGTGTAGACCGAGCGGCCGTCGGGGCGCCGTTCCTCGCGCAGGCGCTGGCGCAAGGGCTTGGCCTCCTCATCCAGATCGCCGAGGCCGTACACGAGCCCCATGGTCGACACGAAGACCTCGCGGGCGGCGAACGCCCCGATGATGCCCACCCCGAGCTTCCAGTCGAAGCCGAGCGGGGCGATGGCGGGCTCGATGGCCTTGCCGAGGCGCCCCCCGAAGCTGTGCTCGATGGCGGTCTCGGCGGTGGGTGTGCGCACGGGAGGGGGGGAGCCCGGGGTCGACGCGCCCACGCCCGCGCCCACGCCCACCTTGGGGTACGACAGCAGGAGCCACAACACCATCGTGCAGCCGAGGATCATGGTCCCCGCGCCCTTGAGGAAATCGAGCCCGCGCTCGAGCATCACCCGCACCGTCCCGCCGAGGCTCGGCAGCCGGTACGGCGGCAGCTCGATCAGCAGCGGCATGCGGCGCGCCCGCACCACCGTGCGTCCGAGGATCGCGGTGGCGAGGAGGGTGGTCAGCAGGGAGAACAGGTACATCGCCACCATCAGGCCGCTCTGCACCGGGATCCAGCCGACCCGCTGGTGGGGCGAGAACAGCGCCGCGATGATGAGGCCGTACACCGGCAACCGCGCCGAGCAGGTCATGAGCGGGATGACCAGCATGGTGAGCAGCCGGTCACGCTGGCGCTCCATGGTGCGCGTGGCGAGGATGGCCGGGACCGCGCAGGCGAAGCCCGACAGCATGGGCACGAAGGCCCGCCCGTGCAGACCGAGCGCCTTCATCACCCGGTCCATGAGGTAGGCCACCCGGGCCATGTAGCCGCTGTCCTCGAGGATCCCGATGAAGAAGAACAGCATCAGGATCTGCGGCAGGAACACCACCACGTTGCCCACCCCGCCGATCACCCCCTCGGTGACGAGGTCGCGCACCGCGCCGGCGGGCGCGTGGGTGCGGATGGCCGTCGCCAGCCACGCGAACGCGGACTCGATGAAGTGGATCAGCGGATCGGACCAGGAGAACAGCGACTGGAAGACCACCAGCATCACGAGGAGAAAGGTCAGGAAGCCGAGGACCGGGTGCAAGAGCACGCGATCCACCTGGCCGGACAGCTTGGGCTTGGGGGGATTGGTGACGAAGCGGAGGTACACCGCGGGCAGGTGGGCGTCGATGGTGGCGTAGCGGCTGCCGATGATCTCGAGATCGAGATCCCGGGTGGGATCGCTCGCCCGCTCGGCACGCACCGCCAGACAGCGCTCGCGCAGCCCGCGCGGGATGTTCTCGAGCTCGTCGTCCACGTCGACGCTCGACAGGGCCCACAGGGCCAGCGCCTGGGTCTGCGCGGCGCCGGTCGCTCCGGTCGCGTCGACCGAGGTCGGCCCGCCCCCCAGCCAGGCCGGCGGGACCTCCGCGCCGATGCGGCGGGCATCCTCCAGCAACCCGGCCGGATACGGGACTTGCGCCCGACCGATGGGCGGGGCGTCGAGGGCCTCGGCCAGCGTCCGCGTGAGCGCCACCAGCCCGAGCCCCTTGCGGGCGTTGGTGGCCACGCACGGGACCCCCAGCCATTCCGCGAGGGCCTTGACGTTGGGCGGGTTGTCGGCCACCTCGTCGATCATGTTGACGGCCACCACCACCGGGACACCGAGCTCGATGAGCTGGAGGCAGAGGTAGAGGTTGCGCGCCAGCTGACCGGCATCCACCACCACCAGGCAAAGTGCGGGTCGCGGATTGTCCCCGAGCCCGAGGATGGCCGAGATGGCCAGCTGCTCCTCGGCGGAGCGCGCCGCCAGCGAGTACGTCCCGGGCACGTCCACCAGCTCGAAGGGCGGGGCCTCGAAGGGCTTGACCGTCCCGACCCGGCGCTCGACCGTGATGCCCGGGTAGTTGCCGATGCGGGCGTGCTGACCGGCCAGCCGGTTGAAGAGGGTGGTCTTGCCGACGTTGGGATTTCCGACGACGAGCACGAGGCGGCTCCCGCTCGGCGCGCCCCGGGTCCGGGGCTCCGGCGGGGAACCGTCGCCGTCCGCGGCGCCGAGCCGGGCGGCCACCGCGGTCACGGCGCGCCCCGTACCCGCGCGCGCGAAAACGCGCTCGCCCGCCGGCGGTCGGCCGAGCCCGCGATGCGCGCCCCCGCGTCATCGGGCCGGCTCGCCGGGGACTCACCGCGCTCGCGGGCCAGCTCGTCGCGATCGAGGAGCACCACCTCGACCTCCTGGGCCTCGGCCCGGCGAATCGACAGGCTCGCGCCCCGGACCAGCAGCTCCATCGGATCGCCGAGCGGCGCGATCCCGGTGAGCGCGAGCCGGGTGCCCGGGAGGATGCCGAGCTCCATCAGCCGGCGGCGAAACGCCCCCTGCCCGCCCACGCGGGTCACGCGGGCGACCGCTCCAGGCCCGAGCTCGGCGAATCTCATGGTGCTCGAATTCTAGTCGTTTTGAGAACGACTTTCAAAGTCGTTTCAGCCGGCGGGCGGATTCGGCGCCGGGGCCATGCCGCCGCGCGCCATCGGGTCCGATGTCGGGAAGGGGTCGAGGGGCTCGCCGAGCAGCCGCGCGCGCAGATCCCCGACGAGGAAGATGGACCCCGCCACCACGATCTCCCGGGCCAGGGTCGCCCCCGACGGCGGCGGCTCGGCGCGCGCCGCCGCCAGCGCCGCCATCGGCTCGGGCACGACGTGCACCGCGGCGCCGAGGGCGGGCGGCGCCAGGGCCGCCAGCTCCTCAGGCGCCATCGCGCGGTCGCTCGACGAGCGTGTGACGTACACCCGATCGAAGCGAGGGGCGAGAAGCCCGAGCATGGCCTCGGCGTCCTTGCCCTCGACCACCGAGATGACGAGCGTCCGCGGACGCCGGCGGCCCGCCGCCCGCTCCGCCTCGATGCAGGCATCGAGGTGGCGGCCGAGCGCGGCGGCTCCGTCGGGGTTGTGGGCGCAGTCGAGGAGCACGTCGGGGGGCACGCGCTCGAGCCGGCCCGGCCACCGGACCCCCGCCAGCGCCCGCGCGACCGCGTCCGGAGCGAGGGGGGCCACGCCCGCCGCCCGCAGCAGGGCCCCGGAGAGCGCCACCGCCAGCGCGGCGTTCACCCGCTGGTGCGCGCCCGCGAGACCGCCCGCCGGCACCTCGGGCGACGCGAAGTCCTGGCCGTGGCGAAGGACCGGCGCCCCCACCTGCTCGGCCACCCGCGCGATCTCGCGCTCGGCCTCGGGCGGCATGGGCCCGAGAAACAAGGGGATCCCCGGCCGGGCGATCCCCGCCTTCTCGCGGGCGATGGCGCCGAGGGTGTGCCCGAGGAGCTCGGTGTGATCGAAGGCGATCCCCGTGATGGCGGTGGCCACCGCCGGGCCGGCCGTGGTGGCATCCAGCCTCCCACCGAGCCCGGTCTCGAGCACCCCGACCTCGATCCCCGCGTCGGCGAACGCCAGGAAGCCGAGGACGGTGGCCACCTCGAAGTAGGTGAGGGGCACGCCGGTGGCCTGGATGCGCCGGTCGAGCAGCGCCAGCCGATCGCCGTCGACCTCGCGGCCATCGACCCGGATGCGCTCGGTGAAGCGCGACAGGTGCGGCGAGGTGTAGAGCCCCGTGCGAAGCCCGGCGGCCTGCACCAGCGCCGCGATCATGGCCGCGGTGGAACCCTTGCCGTTGGTGCCGGCGATCTGCACGTAGCGCCCTCGCCGCTCCGGGGAGCCGAGCGCGCCCAGCACCTCCCGCACCCGCTCGAGCCCGAGCGACACCCCCACCCTGCGCACCTCCTGCAGGCGCGCCAGCAGATCCGCGTAGCGCGGAGGGGCGTCGGCGCTGCTGCTCGGGTGGCTGCTGGTCATCGTCATTGCGTGCTGGCGGGGCTCGCGCTCCTTGTTCGGCGGACCTTCGTGGTTCGGACCTTCGTGCGGCGCGCGGCCCGCCTCAGCGCGGGCCGAGCAGCTTGATGAGGTGGGCCAGCGTGTCCTTGAGCTGGCCGCGGGACACGATCTTGTCGAGGAATCCGTGCTCCATCAAGAATTCTGCCCGCTGAAACCCGGGGGGCAGACGCTGCCGGATGGTGTTCTGGATCACCCGCGCCCCGGCGAAGCCGATCAGCGCCTTCGGCTCGGCCACGATCACGTCGCCGAGCATCGCGAAGCTGGCGGCCACCCCGCCAGTGGTCGGGTGCAGCAGCACCGAGATGTACGGCAGCCCGGCCTCGCGCAGGCGGCCGAGCGCCGCCGACGTCTTCGCCATCTGCATGAGCGACAGCACGCCCTCCTGCATGCGGGCTCCGCCCGAGGCCGAGAAGATGAGGGCGGGCACGCGCTGCTCGAGCGCGCGCTCGAACACCCGCGTGATCTTCTCGCCCACCACCGAGCCCATCGAGCCGCCCATGAACTCGAACGCGAAGAAGCCCACCTGCACCGTGGCCCCACCGATCTTGCCGCCGCCCACCCGGATCGCGTCCGAGGGGCCCCCGGTCTTGCGGGCCGACCGCAGGCGCTCGGCGTAGCGCTTCGAGTCCTTGAAGCCGAGCGGATCGATGCTCTCCATCTTGGTGTCGGCCTCGACGAAGGTGCCAGCGTCCATGACCAGCTCGATGCGGCGGTCGGTGGACATCGGGAAGTGGTGGTCGCACGCGGCGCAGACGTCGTGGTTGCGCTCGATCTCGGCGGTCAGCAGGGCGGCGCGACATCCGGGACACTTGGTGAACACCCCGGCGGGGATGCTGCGTTTTTCGGCTGCCCCCGTGTCGTCGTCGCGTTCTCGTTTGTACCAGGCCATCGAAGCGCCCGGACCATAGCACGAGGGCCGGGCCCAGGAGGCCGCGGGGAGGGGCACGCCAGGGCACGGCGGTTGCGCCCCGCCCCCGCTCTGGCAAAGTCAGCGGCGACATGCGGGTGGTCATTGGCGCAGACGAATACGATCCGCTGCTCGAGGTCATCCAGGCGGAGCTCGCGCGACGCGGCCACGATGTGCGCCTCGTCGGCGCCCGGCCCGCCGCCCCGGTGCCGTGGGGCGTCGTGGCCATCGACGTCGCCGAGCGGGTGGCGGCCCGAGACGCGGACCAGGGGGCGGACATGGGGATCGTCTGTTGCTACACCGGGACCGGCGTCTGCATGGCGGCCAACAAGGTCGCGGGGGTACGGGCGGCCCTGTGCAACGACGCCGAGACCGCCCGCGGCGCGCGCACCTGGAACGACGCCAACGTGCTGGCCTTGAGCCTGCGCCTCACCACCCCCACCCTGGCCCGCGAGATCCTCGCGGCCTGGCTCGAGGCCGCGTACGGCGGCACGGAGGCGGTCAGCCTGGAGGCCCTGCAGGGCCAGGAGGCCTCGGCCCGGCGGTCTGCTACACTCGCGCGCCGTTGAAACGGAAGGCCATTTTCCAGCATGTCTGATCCCAAATCGCCCCCGCCCGCGTCGATGTCGACGCCGGCGCCCCGGCCCGCGGCGGCGCCGGGGCTCACCTACCGCGACGCCGGCGTCGACATCGACGCGGGCGATGCGCTGGTCGAGCGCATCAAGGGCCACGTCCGGCGCACGCTGCGGCCCGAGGTGCTCACCGACCTCGGCGGCTTCGCCGGGCTGTGCGCGCTCCCCGGGGGCTATCGCGAGCCGCTGCTCGTGTCCTGCACCGACGGTGTGGGGACCAAGCTCAAGCTGGCCTTTCTCACCGGCACGCACGACACGGTGGGGATCGATCTCGTGGCGATGAACGTCAACGATCTGGTGGTCTCGGGCGCCGAGCCGCTCTTCTTCCTCGACTACTTCGCCTCGGGGCACCTCGAGGTCGGGGTGGCCGAGCGGGTCATCTCCGGAATCGCGGACGGCTGCCAGCAGGCGGGCTGCGCGCTCCTCGGGGGCGAGACCGCCGAGCTCCCCGGCTTCTACGCCGCCGGCGAGTACGATCTCGCGGGGTTCTGCGTCGGGGTGGTGGAGAAGTCGCGGCGGGTGGATGGCAGCCGCATCGAGGTCGGCGATCGGTTGCTGGGGCTCGCCTCCACCGGCTTCCACTCGAACGGCTACTCGCTGGTGCGGCGGGTCTTCCTCGACGAGATGAAAGCCGATCTGGCGCGCCCGCTGCCCGGGATGGAGCGCTCGCTCGGCGAGGTGCTGCTGGCCCCCACCAGGATCTACGTGCGCAGCCTGCGGAAGCTGGCGGCGGCGGATCTGTTGCACGGAGCCGCCCACATCACCGGCGGAGGGCTGGTCGACAACCCCACCCGCATGCTGCCGGGCGCGGCGCGGCTGAAGCTCGAGCTCGACCTCGGCAGCTGGGTGGTGCCCCCCATCATGCAGATCCTGGCGCGCGAGGGGCGGGTGGCCCCGGAGGAGATGCGGCGGACCTTCAACCTCGGCATCGGGATGCTGGTGTGCGTCCCGGCGGCGCGGGTGCGCGAGGCACGGGCCCTGCTCGAGGCCGAGGGCGAGACGGTCTTCGAGGTGGGTCGGGTCGCGGCCGCGACGCTCCCCGCGGCGGATGGCCCGGTGGAGTTCCTCGGCGGCGCATGAACGTCGGGGTGCTGGCCTCGGGGGGCGGGACCAACCTGCAGGCCCTGCTCGACGCGCAGGCGGCCGGCGTGCTCGGGCCAGCCCGCATCGTGGTGGTCGGCGTCAATGTCCCCGGCTGCGGGGCCCTCGCGCGCGCGGCCGCCGCCCGCGTGCCCCACTTCGTGGTCGACCACCGCAGCCCCGGGGAGCCAGGCGGACAAAGCGGACAAAGCGGCCAGGACGGCCATGGCGGTGACGGCCCACCTCCCGGTGGACCCAGGGAGCCCGCGGCCGCCGCCGCGGGCCGTCGTGAGCTCTTCGACGCCGCCCTGGTGGCGGCGCTGCGGGGCCATGAGGTCGAGCTGGTCGTGCTGGCCGGCTTCATGCGGATCCTGACGCCGGTGTTCCTGTCGGCCTTCGCGGGGCGGGTGCTCAACATACATCCCTCCCTCTTGCCGGCGTTTCCGGGCGTCGCCGCGCAGGAGCAGGCCCTCCGCCACGGCGTCAAGCTCGCGGGCTGCACCGTGCATTTCGTCGAGGCGGGCGGGGTCGACAGCGGCCCGATCATCGCGCAGGCCGCCGTGCCGGTGCTGGACGACGACGACGTGGCCTCCCTCCGCGCGCGCATCCTGGTGGAGGAGCACCGCCTGCTGCCCGAGGTCGTGCGCGCCGTGGCAGAGGGCCGCGTCCACCAGAGCCCCGGCGATCGCCGCGTGCGGATCCGCCGGACGTGACGCTCCAGGAAACTCAGCGACGGCGGCAGTAGGCGGCGATCAGCTGCTGGTGCTCGGGGCGAACCGCGATGAACCGGACGCCGGTGCGGCGGAACCGCCCCGCGCGCGCGTCCGACACGATCTCCCCGCGCGCCTCGATCTCCTCGGTCGAGCCGGGCAACGAGAACCGCAACGAGACCTCGGTGCGCGGCTCGTGGGCCAGGCCCTTGGCGTGCTTGATGGTCATCCCGCCGATGGCGATGTCCTCGGCCTGGCAGAGGTGAACCTGGCTGCCGTCGCGCTCGGACACGGCGAAGGTCGTCGAGACCCGCCCCATGTTGCGCCGCTCCTCGCTCGGGCGCGCGTCGCCGGCGCCGTCGCCCGACGGGTCGCGGCCAAGGCTCAGCTCACGTTTCACGACATCCTCTCGTCTCATACTATGCGTCCAGCGACCGCCCGCAAGAAAATCGCGGTCGAAATCACCGGCGCAGGGGCCGCGCTTCCTCGATGAGGAAGTTGGGGATACCGTCCTCGACCGGATAGACGAGCGCGCACGCCGCGCACACGAAGCCCGACTCGTCGGGCTCGAGCGCCACGGGGGCGTGGCACTTGGGGCAGGCCAGCAGGGCCAGGAGATCCTTGTCGAACGGCATGGCGACTCATTACCGCTCCCGTCCCGGGGCGCCAACCTTTTTTTTGACCCGAGCCCCGGGCGGACCGCGGCGCGCGATCTCGCCCGCTCCGTCGGGCTGCGATAGTCTTCCGTGATGAAGCGGGTTCTCTTCGCAGCGTTGTTGATGGCGTCGCTCGGGCTCTTCGGCTGGACCCTGCGGCGCTTTGCCCGGATGGTGCTGGCCGGGCGCCCCGCGCACCTCGAAGGCTCGACCGCAGACCGTGTGCGGTCGGTGCTGAGGAACTTCTTCGGGCAAAAGAAGGTCGTCGAGCGCGCCAACCTGCCCGCCGCCCATGCCCAGCGGCTGGTGACCGCCATCGGCAGCCGCTACCACGTCCTCATCTTCTGGGGCTTCCTCGTCATCACGGTGGGCACCGCCGAGACCCTGGTCCAGGGCCTGTTTCCCGGCTTCTCCCTGGCGCTGGTGCTCGGGACCGGGCTGGCCGGCGTGCTGTGGACCGTCATGGACGTGGCCAACCTGGTGGTGCTGCTGACGCTGGGCTTCGCGGTGTTCAGGCGGCTCGTGCTGCGCCCGCGGCTGATTCCCATGAGCCGCGACGCGGCCACGATCCTCGGCGCCATCGCGGTCCTGATGGTCACCCACTTCGGGATCCACGGCCTGCGTGGCGTCGGGGCTGGCGCCCCGGAGGATGGCTTTCCCGTCTCGGCGGTGCTGGCCAGAGCGGCGGCGGGGATGTCGCCGGGGACCGCCATCGGGCTCGGCGAGGGCCTGTGGTGGATCCACGTGGTGGTGGTGCTGGCGTTCCTCAACTACCTGCTCTACTCGAAGCACAGCCACATCCTCGCGGCCCTGCCGAACCTGTACTTTCGCAACTTCGGGCAGCGCGGGGTGCTGCCCAAGCTGAACCTCGAGGCCGACGACATCGCCCAGACCGGGGTGGTCTCCAAGCTCGAGGACTTCACGTGGAAGTCGCTGCTCGACAGCTTCGCCTGCACGGAGTGCGCGCGCTGCACCAACGCCTGCCCGGCGTACAACACCGGCAAGCCGCTGTCGCCCATGCAGGTGGTGCACGACGTGCGCGACGATCTGAAGTCGCGGCTGCCCGACCGGGGGCCGCTCGACGATCTGCTCGAGCGCTACCAGCACGGGGCCGCGGCCGCCGAGAAGGCCAAGGCGGTGATCCCGCTCATCGGGGTGCGGACCACCGAGGAGGTGCTGTGGGCCTGCACCACCTGCGGGGCCTGCCAGGAGGTCTGCCCGGTCTTCATCGAGCACCCCGAGAAGATCCTGCAGATGCGGCAGAACCTGGTGCTGGTCCAGGAGAAGGTGCCGCCCGATCTGGCGCGGACCTTCACCAACCTCGAGCGCAACGGCAACCCCTGGGGCATCGCCGCCGACAAGCGGATGGACTGGGCGGAGGGCAAGGGCGTACCGACCCTGGACGAGCGCCCCGACGCCGAGTACCTGCTGTGGGTCGGCTGCGCGGGCGCCTACGACGACCGCATCAAGAAGCAGACGCTGGCCCTGGTCGAGATCCTGACCGAGGCGGGCGTCGACTTCGCGGTGCTGGGGCTCGAGGAGGGCTGCACCGGGGATCCGGCGCGGCGGGCCGGCAACGAGATGCTCTACCAGATGCAGGCCCAGCAGAACGTCGAGACCATGAACGCGAAGAAGGTGAAGAAGGTCATCACCGCCTGCCCGCACTGCCTGCACACCATCAAGAACGAGTACCCTCAGCTCGGCGGCAACTTCGAGGTCCGCCACCACACCCAGCTCATCCGCGAGCTGGTGGCCGGCGGAAAGATCCAGATCGACGCCACCCGAACCGGGGGGAAGTCCCTGACCCTGCACGATCCCTGCTACCTCGGGCGCTGGAACGGCGAGTACGACGCCCCGCGCGACGTGCTCGACGCGATCCCCTCCAGCGGCACCCGCATCGAGCTGCCCCGCAGCCGCGAGAACGGCTTCTGCTGCGGCGCGGGCGGAGGCCGCATGTGGATGGAGGAGAAGACCGGAACCCGGGTCAACCACAACCGGGTGGACGAGATCATCGCCAGCGGCGTGGACACGGTGGCCACCGCCTGCCCCTTTTGCACCATCATGCTCACCGACGGGGTCAACGACCGCGCGGTCAGCGAGAAGGTCCAGGTCCTCAACGTCTCCGAGCTGGTCGCCCGCTCGATGAAGCGCAAGCGCGAGCTGCAGGGCAACTGATCCGTCTCGGTGGGCCGAGGCGGCGCATGTCTGAGAACGAAAGGCGCCCCCACCTCCTCCTTTTCCCCTCCCCCCGCCGGGCGGGAGGAGGGCCAGGGAGAGGGGCTCACTTCATTCCGGGGACGCACCGCGAACCGTCAGCTCTTGCACGACACGGATCCCCTGGGCGTCATCGCGACAAACGTGTCGCGGCCTCACCCGCGGACGTTGCTCTCACGCGGGCGACGCGCCGGCAAAGCCAGCGCGGCACCGGAGTTGCAGCCCCGTCTTTCATGTGTCCGCAACAGTTCTCAGGCTCCTCGATGCGCGGCGTTCTGATTGGGCTCTGGGCACTGATCGCAACGACAGCTTCCTGCTCGAGCGCCGCGGACAAGACCGCAACGCGCGCTCCCGCCGTTCACCGCCTCGCGAGCTCCGGGTGCCCGCATGAACGGGGAGCGGGAATCTCGAACATTGGAGCCGCGTGCTCGCAGAGCTCTCCGCTGACCGGCTGCACGGGAGACAGCGACTGCACCTCGGGCGCCAGTGGTCGCTGCCTGCAGGGTGGTGGTCCCGCGTGCACCTACGCCTGCTCCTACGACCAGTGCACCGGGGATTCGGACTGTACCGGCAACGCACCGTGCGCCTGCAGATCATCCAGTTCGGACACGACGGCAAACGCGTGTGCGACCGAGAGCAACTGCCGAGTCGACGCGGACTGCAAACCAGGCGGCTTTTGCTCGCCGAGCCTCCTCGGCAGCGCGTGCCAGTGCATCGGTGAGAGCTTCTGCCAGCCCGACGGCGGGGAAAGCTGCTCCGTAACCGGGCCGGACGGCGTGACGAAGTCAGTCCCCTGTGTCTGCCCCGGCAACTGTGGCCATGGGTATTTTTGCCACACGCCAAGGGACAAGTGCCTGGCGGACAGCGATTGCGCGAGCGGCACGTGCACCTTCGATCTGACCAGCCAGGCGTGGATGTGCACGCTGCAGATCTGCCCCAGTTGAGTCCTGCCGATGTCCTGAAGGAACCGTGTGTGTATCGGCATGAAGCCTCTCTCCTGGCCCGAGGGAGCCACCCTCGACTTCCCAGCCGCTGTCTCCTCAGGCCGGTGGCTCCTCGCGCGCGAGCGCGCGGGCGGCCCGCTGCTGGCGCAGGGTGGCGGCGTAGGCGATGCCGGCGGCCGCCGTCACCACCCCGAGCCACACCAGCGTGAACGGGCCCTCGGCCAGCGAGAACCACAGGATCCAGACCGAGCCTGCCACGTAGGCCAGGGCGCAGGCCACCACGAACCCCGAGGGAGCGCCGTAGCGGGTGCGGCGAAAGCGCAGGCTGAGGAGGGCCGCCACCGTCAGGGCCGAGTTCAGGGTCAGGATCGCCCCGATGGAGCGGAGCAGCTCCTCGAACCCGTGGGTCGCGAGGAGGACCAGCGCAATGGCGCTCTGCAGGAGCACCGCCCCGAGCGGTGGGCGCCCTTCCCGCCCGGCCAGGAACCTCGGCAGGAACCCGCCGCGCGCCATGGCCGCCGAGACCCGCGGTCCGATCAGGGTCATCGACATCACCGAGGACGCGAGCGAGAGCACCACGAACGCCGAGGCCAGCCGCGCGGCCCCCGGCCCCGCCAGCTGCCCCATCAGCAGGTGGGCGAGGGTGATGCGCGAGGTGTCCTCCCCCAGCCAGGCGGCGAGCCGCGCCCCGGTCAGGTTGGCGACGAAGATCCAGTTCACGAGCAGGTACACCGCCGACACGAAGCCGGTCCCGATCAGCATGGAGAGGGGCACCGTGCGCCGCGGGTTGCGAAACTCTCCGGCCGCGTACGTGACGGTGTTCCAGCCGCTGAAGGCGAAGGCGATGTACACGAGCGAGACGGCGAAGGCCCGCACCGGGAAGTGCCCGGTCGCGTGCACCGCCTGCCAGGTGGGCACCCGGTTCGTTCCGAGGGCGAGCCCGACCACCACGAACCCGACGATCAGCAGCACCTTGAGCATCGCGAGGACATCCTGGGTGGACTTCGACCAGCCGCGGTCGAACCCCTGGGCCAGGGTCGCGAGCAGGATCAAGCTCACGCTGACCACCCCGCTCGGGACCGAGGGGACGAGGGTCGTGAAGAATAGGCCCGCCGTCGAGGCCATGAGCGCCACCGGAGCCGAGAAGCCCACCAGCAAGGAGGTCCAGCCCGCCAGGGTCCCGAGGAACGGATGCAGGAGATCCGAGAGGTACCGGTACTCGCCTCCCGATTGTGGGATTACCTCGGCCAGGGCGGCGTAGCAGCGGGCCCCTGCCATCGCCATCACTCCGCCCACCAGCCAGGCGAGCAAGATCTCGCGCGGTCCGAGCCGCGCCGCCATGTACCCCGTGTTGGTGAGGACCCCGACCCCGATGGTGTCCGCGATGAGCAGGCCCACCCCGGTCCAGAGGCCGAGGCTGCGCCCCGGATTCAAGGCCCCCCCCGCGGGGCAGGCGCGCCCGAAGCTCGCGGAAACGCGCGCACGGCTGGTAGAAAATAGGAGGACACGACAGCGAGAGTATAGTTTCGGACCCATGCTCGGAAGAGCCATTGCGCTGGCCGCGCTTCTTGCTGCGGTCTCACCCTCCCCCGTGGCCGCCGCCGACACCCCGGCCCCGGCCGTCCCACCCGTTCCGGCCGCCGCCTTGCCCTCGCCCTCGCCGGCGCCGGCGCCGGCGAGCGCCGCCCGCGATTTCGTGGTCCCGGCGCGCATGCTGTCGCGGGTGGCGGCCTGCGGGGTCACCGGCGACATTCCCGCTGGCCTCGACCCGCACACGGTCGAGGCCCACTGCGCGGCCCTGCACACCCTCGAGGACCGCTGGCGCGAGAAGTGGCTCTCGCGGGCCAAGCCCTTCTTCGAGAGGGTGGTGCCGGTCAACCTGCCCCCCGAGGTGGTGTATCCCTTTGGCGGGGGCGACTTGCTGACGGTCCTGGTGGTCTTCCCTGCCGCCACCGACATCACCACGCTCTCGCTCGAGCCCGCCGGGGACGCCCGCGCCATCGAGCGGCTGTCCCCGGGGGATCTCGCGCCGATCCTGAGCGAGGTCCGCGCCAAGGTGAACCACCTCTTCGAGCTGGCCCATTCCAAGACCATCGATATGGGCGCGATGGCCCGCAGCAAGATCCCCGGGGATCTCACCTATGCGCTCGCGGCCCTCGCCATTCACGACATGGAGGTGATGTCGCTCAAGTACTTCCGCCTCGCACCGACGGGCGAGCTGCAGTACCTCACCGCCGCCGACGTCGACGCGGCCGACGCCGCGGAAGGCGGGGCCAAGCGCACGGCGTTTCAGCACCTCGAGATCGAGTTCCGGCCCCGCGCCGGCGGGCCCAAGCGGGTCTTCCGCCACATCGCCGCCAACCTCGATGACCGCCACCTGACCGAGGATCCGGGGGTGCTGCGCTACCTCGAATCGAAGGGGCAGATCACCGCCATCACCAAGGCCGCGAGCTATCTCCTGTGGTGGAAGGAATTCTCCCAGATTCGGGACTATCTTCTGTCGCACATGGCGTGGATGATCTCCGACAGCACCGGCATCCCTCCCGACGACGCGGAGGCGGCCGGCTTCGAACAGATCGCCTACGGGCGCTTCGACGGGCCCTTCCTCCGCTCCGGCAAGCGCGCGACCGACCGGTTCCTCGCGCTGTGGGCCGACCACCCGCAACCCCTGTCGTTCCGGTTCGGCTATCCCGACCGGGCCCTGCACAACCACCTGCTCATCACCCGCCCGCGCGTGCCGTGATTGCGTCGGCGGTCCTCGCGGGATGCTTGCACGTGGCGGACCGCGGGATGGGCCGGACCGGGGGCCATGCTGAAGCCTGGGTGATCAGCCTGGCCGACGCCGATTCGAGCTCGGGCCCCACTCAGGCGCTGCCGGCGGCGCCCGCGTCGGCCCCCGGAGACAGCGCCGCTCCCCCGTCCGCCCCGGTCCGTCGGCCATCCGAGACCACCGCCAGCACCACCTCGTCCGAGGCCGAGGCCGGCGGCACCCACTTTCGGGTGGAGACCCCCAGGGGCCCCGTGCACGTCTTTCGCCCGCCCGGCTACCACCGGGCCACCGCCGGCGTGGTGATCTACGTCCACGGGTATTACGTCAACGTCGACCAGGCCTGGCACGAGCACGGGCTCGGCGAGCAGTTCGCCGCCAGCCGGCGCAACGCCCTCTTCATCGTGCCCGAGGCCCCGCAGAGCGGCACGGAAAACTCCCCCTGGACGCGGCTGTCGACGCTGGTGGCCCGCGCCTGCCGCGGGGCGCGCCTGCAGGTTCCGCCTGGTCCCTGGGTCGTGGTGGGACACTCCGCCGCCTATCGGACCATCGTGCGCTGGCTCAAGGAGCCCGAGATCCGGCACGTCGTGCTGGTGGATGCCCTCTACGGCAACGAGGCATCGTTTCGCCGGTGGCTCGACGGCACGCGCGCCCACAAGATGACGATGATCGTGAAGGGCACCACCAAGTGGGCGGAGCCCTTCGCCGCCTCGCTCCCCTACACCGTCCGGGCGCCGCGTGTCCCGGCGGAGCTCGGTGAGCTGTCGCCCGCCGCCCGCTCCGCCAAGCTGCTCTATCTGTCCTCCCAGATCGGCCACTTCGAGCTCATCACCGAGCGCAAGGTGCTGCCGGTGATCCTCGGCCGCACGGGCCTCCCTGCGGTCCGCAAGACCACCCCACCCGCAAGGTGACTGTCCCCATCACCTGTCCTCGTCCTCGTCCTCGTCCTCGTC
>CAZIOH010000006.1:18569-27383 GCA_964540815.1 uncultured Myxococcales bacterium | reverse complement strand
AGGTGACTGTCCCCATCACCTGTCCTCGTCCTCGTCCTCGTCCTCGTCGCCGTCCTCGTCGCCGTCCTCGTGTTCGTCCCCCGACCGGCGGACCGGGACGGCAACCGTCGGGCTCCGGCAGGACGCCCGCTCCAGCTTGCACCTCGCGGGCCTACACCTCGCGGGACTGAAGCGCGTTCACTTTCCCGGATCCCTCGCGCCACCACCCAGGGACGGCTCTCGGGGAAGGCGCATCGAGAACGTGGTCGCGCCGTCCACGGAACATGCGGCGATCGTGCCGCAGCTGGCGTCCACGATCTGCTTGGCGATGTAGAGACCGAGCCCGAGGTTTCCGGCCCGCGAGACCGCGCGCTGCCGGGCGCGTCGGAAGGGCTCGAAGATGAAAGGGAGGACGTCCGCCGGGATGGGTGCTCCCCGGTTGATGACCTCGACGACGACCTCGGGGCCGTCGGCGCGCGCCTTGACGACCACGGCCGTCCCGGGCGTGGCGTGCTCGATGGCGTTCCCCGCGATGTTGGAGAGGGCCTCCGTCAAGCGATCCGCGTCCCAGGTGCCCGTCAGGTCGCCTGAAGCGTCGAGGTGGATGGCCCCCTCGAACTCCTCGACGACGCCCCGGCACACCTCGCACAGATCGGTGGGCTTCAGGTCGAGCGGGAACCCGCCCTTCAGCCGGGAACGGGTGAGGTCGAGGAGCTGAGAGATCATCCGGGTCATCCGCTGGCTGCTCTTGATGATGCGAGCGACTTGCTGCTCGGCTGGCGGATCGAGGTTGCCGCGCCGGAGCAACAGGCCCGTCGCCATGCCGATCGACCCGAGCGGGTTGCGGAGGTCGTGCCCCAGGATGCCGATGAACATCTCGCGAAACTGGGCGATCTCGCGCAGCTCCTGCTCGCGCCCTTCCGTGCGCACCTTCGCCGCCTCCGCCTCCTCCGAGGCCTCCTGCGCCCGAATCGTCGCGCTCACCATCTGGGCGTTGGCCTCACGCAGGTCGTCGGCGGCGCGCCGGGCGTCCTCGTACAGACGGGCGTTGTCGATGGCCGGCGCGGCGCGGCGCCCCAGCTCCTCCGCCAGGCGGAGCTCCCTCTGCTCGTAGCGCCGCGCGGGGTGGGTCGAAACCAGCGCCAGGGTCCCGAGCAGCCTCCCGTGGGCGAACAGCGGCACGACGATGAGCGATCGCGGGGCGAGCTCACGCAGCGCCTGGGCATACTCGTCGCTCGGCGCGGCCAGCTCCACATGCCGCGCCGACAGCTCCGTCACCAGGCACGCTCGCTTCGTCGCGACCACCGAGGAGAACACGCGCGCGTGCCATCCTTCGACGGAGAGCCGCTGGAAGAGCTCGCACAGCACCGCCTTGGTCGGGTCGCGATGCACCGCCTTCATCCGCCGCGGGTTTGCCCCGTCCTCGAGCACGTCCACGATGCAAAAATCCGCCAGGTCCCGGACCATCAACCGCGCAATCCGGGTGAGGGTGTCCTGGTGGTCGAGCGTGTTCTCGAGCGACGTCCCCAGATCCGCGACCAGCTCGCGCTCCCGCTCCAGGCGGCGTTGCTCGGTGAGGTCCCGCAGGACGACGGTGAACACCTGACTGCCCCCCACGTCGAGCTTGGAGATGGCGGCCTGCGCCGGGAACTCCTCTCCGGTGCTCCGGCGCCCCACGATCTCGTTCGCCCGCTGGCCCATGCGGCGGGAGATCTCGTCACCCTGGGCAAAGCCGCGAAGATGCCGGGAATGGACGCCGTGAACGCGCTCGGGCAACAGGATGTCGAGCGGCTTGCCGATGACCTCGGCGGCGGACCAGCCGAAGATCGCGGCGGCGCCGCGGTTGTACATGACGATCCGGTGCTGGTCGTCGATCGAGATGATCGCGTCGGCGGCGATGCCGATGATCCCGGCCAGCCTGTCCTCGGCCAGCTTGCTCTCGGTCCGGTCGATTCCAGTCTTGATGAAGTAGCGGGCCTCTCCACGTGGGCCTTTGGCCACCGTGTGGGACCAGGCGATCCAGCGACGCTCGCCGGTCCTCGTGAGCCAGTAGTTCGCGTAGGGTCTCGGGCGCTGGGCCGTCCGCAGCTGTCCCAGCACGGACCGGACCGGCTCGACCTCTCCCGGAATCAGGAGGAAATCCCACAGCCGGCGCCCGCGAACCTCCTCGACGGCGTAGCCGGTCAAGTCCGAGCAAGGTTGGTTCCAGTAGACGATCCGGTCGTCGGCGTCGAGCACCACGACCAGGGCGCCGACCGCCTCGAACGTCTGGAAGTCGGACCCGATCACGGCACGTCCCTGTCCCCGCTCCTCGCCGGGCTCCCGGTGAGGAGACCCTGGTACCCCTTCAGCACCTGACCGAGGACGATCCCGCCGTCCGGGCCGATCTCGTACTCGTGCAGGTCCTTGCTGTGCTGGCTGGCGCGCAGCTTGGCGACCGCCATGGCGCGCCTGAGTTGCCCGTCGATCTCGATGTAGCGCTGGATGATGATGGCGTCGGTCAGAAACGCGATGCCCTGTGGGCTGAAGCGAAGATCGACGTACGAGTCCGCCAGCTCGACCGTCGCCATCACCGTGACACCGAGCCCGGTCAGCGCTCCCATCATCCGGTAGATCGACTCGCGGAAGTCGGCCCGGAAGGTGGGCGCGAGCGCCAGCTCCAGGCCGGACAGCGAGTCGATCACCGCCCGCTTCGCACCCAGGCGTTGCACCGCGTGCCGTAGCTCCAGCAAGGTCTCGTCGATCGAGAGATCGAGCGGCCGGAGATAGAGGACCTCCAGCTTCTTCTCACGGACCAGCCTCTCGAACTCCTCGCCGTGCGGCGTGGTCTGAAGATAGTCGTTCGGGCGCTTCTCGAAGACGGCGACCACCCCGTGCTCCCCACGGCTGGCGCCCTCGACGATGAACCGATTGGAGAGCACGGTCTTGCCCGAGCCGGAAGGACCGGTGACCAGCACCGAATAACCCTTGGGGATACCGCCGTCCATGAGCCCGTCGAGGCCCGGGATACCCGTCCGAACGCGATGAGACAGGGGGCGCTCGGCGGCGATCTCCGGCGGCTCGAGCAGCCGTGGGAAGATGCTGTACCCGCTGTCACTGATGCGGGCGGTGTGCAGCCCCGGGATCTGCCCTTGTCCGCGCATCTTGACCACCTGCAGCTTGCGCACCACGGAGTTGCGATCGATCGGCTGAGAGAGCCAGACCAGCCCGTCGGCCACGGTGAACACCGCGCTGTCATGCTCGCCCTCGTCGTACTCGCCGATGAGGAAGGTGGTGGCCTCGTAGCTGGTGAGCGCCAGCGCCAGGCGCTGCATGAAGTCCGTCAGCTCCATCTGGCCCCCGGGCCTCGCCGCCAGGGTGCCCCGCACGATGGCGCGGAATGAGTCCACCACCACGATCCCCGGATTCGATCGCTCGATCTCCTCGCTGATGGTCTCCAGCACCTTCGAGAGCCCGCCCTCGAGCGCCTGCTCGCCGAGGTGGATGAACCGCACCGAGCCGTCGCCGATCTTGGCCGCGTCGAAGAAGGCATACTGCTGCTGGTAGCGGAGCATCTTGATCGGCGATTCCCCGATGATGCTGAAGTACACGGCCTTCCGTTCGGCGCTGGCGTTCGCGAACATGATCTGATGACCAAGGGTCGTCTTGCCGCAGCCTGGACCTCCGGCGATCAGGTTCAAGGAAAACTCTGGAATTCCGCCACCCAGCACCTCGTCGAAGCCAGGCACCCCGGAAGGCAATTTCCGGATGGCAACACGGTCGTTCATTCTTTGTTCTCCTTGGGTGCCGGGTCAGGTGCCGGATCCTCGATTGTGGGCCACGCGCTCCGCAGAGCCTGGAGCGTCAGCCGTTCGCCGATGAAGGTGGTGATGAGTGAGAGGAAAGTTCCGATGAGCGCCTCCGCCGCCTGCTGAGCGACTCCGGGCTCGAGACCTTGCAAGAACGCGGCGAGGGTGGTCGAGCTCTCCAGCAGTCCGACGCCAGCCACGACCGCCAGATCGCGGCTGGCCAGCCTGGCGCTGCGGGCGAACAATGCCTGGACACCCGCGGCACCGAGGAGGGGGCCGAGCCGAGTGGTGAGCTTGTCGTAGACGCGCCCGGCCGCCCCGGCGCACCCGTTCGAACACCCACCGGGCGCGCTCTCGTAGGCAAGCAATCGCTTGGCCCTCGCGAGCTGCGCCTCGTCCGGTCCGCCCATCGCCCTATCCCGGGGCCGTCGTTGTCGGGATCGGGGTTTGGATCTGGGTCTGGCGATCGGGGATCGCAGCGCCGCCCGCAGGCCTTTTCGTATAGCTGGACATGGGCTCGGGGCTTGATCGCACCTGTCGCTTGCCGACCGACACCGACCGACACGATGTTTCTACCATGAAACGCCCGGCTGGACGCACCCGTCCCGAGCCGCCGTGGCCGCGACATCGAACGCCTACCGGCGAAGGGCGGAATTCACGGTCTCCGGCGTGCCCAAGGCCGGAGACCGGGCATCCCGTTCACTCCTCGTCGCGGGAGGCGGCCAGCTTGCCGAGGACGTTCAGATCCTCGAGGGTGGTGGTGTCCCCCTTGATCACCCCGTTGGTGGCGATCTCCTTGAGCAGGCGCCGCATGATCTTGCCGGACCGGGTCTTCGGCAACGCGTCCGTGAAGCGGATGTCGTCCGGGCGGGCGAGCGCGCCGATCTCCCGCACCACGTGCTCGGACAGCCGCGCCTTCAGCTCTGGCGACGAGGCCACGCCCGCCTTCAGCGTGACGAAGGCGCAGATGCCCTGGCCCTTCAGTTCGTGCGGAGGCCCGACCACGGCCGCCTCGGCCACCCCCGGGAACGACACCAGCGCGCTCTCGATCTCGGCGGTCCCCAGGCGATGGCCGGCGACGTTGAGCACGTCGTCCACCCGTCCCATCACCCAGAAGTAGCCGTCCTCGTCGCGCCGGGCGCCGTCGCCCGTGAAGTAGGTGCCCGGGATGTCGGACCAGTACTGCTTGGCGTAGCGCTCGGGATCGCCGTGGATCCCGCGCAGCATCGAGGGCCAGGGCTTCTTCAGGACCAGGAAGCCGCCCTCGTTGTCCGCGCACCGCGAGCCATCGCGCTTGACCACCTCCGGCACCACGCCGAAGAAAGGGCGGGTGCAGCTCCCGGGCTTGGTGGTGGTCACGCCGGGCAGCGGGGTCAGCATGATGGCGCCGGTCTCGGTCTGCCACCAGGTGTCCACGATCGGACAGCGGCGCTTGCCGATCACCTCGTGGTACCACATCCACGCCTCGGGGTTGATGGGCTCGCCGACCGAGCCCAGCACGCGCAGCGACGACAGATCGTGCCGTTCGGGGAACTCGGTCCCCCAGCGCACGAAGGCCCGGATGGCGGTGGGCGCCGTGTAGAACACGGTCACCCGGTTCTTCTCGATGATGTCCCAGAAGCGATCCTTGTCGGGGAAATCCGGGGCGCCCTCGTAGACCACGGTGGTGGCCCCGGCCGACAGCGGGCCGTAGACCACGTAGCTGTGGCCGGTCACCCAGCCGATGTCGGCTGTGCACCAGTGGATGTCGTCCTCGTGCAGGTCGAAGACGTACTTGGTGGTCATGTGGGCCCCGAGCAGGTAGCCCCCGGTCGTGTGCACGATGCCCTTCGGTTTCCCGGTGGTGCCCGAGGTGTAGAGGATGAAGAGCGGCTGCTCCGCGGGCAGGGAAGGCGCGACGTGCTCGGGGCTGGCGGTGGCCATCTGCTCGTGCCACCACAGGTCGCGTCCCTCCAGCATGGGGATGGGCTCGCCGGTCCGGCGCACGACCAGACACTTCTCGATGGTGGGCGTGCCGGCCAGGGCCGCGTCCACGTTGGCCTTGAGCGCGACGATCTTGCCGCGCCGGTAGCCGCCGTCCGCGGTGATGCAGAGCCTCGCCCCGCAGTCGTTGATTCGATCGCGCAGCGAATCCGCCGAGAATCCACCGAAGACGATGGTGTGCGGCGCACCCACCCGCGCACAGGCCAGCATGGCCACCACGGCCTCGGGGATCATCGGCATGTAGATGGCCACCCGATCGCCCGCCACGATGCCCTGCGCGCGCAGCACGTTCGCGAACCGACACACCTCCGCGTGCAGCTCACGGTAGGTGATCCGCCGCGAATCCCCCGGCTCGCCGAGCCACAGCAACGCGGTCTTGTCGCCGCGCGCGCCGAGGTGCCGGTCGAGGCAATTGGCGGCCACGTTCAGCTCGCCCCCGTCGAACCAGCGGGCGAAGGGCGGCTGCCAGTCGAGGACCCGGGTCCAGGGTTTCGACCACGTCAACTCGGCCCGCGCCATGTCCGCCCAGAAGCCCTCGGGATCCTCCACCGAGCGACGATAGAGCTCGGCGTACTTCTTCTCGTCGATCAGCGCCCGAGCCCGGGTCGCGGCAGAGGGAGGGAAGCGGCGGACCTCGTGCGACACGGACTCGATCGACCCTGAGCTGTCTTCTGTGCTCATCGTGGCCTCGTTCTGGGGTGGGAGCTGTGGCAAGGCACGGGGCGCACAGCTGGGGTTGGTGTGGCTAGCCTACCGCGCCTTCGGCGGCTCGGCTGGGCCATCGTCATCTGGATCGGGCCCGATTCCACCCATCTCACCGTCGGAGTCCCCACCAGACCGGAGCCGGCCTGCGTGGTAGCCTCGAACCGTGCGCTTTGGCCCGTGGATCTCCATGGTGGAACGCGCCGCGGCCGCTCCCGAGACCCCGGGCGTGCTCCAGGTGCGCTCGGACGCGCTCGAGGCGTACCCGCGGGGCCGCAGCGCCATGCTGCTCTATGCGCACAGCGGAGCGGACCTCGCGCTCACCTTGCGCCGGTACCTGGCGGCGCCCCCCGAGGCGACGGCAGCGGATCTGGCCCGGGCCGTCGAACACGGCGCCCGCTGGATCCGCTTCGGCACGTCCACCACCCCCGAGGCGGACTGCGCGCGGCTGCTCGGTCAGTTCACGGAACGGTTCGGCGCACCACCGGTGGCCAACCAGGCCTCACCACCACCCGCCCCCGAGGAGACGAGCGGATCTTGACCCGGCCGGGTGGTCCCCCGCAGGTTGGCCTTCATGGTGGTGACGAAGCGCCCCGCCGCCTGCACCTGGGTCTCGATGGCGATGGGGCCGAGCCCGGGGGCGAAGGTGGTCCGGGCGAGGCGCGTGGGATCGGTGCGCACGGTCTCCACCACCACACAATGCTCGTATTCACCCGACGGCAAGGTCACCTTGCGATCGACGGCCACGATCCTGGCGGTGCCGGCGAAGACCGGCCATTCTCGACCGAGAACGATGGGGTTCTTGATGACGAAGTCACCGACGGTGACCCCGTCCTTCTGCGCGACCCCGTCGCGGGTGATGGCGTACATCAGGCGCTCTTGCCCGGCCTGAACGATGGCGGTGTCCTGGGTGCGCTCGAGGACGGCATAGACCGCGAGGAGGTGCTGGCCCTCCTTCTCGAGATCGTAGGCCCACTTCCAGCCCGGCTCCATCGGATAGAAGTCCGATGCGGTGCGCCCCGCCTCCGGGACCGTGGCGGGTGGAGTCGGCGGCGTGGTCGCGCAGGCCGAAAGCCCGAGGCCGAGCGCGCATCCAAGGCCAATCCACGCGTGCCGGGCGCGCGCCGAGGCGCGTCTTCCGGGCGTCCCCGGGCCGCCATGATCCTTCTTGAATCGCAATCCGAACAGCATGTCAAAGGCCCCCGCGGAGCGCCAAATGCCCCCCAGCTTTCTCGGCGCTCTCGTCAGAAAACTGAGGAGCCCATCTCCAATTCGGGGTGGGCGCGGACGGCCCGGCGGCCGAGCGCGGCCTCGCCGGGGGTCGGCCGGTGCGAAAGCCTCACCAAAGCCGCGGATCCGGCGACCAACCCGCGCCCCGGGCCGAGATTCACGCAATGGTACGATGGTTGCTTCTTCGTGGTTTCGAGGATTCTCAACAACCCGATGCACCACCGGCCATCCCCCAGAGCCCCGCTTTCGTCACGCCCACTCGCGGCGGTGTGGGCGGGTGTGCTCGCGCTCGTCGCATCGTCCCTGTTGGCGTCGCCGCTGGTCGAGGCAGCCGACGGTCGGGGCGCCGAAGGTCGGGCCAAGACCCACAGCGGGAGCCGAGGAGCCGCGGCGGCCGCCGGGCTGGTCCGCGCGGCCGCGGTGGGAGATTCCGCGTCCGAGGGCGAGCGGGCCCGCCTGCGTGGGGAGCTCGACCAGCTCAACCGCGAGATCGATGCCCTCAAGCAGCAGCGCCGGAGCCTCGGCGAGGACTACGCGCTGCGGTCGAAGATGGCGGACGCCGAGGCGAAGGCCCGACGCCTGACGGAGCTCGAGGGCAGCGCGAACAGGTCCGCGAACCGGTCCGGCGGTGGCAACGGGGGGACCACGGCTGGCGCGGGGGGAAGCGAGCCCCGAGCCCCACTTCGCCTGTCGGCAACCCCACAGCCGAGCGCCGCCGACGACAGCGATGTCCTCGACGCCAAGGCGGACATCCTCGCCGACCAGGCCCGGCGGGTCGGTCAGCAGGCAGACCTGCTCGAGCACCGCGTGCTCTCGCTGCGCGGCCGCCAGGAGCTGCGGCGGCGTGCAGGCGAGCTCGAGCTCGATCCGTTCTCTCCCTTCGAGCAGTCGAAGCGCCGGATTCCGATCGGCGCCGCGGCCAGCAGCGTTGGCGCGTCCAACCCCGCAGGCGCGACGCAACCCGTTGGTAGTCAGATGCCGAACGCGACGCTCTCGGGTGGCGGAGCCCCGGTATCGAGCTCGACCGGCATGGGAACCAGGGGCGCAGCGACCAACCCGGGGTCCGGGATGGGCATAGTATCGCCGACGTCGGGCACGGCGGTGTCGCCGACGTCGGGCACGGCGGTATCGC
>CAZIOH010000006.1:0-18469 GCA_964540815.1 uncultured Myxococcales bacterium | reverse complement strand
GTCGGGCACGGCGGTGTCGCCGACGTCGGGCACGGCGGTATCGCCGACGTCGGGCACGGCGGTATCGCCGACGTCGGGCACGGCGGTATCGCCGACGTCGGGCACGGCGGTGTCGCCGACGTCGGGCACGGCGGTATCGCCGACGTCGGGCGCGGCGGTGTCGCCGACCTCGGGCGCGGCGACGGCGCCGACCTCGGGCGCGGCGACGCCGGCGACCTCGGGCGCGGCCCCAGCTAGCCCTGGATCCTTGGCCGCGCCTCCCGGAGCGGCCAGCACCGCGTCAGGGGCAGGTCCCCCGTCTGCCCAGCCGACGAGCGGCGCCACGACGACGGACACCTCCGTTCGGGGCATCGGCACCGTCGTGGCGGCCGGCGGCGCCGAATCCACGACCTCGACCAGCCAGCCATCGGGCACGGGACCGGCGAGCGGGCCGGACGCGGCCGGTTCCCTCGCCGGGCAGTTCCGCGACGTGCTCGACCCGGTGACCCTGACGGAGATTCGCCGGCTCGAGGGCTCGGGGGGCGCCGCGCGCGCCAGCCTTCCCGCGACGGAGCGCGCGCTCGCGGCGCTGCGGGCCCGGGCCCGCCAGCTGCAGTCCGAGGCCGACGCCGCCCGCCGCGCTGCCCACCCCGGACCAGGGCAACGCCCCTGAACGCGGCCCCACCGAGACTCGATTTTCACCCCAAAAACGTCGCGAGAATCAGGGCTTCGGCGCGAGCTGCGATAGACTGTCGCCCACATGCCGTTTCGCCACCGGGCGCGCCTCGTTCGCGGTAGACGGTCCGCGAAGCTGTCCTCCGGCGCCGCGGTGATGCCGACCGCGGCGGCCCTGATCTTCGGCATCATGGCCATCGGCCCGGGTGGAGCTCCGGGTGCCCGCAACGCGCTGGCCCGGACCGCGGATGCCGGCACCGTCGAATCGGCCCCGGACGAGGCCGCGCGCCGACCCGCCAATCCACCCCCGATCGTGCGGGCGGAGGTCGGCGCCGAGTACGACACCAACGTCCACCGTGTCGAGCAGATCCGCGGGATGACCACGGCCACCCCGGTCGCATCGCCGGTCGGCCGACTGGTGCTCGGCCTCTCGAGCGCCGGTCGGGTCGGCCAGGCCCAGGACGTCGCCTTCTCGATGCTGGGGGGGGCGAAGGGGTTCGAACGACCGGATGCGCGCAACGAGAACGTCCTCGTGGTCGAGACCGCGGGGACCTGGGGCGCGGCCGTGGGCGAGCGCACCCAGGTGGCCGCGAGCACCGTCTACTACGAGGCGGTCCAGGCCGGCACCCCGGCCGAGCGTGAGCTGTCGGGAGAGGCGCGCGACTTTCGTTCGTTGTCGCCCGTCCTTCGCCTCGGGCGCTTCCTCGGCACCTCGTCCGGTGAGGCGGGTCAACCCGCCCCCCCGAGCCCGCCCGGTCAGGTCGACCTCGCCCTCGGCTACCGCTGGTTCACGTACAAGCCGAACCGCGCCTACGACTTCCAGGCCCCCGTGCTCGGCATCGAGTACCGCCAGCAGCGGGAGTCGGAGGACGGGGAGGCGGACTGGGAGCTCACGGCCGGCGCGGCGGTCGAGCTGCGGCGCTTCTCCGGGGTCCGCCTGGTCCCCACCCCCCCCGAGACGTGCGGGACGCCCGGCGATTGTGCGCCGATGATCGATCCGCTGGGCTCCCGGCACGTCGATCAGTTCTCGACCGGCCACGTGGACCTGACGCGCACCGGATCCTTGCTCCTCGGGCTCGGCTACACGTTGCAGTGGAACCGATCGAACAGCGACACCGAGTCGGTCTTCCGGCACGTCGGGATGGCCAAGCTGGCGAGCGCCCTGCCCGGCCACCTCTTCCTGGCCGCCCGGGCCGAGCTGGTCTACGCGACCTATCCCGACCACGTGGTGCTGGCGGCTGGCCCGACCGGCAGCGCGATGGCGTCGATCGAGGACGAGAACCGCAGTCAGCTCCGGGTCGAGCTCAGCCGCGCGCTGACGCCCGCGCTGCGCGTCGTGGCGCGCTACACGCTCGCGCTCAACGCCTTCGGACAGTCGGTGGTCGAGTATCGCCGACAGACCGCCACGCTGTCCCTGTCGTTCTCGTCGCGGGACTGAGGCCGAGGCCAGGCGGTGGGCCTCATCGCCTGGGACGATTCATCAGCGACTTGAGATCCGAGCCGAGGGAGAAGGCCACCGTGAACTGCGCCGGAATCGTGATGGGCGCCCCGTTTTGCGGGTTCTTCACCACCCGCTCCGGCCGGCGGCGCTTGGAGAAGGTCCCGAACCCCGGGTAGGTGAGCTTCACGACGGCGTTGCGGGTGATCTTGGTGCGGATGAAGTAATCGCCCATCTCGGTGAACACGGAGTCGACGAGCTGTCCCACCGCCTTCTTGGTGAGATCGCGCGGGACGTCCTTCCGCGCATAAACACGCTCGATGAGCTCGGCCTTGGTCATGGAGGGGCAGAGCCTACGGGCCCGGCTCCGAACGTGTCAACGACGCGGGAAGGTACTATCATGAACGGGACCATGACACCCTCCGCACCGGATAAGGTCACCTACGTCAGCCTGTCCGCGGACGATCCCGCCACCAGCGCCGGATTCGAGGCGGCCATCGCCAGCGTGCAGCAGGTCCTCGGGCGCACCTGGCCGGTCTACGTCGGTGGGGATGCCCGACACAACCGCGAAACCCACGCGAGCACCAGCCCGGCCGACACCCGGGTGGTGGTCGCGCGGGTGGCGAGCGCCACCGCCGCCGACGTCGTGCACGCGGTGGAGGTGGCGCGGGCGGCCTTCCCGGCCTGGAGCCAGACCCCCTGGCAGCGCCGCGCCGAGATCCTGCAGAAGGCGGCGGACCTGATCCGGGCGCGCCGGTTCGAGCTCGCCACCTGGATGATCCTCGAGATGGGCAAGAACCGGCTCGAGGCGCTGGGGGAGATCGAGGAGACCGCGGATCTCATCGGCTACTACAACGCGCAGATGCGCGAGAACCAGGGCTACGTCCACGAGATGGGGCGCCTGGTCGAGACCGATCACAACACCAGCGTCCTGCGGCCTTACGGGGTATGGGCGGTGATCGCGCCCTGGAATTTCCCCTACGCGCTGATGGCGGCGCCCACGGCGGCGGCGCTGCTGGCCGGCAACACCGTGATCATGAAGCCCTCCTCGGAGACGCCGCTGTCGGGCGTGCTGCTCTGTCAGATCTTCATGGAGGCGGGGCTGCCGGACGGGACCCTGAGCTGCCTTCCGGGGAGCGGCGGGGTCGTCGGCGAGGGCCTCGCCAACCATCCCGGGGTGGACGGGCTCACGTTCACGGGCTCGCTCGAGGTGGGGTTCCGCAGGCTGTTCCAGCGCTTCTCGACCCGGTATCCGAAGCCGTGCATCGTCGAGATGGGCGGCAAGAACCCGGCGATCGTCCTCGAGAGCGCCGACCTCGACGCGGCGGCGAGCGGGGTGTATCGGTCGGCCTTCGGGATGAACGGTCACAAGTGCTCGGCCTGCTCACGGCTGTACGTGCACGCGGCGGTCGCCGACGAGCTGCTCGGCCGGCTCGAGCAGAAGCTGGCCGCGACCCGCATCGGCGATCCGCTGGAGCGGCAGACCTTCCTCGGACCGCTCGCCACCCGCGGCAGCCACGAGGACTACCAGCGCTACCTGCGGGAGGCGGCTGGGCACGTGCGCGCGGGCGGCCGGGTCCTCACCGACTGGCAGTTCGCGAACGGATACTTCGTCGAGCCCACCATCCTCACCGGCCTGCCGCGCGACCACCAGCTCATGCGCCAGGAGCTCTTCGTCCCGATCCTGGCGGTGCAGACCGTGGGCAGCCTCGGCGAGGCCCTGGCGGCGGCCAACGACAGTGACTTCGGCCTGACGGCGGGGATCTTCTCGCGACGCCAGGAGGAGATCGACACCTTCCTCGAGCGCATCGAGGCCGGCGTGGTGTACGTCAACCGGGCGGCGGGGGCCACCACCGGCGCCTGGCCCGGGGTGCAGCCCTTCGGCGGGTGGAAGGGCAGCGGGTCGACCGGGAAGAACATCGGCGGGCTCTACACCCTGCCCTGCTACCTGCGCGAGCAGAGCCGGACGGTGTGCGCGTGACGCCGGCGAACCTCGGCGCCAAGGCGCACGCGGAGGCCCATTCGGACGCCCAGGTCCCGGCGCAGGCGGGAGCGGGGCGTGCAGCGGACGCGGCGGGCGCGGGCGCGGGCACGCCGGCGACGGCGGTGACGCCGGCGCGCGCCGAGCTCGGCGGGGGCGGTGACGGCGGCCTCGGCGATCTGTCGAAACAATCGATCTCGATCCGGACGCCGCCGCCCGGTCCGCTGACCCGGGCGCACATCGAGCACCAGACCGCCTTCGTCTCGCCGTCGCTCATCTACTGCTACCCCCTGGTGGTCAAGCGCGCGGCCGGGTGCATGGTCGAGGATCTCGACGGGAACGTCTACCTCGACGCGCAGGCGGGCGTGGCCACCGCCTCGACCGGCCACTGTCACCCGGCCGTCGCAGCCGCCATCGGCGCGCAGGCCTCGAACCTCATTCACATCTGCGGCACGGACTTCTACTACCCCGCCTACGGTGCCGTCTGCGAGCGCCTGGCGGAGCTGGCGGAGCGCCTGCTGCCGAAGCCGACCGCCGCGGCTCCCGCGGGGGCCAAGGGTCCTGGCGGCTGGCAGACCTTCCTCACCAACTCCGGCACCGAGGCGGTCGAGGCGTCGCTGAAGCTCGCCCGCGAGCACACCCGGCGCACGGCCATCGTGGCCTTTCGCGGCGGGTTTCACGGGCGCAGCTACGGGGCGCTGTCGCTCACCGCCAGCAAGGCCAAGTACCGGAAGCACTTCGGCCCCTTCCTGCCGGGCGTGTACCACGGCGAGTGGGGCAACCTCGAGAGCGTCGAGCGCGATCTCTTCCACCACCTCGTCGCCCCCGACGACGTCGCGGCCATCGTGGTCGAGCCGGTGCTGGGCGAGGGCGGATACCTGCTGCCACCGCCGGATTTCCTGCCCGGACTGCGGCGCATCTGCGACGCGCACGGAATCCTGCTGGTGTTCGACGAGGTGCAGTCGGGCATGGGACGTACGGGCGCCATGTTCGCCGCCGAGCACTTCGGGGTCGCGCCCGACGTGGTGCTGCTGGCCAAGGGCCTGGCGTCGGGCATGCCGCTCGGGGCGATGATGGCGCGCGCGGCCTTCATGACCTGGCCGCCGGGAAGCCACGGCTCGACCTGCGCCGGCAACCCGGTGTGCTGCGCGGCGGCGCTCGCCACGCTCGACCTGCTCGAGGGGGGGGGCCTCGTCGCCAACAGCGCCGCCCGCGGGGACAGCCTGCGGCGGAAGCTGACGGCCCGGCTCGGGCCCGCGGCCGGCGTCACCGACGTGCGCGGGGTGGGGCTCATGGTGGGGGTCGAGCTCGACACCCACGCGCGCGCCACCGCGGTCGCCGAGCTGTGCTTCCGGCGCGGGCTCCTGGTGCTCGAGTGCGGGCAGAAGGCCATCCGGCTGTCGCCGCCGCTCATCGTGACCGAGGAGCAGGTGGGCACCATGGTCGACGTGTTCTCGACCGCCTGCATGGACGTGTACCGTGACCAGACGACCACCGCGCATCCGGGCCATGCCGGCCAACCGGGTCATGCCGGTCGGGTCCAGCTGCCGTGAGCCGGGAGATCCCCTCGGACACCGCGGAGCTTCCCGACGACCTGACGGCCCGCCAGGGGCGGTCGGTCTTCTACACCTGGGCGGCCCAGCGCCAGGCGGTCCCGCTCGAGATCGTCGAGGCGGCGGGCGCGCGCTTCATCACCGCCGACGGGGCCGAGTGGCTGGACTTCGGGAGCATGACCTGGAACGCCAACCTCGGGCACGCCCATCCGCGCATGCGGGAGGCCGTGGCCGCCGCCGCCGAGCGGGGGCTGCTCACCTACCCCACGTCGGTCTTCCCCGACAAGGCGCGGGCGGGCGAGCTCCTGGCGGAGGTGGCCCCCGCCGGGCTCGACAAGAGCTTCATCTGCCTGTCGGGCGCGGAGGCCAACGAGAACGCGATCAAGATGGCGCGGCTGTTCACCGGGCGGCGCAAGATCGTGGCGCGCGCGCACAGCTACCACGGGGCCACCCTCGGCATGCTGGCGATCTCGGGCGATCCCCGGCGCGAGCCGTTCCTCGAGTCCATTGCCGCGCTCGAGGCGGATACGCTGTCGCCGGTCGTGCGGCTCTGCGATCCGGACTGCTTCCACTGCCCGATGGGCAAGGTCCCCCAGACCTGTCACCACGAGTGCGCGGACGCGCTCGACGCGGTCCTGCGGCGGGAGGATCCGCGCACGGTGGCGGCGGTGATCCTCGAGGGCGTCACCGGGGCGAACGGGGTGTTCGTCCCGCCGGTCGGCTACTGGCGGCACATCCGCGAGGTGTGCGACCGGCACGACGTGCTGCTGATCGCGGACGAGGTGCTGTCGGGTTTCGGGCGCACCGGGCGCTGGTTCGCGGTGGATCACGACGGGGTGTCGCCCGACATGCTGACCCTCGCCAAGGGGCTGACGGGCGGATACGCCCCGGGGGGCGCGGTGGTGGTGAACCAGCGCCTGGCGAGCTTCTTCGACGCGCACGTGCTGTCGTGCGGCCTGACCGCGTACGCCCATCCGCTCACCTGCGCGGCCATCGTGGCGGCCATCACCAGCTATCGCGACGAGGGCTTGATTGACCGGGCGGCGCGGGTGGGCAGCGAGCTCGGGGCGGCGCTGCGGGGGTTGCAGCGGGCGCGGCCCTTCATCGAGGTCGGGGACGTGCGCGGGGTGGGCATGCTGTGGGCGCTCGAGCTGACGGCCCCGGGGGGCATGCGCGCGCCCCTCGAGGCGGCCCGGGTCGCGCGGGTGGCGGCCGGGCTCCGGCGCCAGCACCTGCACGCCCACCGGCGCGACAACCTGGTCTTCGTGGCCCCGCCGCTGGTGGCCACGGAGGCCGACCTCGCGGAGGGCGTCCGGCGCCTCGGCGCGGCGCTCGACGAGGCCGCGGCATGAGCAAGCTGTTCCCGTCGGTCGAGGCCGCCCTGGCGGATCTCCTGCGCGACGGGATGTCGATCCTCTCGGGGGGGTTCGGCCTGTGCGGGATCGCCGAGGCCTGCATCGCCGAGGTGGCGCGGCGCGGGCCGCGGGGGCTCACCATCATCAGCAACAACTGCGGCAACCAGGGCCAGGGGCTGGCGGTGCTGCTCAAGCAGGGACAGGTGCGGCGGGTGATCTGCAGCTACGTGGGCGGCAACCCCGATCTGGCCGAGCGCTACCTCGAGGGGAGCGTGACGGTCGAGCTGTCCCCGCAGGGCACCTTCGCGGAGCGCATCCGCGCCGGCGGGGCGGGCATCGGCGGGTTCTTCACCCCGACGGGGGCGGGCACGGTGGTGGCTGAGGGCAAGGAGACCCGCCTCATCGACGGGCGGCTGCACGTGCTCGAGGGCCCGCTCCGCGGCGATCTCGCCATCGTGCGCGCGCAGGTGGCCGACACCTTCGGCAACGCGCGCTTCCACCGCACCGCCCGCAACTTCAGCCCGCTCATGGCGATGGCGGGGGCGCTGACGGTGCTGGAGGCGGACCAGGTGGTCGAGGTGGGCGCGATCGATCCCGACGACGTGCACCTGCCGGGGATCTTCGTGAAGCGCATCGTGCACGTGCCCGAGCACGCCAACGTGATCGAGTTTCGAACCGTCCGGGAGGCGCGATGAGCTGGACCAAGGACGCGATGGTCCGCCGCGCCGCCGCCGAGATCCGCCGCGGGGAGATCGTGAACCTCGGCATCGGGATGCCGACCGAGGTGGCCAACCACATCGCGCCCTCGTGGGAGGTGACCTTGCACTCGGAGAACGGGCTGCTCGGGATGGGCCCCTTCCCGCGACCGGACGAGGTGGATCCCCTGCTCATCAACGCCGGCAAGCAGACCGTGACCGCCTTGCCGGGGGCCAGCACCTTCGACTCGGCGCTGTCGTTCGCGATGATCCGGGGCGGCCACGTCGATCTGGCCATCCTGGGCGGGCTCGAGGTCTCGGCGGCCGGGGATCTCGCCAACTGGACCGTGCCCGGCAAGCTCATCACCGGCATGGGCGGCGCGATGGATCTGGCGGCGGGCGCCCGCCGGGTGGTGGTGCTGCAGAGCCACGCGGCCAAGGACGGCACGCCCAAGCTGGCCCTGTCGTTGACCTTGCCCGCCACCGCGCGCGCGTGCGTGAGCCGGGTGATCACCGAGCTCGGGGTCTTCGACCCGCGCGGGACCTGCTTCGCGTGCGTCGAGCGCGCGGTGGGCGTCGGCGAGGACGAGATCCGGACGCGCACCGGCGCCCCGGTGCGGTTCGAGACGTAATCAAGAGCACGGCCCAAGACCCGTGGTCGTGGCCGTGGATCGTGGTCGTGATCGATCCCTTTGACGTTGACGTGCACGGGAACGCCCACGTGATCGTGATCGCCAGCGGCTCGGGGAGGGTTTGCTTGAACCGTTTCGATCACGTCAACGGGGGTGTGCACGTGCACGTGCACGTGCACGTCAACGATCACGGGAGTCGGCCACGGCCACGATCGCGATCACGGGGCTCGATGCTTCAGGGCAAGAGCTCCATGAGGCTGTCGATCTCGTGGTGGGGGGGCTGGTCGCCGCCGGTCCTGGCCTTTCGCGCCTCGAAGTCGGGGGAGAGCTTCCAGTCGCCGCCGGTTCCCAGGCACTGGCCGCGGTAGGTGTCATCGCCGGCCAGCGTCGCGAGATCGTAGTACGAGGCCTGGCCGTGCCCGAGCGGGTGGCTGCCATCCTCCGCCTCGGCGCGCGTGCAGGACGCGAGCGGGGTGACCTTCGGCGCGAAGGTCTGCGCGCAGGTCGACGCGAGGACGACGAAGCCGCGCGCCCGCAGGCGATCGTGATCGATCTCCTGGGCGGCTTCCCAGGTCACATCGGCGCAGTTGTCGGGTGCGCCCGAGCTCGCCAGCCGCGCCACCGAGAGGGTGGTCCGGGCCGGAAGCGTGACCCGCCCCGTCACCTGGGAGAGGTTCCACGGGCCGGTCGCGGCTCCGTCGCCACGCCGGCATCCACCGACGACGGCCAGCGCCATCAGCGCCGCGAGCGTACACCAGACGCGCGGCCGGTGGACCATCCGCGAGCGAAGCACCACGACGAAGGTTTGGGGGTGGGTCATCGAGGAGGACAGTCTATGCCGATTCCAGCCCGAGGCGCTTCAGCTCCTGCATGACCGCCTTCAGGTCCTCCCAGGTCTCCTTCTTCCGGGAGGGATCGCGGAGCAGGTAGGCGGGGTGAAAGGTGGGCATGAGCGGGATGCCTTCGTAGGTGCGGAAGCGCCCGCGCAGGCGGGTGATGGGCGTCTCGTCGCGCAGGAGGCACTGGGCGGCGAACTTGCCGAGGGTGACGATCATGCGCGGCCCGATGGCGGCGAGCTGCTGCTTGAGAAATGGCTCGCACGCCGCGATCTCGTCCGGCTCCGGGTTGCGGTTCCCCGGGGGGCGACACTTCACGACGTTGCAGATGTAGACCTCCTCGCGCCGGTAGCCCATCGCCTCGATCATCTTGTTCAGGAGCTGCCCCGCCTTGCCGACGAAGGGCTCGCCCTGCTCGTCCTCGTCGGCCCCGGGGCCTTCGCCCACGAACACCAGCTGGGCGCTCGGGTTGCCGACGCCGAAGACCAGGTTCTTGCGCCCGGCGGCCAGCTTGCAGCGCTGGCAATCGCCGAGCTCCACGCGCACGGCGGCGAGTCGCTCGGCGCCGGGTCGCTCGCCGACGAGCCGGTGCGCGGCCAGCGCCGATGGTTCCACCGGTGGGTCCGCCGGTGGGCGCGCCGACGCGACCACGGCGGCGGCGTGCGTGCCGTCCTCCCCGGTGGAGGGCGCGGTCCCGTGTCGCGGGGTGGGCCGGCGCGCCACCCCGAGCAGCCCTGAACGGCCGAGCAACCCGAGATGCACGCGGAGCGCGCCCACCAGGTGTCGCAGCTCCTCGGCGTCGGTGCCCGCGTCGCTATCGGCGGCCATGACCCTGCTGCAGCCCCATGGCCAAGGGCTCGCCTCGACCAGCGGTGCCCTCGGCCGGGCGTCCCCCACCCCCGCCCCCGCCACCGCCACCTTCGCTCCCTTGGCGCAGCAGGGCATCGGTGGCGAGCGCGTAGTAGAAGGTTCCAAGGGTGTCGGCGCCGCGGGTCTCGTCCCGGCCATCGCAGGCGATCGCCCCGTCGACGTCGAAGTCGCGGCGGGCCAGCTCGGCGCATATGATGCGATAGCCCTCGAGAAAGCGCGGATCGGTGGAGATGGCGTAGGCCCGCCCGAGGAACGCCGCGACACAGGCGTTCCAGCAGTTCTCGTCGAGATTTCGGCTGAGGAAGCCCGGGTGGACCGCCGGCAACACCCGCTCGCGCAACCAGGCGCCCACGAAGGGCGTGTTCCCCTCGCTGGCCAGGGTCGCGAGGACCCGGGTGGCGGTGGTCGACGAAAAATCGAACAGTCCCCCCGGTGACTCGGCCTCCGCGCGAAAGCTGGGAGGCGCCTTCATGCCGAAGGCGCGCTCGACGAAGCCGCGCCCCGCCGCCAGCACGCCCCGGTTTCCCACCGCCCGCCCGTACTCGATGAGGCTCCACGCCAGGAACCCCGGGTCCTGGAACTCGCGGCCGGACAGATCCTCGAGCCCCGACAGGTAAGTGGCGAGCACGCGGGCCGCGGAGGCCGCGCGCGCGGCCGACAGGCTGTTGCCGCCCGGGGCGAGGGCCAGCTCGGCCGTCGCCGCGCGCAGGACCATGGCGCAGTCGAAGGCTGCCTCGTCCGAGGCCGCCGGCCCGAGCGCCTCGGGAATGAAATCGAACCAGGCGGCGTCGATGAAGGCCCAGGCCAGCTCCCGCGCGCGCCCGAACCGTCGCTCGCCCGACAGGACCTGATGGCGCGCCCAGATCCAGATGGCCGCTAGGGTGCCGTGGAAATCGACGTCCGTCGCTCCCGGCCACGGGGGCACGTTGCCGGGGGCCCTCTCGAGCTGCCCGGGCGCGAAGGGGCGCGGAGCCGCCGCGCCCGTCCCGGCGCCGCCGGGCGAGACATTCTGTCGCCCGCTGAGGTGCATGCCGGCGAGCTCGAAGTGACGGACGACCTGCGAGGCGTAGGTCTTGAGGATGGGGTCAGCCACGGCGCCTCCGGCCATGGACACTGGCGGGGCCAAAGGTCGGCGGCCGCGCGGGCGGGGCACCGATCCGGGTGCGAGAGGCGCGCCGGCCGGGGACCGCCGTGGTGTCCCGGGGTGGAAGCCGCGCGGCCACCCGATCGAGGATGGCGTGGGCGATCTCGAGCTTGGGTGCGCGCGTGAGGCTCTCGATCGATGTGTCGAGCCCGACCGGCGCGTCCCCGACCGGCCCCGGGTTCTTGGTCGGGTTCTTGGCGTACACCAGGGTCACCGCGTTCTCGTCGCTCCCGAACCCGATGCCGGCGGCGGTGATGTCGTTGGCCACCACCAGGTCACAGCCCTTCTCGACCAGCTTTTCGCGCGCGCGCGCCACCATGGCCTCGGCCGTGCCGCCGGCCTCGGCGGCGAAGCCGACCAGCATCGGGCGTCCGGCCCTGCGGCTCCGGCCCAGCTCCGCCAGCAAGTCGGGATTGGCGACCAGCTCGACGGTGGAGGTGGACGACGGTCCGCCGGCGGGCGGGGGGGATGAGGCGAAGGGCACGGGCACGGACAGGGGATTGACACCGGGCGACGGCCCGCGCCCGCGTCGTGAGAGCTTCCCCGGCGCGCGCGTGGCCGGGCGGAAGTCGGCGACCGCGGCGGCCATGATGACGAGGTCCGAGCCCGGCACCGCCTCCTGCAAGGCCACCCGCATCTGCTCCGTGGTCTCGACGTCGCGACGGACCACCGGGTGGCCTCCGGCGCCCGGGCCCCCGAGGGCGGCCCCCACTGGCGGCGATGCCAGCGACAGCGCCACCGGCCCCGCGATCAAGGTCACCTCCGCGCCACGCGATGCCGCGGCCGCGGCCAGGGCGAATCCCATCTTTCCCGAGGAGCGGTTGCCGATGAACCGAACATCGTCGATGGGCTCGATGGTCGGACCGGCCGTGACCACCACCCTGCGACCCGCGAGATCCTGTGGCCGCAGCAGGCGCTCGACCCGCTCGACGATCTCGGGAGGCTCGATGAGCCGCCCCGCCCCGACCCACCCACAGGCGAGCTCGCCCGAATCCGGGCCCACCGTGTGGAACCGTCCCGTGCCGACCAGGCGCCCGAGGTTCTGCTGGGTCAGGGGGTTTTGCCACATGTTCACGTTCATGGCGGGCGCCAGCAGCACCGGGGCCCGGCTGGCCAGCACCACCGCCGTCAGCAGATCGTCGGCCATTCCGGCCGCCATGCGCGCGATGGCGTCGGCCGAGGCCGGTGCCACCACGATCACGTCCGCCTCGTCGCCGAGCTGGATGTGTCCGATGCGGGCCTCGGCGTCGCTGTCGAGGAGCGCGAGCCCGACCGGGGCCCCGCTCAGCGTCTGGAACGTGAGGGGGCCCATGAACTCGGTCGCCGCCGGCGTCATCACGACCCGGACGCGGGCCCCGGCCTTCACCAGCAGGCGACAGAGCTCGGCCGCCTTGTAGGCGGCAATCCCCCCCGTCACCCCGAGGACCACGGTCTTTCCGGCGAGTTGGGACATGCTCAGGGTCATGAAGTTACCTCAAACCTCCGGGGAATGGTCGTGGGTGGATGTGGGCGAACCGAAGTCGGGAACCTAGCCCCGTCCTCGTCCTCGTCCTCGTCCCCGTTTCCCGTGGCGTTCATTCGTGAGACGGGGACGAGGACGGGCAAATGGGAGGATCCGGGTCCCGAGGTGAGAGTCGTGGGCCGGGGCGCCAAAAAATCCATTCCGTGGACGTGCCGGGTGTAGATATTCTCGAGTGAGTGTTTCAGATCCAAGCGCGGCGGGGAGGCCGAGGGTGGTGAGCGCCCCGGGCTATCCCCGGCGGTTCGGCTCCTACGTCCTGCTCAAGCCCCTCGCCCGGGGCGGAATGGGCGAGCTCGACCTGGCGGTGACCGGCGAGCGCGGGATGGAGAAGCTGTGCGTGATCAAGAAGGTCCTGCCGCATCTCCTCGCCGGGGACAACGTCCAGCGCTTCCGGGATGAGGCGATGGTGATGGTCCGGCTGTCGCACGGCAACCTGGTCGGCGTGATCGACGCCGGGCGCGAGGAGGGCCAGTCGTACCTCGCGATGGACTTCGTCGAGGGCAAGGATCTGCTCGCGACCTGGAACCGCTGTGCGACCAAGCGGGTCGCGTTCCCGCTCGAGGTCGCGGCCTACATCGTCAAGGACCTGGCGCGCGGGCTGGCCTACGCGCACGCCTTCCGCGATCTCAATCTCGTCCACCGGGACATCTCGCCGGCCAACGTGCTGCTGTCCTACAGCGGGGAGGTGCGGCTCACCGACTTCGGGCTCGCGACCTCCAAGCTCAAGGAGCAGCGCACCGCCCCCGGCATCATCTTCGGCAAGATGGCGTACCTCGCCCCCGAGCAGGCCCGCGGCGAGCCGCTCGATCGCCGCACCGATCTGTACTCGGCGGGGATCCTGCTCTGGGAGATGCTGACGGGCCAACAGCTCTTCCCGATGCGGCCACCCACCGATCCCGCCCCGCGCGGACGGGACTCAACGATCGAGGCGCTCGAGCGGGTCAAGCATCCCAAGATCGAGGCGCCCTCCAAGATCACGAGCCGCGTGCCGCCCGAGCTCGACGAGATCGTGATGCGCGCGCTCGCGCCCGATCCGGCTCGCCGCTATGCGCACGGGGAGGCGCTGCGGGCCGATCTGGCGTCGTTTCTGGCCCAGACCGCGCCCGAGACCGATGCCGCCACCCTGGCGAGCTTCATGACGCTCCTGTTCGAGGACCAGATCGCCGCGGAGCGACAGGAGCGGGACCTGCTGCTGGCGCAGGCGCACGACGCCAAGCTCGGGTCCCCGCCGCCCACCTCGCGGACCCGGGCACCTGTCGCCACCGACCGGACGCCGGCGGCGGCCCCGAGCGCCGGGGGAGGCACCGCGACACCGGCGGCGGAGGCGAGGACGGGAGGATCCGAGCCGAACGCGCAGGCCGAGCCCTGGTGGCAGCGCCCCGCCGACCAGGACCCGCGGGTCGGCACCACCATCGGGGGGCGCTACTTCCTGCGCCGGCTGTGCGGCGAGGGGGCCATGGGGCGAGTCTACGAAGGCCACCACGTGGAGATCGGCCGGAGGGTAGCGGTCAAGATCCTGCACGCGAGCTATAGCCACACCCCGGACGTGGTGGAGCGCTTCCGCCGCGAGGCGCGCGCGGCCTCGCGCATCGGCCACCCCAACATCGTCGACGTCACCGACTCCGGAGTGACCTCGGACGGTTGTCTCTTCTTCGTGATGGACTACCTCGACGGCCTCAACCTCGAGCAGACCATCGCGCGCGGTGGTCCCTTGCCCGTCGAGCGGGCGCTGCTGATCGCGGCGCAGGTGTGCCGGGCGCTGGTCGCGGCGCACGCCGCTGGCATCGTGCACCGCGATCTCAAGCCCGCCAACGTGATGCTCGGGACCCAGCGCGACGGGGAGGACTTCGTCAAGGTGCTGGACTTCGGCATCTCGAAGCAGAGCGCACGCGAGGGCGAATCGCGCGAGGAGACGGGCCTCACTCGTCCGGACGCCGCGGTGGGGACCCCCATCTACATGGCGCCCGAGCAGATCTCGGGCCTGCCCGCGGATGCGCGCACCGACGTCTATGCGCTCGGCGAGCTGCTCTACGAGATGCTCGCGGGGGTGCCGCCTTACGACGGGAGCGACGTCATGGTGGTGTTCAACCGCAAGGCCAACCAGGAGCCGAAGCCGATCGGCGCGCTGCGCCCGGAGCTGTCTCCGGCCATCGCGCGGGTGATCACCCGCGCGATGTCGCGGCGACCCGAGGATCGCCAGCAGACCATGGCCGAGCTCAAGGACGACGTGCTGGCATGCCTGGTGGCTCGCGACGCGGCGGCCATCCCGGCGCGCGCGCTCCCCCTCGAGAAGACCGCGGCCGCGCCGAGGGCCAAGCGCCGCCAGGCGCGGCCGGGCCCGCGCCTGCTGTGGATCATGCTCGCCGGCGCCACCGTAGGCCTCGGCGCGGCGGCGGTGGTGGTGCTGGATGGGGTCCCGCCGGGCGCGGGGTCGCTGGCCGCGCGGGGCGGGCGCGCGCGGCTGGCAGAGCCCACGCCGCTGCCCCGTCCAGCATCGGAGCCCGGGCTCTCATCGCCACTGGCATCGGCATCGGCACTCGCATCGGCATCGCAGGGGACGGGCGCCGGGTTGCCAGCTCGCTCCGCGCCGCCGCCGATGGCGTTGCTCGAGATCATCCAGCCAGCAGCCTCCGGGACCTCCCCGGCCCAGGCCCCGAGATCCCCGGGAATCACCAGGCCACCGAGAGCGCTCGCGGCCCGGCGCTCGAGCTCGAGCTCACCGATCGAGCGGCCGGGGGCGCGCTCGACCGGCTCTTCCGCGTCGGCCACCTCCGCCGACGCCCCGGGGGGCCGAGCCAGCAGCACCGCCCCCTCCAGCGCGGAATGGCTCACCGTGGGGCAGGCCGCCTTCGCCAAGGGCAACTTCCCGGAGTCCGTCCGCGCGGCCCGCGCTTCCCTGGCTGGCGCACCCTCCGCCGAGGCCTACCTGCTCCTCGGCGACACCTACCTCAAGATGGAGCGCTTCTCCGACGCGGTCCGCGAATACAGCGCCGCGCTGGCCCTCACCCCGGACAATAAGCACGCTCGACGCGGCCGCGATCTCGCGACCTCAAAGGCTCTGCAGCACTAGAGGGCGTTCAGGCTCTCCCGGTAAATCCGGGCCCATTTGCCCGTCCTCGTCCCCGTCCTGGTACTCGTCCCACGACCGCACGGGATGGGACGGGAGAGGACGGGAACCGACGGGACTGCATGGGACGGGGAACGAAAACGGCGACGAGGACGAGGCCGGGCAAGAGGGCCCGGAAAGCTTTTAGTCCATTCCGTAAACCTTGGCCGCGGAGAGGTGGCCGAGGCGGTGCCACTTCACGTGGGCGCGCGATAGCTTGAAGAGCAACTCCGTGGAATCTTGCGCCTGGCCGCGGGCCTTCACGGTGCGGTCGACGAGCCGCAGGACCTGCTCGCGGGCATCGGGAGGGTGAAAGAGGAAGGTCTTGCCGAACACCACCGATTCGCCATCCCAGAACAGGCGCGTCTCGAAGATCGCGCCCACCTCGAGCCCGACGGTCTTGCGCCGCTCGAGCACCGAGAAGCGGCCACCGCCCAGCAGATCGTCCACCTCCACCTGCCCCCCGGCCTCGCGCGGCATCGCCGAGATCTCGAACAGGCTGCGCAGGCTGGTGGCGAGATGAACCGCCCGACGCCGCTCGTCGCGGGTGAAGCCCCAGCGCTCCTCCGGATCCGCCACCACCCGCATCGCGGGCGGGGGTCCGTCCTGGAAAGGCCGCTCGATGATGTACCACTCGATGAACGAGGCGATCCGCCCCTCGAAGAGCTCCGCGTCGTCGTCGAAGACCTTGCCGGCCCGCTCCAGGTATTCCTCGCGGGCCCGCATGGCCTCGAGCTTGTTCTCACCTTCGGCGAAGACGGTGGCCACCCGCTCGACCAGGGAGATGGGCGATGGAAACGACATGTGACGGGCGCCCTCAGCGGTGGCGTTCGTCCATCAGGCGCGTGAAGCGGTCGAACAGGTAGGCGGAGTCGTTCGGGCCGGGCGAGGCCTCCGGGTGATACTGCACGCTGAAGACCGGCAGGCGGTCGTGGCGCATCCCCTCGACGGTCTTGTCGTTGAGGCTGACGTGGGTGAGCACCGCGCGCCCCTCCATCGAGTCGACGTCCACCGCGAAGCCGTGGTTCTGGGAGGTGATCTCCACCTTCCGGGTGCCGAGATCCATCACCGGGTGGTTGGCGCCGTGGTGCCCGAACTTGAGCTTGTAGGTCTTGCCCCCCAGCGCCTGCCCCAGGATCTGGTGGCCGAGGCAAATTCCAAACAGCGGAATGCCGGAGTCGACCAGCGCGCGGGTGGCCTCGACCGCGTAGGGCAGCGCCGCCGGATCTCCGGGGCCGTTGGACAGGAAGACGCCGTCCGGCTTGTGCGCCAGGATCTCCTTGGCGCTGGTGTGCGCGGGGACCACCGTGACCCGCGCCGACGACGAGCGCAGGCGCCGCAAGATGCCGCGCTTGATGCCGTAGTCGACCGCCACCACGTGATGGCGGGTCGGGGGCCGGTCCGCGAAAGGGTCCCCCGCCCGGCCCGCCCCGTTCCACAGCGGCTCGTCCCAGGCATAGGGCGCCGCGGCGCTCACCTCGCGCACGAGATCCCGCCCCTCGAGCGAGGGGTGCCTCCGGGCGCGCTCCACCGCCGCCGCCGGCTCGGAGACCTGCCGGGTGATCACCGCCCGCTGCGCGCCCGAGGTGCGCAGGCGGCGGGTGATGGCCCGGGTGTCGATGCCGCTGATCCCCGGGATCCCGTTGAGCTTGAGCAACGCGCCGAGGGTGCTCTCGGCGCGCCAGTTCGAGACCTCGGAGGACAGCTCGCGCACCACGAAGCCGGCGCACCAGGGCCGGGCGGACTCGAAGTCCACGCCGTTGACGCCCACGTTGCCGATCTCGGGCGCGGTCATGGTCACGATCTGCCCGCGATACGAGGGATCGGTGATGACCTCCTGGTAGCCGGTGATCGCGGTGTTGAAGACCAGCTCGCCGGCCGACTCGCTGTCGGATCCGAAGCCGGTGCCGCGGTAGATCGTGCCGTCCTCGAGGGCCAACAGGGCCGGTCTTTTCTCGGTCTCAGCCAAAGCGCTTCTCCTCGGCGAAGACGATGCGACCGTTCACGATGGTCATGACCGCGCGCCCTCGCATTTCGATGCCGCCGAAGGGCGTGTTCTTGGAGCGGGAGCGGAGCCCGCCCGGCTGAACCGCCCAGGGCGCCTCGGGATCTATCACGGTCACGTCTGCGACGCCCGTGCCAGGTGCGAGGCTCCCGTTGCCGGCGCCGAGTCCCAATCCGAGTCCAAGGAACTCCGCCGGGTTTCCGGACATCAGCTCCACCAGGCGACCGGGGGTGATGACCCCGCGCCGCACCAGCTCGAGCGACAGCGGCACGGCGGTCTCGAGCCCGATCATCCCGAAGGCGGCCTGCTCGAACTCCACGTCCTTCTCGAGCGGCGAGTGCGGCGCGTGGTCGGTCGCGATGGCATCGATGGTGCCGTCGCGGAGGGCCTCGACCACCGCCAGGCGATCCACCTCGGAGCGCAGCGGGGGGTTGCACTTGGCGTTGGTGTCGTAGTGCGCGCAGGCCTCGTCGGTCAGGGTCAGGTGGTGCGGCGTCACCTCGCAGGTCACCGGCAGGCCCCGGCGCTTGGCGGCGCGGATCAGATCCACCGACTCGGCGGTGCTGACGTGGGCCACGTGGTAGCGGGCCCCGGTGAGCGCGCAGATCTCGATGTCGCGCGCCACCATCGACGACTCGGCCGCGGGGGGCTGGGCCCGGATCCCGGCGCGGGTCGAGA
>CAZIOH010000005.1:88970-122931 GCA_964540815.1 uncultured Myxococcales bacterium | reverse complement strand
TGATGACGGTCTTGTTGGCGTTGAACGCCGCGCTGAGCGAGAGGTAACCCGCGGCCCCGAAGCCGTGCGACCACTCGGCCACCGCGTCGAGGCCACGCGTGCGCGTGTCGGCCTGGTTGGCGAAGTAGTACGTGAAGTCCGTGGCTGCGTACCCATTCGCGACCAGCACGTCTCCGATGCCTTGCCCCGCCAGGGTCCCGGTCCGGCCGATGCGATCCTTGATGCTGACCTGGTAGGCGTCCACCGTGACGCTCAGGCGATCGAACGGTCGCAACACGGTGCCGATGCCGACGTTGACGGACTTCTCGGGCTTGAGATCCTGAGCCCCGAGGGCCCGCGCCAGAGGCGAAGCGTTGCGCGCGAGGACGGTCTTGCTCGGGACGATGGCCCCCGTCACCGGATTGATGTTGGTGCGGCTGTCGGTCTGCGCGTAGGCGATCTGGGTCAGTGACGGGGCTCGAAATCCCGTACCGACCGTGCCGCGGAAGGCCACCTGGGGGAGCACGTCGATGCGCGAGTTGATCTTCCCGCCGACGGTCGTCCCCGAGCTGTCGTCATATTGCTCGCCCCGGACCGCGAGGCCGTTGTACCAGGAGGCGAGCGGGTAGACCCCGAGATCCAGGTAGCCGGCGAGCACGCTCCGGCTGAGGCGGGTGGCGTCGGCGGGCGCCAGGTTGACGCCAGCCTGGGCGCCGACCGCGGCGGGCTTGCCCAGGTTCGGATCCCCGTCTTGATCGCCCGGCTGGAAGATGTAGCCGCCATTGGCGTAGCTCAGCGGCTCTCCAGCAAAGGTCGAGAAGATGTCCGTGCGGTTCTCGACGCCGGCCGAGACCTGCAGCGGTCGCGGCAGGCCCACCTCCACCCCTTTGGTGACGTCCAGGTTCTGAACCCACTGCTCGAACTGATAGGTCGCGAGGTGCTTGAAGGCCTCGGGCGAGGAGGCTCCGAGCGACGGGTTGATCGTGAAGTCGCTGTACTGACGTACCCGATTCTTCCCGTACGACGAGCTGAAGTCGACCGAGGCCCCGCCGATCAGGCCACGGATTCCGACCACGTCCTGCAGGTCGTACTCGGCGGTGTTGTTGAGCGGGTAGTATCCATTCGGGAACAAGAGGGGATCGGCCGCGGTTCCGTTCGGTCGCCGGAAGTTGTTGCCGATGGTGGTCTTCCGTCCCCCGAAGGTCCCGAAGGAGTAGAGCCGGGCCTCCCCGAGCGGCACCTCGAGGTTGTAGGCGAGGTTGAAGGCCAGGATCTTGGGATCCCCGTTGTGCGCACCGTCGCCGTTCCAGGAAGCGTTCAGCGGATTGGTGGCGGGAGAGAACGGTGGGTTGGTGGCAAAGAAGTTGTTCCAGGTCTGTCCGCGGCGGCGGGCGTCGGCGCTGAGGTGGAGGAAGCCTCCCGGCCCGAGCCGGAAGCCGACGTCGGCCTCGCCCTTCTCGAAGTCGAGATCCCCTTTGCCCTCGTAGAGGCGACCTCCCGTCACGGCCACGTGCCCGCCCGAGGCGCCCTTCTTGAGCACGATGTTGATCACACCGGCGACCGCGTCCGACCCGTACTGCGCGGCGGCGCTGTCCTTCAGCACCTCGACATACGCGATGGCGCTGATGGGCAGCATGTCGAGATCGACCGGGTTCGAACCGCTCGTGTCGCCGCCGCCGTTCGTGAGCTGCGAGCCGTTGTGGCGACGTTTTCCATTGACCAGGACCAAGGTGTACCCCGGCCCGAGCCCTCGATTGGAGACCGGGCGCACGATGGAGGTGATGCCGCCCTGGTTGGTCCCGAAGTTGAACGAAGGCAACAAGGACGCCAGCGCCTCGCCCAGCTCCTTGCGGCCGGTGTTGAGCAGCTGCTCGTTGTTGATGACGTCGATGGGCGCCGGGCTGTTCGCGACGGTCCGCGGCGGACCCCCGCGCAGGCCCGTCACGATCACGGTGTCGAGGGACGACACCGGCGACGCCGCCACGCCGGCCGTGGCGCTTCCGTTCGCTTCGGCTGCGGTCGGCGGTGGGGGCGGCGCGGGCGACGGAGCTGGCACGGGCGACACCGCCGGCGCCGGCGGCACCGGGGCAGGCGTCGGCACGGATGGCGCCGCCGGAGCGGCTTCGACCGGGGGCGGAGACGGCGCGGGCACCGTCGTCCCCTCGGATCTCGGGCCGCCATCCAAGGAAACAGGGTCGGCTGCTGCAGCCTCTACACCGCCGTCGGCCTCCTCGGCGTGGGCCACTCCGCCGACGAGGTAACTCAGGCAGAGCCCCGCCAGCAGGACTGTCGGGGGCTTGGTCTTCTGGTGCCCGGAGCGCCACCTCTCGTGAATGAGAAGTGGGGCCCCTCTCCCTAACCCTCTCCCCGCTCCGCGGGGCGAGGGGATGGGAGGGGAGGGTGGGGCTCCGCCATCATCCGTCGGGATGAGCCGCCTCGGCGCATCGGGTCTCTCCTCCTCCCAACCTGGTCCAACCTGCACCCGTCCCGCCACGATTCCATCATTGAAGTACCGTCCCTGGAACGATGGACGTTCCTCGGTCGTTTGATTTTCTGGCAACGGCGATGATTCGGGTCCCATCCAGGCGGATTCCTTCCGGTGTGCGAAGCGATTCGAGCTCTTCTTTGATTTGTCGAACGGCCGAGGAGCGAAGCTCGGCCGGCAGATGACCCAGGTAGTTGCCAAACGAGCTGGCATCCGAGAACTCGATGGCGGCCTCGGCGCTGGGTTGCAGCTGCGCGTTCGGCTCGAGATCGATCTGGATGTCCACGAAACCCGCCCCACGCAAGAGCTCGCGGAGCTCATCGGGGGAGACCCGGTTCGGCTCTCCGTCGCGTGCCGCCGGATAGGCATCGAACGGCGGACGGGACAGGACCCGCTTCTTGATTTGCTGGATGCGATTCGGGTGCTCGCGGGAGCCAGTCGAGATTCCGACCCGCCCACCGGGCTTGAGCAGCCGATGAATCTGTCCGAGCGGGCCGGCCTTCTCGGGCAGCCAGTGGAAGACGGCGTTCAGGTAGACGACGTCGAAGGTGCCCGACGGGAGCGCGTCGAGCTCGTAGGCGTTCCCGACGGCGAATGCCAGGTTGGATCGCCTCCGCCTCTCGGCGATGGCGATCCGGAGCGGCAGCGGATCGATCCCGAGCACCGAGCCACCTGAGCCCACCAGGTTCGCCACGTGCTCAGCCAGGAGACCAGTCCCGCTCCCGACGTCCAGCACCCGATCGCCCGCCACAATTCCGAGACGGGCGACCAGTCGCTGTCCATTGCGAAACTGGCGATCGGTGCTGCGCGCCTCATAGGCCTCGGCCAGCTGTGTCGTGTCGAGCGACAAACTCACTCCACCCATTGCAGGAATCCTCCGTCGAGCGACTCCCCCTGCATGTGGCGAACCAACTGCCGGCCCCCGATGACCCCTCACCGATGAGTCGGGGAGGTGCTCCGGCACCAGCACCCCTGTCTCAGATCCAACACCCCCACTTCCCCTCCAGCACCTCTCCCGTCTTTCCCGTCTCCCCCGTCCCCGTCCTCGTCCTCGTCGCCGTCCCTCCGTCTTCCCCGCGCCCCCGCCCCGTGCGCACCCTCCCCCTAGAGCCCCCTAGTCGTCGTCGTGCCGCTCCCGCTCCCGACGCGACCCGAACCCAAAGTACCCGTAGAGGTCGGAGCGCGACGACAGCGTCCGCGCGAGGTTGTCCAGGGAAACATGCGACGGCCTCGGCAACACCCCCTTGGCGGCCGGATCCGTGCCGCCCAGGATGATGGTGTCGGCCACCGCCAGCCCGAGCCACTGACCTTGCCAGTTGTCGTACCCGAAGTGCACCCCGAGGTAGAGCCGACTGGCTCCGTTCTCGAGCTGAGCCTGGCTGAAGGTGGTCACGGCGCGGGTCGTGGTGTTCCCGGTGCCGGAGTTGGTTCCCTTGAGCCAGGGCAAGGTCGTGAGGGTCGCGGGGCTGTGGTCCGGGTTGATGTGGTCCCCGAAGAAGGCCCGCAGCACCTCGAAGCCTGCCGCGCCAGTGGTGCTATGTCCGGCTGTATTCGACGGGTGGGAGGGCGTCGCCGCGACAGGATGCCAGGCCGCGTATCCGTTCGTCACCGTCCCATCCGGATCCGCGTTGAGCGCCGTGATGGGCCGCCAGAATTTCTGGTCATACTTCGACGCGAAGGCCAGGATCCGCGCGTCGGCGAGCACGCCGTCCAGCAGCGCGAACAGCTTGGCGTTCTGATCGAGGGTCCACCCGCGGGCGCCGGAGGCAATCCGGGCCGCCTCGTTCACGAAGATCTCGGCGTCCTGCTTGTAGAAGAGGGCCTGCGCCGTCTGATCCGCGTCTCGAACCGTCAGCGGCGCGCTGTCCTGGCCGTGCGCGCGGACGTAGCGGACCTCGCGGGCATACTCGGCCCCGCCCACCACCAGCGGCCGCGGGACCTCGGCCAGCAAGGCCAGGCGCTCCCTCGGCGAGAGGCCGAACGGGGTCACGTCCCGCCAGTTGGAATCGATGCCCGCCCTTCCTTGTATGATCGTCCCCGTTGCATCGAAGCCGGTCGGAGCTCCGGTGGTCGGGTTGACGAAGGCCGCGGCCGCGTTGCTCTGTCGCCACAGGCCGATGCCCGGGTTCGAGGTCGGCGTCAGGGTGGCGCCGTAGGTGGTCACCGGCGCGGCGTTGTCGAACCGGCGCTGGAGATTGGCAGCGCTGGCGGCTTCCCGGCCCGCCGCCACCCCACCGTCGGTCGCCCCGACCCCGAGCGCAGACAGATCGGCGGCGAGCGCCGCGTCGAGCCACGTCCGCACCTGCGTCCAGCGGACATCCGCGGTGGCGTCGGTGCTGGGATCTGGCAGTTGCGCCAGCAAGACGTCGTGTGCCGCTTGCGCCGCCGCGGCCGCTGCAGAGCCATCGTGGGCCGCCGACAGCGCGTAACCCTTGGGGCTGAAGTGGTCGATGGAATTGACCGCGTCGAAGACCGCCCGCGCCTCGATGGCCTCGATGCGGGTGCCGAGGTTGGAATCCAGCGTCACGCCGACGCCCGTGGTTCCATCGAATCCTTTGGTGGCCTGGATCGTGCGCAGGTTCCAGTCGAGGACCGTGTCCGCGAAGGCGCCGCGAGCGGCGAGTCCGACCGGGGCGGCCAGAAGCAAGGGAACGGCAAATCGGAAGGTCGTGGTTCTGCGTGGAGGTCGGGTGGTCTTTGGCATGGCTTCACTCCGCGGGAGACGAACAAAAAGGGCGCCGCCGAGGTCGGACGCTCTCGCGCCGCCAGCGAGATGCTCGTGCGAACACCGCGAGCGAACGTCTGCGACCCCGGTTCGACGGCGGGATCCGAGGCCGAGCCCCCGCATCGGCCTCGGACCCGCCCGTCGAATCCTTCCCACGTGCTGCCTCCTCCCTCCCCTTCGGCTAAGCCAGTCACGCCGGCCCCGGGCTCGGATGCTGAGCTCGGGGCTCACCTGCGGCGATCGGCGTGTGTCTCTTATACGAGACAAGCCTTCTTGCGCGCAAGGGCCGCGTGACCTAGAGGATGAGTTGTGACAATTGGCCGCCCGGACCTCCGACATCCCCTCTCCCGCCTGTTCGCCTACGCGCGCAGCTATCGACGCGACGTGTGGCTCGCATCGCTGTTCTCGGTGTTGAACAAGTTCTTCGACGTCCTGCCCGAGGTCCTGATCGGGGTCGCGGTGGACGTGGTGGTGCACCGCAAGGCCTCGTTCCTGGCCCGCCTCGGGCTCATCGACCCCAAGGCCCAGATCGTCGGCCTCGCGGTGGTCACGGTGGTGATCTGGGTCGGCGAGTCTCTTTTCCAGTACCTCTACGATGTCCGCTGGCGGAACCTCGCGCAGAGCCTCCAGCACGATCTGCGGATGGAGGCCTATCGCCACATCCAGAAGCTCGAGATGGCGTGGTTCGAGAACACGCGCACCGGCAACCTGATGTCGATCCTGAACGACGACATCAACCAGATGGAGCGCTTCCTCAACGGCGGCGCCAACGACCTGATCCAGATCGCCACGGGCTCGGTGCTGGTGGGGGCGGTGTTCTTCTGGCTGGCCCCGCGGATCGCCGTCCTCGCCCTGCTCCCCGTGCCGATCATCGTGTACGGGGCGTTCTGGTTTCAGCGGCGCCTGGCCCCCCGCTACGCGCGGGTGCGCGAGGCCTCGGGCGCCCTCAACGCACGCCTCAACAACAACCTGCTCGGGATCGCGACCATCAAGGCCTACACGGCCGAAGGGTTCGAGGCCGAGCACATCGAGAAGGCCTCGGATGGCTATCGGCGCGCCAACCGGGCCGCCATCCAGTTCTCGGCCGCCATCACCCCCATCATCCGGATGGCCATCCTGGCCGGGTTCACGGTCACCCTGCTCTATGGCGGCTTCCTCGCGCTGCGCGGGTCCCTCGGGGTCGGCAGTTATTCCGTGCTGGTGTACCTCACGCAACGCCTGCTGTGGCCCATGACCCGGCTGGCCGATCTGAGCGATCTCTACCAGCGCTCCACGGCGTCGGTGAAGCGGGTCATGGATCTCGTGCAGACGCCCATCGCGATCCCGTATGGAGGGGCACGCCTGCCCTCGGCCTCCGTGGCGGGCGAGCTGGTCTTCGAGCACGTCTCCTTCGCCTACCCCGCCCAGACGGCGCCGACCCTCCGCGACATCGACCTGCGCATCCCGGCGGGGCACACGGCCGCGTTCGTGGGCGGTACGGGCGGGGGCAAGAGCACCCTCGTGAAGCTGCTGCTCCGGTTCTACGAGCCCGATCGGGGAACGATCCGGCTCGATGGACAGCCGCTCGGCGAGCTCGATCTCGAGGATCTGCGCCGGGCCATTGGCTACGTGGCCCAGGACAGCTTCCTGGCCGACGCCACGGTTGCCGAGAACATCGCGTACGGGGTCCCCTCCGCGCCGCGAGAGGCGATCGTGGCCGCCGCGGTCGCCGCCGAGGCCCATGGGTTCATCTCGAGCCTGCCCCGGGGCTACGACACCGAGGTCGGCGAGCGCGGTCAGAAGCTGTCGGGCGGGCAGCGCCAGCGCATCGCCCTGGCGCGGGCCATCCTGAAAGAGCCGCCCATCCTGGTGCTGGACGAGGCCACGAGCTCGGTCGACAACGAGACCGAGGCCGCCATCCAGCGGTCCCTCGATCGCCTGGTGGTCGGACGAACCAGCGTGATCATCGCCCATCGCCTCTCCACGGTGCGCCGCGCGGACGTCATCTATGTCATGGACGCCGGCCAGATCGTCGAGGCGGGCACGCACGACGAGCTGCGCGCGGCGGGCGGGGCCTATGCCGCGCTGTGGGAGCTCCAGACCGGGGAACGCCGCCACGCCGCCGCGGCGGCCGCCCCTGTCGCTTCTGTCTTGTAGAAAAGATCTACGTCTGCTAAACAGGACAGACACGCAGGAGGACCCACCATGCCGCCCGAGCAAGTGTTGAATGAAGTGAATCTGCGCAGCGTCGGAGCCCTGGTCGAGCAGATCCAGAAAGAGCCCGCCCTGGCCAAGACGCTCTGGAAGTCCGAGGTCCGCTGGAAGGGCGCCTTTCGGTCGGAGTCCCAGAGCCGGAACCTGCGCCCCGTCCCTTCGGACGAGCCGGTGACCCTGGGAGGCGGTGACACCGCGCCGAACCCCGTCGAGCAGCTCCTTGGAGCGCTCGGGAACTGCCTGGCGGTTGGGTACGCGGCCAACGCCACCCTGAAGAGCATCCGCATCCTCTCGCTCAACATCGCGCTCGAAGGGGAGCTCGATCTCCACACGTTCCTCGGGCTCGGCACGGGCAATGCCGGCTTCGAATCGATCCGCGCGGTGGTCGACCTCGAGACCGACGCGTCCCCCGACCGGGTTCAGGCGTTGCACCAGAGCGTGGTGGCGACCTCACCGGTCGGGCACACCCTGAGCCGACCCGTGCCGGTGAAGATCGAGCTCCGTCGAGACACCCCACCCGCGTGATGGCGACCCGCAGCTGGCAGACGACCGACCCGTCCATCCGAACGATGCGCGACATGACGGGAGGAGATCTGGGGTCGGAATGCCCATCGGAGAGGCTGGCTGTCCGGGTCGCACAGGTGGTGGCAGCGGCGGCGGTGTTCGCCATGACGGTGATGGTGACGGTGGTCTCGAGCGTCGCTTCGCTCACGAGACGTGCGCAGGCGGCGACCGCTGCGGATGCCGGTCCCCCATCGGGGCTGTGGGACGCCACCGTCGTCGCGAACGATGTGACGGTCCCGTTCCGCTTCGAGCTGGTCTTCCCAGACAAGAGCCGGCGTCAGGGGGACAGGAACCAGGTCGAAGGCGCCTTCTTCAACGGTGATCTCCGCGTCCGCTCGACCGGGGGTCAACATGACGGCTCGGAGCTGACGCTGCAGTTCGACCACTACGCCAGCCAGCTGCGGGCGCGGTGGGACCGTGGCGCCCTGATCGGGACCTACGGGCGAAACGGTCAGCCCCCGTATCCCTTTCGAGCCACGCCCCACCTCGCGAGCGCCTCCCCGGGGTCGCAAGGCCCTCCCCCATCCATCGCGGGGCAGTGGGAGATCGCGGTCAACAGCCCCAAGGGCGAATCGGCCTGGCGCTTCTTCGTGCGGCAGTCCGGGGCGGAGGTCAGCGCCAGCATCCTGCGGGTGGATGGGGACACGGGGACGCTCTCCGGGAGCTTCCAGGGAGACAGGTTCGTCCTCAGCCACTTCTCGGGCGCGCGTCCGATGCTGCTCGAGGTCAGCCTCTTGCCGAGCGGGGCCCTCCGCCTGGTTCAGAACGGCAAGACGACGTACACCGCGGTCAAGAGCTCCGAGGCGCGCGCCAGGAATCTCCCCGAGCCCGCCGATCCGTCGCGCTGGACCAGCGTGAAGGATCCGACCGAGCCCTTCAGGTTCTCGGGCGTGGACCTGGATGGCAAGGCCGTCAACCAGGCGGACCCGCGGTTCAAGGGGCACGTGCTCCTCGTCAACATCATGGGCAGCTGGTGCCCGAACTGCCACGACGAGGCGCCATTCCTCGAGGCGCTGTACCGAACCTACCGCGGGCGCGGTCTGCGCGTGGTCTCGATCTCCTTCGAGGACGCCGAGCAGCTCGCGAACCCCACGCGGCTGCGCGCCTTCATCCGGGCCTACGGGATCGACTATCCGGTGTTGCTCGGCGGCGAGCCGGGGGAGATTGGCGCCAAGTTGCCGCAGGCCTCGAACCTCGACACCTGGCCGGCGACCTTCTTCGTCGGCAAGGACGGACGGGTTCGCGGAACCCATGCTGGCTTCGCGGGCAAGGCCACCGGTGCCGCACACGAGGCGCTCGAGGCTGAGATTCGCGCCACGGTGGAGCGCTTGCTGGCCGAGAGGGCTTCCTGAGGCCCTCGTCTAGACTAGACCCCGCCGCCCGGGCCGACCCGCCCGCCAGAGATGCTCATGAGCCTGATGGGAAAGTCTGTGCGGTCCTGCGGGACCGTGGGGCGTAGGCTCGGCCTCCTGGAATCGACCCCGGTCAGGCGCTGCTGACACCCGACCGTCCCCGCCAAGGAGATCCGCATGTCCGATCCGATCGTCCTCTACGGAAATCGACCGCTCACCAGCCCCTATGTGTTCTCGGCCTTCGTCGCCCTCGAAGAGAAGAAGCTGCCGTTCACCTTCCCCCTCCTCGATCTCGCGGCCGGGGAGCAAAATTCCCCGACGTTCGTGGCGCGCTCGCTGACCAACCGCGTGCCGACCTTGCAGCACGGCGACTTCTGGCTGGCGGAGTCCTCGGCCATCACCGAGTACCTCGACGAGGTCTTCCCGCCACCCCAGTATCCCGGGATCTACCCGCGTGACCCGCAGGGTCGGGCGCGGGTGCGGCTGGTGCAGGCGCTGATCCGCTCCGACTTCCAGGCGCTGCGTGAGGATCGCCCCACCAGCACCATCTTCGGCAAGCCGACCCCGAAGCCGCTCTCCGCGGCCGGGCAAGCCTCGGCCGAGCGCCTGATCCGGATCTCCACCGCGCTCCTCGCGCCCCACAAGACCACCCTCACCGGAGCCTTCACCATCGGCGACGCGGATCTGGCCCTGGTGCTCCAGCGCCTGGTGGTGAATGGCGATCCCCTTCCCGCCCAGCTGGGCGACTACGCCCATTCGATCTGGCAGCGTCCGTCGGTCAAGGCCTGGCTGGCCCACACGACCCCGCCCTCCAGGCCATGACCGGGCCGAGGGTGCAGCCGCTCCGACGCTCGACGACCGACGGCGGGCCGGTTGTGTGTACCACCGGACTTGTGCCGCCGGGACGGGCATGCGAGCGTACGGCCGACCAAGGAGGCGCGTGTGCCGAATCCCCTTGCTCCGCTCCCGCCCCGGCTCATCGCGACGGATCTCGACGGGACCCTCCTTCAGGGTGACGGAACCATCTCGACCCGCACCCGGTGCGCCCTGATCCGGGTGCGGGCTCACGGCATCCCGGTCGTCATGGTGACCGGCCGACCGCCCCGGCATGTGCGGCAGCTCGCCGGCACCGCGCAGCTCGCCGAGGTGGTCATCTGCATGAACGGCGCTCTGACCTACGATCTCGACGCGCGTCAGGTGCTCGACGAGACGCGGCTTCCAGCTTCGCCAGCCCAGGCGGTGGTGCAGGCCTTGCGACGGCTCTTCCCGGAGATCTGCTTCGCGGTCGAGGTGGGCCTCGCCTTCGGCTGGGAGCCGCGGTATGGGCGAGAGCGTGGCAAGGTCGAGCTCTCGGAATTCCCGGCCGAAGACGCCCTCGTCCTGTGCGAAGGCGGGGTCAACAAGCTCATCGCGTTCTCCAGCACCCGGCCCCTCTCCGAGTTGCTCGCCGGAACCCTCGCCGTGGTGACGGGGCAGGCCCTGGTCACCACGTCGGGCGCCCCCTTCCTGGAGATCAGCGCCCTCGAAGCCAACAAGGCCAGCGCCCTCGCCCGCTATTGTGCCCGGCTGGGCGTCGACCGGGGGAACGTCTGGGCCTTCGGCGACATGCCGAACGATCTGGCGATGCTCCGCTGGGCCGGACACAGCGTGGCAGTCGCCAACGCGCATCCCGACGTCCTCGGGCAGGTCGACGAGGTCACCACCAGCAACGATGACCACGGCGTCGCGCGCGTGCTCGAGCGCCTGGTCGAACGACTGGATGAAGCCTGATCGGAACTAGCGGCGATGGGGATGCCGGTGGGGCCACTCGAGCTCTGCGGCGATGACCTTGTAGTCGGGGCCGTCGTCGTTGGTGCTCCCTGGCCCTTCTTGCACGCTCGTGAGCCGGAGCCGCCGGGTGGGGATCCCGAATGACAAGCCCGCCGAACCGAGCTGCGGGGGGACCCCATCGGGCGTGCTGGGACTCGCGAAGGAGCCGTTCCAGGTGGTCACGGAGATGCCGGTCGACGTGTACTCGGTGCGCAGGAGCTTGTGCGCTCCGGTGACCTTGCCCCGCTCGTCGAGCGCCTCGACCAGGACATCGCTGTTCGCACCGGTCGGGCTGGTAGAGCTGCCCCGCTCCCAGAAGAAGAACGTCGTCGCGGGGTCTTCGAAGCGCACCTCCACGCTGGCCGTCCCCAGGTTCTCGCGCGTGACCACGATGCTGGTCAGGTTGAAGTTGCCGAGGCTGCGGGCCAGATCCTCGGAGGTCGGGGTGATGGTGGCGGGCCCCTGCCGCGCCCACGAATCCTGGACGCTCTCGATCCCCTGCCCCGACGCCAGGTTGTGTCCGCCGTGGACCAGATCGACACCATCGTCAACGAGGATGGTCGCCGAGCGGACGGTGCGCAGGTCCTCCCGCTCCCAGGTGTCGTCGCCCGCCGTCACGGCATCGAGGCGCACGTCGCCGTCGGCGTAAAGACCGCTGGTCGAGGTCCAGGAAATGAACGAGAAGACCGTGGACGAATGGCGGGCCACGCCCTCGGGGTACCCGGAGCGAGGCGCGTCGGTGACCGTGGAACTGGCTTCCAGAGCGGCCTCCGTGATGTCGACGCTGTCCGCGCCACCGCCGCCGTTGCATCCCGACGGCCCCAGGCCCAGCCCCAGCAGCAAGATTGCGTCGATCAACCCGGCGGCCCTGCTCCGACCTTCGCCTCGGTTCTCCTTCGACCGTCTGGCCCTCCCCTTCAGGTTTCGGAGACCCGGTCGTCTCGTGTGCGTACCCATGGAAGCTCCCTCCATCTGTTGGTGCGGAGGCGCTCGAGATGCCTCCTATCGCCGAACCCGAGAAAGCAAACAAAGTGCCCGCAGGCACCGGCTCCATGACCGACTCCATGACCGACTCCATGACCGACTCCATGACCGGCCTTGGCCATCTCCATGTGCTGCCCTGGAGACAAGAGGTGATCGCCATCAAGCAGTGCGCACGGTACGAAGCAGGGCGATCGGTCCGACGGCCCGGGCGTCAGGGCCCGAACGAACGCGGGCTCGACCCCAGGTCGGCCGTCGAGGACCTGTTGCTCGCGATCGGGCGATTGCTTGCGCTCCATCCGCCGCCGAGGGCCTTGATGAGCTGGACGGTCCCCGTGAACCGACGCGTGACGATCTCCGCCTGGGCACGCTCGTTGGTGAGCTGGATGGTTTGCGCGGTCAGGACCTCGAGGTAGCTGGCCACTCCCCCCCGGTAACGCTTGGTGCTGATCGAGAGCGAGCGCCGCGCCGACTCCACCGCCGCGCTCTCGGCGTCGGCCTCCTCGGCGAGGATGCGCAAGGCCGCCAGGTTGTCCTCGACCTCGCGGAATGCGTCGAGGACGCTCTGCCGGTACGCGGCGACCTCGGCCTGATAGGCATCCCGGGCCTGATCGGTGAGGGCGTGGCGGCGGCCTCCGTCGAAGAGGGTCTCGATCGCCGAGGCCCCGGCCGACCAGAAGAAGCTCGAGACCTGCAGCAAGGTGCCGAGCGCGCCACTGTCGAGACCGCCCGAGGCGCTGAGCGTGACGTTCGGATAGTAGGCCGCCAGGGCCACGCCTATCTGGGCGTTGGCGGCGGCCGTGCGCCGCTCGGCGGCGGCGATGTCGGGTCGTCGCTCGAGGAGCGTCGATGGCACCGCCTCCGGGATCGCGGGCACCTGGGCGGTGACGGCGACGGGTGCAGGGGCCATGGTCACCGCCGAGGGCGGCACCCCCACCAGGACCGCGATGGCGTGCTCGAGCTGCGTCCGCTGCACCCCGAGGTCGATCTGCTGCGCCTTGACGCTGCGGCACTGGGTCTCGGCCTGGGCCACGTCCACCTCGGTGGCGACACCCCCGGCGAGGCGCACCTCGGCCAGGTGCAGGGAGTCGAGGTCGCTGGCCAGGGTGCGCTCGAGGAGATCCCGCTGGGTGTCGAGGCCGCGCAGCTGGAAGTAGTCGAGGGCCAGCTCGGCCTGCAGGCCGAGCGCCACGTTGGCGAGATCCGCGGCGCTGGCCTCGGCGTTGGCGCGCGCCTGCTCGACGGTGCGACGAACCCGGCCCCACAGGTCCGGCTCCCAGAGTGCCTGGCCCTGGAGCGCGAAGGTATCGAACGAGTACCTGGTCACGCCCCGAACGGTGTTGGGCTGGTTGTAGGATTCCCGGGTGTGGGTGGCGGACGGCGCCACGCTCAGGGTGGGGAAATAGCCGGCGCGCGCGACCCGCACCTGATCGCGCGCCTCGAAGTACTGAGACACGGCCACCTTGAGGGTCTGGTTCGACACCGCGATGCGCTCCTCCATCGCGTCGAGCTGGGGATCGCCGAAGAGCTCCCACCACTTGCCCCGCAGCTCCCCGTCGCTCGGATGAGCCTGCCTCCAGGCGCCGCCCGGGGGGCTCGGCGGTGGTCGCTCCTTGAAGGCCAAGGCGGCAGGCGCTGGCCCTCCCACCGGAGCCGGGCGCTCGTAGCTCGGTCCCACCGAACAGCCCGCGATCGCCGCACCGAGCGCGGTGAGCAGGAGGCCCACCGCGGGTGCTCGACCGACGCCCGCCGGCCTGTCTTTACCTGCGGCTTGCATCGGTCGCCGGTTGATCGTCGCCCCCACCGGGCGGGCGGTCCTGGTTCTGCGCCTCGGGCCGAATGACCCGGACCACCTCTCCGTCGAGCAAGGAGTCCGGCGGATTCTGGATGACCTCATCGGTTGCCTGCAGCCCCCCACTCACCTCGACGGTCTTCCCGTCATCCCGGGCCAGCGTGATCGGCCGCAGCGTCGCCCGGCCATCGCGCACGACGCCCACCCGCAGGCCCTCCGATCGAAAGATCAGGGTGGACACCGGGAGGGTCAGGGCCGGTTGAGCGCTCGCGAGCTTGAAGTGCACCTGGGCGTAGGCACCCGGAAAGAGCTCGTGCTTGGCGTTGTCGACGTCCACCTCCACCAGCAAGGTTCGCGAGGTGGGATCGATGGCGCTCGAGGTGCGGACGATGGTCCCCTCGAAGGTGCGCCCGGGATACTCCGAGAGCGTGAGCCCGGCCTTGCCGCCGGGGAGGCAGGCGCGCGAGAAGATCTGCGGCACGTTGACATACACCCGCAGGACGTCGTCGGCGGCCAGGTGGAACAGCTCCTTGCTGGCCCCGGCGTCGATCAGCGTCCCCACGTCGACGTTCCGGGCCGTGATCACCCCGTCGAAGGGGGCCGTGACGCTCTCGAAGCCGGTGAGCTGTCGCAGGCGCCGGACGTTGGCGACGGCAGCCTCGACCTGGTTGCCGGTCGAGCTGGCCTGGGCCTTGAAGTTGTCCGTGTCCTGCTTCGAGACGGCGCTCTCCTGCAGCAATCCCTGGTAGCGCTCGGCCTGGGCCTGCGCATACTTCGAGTTGGCCTGCGCCGTGGCCAGATCCGCCTCGGCCTGGGCCAGCTGCTGATCGATCTCGGGGCTCTCGATCAGCGCCAGGCGCTGCCCCTTCTTCACGTGGGCCCCGATGTCGAAGCTCCACATCTTCAGGTAGCCGCTGGTCCGGGCGTAGATGGGCGAGTCGGTGAAGGCCTGGATGTTCCCCGGCAACACCACGTCCGTGGTGAGCTTCGCCACCCTGGGTCTGGCGACGAGGACGCTGGGGGCGGCCAGCGCGTCGGTCTGCCGCCGCAGCGTCGTGCGGGCGCGAACGCGGGGGACGATCCCCAGGATGGCGAGAACGATCGCCCCGGCCACCAGCACCAGACCGAGGACCACGGCCTTCCTGCCCGAGAAGGTGGGCTGCTCGCCCCCCTTCCTGCCCGAGGGGGGCTGGTCCCCCTCCGTGGCATGGCCGGCATGCTCGGGCGGGTGGTCGGGTGCAGGGTTCGACGGGTGCTTGGACGGATCATCCATCATGATGGCGGGCCTCCGGCGGTCGAGGCTTGGATGCCACCGCCGACAGTCGGTTGCGGCTGCGGCTGCGACGACGGTGGCTGCGGCTGGCCTCCCGGGGCGCGGCCCTCCCGTTCGCGCTGCCGGCGCAGCCGCCGACCGTGCATGAGGTGAAAGAAGGTGGGCACGAAGAACAAGGTCGAGACGGTCGCGAACATCAGGCCACCGATCACCGCCCGCCCGAGCGGCGCGTTCTGTTCCCCGCCGTCCCCGAGACCGAGCGCCATCGGCACCATCCCGATGCTCATCGCCAGCGCGGTCATGATCACCGGGCGGAAGCGGACGAACCCGGCGTTGAGCGCCGCGGTGCGTGCGTCGCCGCCGAGCTCGGTCAACTGCTCGCGGGCGAAGCTGACCACCAGGATGGAGTTGGAGGTCGCGACCCCCATGCACATGATCGTCCCGGTCAGGGCCGGGACGCTGATCCGGGTGTGGGTCACGAACAGAAACCACACCACCCCCGACAGGGCCACCGGGAGCGCGGAGATGATGATGAAGGGATCGAGCCAGGACTGAAAGTTCACGACGATGAGCAGGTACACGAGGAGGATCGAGAACGCCAGTCCGCTGACGAGCCCGATGAACGAGCTCCGCATGGTCTGGACCTGACCGCGAACGTTGATCTGCGAGCCGCGTGGCAGCGCGCTCCTCGAGGCCCGGACGATCTCCTCGATCTTCTGGTCCACGCTGGCGAGATCGGTGTCCACGACGTTGCCGTAGATGTCGAGAAGCGGCGCGATGTTGTAGTGGGACACGGTGCCCACCACCGCCCCGCGCTTGATGGACGCCACGTTGGCCAGGATCTGCACTGGCTGGCCTCGCATCGGGGTGTTGGCGGGGACCGCGCCTCTCTGGTTCGCGCCTGAGCCGCTGCCGCCCACCTGCGCGGCGGAGGGCGGGCCGGCGGCCGACCCCGCCGGGGTCAGCGGGATGTTCTCGAGGTCCTGCAGGGTGTCGAGCGCGTACTGCGGGGCCTGCACCGCGATGCTGTAGCTCACCCCATTGGTCGGGTTGAGCCAGAAGCTCGGCGAGGTCTGGAAGCTCCCGCTGGTAGCGGTCAGCAGGCTGCTCGCGACGTCGCGCTGCTGCAGGCCAAGCTGCAGGGCCTTGGTGCGATCGACGTCGATCATGAGCTTGGGGTTGTCGGACGGCTGCTGGATGCGCAGGTCCGCGGTCCCGGGCACGGTCTTGATCCGGTCGAGCAGCCGGTCGGCAAAGGCCCGGTTCCCCTCGAGATCGTTGCCCACGATCTGGACGTCGATGGGCGCAGGCAATCCAAAGTTCAGGATCTGCGTGATGATGTCCACCGGCAGCTCGTAGAAGGTGACCCCCGGGAAGCGCTCGGTGAGGATGGTCCGAAAGCGCTGCACGTAGGCGGCGGTCGGGTGATGCTTCGGCGCGAGGGACACCTGGATGTCGGCGTCGGCCGGGCCGACCGGCGCCGAGTTCGAGTAGGTGAGGTTGATGCCGCTGTAGGGGAGCCCGATGTTGTCGATGATGGTCACGAGCTCGTCGCTCGGGATGATCTCCCGGAAGGTCTGGTCGATCTGGTCGCAGAGCTTGGCGACCTCCTCGATCCGGGTCCCGGTATGGGCGCGCACGTGAATCTTGAACTGACCGCTGTCGACCGAGGGAAAGAAGTCCTGACCGAGGAACGGGTAGAGCAGCACGGCCGACGCCACCGCGACCCCGAAGAACGAGAGCAGGAACAGCTTGGCGTGGGTGACACAGAGCTCGAGGATGCGGTGATAGCCGCCGCGCAGGCGCTCGAACAGATGCTCGAACCCTTGCTGGAACCGCACCAGCACGTTGCGGCTGGTGCGCCGGCGTTCCTCGGCGGCGGCGTCGTGCTGGCGCAGCAGGACCTTGGCCATGGTGGGCACCACGGTGCGCGAGAGGATGTACGAGGCCAGCATGGCGAAGCAGACCGCCTCGGCCAGCGGGACGAACAGGAACTTGGCCACCCCGCCCAGGAAGAACATCGGCACGAACACGATGCAGATGGAGATGGTGGAGACCAGGGCCGGGACGGCGATCTGCGCGGCACCATCCAGGATGGCGTGCTCGATCTCCTTGCCCTGGTCGAGGTTGCGGTTGATGTTCTCGATCTCCACGGTGGCGTCGTCGACCAGGATCCCCACGGCCAAGGCCAGACCGCCCAGGGTCATGATGTTGATGGTCTGGCCCAGGGCCGACAGCGCCAGCAGCGAGGACAGGATCGCGAGCGGGATCGAGACCGCGATGATCACGGTGCTGCGCCAGCTCCCCAGGAACACCAGGATCATGATGGCGGTGAGGCAGGCGGCGATGATGGCCTCGCGCACCACCCCGTCGATGGCCGAGCGGACAAACACCGACTGGTCGGCGAGCGGGGTGATCTTCAGGTTCGATGGGAGCTGGGGCCGCAACAGGTCGAGCTTCTCGCGGATCCCCTGCACGATGTCGAGCGTGGAGGTCTCGCCGGTCTTGATCACCGACAGCAGGACCGCCCGCTGCCCGTCGACCCGCACGATGTTGGACTGGGGCGGGAAGCCATCGCGGACGTGGGCCACGTCGCGCACGAAGACCACGGCCCCGCTGGCGGCACGCACCGGCAGATCGTTCAGCTCATCGACCACCGCGGGTGAGCTGTTGGTCTCGATCTGATAGTCGAAGCCCCCGATCTTGGCCGTGCCCGAGGGCAAGATCAGGTTCTGGGCGGCGATGGCGCTCGACACGTCGGCGGGCGACAGCCCGCGCGCTTGCAGGGCGGGCAGGTTCAGGTCCACCTGGACCTGTCGCTGCTTGCCTCCGTACGGGTAGGGAATCCCCGCGCCGTCCACCGTGACGAGCTGGGTCCGGATCGCGTTCACCCCGTAGTCGTTGAGCTGCTGTTCGGAGAGCCCCTGCCCCGACAGACCGAGCTGCAGGATCGGCACGCTCGAGGCGCTGTACTGGACGATGAGGGGCGGCGTCGTGCCTGGGGGCAGCTGGCGGAGCTGGGTCTGGGCGATGGCCGTGACCTGCGCCACGGCGTTCGCGATGTTGACCTTCGGTTGAAAGAAGATCTTGATCACGGCGATGCCGTTCAGGGACTGCGACTCGATGTGCTCGATGTTGTTGACCGTGGTGGTCAACGATCGCTCGCTCGACACGGTGATCCGGTCGGCCATCTGCTGCGGGGCGAGGCCCGTGTACTGCCAGACCATCGCCACGACCGGGATGTTGATGTTCGGCAGGATGTCGGTCGGCGTGCTCAGCGCGACCAGCGGGCCGAGGATCAAGATGACCAGGGCCAGGACGGCAAAGGTATAAGGCCTGCGTAGGGCCAGGCGAACTATCCACATATGGCTTCATTTCCTCTGGATCTGCAGCGCCCCCGGTGCCCGAAGGAGGCCCCTGCTCATGCGCGTCGCGAACCAGCGATTGCTATAGCAAGCCAACGGGCGGCGGAACAGCCCGCCCGCCGCCAGCCCGGTTCGAGGATCGCCGACGGCGACCATCTGATCATCGTGCAGCTGCGCGGGTCAGCCGCGTGGGTCAGCCGCGCGCACCCGCCGAGCCTGCGAGTCGCCGCTGGCATAGCGACGAATCACGGCCGAGATGTCGAGGTCGCCATGGTCGCCGGCGGCCTCCCCGACCCAGGCGTGGGCCATCGTGGTGAGCGGGACGTACGCTTTCACGCTGCGAAAGAACCTCAGCGCGAGGTCGAGATCCTTCCGCAGGTCGCGGAGGGCGAAGAGCGTCGGCTGATGGCGGTCCTCCAGGAACCCTGCGCGGCGTAGCTCGAGCGACGGCACGAGGCGCGCCAGGACGTCCAAGGTCGCCGCCGGATCGAGCCCGGCGGCCCGGCCCGCGACCTCGAGCTCGGCGGCGCTGAGAACCACCGCCGCCAGCATGCTGTTCGCGACCAGCTTGAGGCGCGCGCCGCTGCCGAAGGGGCCGAGGTGGCGCAGCTCACCGAGCCCCTGCAACACCGGCCGGAGCCGCTCCACGTCCGAGCGCGCACCTCCGACCAGGACCAGCGCCGCGCCCTGGAGCACGACCGGGGGCGCGCCGACCAGGGGCGCGTCCACCAGGATCGAGCCGGTCCGCGCGACGAGCGGCGCCAGCTCCTGGAGCACGTCGGGGCCCACCGTGCTCATCTCGACGAAGGTCTGTCCGTGGGCCGAAGCCAGCGCGCCGCCGGGGCCCGACAGCACCGTGCGCAAGGCGTCGGGCCCGGTGAGGCTCGTGATCACGACGTCGGCCCTCCCCACCGCCTCCCCGGGGGTCGCCACGACGGTGCCGATCCCGAGCTCCTCGGCGCGCGAGCGCGTCCGGTTCCACAGCGTGAGCTCGAGTCCTGTTCCGGCAAGGCGGCGCGCGATGGCCGAGCCCATGCGCCCCGTGCCGAGGACCGCCACCCGCGGGCTCACGCCGCGGCCTTTCGCGAGGCGACGCTGACCGGTCCTGACCCCGCTGCGGTCCGGTCGATCGCTGCGGCGATCGCCTCGAGCTCTCGGCCCTCGAGCTCGAGGGAGCCCCCGGCGATCCACCCGTCCACCTGCTCGGGGCTGCGCGCTCCGACGATGGCGCCGGTCACCCCGGGCCACGTGAGCGTCCACGCCACCGCGACGGCCGACACCGTGACGCCGTGGCGCTCGGCGATGGGTCGCAGGGCGTCCCGCAGCCCGAGGTTCCGCGAGAGCCGCGGGTCGGAGAACTGCGCGGAGCCGCGCCGCCAATCGTCGTTCGCCATCGCCGCCAGGCGATTGGAAGAGAAGGCGTCGGTGAGCAGCCCCGATTGCAACGGGCTGTAAACGATGACGCCCGTCCGGTGATCGAGCGCCCAGGGGATCAGCTTGGCGGCTGCGTCGCGCCGGATCAGCGAGAATGGCGGCTGGAGGCTGTCGACGTGGCGCACGCTCTCGGCGCGTTCGAGCAGCGCGAGGTCGAAGTTCGAGACGCCCGCCGCGCGGACCTTTCCTTCCTGGACCAGGCGAGCCAGCTCCGCCCACGAGTCCTCGACCGGCGTCCCGGTCTCGTCGGGCCAGTGGAACTGGTAGAGATCGATGCGCTCGACGCCGAGACGGCTGAGGGAAGCCTCGACCTCGCGACGGATCGACTCGGGCCGCAGGTCGCGCGCCGGCTCCTCGTACGGCCTCTGCTGGTGCGGGATCATGCCACCTTTGGTGAACACGAACGGCCGTTCCGAGGCGGGCAGCTCGCGGAGCGCGCGCCCCACCACCTCCTCCGAGTGCCCGAGGCCGTAGATCGCCGCGGTGTCGATCCAGTTCACGCCACGGCGGACGGCGTGGTGAATGGCGGCGACCGAGCTCGCGTCGTCCTGCGGACCCCAGCTGTACGCCCAGCCGCCGCCACCGATTGCCCAGGCGCCGAGGCCCACGGTCGTGAGCTCGAGGTCCGTGGTTCCGAGTCGTCGCCTCTTCAATGATGTTGCTTGCATGTGAGTCGCTCCTTTCCACTCCTTCAATCGACCAGCCAGAGCCAGCCGAAGGACTCCGGGCTGGCAGCATGTATCTTTCCAGGAAGATACTTCTCAGAAAGCTTCGTGTCAAGTCTCTTGCCAGCTCGTTGAATCCGTGTCAGCTTCGGGGCCTGACCAAGGACGAGATCGACCGCATCGTTGACGAGTGGAGGCAGGAGCGCCCCGACCTGGACACCTCGCCAACCCAGGTGCTGCAGCGGATCACCCGGCTCAACCTGCTGCAGGAGGCAAGCTTTGCCCAGGTCTTCGGGCGACATGGGCTGAGCTGGGGCGAGTACCTGGTCCTGGCGGCCCTCCGTCGCTCCGGTCCCCCCTACCAGATGAACCCGACCGCCCTGTACGGGTCGGTGATCCTGTCCTCCGGGGGGATGACCAAGCGCCTCGACGGGCTCGAGGCGGCCGGGCTGATCGAGCGCCGTTCAGACCCGGCGGATCGAAGGGGACGACTGGTGGCGCTCACCCCGAAGGGCAAGCAGACCGTCGATCGTGCGGTGCTCGATCACCTCGCCAACCAGGAGCGTTTGCTCGCTGCCCTGTCCTCGGCCGAGCGACGCAAGCTCGGCGACCTGCTGCGAAAGCTCCTGACCTCGGAGCCTTTCCTGGCCCTGGATCCCTTGCCCTTGCCCTTGCCGGCGAGATCGGTAGGCGGACCGAAACGCTAGTGCTCCTCCCGCGAACGCAGCGCTGTTGCGCCAGGAGCACGCGCGCCCTCCGACTGCCTCGGGACGAGCAAGGGCTTGCGGCCGACCTCCACCGGAAGGCGGTGGCACGTTACGTGCTAGCGTCCCGCAAATGCCACGAATCCGGCGAATGCGCGGCCCGCTCACTCCAGCGCTCTGCGCGTTGACCCTGCTCTTCGCCTCGGCGCCGGTCCCGGCCGTGGAGGCGGGGGCGATCCCCGCGTCCGCGCGGGCCCTCCACGAGGAGCTCTTGACCCTCGACAGCCACCTCGACACCCCCGCCAACTTCGCCGTCCTGGGATGGGACGTCGCGGCCCGCCACGACCTCGATCGCGATGGCAGCCAGGTGGATCTCCCGCGCCTGCTCGAAGGGGGGCTCGGTGGGGGCTTCTGGGCGATCTTCACCCCCCAGGGCCCCGTCACGCCGGAGGGAGACCGCGCCGCGCGCGACTTCGCCCTCATGAGGGCCGTGTCCATCCGGGAGACCGTGGCCGCCCATCCGCACGACTTCGAGATCGCGCTCCGGGCCGACGACGCCGCCCGGATCGCCGCCAGCCACAAGCGGATCGTCTTCCTCAGCCTCGAGAACGGCTCCCCCGTGGCCGGCGATCTCAGCCTGCTCACGTCGTTCTACGGCCTTGGTGTCCGGCTCGCGGGGCTGGTCCACTTCGCGAACAACGGGCTCGCCGACTCCTCGACCGATCCCCAGGGTCCGCGGTGGAAGGGCCTCAGCGAGAAGGGACGCGGGTTCGTCGAGGAAGCCAACCGCCTCGGCATCGTGCTCGACGCCTCCCATGCCTCGGACCAGGTCCTCGATCAGCTCCTCGTGCTCTCCCGGACCCCCATCGTGCTTTCGCACTCGGGGGTCAAGGCGGTCTTCAACCACCCCCGCAACATCGACGACGAGCGCCTGCGTCGCCTGGCCCGGCAGGGAGGGGTCATCCAGATCAACTTCATGTCGGAGTACCTGATCGAACGGCCGAAGATTTCCGAGCGTGAGGCGGCCCTTGCGCCCGTGCGAGAGGCCTACCGCAACCCGCACCCGACCCTGGCCGATCGCGAGGCGCTCACCGCCAGGCGGCGGGAGATCGACCGCCGCTGGCCGGTCCCACGCGCCACGTTCGAGGACGCGATTGCCCATCTGAAGCACGCCATCGCCGTCGCGGGGATCGAACACGTGGGCATCGGCGCCGACCTCGACGGTGGCGGCGGGGTCGTCGGGTTCGAAGATGCCCGCGACTATCCCAAGATCACCGCGCGCCTGCTCCGCGACGGCTTCAGCCGCGACGATCTCCAGAAGGTCTGGAGCGGGAACCTGCTGCGGGTCCTGCGCGCCGCCGAGCACTACGCGCAGAGCCGAGCCGTGGCCAGCCAGCCCGGGCTTGCGCCGCGGCCTCCCGCGCGCTAGAGCACGCGACCCCATGCTAGGCTTCGTGACGCGTTCGTCGGCCCGGAAGCACTCGGACCTCGAGTTCATCGCGCTCATGGCGCTGACGACCTCACTGGTGGCGATGGCCATCGACACCATGCTCCCCGCCCTCGGGATCATGGCGACCGAGCTCGGGGCCATGAGGGCGAATGATCGACAGCTCATCCTCGGGGTCTTCTTTGCTGGAATGTCCATCGGGCAGCTGCTCTACGGACCGGCCTCGGACAGCACCGGCCGAAAGCCCGCCCTGTACGTGGGGATCGCCTTCTTCGTGCTGGGCGGAGTCGTCTGTGCCGTCACCCGGAGCTTCACCTGGTTGCTGATCGGGAGGTTCATCGCGGGGTTCGGCGCCGCAGGACCCCGCATCGTCTCCATCGCGCTGGTCCGGGACGCCCACAGCGGCGCCAGCATGGCCCGGATCATGTCGTTCGTGCAGATGGTCTTCATCCTGGTCCCAGTGCTCGCCCCATCGGTGGGTCAGGCGGTCGTGGCCGTCACCAGCTGGCGAACCATCTTCGTGGGGCTGGTGAGCGTGGCGGCCCTGAACTTCCTGTGGATTGCGCTGCGGCAGCCCGAGACTCTGCCTCCGTCGCGCCGCATTCCGTTCTCGCTGCGCACGATCGGCCGTGCCTGCATCGAGACCTGTCGCAACCGGATCGCCCTTGGCTACACGCTGGCGAGCGGCTTCGTGTTCGGTGGCTTCATTGGCTACCTGTCGATGTCCCAGCAGGTCTTCCAGGAGCAGTACGGCCTCGGCCGGTTGTTCCCGGTGTTCTTCGGCCTGCTGGCGAGCACCATCGGCCTCGCGTCGTTCGTCAACGGCAAGCTGGTCATGCGCTTCGGGATGCGGCGGCTGTCGCGTCGGGCCTTGCTCGCCGACGGCGCCGTCTGCGTGGCCGCCCTCGGCGTCACCTGGGTCTTGCATGGCCACCCGCCCCTCCTGGTCTTCATGTCCTTCATGCTGGCGTGCTTCTTCCTGAACGGCATCCTGTTCGGCAACTTCAGCGCCCGCGCCATGGAGCCGCTCGGGCACATCGCGGGCGTGGCCTCCGCGGTGATGGGCTCGGTGTCGGGGCTGGTGGCCCTCGGGCTCGGCAGCCTGTTCGGCCGCGCCTACGACGGCACCGTCCTGCCGCTGGTGGGCGGCTTCACCACGGCGGCGCTGCTGGCCCTGGTGGCGACCGAGCTCGCCGAGCGCGTGGCGGAGCCGGCGCTTGCCCAGCATCCGCAGGATCGACGACAAGATTTGCGCGATCCCTCGCCCGATCACCTGGCGATGCCGGAGGCGGAGATCGAGGCGGCCAGCGCCGAGTAGCGGGAGCACGTCGGCGCTGGTCGCGTGCGCCCCATATTTGGGGTTGTCATAACTGGCTGTTGCCGATCTCGTTTGTCGCCCAGGCACCTTCGTATAACCATGGTTGGTCGTGAGGACCAGGGAGTTGCCATGAGCCAAAGGAAGTCAGCGACGCCCCGCCAGCTCAAGCTCGGCCACATCATCGAGGGGGCTGGCCGGACCTGGACCGACTGGCGTCATCCGGCCGCCGAGCCCGGCGCAAGCACCAGCCTCCCGTACTACCGGCGCCGCGCGGAGCTGGCCGAGAAGGCCAAGCTCGACTTCATCTTCATCGCCGACAGCCTTTTCATCACGGAGACCTCGAGCCCCCACTACCTGAACCGGTTCGAGCCGCTGACCCTCCTGTCGGCCTTGGCGGCGGTGACCTCGCACATCGGCCTCGTCGCCACGGTGACCGCCAGCTACGCCGAGCCGTTCAACGTCGCCCGACAGTTCGCCTCTCTCGATCACCTCAGCGGCGGACGGGCCGCCTGGAACATCGTGACCTCCTGGCTGGACGGCACCGCCGCCAACTTCAGCCAGACCACGCACCTCGGTCACGACGACCGTTACCGCCGGGCTGCCGAGTTCGTCGAGGTGGTGCGCGGGCTCTGGGACAGCTGGGAGGACGACGCCCTGGTTCACGACAAGGCGAGCGGGCGGTTCTTTCGCCCCGACGGGCTGCACCGGCTGGACCACGAGGGCGAATTCTTCAAGGTTCGGGGCCCCCTCAACATCGCGCGATCGCCACAGGGACAACCGGTGCTGTTTCAGGCCGGCTCCTCCGAGGCCGGGCGGAGCTTCGCCGCCGGGCATGCCGACGCGATCTTCGTCGGACAGGACGACCTCGGCGAGGCTCAGGCCTACCACCAGGATCTGAAGGCCCGGGCCGCTGCCTTCGGCCGCGATCCCGATTCACTCTTCATTCTCCCCGCCGCGGCGCCCGTGGTGGGCAGCACCGAGGCGGAGGCCGAGGCCCTCTGGCGCGAGCGCGCCAACCTGGTCTCGACCGAGGCGGCCCTGCGCATGCTCGGCCGCAGCTTCAACGACCACGACTTCACCCAGTACGATCTCGACGCCCCCTTCCCGGATATCGGCCCGCAGGCCCTGAACAGCTCGCAGGGCGCCGTCCTGAAGATCTCGCGAGTGGCGGCGGACGAGAAGCTCAGCCTGCGCGAGGTGGCCCTGCGCTTCGCGACGCCGAAGGGCACCTTCGTGGGCACGCCGGAGCAAGTCGCCGACCAGCTCGAGCACTGGCTGACCGTGCGGGCGTCGGATGGCTTCGTCCTCGGCGAGTCCCTCCCCGGGCAATTCGCGCGCTTCACCGAGACCGTGATTCCGATCCTGCAGAAGCGCGGGCTCTTTCGTCAGGAATACGAGGGCTCCACCTTACGGTCGAGCCTCGGCCTCGAGCTCCCGGAGAACCGCTACACCGAGGCCCGTAACCGACGCAGCGTCGCCTGACTCCCTCAGGAGGCGCGGGCCAGGGGGTGGCGTGAGGCCGTCTCCTGGCGCACGAGCGGAATCAGCTCGCGCCCGTACGCGATGGCATCCTCGAGCGGGTCGAAGCCTCGAATCAGGAAGGTGGTGATGCCGAGATCCCAGTAGTCGAGCAGCGACTCGGTGACCTGCTCGGCGGTCCCCACCAGCGCGGTCGAGTTACCGCTGCCACCCGTCAGGGCCGCGATCTCGGTCCACAGCCGCTTGTCGCGGACGCGGCCCCCGGCGGCGGCCTCGATCAAGCGCCGGGAGCCGACGTTCTCGGGGGTAGCCCCGTTCTTGCTGAAGATGGAGCGGCGCCGCTCGCTCCCCCCGCTGCCGGCGGCCGCGGCCCGTGCCGCCTCCAGGATGCGCGCAGCCCGTGCCCAGGCCTCCTCCTCGGTCCGCCCCAGGATGGGTCGCAACGAGAGGCTGAAGCGAACGGCCCCCGCCCGTCCGTGGCGGGTGGCCGCGGCCCGCACCTTGGTGATGGTCTCACGCGCCTGCTCGAGGGTCTCGCCCCAGAAGGCGTAGACCTCGGCGTGCTTGCCCGCGACCTCGATGGCCTCGTCCGACGAGCCGCCGAAGAAGATGGGCACGTGGGGTTGCTGCACGGGCTTGACCGACGCGAAGCTGTCCTCGACGCGGTAGAAGCGGCCGGCGTGGTCGAAGGGGACCGGACTGGTCCAGGTCTTCTTCAGCACCTCGATGTACTCGGCGGTTCGAGCGTAACGTTCGGCCTTGCCGAGGAAGTCACCGTCGCGGGCTTGCTCGTGATCGGCCCCACCGGTGATGATGTGAACCGCCAGTCGGCCATCGGTGAGCTGGTCGAGGGTCGCGAGCTGCCGCGCCGCCAGCGTGGGCGCCACGAAGCCCGGTCGGTGCGCGAGCAGCAGCTTGAGGCGCGAGGTCCGGGTCCCGACGTAGGTCGCGAGCTGCAACCCGTCGGGCGCCGAGCTGAAATATCCGATCAGCACCTGATCGAAGCCGGCGTTCTCGTGCGCCAGCGCGAACGTCGCGAGGTAGGTCTTGTCCACCACCGGACCGACGGGGGGACGGCCCTCCCCCCCGCCTTGCTGTGCCCCGATCGCCCCTATGATCTCGACGGTCATCACGGATCCTCCCTTCATTCCTTCGTAAAGGCGCTGCCTGTTCGAGCGGTCCTCAATCCTTCATCTTGACGGGATAGTTCGGGGACAACCGGTACCCTGCCCCGCGCACCGTCTCCACCAGCGCTCCGGCGGGTCCGAGCTTGGTGCGCAGGCGATTGACGTGGGTGTCGGGTGAACGGGTCGAGACGCTGGTGCTGTAACCCCAGACGTCCTTGAGCAAGTCCTTGCGGGTCCGCACGCTGCCGTGATTCTCCACCAGATAGGCGAGCAGGCGCATCTCCAGGTTGCTCATGTGGATGGCCTTTCCGTTCACGAGCACGGAGTACCCTTCCACGTCGAGCTCGAGCGGGCCCACGACGTAACGCCGGCGCTGCACCGCCCCCACCGCCGCCGCGCCGCCCGCCACGACCAGCGGCCCTCCCTGAGCGATCTGCCGCGAGCGAACGATCTCGTCGATGCGCAGGACCAGCGAGCGGACCGAGAGTGGATAGAGCACGAAGTCGCACGGCCCGAGGTCGAGACCGATGCTGGGGTCGATGTCCGCCTCGTTCCGGATCAGGGCCAGCACCGCGGAGCGCAGCCCGGGGCGCTCGTCCGCGCGCAGGCGACGCCAGACCTGGGTGGAAGGGAAGTCGGGTGCACGCGAATCGAGCAGGACCACGTCCGGACAGAACTGGCGCGCGAAGGCCAGCCCGTCGAGCCAGCTCTCGGTCGCATGCGCCGCGAAGCCAGACGCGGCCAGACAATAGGCCAGCACCGCGCCCACCTGGCCATCGCTGACGAGCACCAGCACCTTCCCGGGCAGGTGCCGCTCGGCGCGGTCGGTCGGCAGGTTGGCGTCGGGGGGCAAGAGAAATTCCCGCAGTCTCCCCGGGCCAGCGGCCATCCAGGCCGGGAAGGGGGTCGCCGGATGGGCAACCCCCGTCGCTCGGCCAGGCAAGCGCGGAAGGTCCACGGTCTCGAGGCGCGGATGAGGAACTGCCCACGGCGGACTCTGACTCATCGGTGCATCCCCCTCCTGGTGGGACGTCTGATTCTCCACACAACCGCCTTCATGTCTAGTATAGAAGACAAAAGGAATCCACGGCAAGCTGTCCCCGCGACTTCGGGTGGGGGGGGCGGACAGCTTGCTGGAGCGTTGCAGGATTGCCCTCGTCGCCCCGTCCTGAGAAATACCTTGCATATGTCGTCGACAAGCCCGGCTGGCCGCAAGGCGCGACGCCACCCTGCTCGCAACCGTGCCTGCGTCTCTGCCCTTCTGCTGGCTGGCCTCCTCACCGCCGCCTGTTCGGACACCAGCAACAACGCCCTCCCGGGCCGCTCGCCCTCGAGCGGCCCGGGAGGCCCGTCCTCCCACGATGCGGGGACCAGCCCGGACGCTGGCCGACCAGGCGCGGGCGATGGCGGCGATGACGGACTGGCGCAGGCAACGGACGGGAGCTCGCGGCTGCGGGAGCCGGGCTACCTCTGGTACGCCGGTGGAGCGCTCAGCGCCTTCACGAAATCCGAGACGGAGTCCAGCAATCAGGATGGGCCGGGCTGGCTGACCCAGCTCAGCTATCCCGCCAAGAACTTTCATGACCTGGCCTTCGACGGGGCGGGCAACCTCTGGACCATCCCGCTCGCCGGCGACCGTCTGCTGCGGGTCCCTGCCGACCACCTCGGCGACATCCTCCCGGTTCCGGATCTGGTCGTCTCGAGCCCGGCCCTGCGTGGAGCCGACAGCCTGGTGTTCGACGCCGAGGGCAACCTCTGGGTGATGTGCTCCTCCGGCGTCGACCTTTCCATCGCCAACATCGTGAGGTTCGACAACCCAGGCACGCTCTCGGGCCCCCAGACCCTCGCCCCATCCCTGACCATCGGCCCCGGAACGAGCCCGGAGTCGCGCGCCGCCTTCACGCAAGGAACCGCCATCGCCTTCGACCGCGCGGGCAGCCTCTGGTTCGCGGCGATCGCGAGCGTGCTTCGCTTCGACCAGGTGTCGGGGCTCGCGGGCCAGATCCAGGCGGCGCCTGCCGCGGTGGTCTCGACGGGCGACGCGCTGGTCTCCCTGGCGTTCGACCCGGCCGGCGCCTTGTGGTTGACGGGAGCCTCGAAGGGATACACCGCCTCGCGCATCGACAATCCGGGGGCGCTGGCCGGCACCGTCAAACCGACCATCGCCGCCCGGGTGCACCTGCCCACGACCCCGTCCACCCTCTTCGCCGGCGGGATGGCCTTCGACGCGACCGGCGCGCTCTGGGTCATCACCAGCGACCGGATTCTTCAGATCGCCGGCGCGAGCGCGCTGGCGGGCGAGGTGACCCCGGCCCCCGGGGTGATCCTCGGCAACATCGCCTTTCCCGACCTCGCCACCAAGCTCGTCATCCGGCCCCTCGCCCCTGCTCCAGCCGCGACCACCAACTGACGCAGGCGGGGATTTGTCCTGGATGGATGATCCTTGCGCGCCGAGCTCAGAGGCACCGCACCGGAGGAAAGGTGACGATCACGCTGCACGGGGTGGGCACGTGGTCGTCGGTGATGGCCACGGACAGGCTCTCGGCCCCAGCTGGTCCGCACAGATACTGGGTCGTCGCCGCGTGGGGGCTGGAAAAGGAGCCGGCGGTCGCGGTCCACGCATAGGCGATCGACTCTCCCGGGTCGGCATCCGTGGCCGAGACCGTGACGTCGATGGTCCCACCGTCCGCGGCGGTGGCTTCGGGGGAGATCACGGATGAAGCCAGGACCGGGCAGCTGTCTCCCGCCACCACGGTTCCGGTCACCACGATCTGACCGACGCCGGGGCTCGGCGTCACGTTCCCGCACGCGATGATCACCGCCACGGGCACGAAGCTCGCGCCCGGGGTCACGTTGAACGCCGGGCTCGTGCCGGAGCACGGGATCCCGTCGCTGGTGGTGGTGGTCAAGTTGACCGTGTACCCGCTGCCTGGTGCCAGCGACAGGTTGACCGAGGCCGTCGCGCTGCCGCTCGAGGTGTCGATGGTGCCCGACGCCACCGCCACCGTGGAACTGGCCGCGGAGAACACCTTCCAGTCGACCGAGGAGATGCCCACGGCCCCGGGCAGGCTGAGCGCCAGCTGCACCTGACCGCGGCTGTCCCCGGGCGGATTCCCGCAGCCGGCGTGGACCGCCCCGCAAGACAGCAGGATCGCCAGCACCAGCCCGCGCATCGGGCTTCGCGTTCCGGATCCCGACCGGCGCGTCGTCACCTCGGCTCCTCGGGTTCTTGGTTCGACGTCGCTCGACGTCGCTCGCGGTCGCTCATCGTCGCTCATCGTCGCTCATCGTCGCTTCTTCCAGTCCGCGAGGGCCTTCTTGAGCTCGGGCTCGAGGACGAACCCGCTCCCCAGCCGCTGTCCGAGCTGGTAAGACCGCTCTCCGGTCTCGACCGCCCCTCGGTAGTCACGCTTGGCGGCCAGCAGGGCCGCCTTGATCCAGAGCGTGTACCAGTCCTCTCTCAGCGCGAGCGACTGATCGGCGTACCTCAGCCCGGCGTCGAAGTCCTTCTTGGTCTCGAGCATGAAGCGGGCGGCGTTGGCGTAGGAGCGCCACATGGAGTCGAGCTCCTGGATGCCCACCTGGACCTGCTGCGCGGTGTTGGCCGCAATCGAGACAGAGGCCCGCACCCGCTCCCACTCGAGATCGAGCGAGGTCCGCTCGTCGGTGAAGTCGGAGAAGAGGAAGGTCAGGCGCTCGCGGGGCGGGCAGGCCCGGAGCTGGGCCTTGACCCGCACCGCGTTGGCATCGAAGGTGACATCGGCCCCGACGACATCCGGCGGCACATCCCCGTTCAGCTTGCTGAGGATGAAGCTCCAGCTCTCCCGGCCAGGAACCGCATAGAGGCGATAGGTCCCCGCCGGAACTGGCTTGTCCCCGACCGAGACATCCTTGCTGAAGCGCAGGGTGGTCACCCGGTTGGGGGAGATCGACCATGGCCGGTCGTATGGAACGAGCTCGCCCCAGATCTTGCGTCCCTTGACCGCCGGGCTCGCGTACTCGACCGAGATCTCGGTGAGCCCCACCTGTTGCGAGACCCTGGCGAGGGGGCTCTCCCGGGGGAGCTCCACCTCGGACCTGGCCTGGAGCGAGACGAGCAGACTGCCGACCACCACCCCTAGCAGCCCGGCGCCAGGCCGCCGTCGCTGGCGACCGGCCATGGGGACGCGTGGCCCTCGTGATCCGCCGCACCCAGCTCGGGCGGCCCTCACAGGACGACCCCCAGCCGGAGCGCGAGCTCCGCGAGGTTGGAGTCCGCCAGGCTCGCCAGACGTGGGTTGGTCCCGGACAGATGGTTCACGCCGACGTTCAGGGAGGCGCGCAGACGCCGGGCGTGGCAGTAGGTGATGCCGAGGTGGACCGAGGTCACGACCGTGCTTCCGATCTCCGGGTTGGGTAGGTCGAGCGCCGCGGCGTCCGCCTCGTGGGTCAGATCTTCGTCGAGGCGCTCCACCCGCAGCGCCAGCATCAGCGCGTCCTCGAGGGGCGGTGGCCCCCCGGCCGCTTCCCGAGACTCTCCGTGGTGCTTGAAGGGCTCGAGGCCCTGCGGGTCGCCGCCCGCACGATCGTCGCCCATCGCCCAGAACCACAGCTCACCATAGGTCGACCATCCCGTGAGGTTGGCCCCCCCGAGGATCACGGGGGCCCGGGGATCGGCCAGGCTCTCCTCGGACAGAGGGCTGTGCTTCCAGACCAGCTCGGCCCGCACCCCGAAGCGGTGCGCGGCGCCGTACCCGATGGGCGCGTTCAGCTCGCCCGCCACCGCTCGCAAGAGCCCGACCTGTCGGAGTTGCACCGGTGTCACCGCGCCTCCGGCGATCGTCGCCAGATAGGGCTCGAATCCAAGCAACTCGAAGCCTCCCTGGGTCGTCTGGGCGGGCAACGCCGGGCCGTTCACCCGATCCCCGAGCCAGAAGGAACCGCCAACCGCGACGTCGTGCCAGGGTCCGGGCCCGGCGAACGAGAACGGCGCAATCCAGGCGCGCCCCATCGAGTCGAGGTGGAGGTCCACCCTTCCGTCTCCGTTGAAGACACCGTATGAGTAGAGGAAGTGGCGCTCGTCGTCGTGGCCATGGACCATGGCGCCAACCTCCTTGTTCTCCGGAATGCCGAGGGCGCGAACGGCCAGCGCGCGCTCCATGAAGTGCAGATCTCCGTCGAAGGTGCGGTTCTCGAGGGTGAAGGGCGCATCGAACTGCCCGACCTGCAGAACCGCGAGGTCGTTCCAGGGCGCGATGGCCACGAACTCGTCGCCCGCGTCGATGTTCCGCGGTCTCGGCAGGCCCGAGCCCGCGGAGGTCGCGAGGTTGGGGGGCGTGGAGGATTCCACCGCCAGCGAAAAGTAGGTCCGGCTGCCGAGCCAACCGGTGGCTTCGAGCCGGGCCCGCCGGAGCTCGAAGGTTCCTGCGGGGGCGCGGGGGTCGACCCTTCGGTAGGCGTAGCCATCCAGATCCAGTCGGACCCCCGCCTGGATCGTCACCGCGCCATCGGCGGACCGCACGGAGGCGGGCGCCTCCTCTCGCGAGATTCCAATCGGCAGGGTCGGCGCCGGCGCAGCTCCTGCCTCGGAGGCTCCGCCGCCAGCTCGCCCCGATGCGGGCTGCGCGTCGGTCGGGGGCGCGGCGACCCGCCTCGGATCTGGCGATGCGGGCGCTGACGGCGGCGCGTCGGCGCTCGCGGCAGCTTCGGCAGCTTCGGATGCCGCCGTCGGTGGTGCCGGGTCGCGGGCGGGCGCGCCCTGCGTGTCCCGATTGACTCGCGGCACCGGGTCCTGCTGGGTCTCCTCCGGCACATGCGGCGGCTCGGTCTGAGCGATCGACAGGCTGGGCTGCGCAAGGACGAATGCGAGAGCTGGCATGGAGACGGAGATGGGCGCGAATTTCCGGAGGGGGTGAGCGCTGGAGCGCGGCTTTGGCCCCGTCATCGCAATGGGGGCGGTTGTACCCACCGGCCCCGCCCACGTCAACAAAAAAGACACGCCGATCACATCCCTGGACAGGAGGAAACACACACACCCGGAAGGTGGCGGGAGCAGGAGCCTACCGCCCGTCCTTGCCGCGACCCTTCAGGCTGCCATCGATCTCGTCTTCCTTGCCGCCGCCTCTCCCTCCGCCCTGGCCGCTGTGGGCTCTTTCGATCTCTCCTTCCACGTGCACCACGATCACCGATCTCGAGGGCGCCTCGGAGGAATGGAACGCCGCGCGGGATCGCTCGGGGGTCGTGGGATTGGTCGTCGCATCGGTCGTCGTCTTGGTCTTCGTACTGGTCCTCGGAGCGGAGGCAGAGCGTCGGGCACTTCGGCCCCACTCCGCCATGGCGCGACCTATATCGAGGTCGGAGAGTGAGGCGTCCCGGACCCCGGGCGCGATCGCAAAGGCACGCTCGGCGCGCTCCCTGGCCTCCGTGTACCTTCCCTGGGCGGCGAGCAGGGAGGCGAGGATCCAGTCGTTGTAGGAGGTCTCCTTGAGGGAGAGGGACTTGTGGACATAGTCGAGCCCGGCCGCGTAGTCCTTGCGCGTCTCGAGCATGTAGCGCGCCGCATTGGCATACCCGCGCCACGCCTCGTCGAGCGCCGCGATCCCGGCCAGGACCTGCGCCCGGGTGTTCACCTCGATGGGGAGCGAGACGCGCCGCTTCTCCCATTCGAGATCCAGCCGGGCTCCATCGCCGTCGAAATCGGAGAACAGGAAGGTGAGCCGCTCGCGCGCCGGCACGCTCTCCGGGCGCACCGTGACCCGGGCCAGATCGCGCTCGGGCCGATAGTCCGTGCTCGTCTCAGAGAGGCCGGGGTTGGCGTTGATCACGAAGGTCGACGCATCCCTGCCCGGCAGCAGCAGGAGAGAGTATGTCCCGGCCGGAACCTTCTGGCCGGCGATGGTGACCTCGCGGTTGAAGCCGAGCCGTGCGGCGGGCGTCTCGCCGGTGATCCAGAGCCGTCCCTCCGGCACGGTGGTCCCCCAGATCGGGCGCCCCGCCACCGCCAGGCTGCTGTACTCGACGGTGATCTCTGTCAGCCCCACCTGCTGGATCAGCCTGGCTCGCGGGTTGCGGCGCGGCAACTCCAACTCCCCGCGGGCGGTGGCGCGGGGTGGCCCGGCGATCGCGGCCAGCCAGCACAGCAGAGGGAGGAGCGCACGTTGGCGCTCGCAGTCCACTCGGCTGCGGCGCCCGAACGAGATTCGCGTCGTCTCGCGGTGGAGAGGCTGCCAGCTCATCGCGGGTCACTCTGCGGGTCACACTCTGTGGGAGGCCAGGTTGCCGAACGCCGGG
>CAZIOH010000005.1:82081-88870 GCA_964540815.1 uncultured Myxococcales bacterium | reverse complement strand
CGCGGGTCACTCTGCGGGTCACACTCTGTGGGAGGCCAGGTTGCCGAACGCCGGGGCGTGGTGGTTCTTAACCGACCTCCCGTTCTTGCACAAGACTTTCCGTGTCTACTATGCTGGATCAATGAGCGGACGCCAGATCACCTGGACAGGGGTCGCGCTCACCCTGGGGCTGCTGGTGGACGGGACGGCGGGCGCCTACCCGCAGTGGCAGCTGTCGACGGGAGCCGAACGATGCAACCAGTGCCACTATGCCCCAGCCGGCGGTGGCCTGCTCACGAGCTATGGACGGCAAGCCGCCGGTGACGATCTCTCCACCTTCGGGGGTGATGGAGCCTTTCTTCACGGCGCGGTGTCCTTGCCGAGCTGGCTGGCGCTGGGGGGAGATCTCCGAGGGGCGATGGTCGCCGAGGACGTCCAGGATCCCGCGGGGCCCACGGTGGCGGCTTTTCCCATGCAAGCCGACGCGTCCGCCCGGGTCACGATCCCCGGGACCGGATTGTCACTGAATGGAATCGTCGGGTTTCGTGGCCAGACCCGCGACCCCGATGCGCTGGTTCCGATCCAGAACTTTCAGCCGGTATCGACGTCGCGCTTCATCTCCCGTGAGCATTACCTGATGCTCCAGCCCGAGACGCTCGGGCCCTACCTGCGGCTCGGTCGCTTCTTCGCGCCCTTCGGGCTCCGCCTGGCGGAGCACACGCTCTACATCCGGCGCGATCTCGGGTTCGATCAGCTGCGCGAGAGCTACACGTTCTCGGTGGGCGTGGTCCAGGCCGGATGGGAGACGCACCTGTCTCTCTTCGCGCCGGACTTCGTCCGTCACATCGGCGGCGACGAGACAGGTGCCGCCGCCTACTACGAGCACCGGCTGCTCGACGGGCGCGCGGCGCTGGCCGGCCAGGCCAAGGTCGGCGAATCCCCGGGGGTCACCCGCCTGGTCCTGGGGATCGTCGCCAAGGGATACCTCGAGCGGCTGCGAACGCTGGCGTTCCTCGAGGTCGACGGGGTTCAGCTGGCGTTCGGCGACCCCGCGGTCACCGCCCGACGCCAGATCGTGAGCGCCGCGGGCGTGACCTGGATTCCCATCCCGGGGATCGTCGCGACGGTGCTCGGGGAGCGGAATCAGCTCGACGTCCAGTTCCCGGACGCCTGGACCGCCGCGACCGCGCTCCTGAGCTGGTTCCCGTACGCCCACTGCGAGGTGCAGGTGATGGGGAGGCTTCAAGCTGCGACGGGCAGCGAGACCGCCAGGACCTTCTTCGCCCAGCTGCACTACTTCCTGTAGGTTCGGGCGGACTCGCGTCCCGCCCGGGTCAGAAGTTGACCTGGCTTCGCGCGATGAGCACGTTCTCCGTCTTGCGATCGACCGGGGCGCTGGTCGTGCCCGCGCCCCCGGTGAACGAGGTCTGGCCAAAGTCGATGGCCAGGTGGACGCTGCGCCTCGGCACCCACGTGAAGCCGGCGGTCCATCCCTGGGCAGACCGGGCGCTCCGAGACGGATCCGCGTACTCGACCGCGCTCGCGGACGCCCCACCCGCGCCCCCGAACGCCGCGGGATCCACCCGCAGCCAGTCCCAGCGCACCGCGAGCTCGAAGGCGCCCGGAGCGCCGAGCTTGCGATCGAAGCCGACCGTCGGCGTGACGCCGTCGAAGCCGACCTTGCCGTTGAACACGTAGCTGAGGGTCGCGTGCGCCGCCTGGTTCGTGAGGGTGGTGGTGGTGTTCCCCTTCTGGACGCCCTGACCTTCGACCACGTATTCGGCGAGCAGGCCCACCGTCTCGTAATAGTAGGAGAGCTGGGGGTTGAGGTGCCAGGTGAGCTGGTGCGTGAAGACGGTGCTGGCCCCGGTCGTGTCCGTCGGGGCGAGGTACTGGAAGAAGGTGTTTTGCCCGGCCGAGCGGAAGGACGGAAGCCCCGTGACCACGGAGGTGACGCCGGCGCTGGTCGTCGGGAGCTTTCCCTTGCGGTTCCCGAACGAGGCGGCGATTCCTATCCCGAGTGAGCCCCCATCCGCGAGCGCCGCAATCCGCAGCGGTTGAAAGAACAGGCGCGCCGCCAGATCCTTGGCGTGGTTGAAGTCGGTGTCGGCGTTGGCTCCGTCGACGGAACCGTTGAAGAGCGCCACCGCATACTGCGCGACGCCCCCGGCGACGTCGCCCCACAGCTGCACGCCGAGCTCGCGCACCGAAGAGAGGTTGGAGTCGAGCGCGCGCTCGAGGAGAGGCAGGTCGGCGTCGCTCTGCAAGCGCTCGAGCCCGATCGGACCTTTGAAGCGGCCGACCCGCACGCGCAGCCAGGCCCACGGGTGGATGTCCGTGTAGGCATCGAGGAGCTGCACGGTCCCCGCCAGCTCCGGCAAGAGCCGGTAGTCCACCAGGCCGAACAAGGTGCCCTCGAGCGAAGGGCGGAAGCGGCGAATCAGGAACGTGTCAGTGGCCTGCAGCGCGTCGTCGTCGAAGAACCCGCGGCCGTCGGCCTGGACCAGCGCCCGCAGCCTGAGCGCGTAGGAGCCGTCCGGGAGCTTGAGCGAAAAGCCGTTGTCGTCCACCTGGGTCACCGGCGCGCTCTCGATGCGCTTGGCCGCCTCGTCCCACTTGATGGACTTCTCGTCGGTGAGCTCCTGCTTGCGCGCGGCGATGCGCGCGAGCTGCTCGATCTCGTCGAGACGTGCGCCATCGGTCGCAACTGGGGCCACGGGCGCCGCCAGAGGTGGCGCGGCCTCGGCCGAGGACGGCGGCGGCAGCGGCGACGACGGCGAAGGCCTCGACGGCGAAGGCGATGGCGCGTCCGCGACCGGCGGCTCGACCTCCGCCGCCCTGGAGCCCGTGGGGAGCACCGAAGGCGGTGCCGAGACGGGCGCGGTGGCGGCGTCGGTGCGCGCCGGCGCGACCGGCGGCTCGTCGGGCAGGGCGGAGCCGATCTGAGCCAGGGCCCGGCCACCCGCCGTCGCCATCGCGACGACGACCAGGCCGGCCGCCAAGCCGCGGGGGCGGGCCCCGACGCGCCTCCAGGGCCAGACGGCCAGCACGCGGGCGGGCCTCACTGGCCACCGCCATCGGTCGCCGGGGCGGTCGAGCCGGCGTCGCGGGCGGCTCCTCCATCCCCGGATGCGCCGTCGCGGTTGGCGTCGCTGGCGGCGGCATCGAAGAAGAACGTGGGGTTGGGATCGCGGCAGGCGCCTGCCCCGAGCGCGAGGCCAATTCCGAGGCCGACGGCAAGGGCGGAGGGCAGAGCGAGCACGTTGAGCGGAAGCAGACGAGCCATGATCCTCCTGGCGAGCGAGCGAGCGAGCGAGCGTCAATGCTGTATCTGAATGGGTCCGAGATCGTAAGTCGCCTGGGTCCATCCGTCGCACACGACGGCCACCGGGTGAACCAGACCCGACGGCCATGACGACGCGTCGAACTGGACGGCGAAGGCGCCCGGACGGTTCATGAGGAACGCGAGGCCAGCCACCTCCACCACCCCCATGACGGAGTCGCCGTCCGGATCCTGGAGGATGGCCGTGAACGCCAGGCTCTGATTGGCGGCCGAGGACAACTGGCTCACGCTGACGGTCGGCGCCCGGTTCCCGGCAGGGGGAGGCCCCTTGGTGGGGCTCGCCGCCCAGCGCTCGATGGTCTCGATCTCCCAGCCGGCAAGCCCCGAGCTCGGTTGCGGTGGCATGCGCGGCCAGCGCGCTCCGTTTTGCGGACTAACGTCGGCCTTCATCTGAATGGCGGCCCCCGGCGCTCCGGCGAAGCTCCCCGTCGCATCGACCGCCAGCGCAGCGTCCCCGCACACCTCCGGGGTCACGTCGTAAAAATCGAGGCGAAGGCTGGCCCCGGTGTTGACGGGATGAACCCCGTCGGCGCTCGGCGGTCGGTCGGAAGCCGTCCAGCCATGACACCCACCGCAGGAGCCGCGCAGCACCGGCGCCACATCCGACCAGGTCGGATGCTCCGGTGCGGAGGAAGGCGCTCCACATCCGGTCCCACCCGTGAGGCCGAGCCAGACCAGCGCGCTCACGAGCAGCCCCGGCCGTCCCCGCCATCGCACATCGCAGGCTCGGGAGCGGCCGAGGCATGCGGGTGCGACCGCAGGAGCGCGTGCCGTGAAGGTGCCGGTGCGTCGCACGCCTCCTCCTATCCTCCAGGGCCCGCGGCGTCACCCGCGCCCGAGACGCCGGCATCGCTCGGCGCGCCTGCTCCGTCGCGGGCGGCATCCCCGTTGGTCCCGCTCGCCGAGGAGGCATCGCCCCCACCCGCACAGGACGACCCACTTCGGCAGGCTCCGTTCAGGACCCACTTCTCGACCAGGCGGATGTCCGGCTCGGTCAGCGGACGATCGGGCGGCATGCGAGGGGCGTCGTGCGCCCGCAGCATGTTCACCACCCGCGACCCCGCCGGATCGTACGGCGTGATCAGCGGCCGCAGCATCTCCTCGCAGACCAGGGTCCCGCGAACCTGCGCGCAGGGGACACCGGCGGGCGGAGCTCCCGCGTCGGGAGGAACCGCGATCCAGACCCAGAGCTTGGTGAGGCTGGCGTACCCGTTGTCGGGGGTCGAGAAGTCGAGCCCGGACACCGCCGCCGCCGGCGAATGGCAACTGGTCGTCGCGCAGTAGGGCTGAAAGATAGCCGGAGAGAGATAGCTCCACTCGGCGGGGCGCGGATCCACCTCGCCGCACCCGAGGCATGCCAGCCCCAGCCCCCCTGCGCCCACCAGCAGGCAGAGCGAGACCAGGGACGAGGGGCGAGCCGGCATGCCGGGCATGAAAACAGATCCACGTCCATGAAACAAGACACGAGCCGATGGCGCCTGCGGCAGGCCGCTTGGCCCGTCGAGGGGCCCTGGTCGACGACGGCAGGCGCGCCTCACAACGCGCTGCAGGCATCGCACTCGGTGTCGAGGGCGCATTGCGCGAGGTTGTCGGCCAGACCCACCGCCGTGGAAGGGTTCGACGATTCCGTGGCGATGAAGCGCGACAGCTCGCCCGCCGTGGCGGTGGCGACAGGAGCCCCGGGGCTCGCCCGAGCGGAGGACTGGTACTCGGCGATGCACGGCCCCGTGAGGGCTTGTCCCCCGATGCAGAGCTCAGGGCTCGCGCCGCCGCAGTAGCAACCCATGACGGGGTTTTCTCCCTTGCGACCGCAGCCGTTGGCGCTGATGCACCTCACGAGCGCGAGGCACGCGCCCCGGGCCGGGGCCGTCGCCAGGGTTCCACACCCCCAGCCGACGCCGGTCTGCTCGCCGGTCGCGGGGTTGGTGCTGGAGGTCGCGGTGATGTTCGGTGGATCGCAGATCGGCTGGGCGCTGCTGAGCTCGCAGCTCTGGCAGGCGAGGGTGTCGCGGCCAGGGCCAGCCCCGGTGACGTCGAGGGCGGCAGGGGTGCCCCGAGGCGGGCCTTGGTCCGCTTGCGGCGGCGTCGCCGTCGCCGATGCCCCGACGCTGACCTCCTTGGTGGCGCCGGCGACCACCTCGAAGGTCCTGCGCCCGAGATAGACGGTCCGGGCGGCGCTCCCGGCGCGGGCGGTGCCCACCAGCGTGACGGTCTGCCCCTCACCAGAGGGAAGCACGATCTCCCTGGAGAGGGTCTTCACGCTCGGTCCCTCCACCGGGAGGGTCCCGCGCTCGAGCACGGTGTTGGCGGAGGACTGCACGACATAGGAGACGGCGGAGAGGTTCGCGGCCGCGGGCAAGCTCAACACCAGACGGACCCGACCGGGGGGGCCGGCGCTGGCCGCCTGCACGCGCGCGAAGCTCACCGCGGGCGTCTCCACGGCGACCGGCAGCGACGGGGCGCCATGACCCTCCTCGGTGACGGACGTGTCGGTGGCGCCCTCGAGCTCGGTCGTTCTTCGAGGGTCGCGCTTCGCAAACTGGAGGCCCAGCACCGCCGCGATCACCGCCAGCGTGGTCGCGGTGACCGTCATGGGCACTCGGCTTCGGGCTCCGGATCGACTCATCTCGTGGTGCTCCTCATGGTCCTCATGGAAAAGGGCGCGCCCCGGGAGGAGCGCGCCCTTGTTTCAGCGTGGCGGAGCGACGATCTCGCTGTCGCTCCGCCGATCGGTCTTCCGTCCTCGGCGACTTAGAAGGCCTGCAGCTGGCTGACCAGGTTGAACTGCACGGCGTCGGTCACGACGTTGACCGCGATGCCGACCGCGCTCCCCGGATCGACCCCCTTGCCCGCGAGGTAAGCGCCGAGCGTGCCGTTGCTGGCGGCCTGCGCGGGGGTGAGCCCGCCCGGATCGCCCGTCAGGGCCGCCGGAGAGAACGTGTCGGCGATGGCCGCTGCCCGGAAGGCCTCGAGCGCGGTGCCCGCGGCCGGTGCCAGGTTGGAGCCGGAGATGAGGCTCCCCGGATCGGCGCCGAGGGTCAGAAGACCGTTCAGCGGATTCGGGACGTTCCCCGTCGCCCCCGTCCCGGGGGTGGCGTTGGCGGTGTTGGTCGAGTTCCTCACGCTGTTCGGCAGGAGGGCTGCGATGCGCCGGATCAGCGCGGTCGCGGCATCCCGCTGCTGCTGGGAGGGAAGCGTGCTCGGCCCCCAGCCCACCGGGACCTGGTCACCCGTGTCGGGATCCTGGGTGTGGGTGTACGTGAGGAGGTTCGCATCGAACGGCGTCGCGAGCTCGGCCGTCTGGAGAGCCAGCGACCCGTCCGCCCCGCCGGTCGTCGCGCCGCCTGTACCCGAGCCACCGGTGCTGGCCCCGCCGGTCGCCGCGCCGCCCGTACCCGAGCCGCCCGTGCTGGCCCCGCCGGTCGCCGCGCCGCCCGTGCCCGAGCCGCCCGTGCTGGCCCCGCCGG
>CAZIOH010000005.1:15465-81981 GCA_964540815.1 uncultured Myxococcales bacterium | reverse complement strand
CGCCGCGCCGCCCGTGCCCGAGCCGCCCGTGCTGGCCCCGCCGGTGCTCGAGCCACCCGTCGCCGAACCGCCCGTGCCGGCGCCGCCCGTGCCGGCACCGCCGGTCCCCGTGGCGCCGCCCGAACCCACCACTGGTCCGATGATCGTGACCGGAAGCTGAACGGCGACCGAGGAGCCGCGGCTGTCCGTCACGGTGATGGTCAGCGTCTTCGAGCCGCCCGACGGGCTCGAATAGGTGGTGATGGCCGAGGTGGGCGCCGCGAAGGCTCCATCCGTCGCGGTCCACAGATAGGTGATGGTGTCCCCCGAATCCTGATCGTGCGCGACGACCTTGACGTCGATGCTGGCATTGACCGAGGTCTGCGCCGGCGCCACGACGACCGAGTCGATGACCGGGGCATTGTCGTTGGGAACGACCGTCGCACTGACCCGCGCGATTCCCGTGGCCGGCGTTGGTGTCACCGCGGCATCGGTCAGGGTGAGGTTCACGATGGTCGTCTGACCGGACAGGATGTTGAACCCGGGCGGGGTCGCGGTCGCGGTGCTTCCGCTGAAGACATGGTCCGTGGGGGAGCCAGGGTTGGTGTGCGCGGTGAGGGCGATGTCGTAGTGCCCGGCTGCCAGAGCGAGATCGAGCGCCACGGCCGCGTTGGGATCGGAGACGTTGAACGTGCCCACCAGGAAATTGGCGTTGCTCGCCGTGAAGACCCGATAGTCCACCGTCTGCAGGGTGAAGGCCCCGGGCACGGTCAAGGCCAGCTGCAACGACCCAGGCGGCTCCTCGCCGCTGTGTTTCGCGCAGCCGCCAGCCACGACGCTCGCTCCGAGCGCCAGGGCGGTCAGTGCCGTGAGTCTTGCCGATAGTCGCCTCATGTCGTTTTCCTCCTCGAGCTTCCTTCGATCATTCCGGTCCCGATCTATTGGATAGACACTATGTCTACCTTAAAGGACAGGTCAAGCGCCTTGCATTTCCGATTGGTTTCTGACGGCGCAGGAGCGCGGCCAGGCCGAGCAACAGCCAGAAGCCACCGACGCCGGCGATCGCCCAGCGCAGGGCACGTCCCTTCCAGCTCGGCAGGCCCCCGATGGCCTCCGTCCCGGCCGTCAGCCGCGCCAGCACCTCGGCGGGCGCCCCAGCGGATCTGGCCTTCGCGAGCCAGCCCGGCAAGGCGTCCCGATCCTTCTTCTCGAAGGCGAGGGCCCAGGCGAAGGTGGCCGTGCGCCAGTCGTCTGGAGCCTGCGCCTCGAGCTTCGCGGTGCAAGCTTCCAGCCCCTGGCGGTCGTGCTCGTGCGTGGCGAGATCACAACGAACGCGGGTCGCGATCAAGGCGGCGCGCGGCTCGGCGTCGAGCTGGGCCAGCGCCACGCCGATCTGCCGGCGATCGTCGTCGGACAAACGCGGGGATCGGGCGAGGAGCAGCCGGACGAAGTGCGTGTAGTCGCTCGCCATCGGGCCCTGGCGAAGGATGGCGGTCCTGCACGCCGTGACCGCCTCGTCGATCTGACCGATGGCCTCGAGGGCGTCGCAGAATCGCGAATAGCCATACGTTCGTTCGGGGACCGCCAGGGTCACCGCCCGCCAGAGCCGCGCGGCCGCCGCACGGTCTCCGTGCGTGCTGGCATCTTCGGCGCGCTTCGTCAGATCCATCAGGAGATCGGCCAGCGCCATGGGGTTGCCGGAGCGGCGCACCGCCTCGACGCTGGTCTCCGGGTGGGCATCGTCGATCGGCAGGGCATGGGCCCGTGCCGGCCAGCCTGAACCGACCGCGACGATGACGAAGGTGGCGACCGACGACACCGTCCGCGACAGCGTCCTCCTCATTTGGCGCCGCCATCGACGGGCGAGGGCATCGACCAGGGTGACGAGCCCGATCGCCGCCACCGCCAGCCGGCCGAACCAGATCCATCGTGACCTTCGAGAGGTCGAGAGATCCATGATGTGGATCGCATCTCGTCGTTGATCGGGGGCGAGTCGATCGAGCTCCGCCGTGGCGGCGTCGAGCAAGTCCCGGTCACCGAGCCTGATGGCGAGGTCACCTTGCGCCAGAGCGCCCCAAGGTTGACCAGGTCCCATCCGAGCCGCCCCCTCCACCGCGAAGGAGGCGGAGACCAGATCTTCCATCGACGGCAGCACGGCCCCGCCGAGCGAGGCCGCCACCCGGTTCCGCATGTCCTCTGGAGTCCCGCCGAGCATGAGCGCGTTCTGGCATGCGGTCCCCGCCGCCTTCCGCTGCTCGACGTTGCCGATCCCGAGCGTGAGGGCCAACCGGCAGATCCCACGTGGCGGAGCTGGGCTCCGTGGGGCCAGAGACCAGGCGCGTCCGAAGAGGCCCCAGGCCTCCCTCGAGTGTCCGGCGCGCGCCGCGGCCTCGGCCTCGGAGACGAGAGCGAGGGCCTCCGGCGAGGACCCGACGAGATCGCCGGGCTCGCCGAGCGCGGTCCCCCGGACGGTGTCCTTCGAGACATCCGCCAGGGCGACCGAGCTCAGCCCCGCGATGGGGGCGAGCACCATGGCCAGGAGCCACGGCGTTCGCCCCACCCCGCTTCGTCCCCCGCGATTCATCCCTTCAATCGGCATTCACCCAATCCAAATTCCAAATTCCAAATTGCCCCGCTCGTATGGCCCGCCTAGGGCGTGGAGCCCGGCCACGGCAGGTGCGACGGCTCGCGGGTGTCGTCGTACGGGAACGGCGGCGAGCTGCCGCTCAGGCTGTAGGGCGAGATCGCGTCTGGCGGGCTGACCACCGTGGCGTCCTCGTTGTTGCTATTCGGGAAGGCCAGGGCGCTCACCGCGTGGCCCGCCGCGTAGGGATTCCCGGTCTCGGCCGCGCCGTTGAGCGGGAGCACGCCGGTCCCCTGATCCTCTGGATAGTCGAGCGCCGTGACGCCGTTCGCGGGGTGACCCTGTGAATCGGTGGTGTAGCCCTCGGCCGCGGACGGCAGCGCCACGAAGCCCCAGTACTTGAACAGAGCCCCCACGTGATCGCTGTGCTGGAAGGCCCGCGCGATCGCGGCCTCCTGTCCCTGGAGCCCCCGCACGGCGGTGTTCGCGCCGAGATCGCTGCTGCCACCCCTCGGAGCCACCGCCGTTCCGCTCCACGTGAAGGACGGGGGTGCGAACGCGTGGGCGGTCGGATCGAAGACCGCATTGTCGAAGGCCGCGCCCGGATCCACCCCGGTCGCCCGGGTGATCCCCGCCCGTGACCAGGGCGGGTTCTCGGTGAAGCCCACCAGCGTGGCGACGTAGATTCGACGCGCCAGCGGGTAGACCGGGGTCGCCCCCGGGATGACCAGGTTCTTGATCAGCTGGTCCGTCGGCGCGGAGGCCACCCCGGGGTTGAACTGCCCGGCCGCGCCCAGGCTGGCCTGCCCCGACAGCTTCAAGGCGCTGACGTTGCCGCTGAAGGCCGCGTTGGTGTCGGCGCCGCGTCCATTGAACGAGATGCTGAACGGCTCGGCCACGATCAGGTTTCCCTCCTGGGCGTCGGCCGCCAGTTGCCTGGCGGTCACGACCGCCGGGGAGGTGCCCGCCGGCGACACCAGCGCGTTCGAGAGGGTGGTGTGGATCCGGTAGTAACCGATCTTGTAGAGGAAGCGGCCATTCAGGTCGGTGTAGTAGTGACCGTCCGAGTCCCGCTTGACCGCCAGGTTGAACACCCGGTTGTCGGCCGGGGTCGGCGCCGCGAAGGCATGCGGATTGGTCGAGCGGGCGATGCAGTTGTAGTGCTTCACGTTCGGCGTGACGGAGGTATCGAGGAAGTACGGCAGGTAGATGAGGCCAGAGAAGGGTCCTCCCTGGGGCGCCGGCTGGGTCGCGCTCGGGGTGAAGCCAGGCGAGAGGAGATCGAACTTCCCCGCCGTGCAGAACTTCGAGGCATAGACCGGATCCTGGGTCGGGGGCGCCCCGTCGAGGCCATCCGGCGGGAAGATCGGGAGCACGAGCCCGAGGGTTCCATCGTTCTCGGCCACCTGATCGAGATCCACCGCAGCGCCGGTGCCCGTGGCGGGGTTGATCCCGATCAGCGCCACGCGGCGAATCGGATCGTAGTCGGCGAAGTCGCTCGGGCCGCCGTTGCTCTTGACGGTGCTGTTGACCGCGAACTGCAGCGCCGCGCCGGTGGTTGCGACGAGCCCGTTGGCGTCGCCCGAGTTGGCGAACGGGTTGGTCTTGTTGGCGGCGGCCGGCGCGAGGACGCCGATTCCGCGGGCGCCGAAGTTCACGAGCGCGATGAAGGCGTTGGTCGCCCCGGCCAGATCCGAGCGGCGCCAGACGTGGTTGAGCTTGGCGCTGGCGCCCGGGACCGTGCCCTGAAAGAGGCTGCCCCAGCTGTCGGCCAGCGAACGGCGGACGTCGCTGCCCGCGTCGAAGGTCCCCTGCTCGGGGTCGGTGCTGCCGTTCTTCGGTCCGTCGTGGTGCAGCCCACCATAGAGCAGGCGGATCACGTCGAGCGAGTTGTTGAAGGTGTAGACCCCACCGACCGCGCCCCAGGCGCTGCCGGGGAAGGTCGTGTCGGCATCGTTCACCACGAAGATCTTGCTCGAGAAGACCGTCGCGTTGACGGCGCCCGAGAAGGTCTCGTTGATCGGCGCCTGCACCGTGACGATGGAGTTGGCGGAGATCACCGAGGAGATGGTGAAGGTGTTGTTGTTGCCGGCGTTGCTGGCCCCGCCGATCGCGATCTTGCCGCCGACGTCGGTCGAGGCGAAGGTCACGCCGGGAAGGGTCCAGGTCTTGCTGGACGCCACCACGCTGCCTCCGCTGCCACCCCCCGGAAAGAACCGGGCGTCGCTCGGGACGTAGTGATGGACGGTCAGCGTCTTGCCCGCCACCGCCAGCGAGTCATTGGTTCCGGCGGTCACGCCCGCTTGCGTGGTGTGCCCCAGGATCGACAGACCGTCGAGGCCGATGAGCAGCGTCTCGGTGGTCCCCTGGATGCGCAGCTCTCGACCGGCCGCGCCGGCGCCGGTGTTGGCTCCGTTGGTGGTGGCGTCGCCGTCCGCATCGATCCATCCGACGCTCCCGGCGGCGGTCCCCGTCGCGGTGTTGGTCGCATAGTTGGTGTTCTTCAGCGAGGCCGTCCCCACGCTGATCTGCTGGGTGTTGGCCTGGAGCGCCGCATCACCGACCGACTGACCGCCACCGGTGTAATAGGTGCCGTCGAGGCCATCGCCCGAGACCGGATCGACGCCAGCGCCGGGATTTCTCGGCGTGCGGGTCGGGTCCGCGGCGGTGATGAAGTTGTCATGGCCGAAGGAAAACTGGGAGAGGAGATCGTTGGTCAGGGCCTTGAATATGTCGGAGCCTGCCAGCACCCGGTTGTTCCCCTTCAAGTCCTTCGTCGCGGCACCCACGGTGGCAGCACCGGCTGCCACCATGAGGCTGGTCATGCCGATCAGCGACGCGTTTCTAGCTCTCGTGGCCTTCATCGTGTGAACCCCCTGTTCGTTTGATCATCCCTGCCACTCTCGGGCGCCCCGACCTGTCTCTCGCCGAGTCGAAGTGCGTCAGTGTCGTTCGCAACACGAAGGACGCAGGTGAGGTAGCTGTCCAGTACGAGAACGCTGGTAACACGCGCGAATTCCGAGCGTCTAGAATAAAAGACTCGAGCGCGGCAAATGTGACCCCGCCGTGACATCTCGAGAGGAGAAGACCCAATCGTGACGCGGGCTTGGCCGCGTCACGATTGGACCCGCCGGTGAAGGTCGCGACGGGTCGGTGGGGCCGCGGGGACGCCGACGGTCGCCTTCCCCTCCTCTGTCTCGCATGATATACGAACGTCCCTTTTAGGAAGCAGCCGGCGATGAGCGTGAACCCATCTATCGCATCCCGCGCGCCAGGGAGGATCTCATGGAGCGCGGGATCAATCCGCTCTTGCCGCTCATGCGCGCCGTGGATGCTCGCGGTCCTGATCGCGATCCTGTGCACGGCCGTGCTCGGGTGTCAGAGCTCCACGACCGCGCAGGGAGACATCTCGGGAGGTCCGGGCCAGGTGATCACGCTGGTGGATGCGGGAGCGGCGGATCGTCCGGGCGGTCAGCTGGGAACTGGCGGAGCCGGTCCAGGCTCTGGCCCTGGCGGAAGCTCCGGCGCGGAGGCCGGCGGTGGCGGTGGCGGTGCGGCTGGGGCCTGCCCGCCCCCCGGTCTCAGCCCGGCCTGCGCGACCTGCGAGACGTCCCGGTGCACCGGGGACGACTTCGTTTCGGGCATCGGCCAGGACATCGACTGGTACGGCGACTGCTACGCCACCAAGGACGTGGCCACCGATGGACCGGCCAAGGGAACCGCCAAGGCGACGCTCTGCAAGGCCGTGGTGGACTGTGTTCACCGCACGGGCTGTGACGTGGCAGACAACAACTTCCCCTGCTACTGCGGGGTTGGCGTCAGCGGGGATGACTGCGTGAACCCCGGGGTGGCGCACGGGCCGTGCAAGACGGAGATCGAAGCCGCCTCGGAGTCCACCATGCCCCAGGTGGTCGCAACCCGGAGGTTCGACAACTCCTATGCCTCGGGAGACGGCCTCGGCCTCGTCCTGCTCTGCGATCTGCCGCCCGACAACCCGCTCAACGGTTCCCATCCTTGCACCTCCGCCTGCCTGACGGGTGCTGGCGGAGGTGGTGGCGGGTCGGGCTGCTTGGCAACAACGACCGGGGGAGCCTCGGGAACTGGCGTGGGGGGATCGACCGGACAGGGCGGTCAGGGTGGCTCCGCGCAGGGCACAGGTTCGACAGGTGGCCAGGGCGGTGACGCGGGGACCAACCCGACCTGCAAGGTGACCTATGCCTTCGCCGACGGCCAGGCATGCTCGGCCTGCGCGCTCGCGAGCCCCTCTCCGTTCTGCGCTCCTCAGACCTTGCTCAGCGCCAAGCTCACCATGAACCCCGACTCGGGTGAACAGGCGCCGGATGGATTCGGACCCGACACACTCGCGACCCCGGCGCAGCGCGAGGCGGCCTACGCGCTCATGCACCGTGTGCTCGAGCTGCGCTGCTATTCGGACTCGACCCTCACCTATCGCCCGAGCACGATGCCAGGTTGCGAGACGTCCACCAAGGCGGCCCCATGCATCTTCTCGAACCTCGGTTGCCTGCTCGATCTCGGACAGTCCCCCACCGACGTCGGGAACGGACTCTTCTCCAGCAACGCCACCTCCTCGGCCCTGGCGGAGTACAGGGCCGCCGCCATCGCCGATGCCTCGGCGGGCCACGCCGCGCCCGAGCCCGTCGACGGCTCGGGGTACGCCGTGCCGGGGGGCGTACCCGCCAGCGTCACCAACGCGGCGCTCGGCGGCTACATCAACCAATGGGCGGTCTATCCGTCGAGCGCCGTGGGGATTGCGGACAATGTCCTCGCGTGCGCCCTCAACACCGGCTGCACCGCCTGCCTCTCCCTGATCGCCACGAGCTCGTGCACCTCGGGAGGTGCGGGAGGTGCGGGAGGTGCGGCAGGAGGAGGCGGCGCGGGAGCTGGCGGCCGGCCCGGTACCGGCGGTGCGGGAGAAGCGACGTCCCCGGGTGGATCTGGCGGTGGAGGTGGAAGCGGAGGCCACGGCGGTGGCATTGGCGGCGCCGCCCCGGCCAGCGGCCCGGGTGGCGCGGCGGGCGCTCGGACGGGGGGCAGCACCGGGAGCCTGGGCAGCGGAGGTGCGAGCTCGGGGGGAGCTTCCGTCGCTTCCGGTGGCGCCTCGGCCGGCGGTGGACCTGGCGGCGCGGGGGCCACGGCTGGAGGAGGAAGCCTGGCCGGTGCGCCCGGCTCTGCGGGTTCCGGCGAATCGACCGGAACGGGTGGTGCTGCCGGCCCGGGTGGCGCCGGCGACGGCGCGGCCGCGGGCTGCCCGGATCTCGATCGCGACGGGATCCCCGACTGCGAGCAGACGCTGCTCGCCAACCCCAGCTTCGACTCGAGCACCAGCGGCTGGACCGCGGGACCGGGCAGCGGCGCGAGCTGGACCTCTCTCGACGGCGTCGGCAATCCCGCCTCCGGCGCGCTCGTGGTCACGAACCGGGACACGAACCCGAGGGATGCGACCAACGGGGCGATCAGCGCGGGGGCCTTCCAGTGCATCCCGGTCACGACCGGCGTCGACTACACCGTGTCCGTGCAGGTTTATCTGCCCGCGGGCCAAGGGGCTGGCTGGGCGGGCTTCGTCCTCGATGACTACTTCTCGCCCGATTGCTCGGGCAGTCCCGTGACCCTCCCGTTCCTCTCTGCCCAGGTGACCGCCGGCGTTGTAGGGCAGGTGAGGTGGCAGGCCGTCTCGGGCACCACCACCCAGACGCCGCTCGGCGTGCGCTCGCGGGCCGTCCGCCTCGTCGTGGTGAAGCCCACCGCGCAGATCTCGCTCGAGGCGCGCTTCGACAACGTCCTGGTCCGGGTGCAATGACCCGGCACCGGCCAGCGCACCGAACCGGTGCTCCAGGAACTCCAGGAGCAGGCATCTTCGCCCTCGCCGCACTCCTCGGTCTCGGGTCGGGGGGGTGCGGTCGCCAGGGGGGGCCGACCATCTCGGATGAATTCGGGGATGGCGGCGTCGCCTTCGTGGGCGGCATCAAGTGTCTCCAGATCCTCTCGGCCGAGCCGCTGCCCCCGCGATCGGTGGTGACCAATCCCGCGTCCGCTCCGGCCACCGGCGACGTGTACTTCACGAGCGTGCTCTTCGATCAGTTCAACGCCTTCTGTGGCGCCTGCCACGTGAGCGGGAGCTACGGCGGCTGGACCGTCAGCAAGCTCACCTTCGCGCAGCAGGTGACGGCGGACGTGATCGAGCGGCGGATCAAGACCGACAACGCCGATTCGAGCCATGGCCAGCCGACCTACATGCCGCCCCCTGGGAACCCGGGGGCCAAGCCCTGGTCGGCCCGGCTGGCCGATCCCAACGATCCGATCGTGGCCCTGGTGGGCTTGCTCGACACCTGGATCCAGCAGGGCAGCCCGGCCGGCCAGTTCTCCCTGTCTCCACCCACGCCGGGCGCCGCCACCGCCCCGCCTCCAGCCACCCCCGCCGCCGCCCAGGCGGACTACAGCCTCACCCCCGCTGCGGGCGCGCGCCTGACCAACATCGGCACCTGCGTGCCCAACAAGTACGCGGTGGGGATCGACGCCAGGACCATGGACCAGCTCGACGCGCTCTTCGCGCAGGCGACCGCGCTTCCGGCCACGCTGGCCGAGACCGATCTCGTCACTTTCGACAGCCAGATCCTGGCTGAAAGCGGCGTCGTCTCGTACGTCCCGGCCTACCCGCTGTGGTCCGACGACGCCGGCAAGATCCGCCACGTCCGCCCGCCCCACAACCAACCGATCGTCTTCGACAAGACCACCCAGCGGTTCCGCATTCCACCCAACACCCGCTTTTACAAGACCTTCCTCAAGAAGATCATCGGCAGCGACGGCGCGGAGGTCTACAAGAAGCTCGAGACGCGCCTGATCGTCTCGCGGCCGGACCAGACCGCGGCCGATGGATCCGTGACCCAGACGGCGCTCTTCGGGACGTACATCTGGGACGAGGCAGAGACCAGGGCCGTGCTCCTCACCGATCCGCTGCGCGACGGGAAGCCCTTCAGCGACCGGGTGATCACCTACGTCGTCGACGAGCCACGGGCGGCGGCCATCCAGGCGAGCACCCCACCCACGAACAACCTGGAATACGCGCTCGACACCGCCATCCCACCGGTGCGCCGCCACTACGGGATCCCGGGGAGCGAGCGCTGCATCCAGTGCCACATGGGCAGCCCGAGCGCCGCCTTCGTGCTCGGCTTCACCCCGCTGCAGATCTCCACGGTTCCGCCGGGCTCGGGGGGCGTCATCGAACCCGCGACCGGCGACGAGCTGACCCAGCTCGCGCGCCTCATCGACTACAAGGTCGTCGTCGGGATGGCCTCACCCGCGGACGTGGTTCCGCTCGAGAGCTCGCAGCTCCCGAGGACGCCGCGCAACTCGTACGAGCTCCAGGCGCAAGCTTACCTGCTCGGCAACTGCTCCCACTGCCACAACCCGCGCGGGTTCCCCTCGACCAAGGCCCCCGAGCTGGAGAACGTCCTCGACTTCCTCCCGAGCGCCAGCGGCGGCATCTTCCAGTTCCCGCTCGATCGAACCAGCCCGGTGCGGGCCCGCGGGGCCGCCCACGACGTCGCCATCCCCTACATCACCCCGTCGTTGCGCGACGTGCCCACCCCCTACTCGTCGAGCTACACCCCCAAGTTCCGGCAGTGCCCGGGCGACGGAGAGGCGGGGACCGACGGCTGGTGCAAGGCCGCGAGCATGACCCCCTACGTCGACTTCATCTCCGCCCCGTGGCGGAGCCTCATCTACCGCAACGTGGATACGCCCTTCGACTACGTGGATGATCTGACCATCTTCCCGCACATGCCCATGAACACGCCCGGATACGACTGCCGGGTGGCCGGGATCCTCGGCGACTGGATGGTCAGCATCCCCGCGGTCAATCCCAACGCCAAGAAGGAGGACGACGTCTCCCCGACCTCGGGCGATCGGACCCCGCAGCCTTACCTCGAGGTTCGACCGGGCGACACGGGATATGCCACCGCGCAGAGCGACGCGAAGAAGCGGCTCGATGCCTACCATGCGGGGCACCGCTATGGGTTCTGCCCCGACACGAGCGACATCGTCGATCCCGACGTCGCCAGCGGCGCCCTGCAGACGCCGGCCGACCTTCCCATCTACGACAACACGTCCTCACCACCCCAGATGATCATGCCGGCCGATGGGGTTCCGAACCGGCCGAACTGGGTGGTCACCGATGCCACCGATCCGCCGGGCGACTGGCTGCCCCGCAGCTCCACCTGGCCGCAGGCGCTGGTGGACCACGTCGCCGATGCCAGCGGCTCGGGGGTTCCCGTCGCCGACCTGCAGGCGGTGGTGAACGATCTTCCCGCGGTAACCCTGGATTCGAACGTTCGCCGCACGATGCTCACGGAGGTGCCGTTCGGCCTGTGGGTGCAGAAGCCCGGCTGCGATCTGAGCGGGGCTCCGACCGCGGGGAGCCTCCAGGGGGCCGATCGACCCTTCTGGATGGACGCCAACAACGTGTCCCCGGACGCGCCCGTGTACCTCGAGGCTCCCGGGGCCGCCGTCTTCAACAACATCTGCATCAACTGCCACGGGCCCCAGGCGGACGCCAAGGGGCTGCTGGCCGACGAGATCTCGATCATGACCGGGGGGGACGCCCGGGTGGCGAACTTCCGGATCGGCCTCTTCGGCCCGCCCGCGCCCACCGGGACGCCGGGCGCGAACCGACTCCGCGTGTTCGGTCCCAGCATCGCGACCCTTGGCACGGACGGCGGCATCGCGCCGGACTCACCGCCGGATCTGCAGGCTCTGGCCGACGACTTCGGGGCCCGTTACCTGGCGTGGATGGCGCTCGGTGGGACCAAGAAGCGCTTGCCGCCCACCCTCCTGCAGATCGTCTCGGTCACGCCCGTGCTCGGGCAAATCCGGGTGGGGACCACCTCGCGGGCCTCCGCGAACATGCTGCAGCTCGCGCAGGAGCTGTGCTCGAACGTGCTGCTCTCCACCATCAACACGGGGGCGACCAGCTTCACGAGCCGTGCCCTCAACTGGACCCAGGCGACGGCGCTCATCGCCAAGAACGGAGACGCGGAGATGTGGCTGCGGCTGTGCAGCCTCGACAACCGGCCGGTGGTGCGGGTGCTCCTGCCGCAGCTCCAGTCGCAGACGGGCCCCGACGGTCGGACGAGCGCCGCGACCTGCAGCGGGCTCGGCATCGATCCCAAGTCGCTCTACTGGGGGGACGCGGTGGGCGCGGACGGCGCATCGGTGTTCGCGGGCACGACGGTGATGGACCAGCGGGGCAACCTCGTGCCGGGCATCACCGCGGGCAATCTGCAACCCACCTGCGTGAAGTCCCCGACCGATCCCATCGAGCAGGCCGCCGTCGACGCGTACCTCGAGGGGCACCCGGTCGATGGGGATGGTGGCCCCAGCGTCGTCCCAGCTTGCCCGTCGGCGCTCTTCGCCCCGGCCACCGACAGCGCCGGCAACCTGACGCGGAAGTGGGGGCTCACGGTGGGGACGGATCCGAGCACCGGCAACCTGATCTACACCGACGCCAACACCTGGGCGCTCCGGGGCGCCATCAACGCCGGCCTGGCTGTGTTTCTCTACGTCGACCAGCTGTCGAAGGGGCTGGTCACGCCGAAGCTCGGGTACGACGAATGCGATCGGATGGCCCCCGATGGCGGGCCGTGAGGCGCGGGCCGAAGGGCCCGGATCCGAGAAGCGCGACGGTGCCGGCGCCGGCGCCGTCGCCGAGGTGGGAGGCGCACGGCGCCGGGCGCGGGCGCCCGGAAGAGCGGCGCTGGCCCTCACGTGGGCGTGGGTCGTGCCGGCGGGCGCGACCTGGATCGTCCTGCAAGTGCTGCTTCCCACCCGGATGGAAGGAGCCCGCTCGACCGGTCTCCTCGCGTTCGGGCTCTCGTGGCTAGCGCGGCTCGGGGACGAGCATCCCTTGATCCTGGGTGTCGGCTTGTTCCTCGCGTTCTCGGAGACGGCGCGCTACTGGCAGCGACGCTGGATGCGGCCCGAGAGCCCAGCCGAGCTCTTGGGGTCACCGGATGCGAATTGGGCGCCCGCGGGAGGGGTCCCCGTGGACCGTGGCGGCCCCATCCTCTCGAATGAAGGCCAAGCCCCGCCCCCCGATCTTTTCCCCTCGCCCCGCGGAGCGGGGAGAGGGTCAGGGAGAGGGGCCCACTTGATCCCGGGGACGGCACTGCCAAGCGGCGAGCGTAGCGCGGCTTTGCCGCGCGGAGCGAGAGGGGCGCGGGGACGTGCGAGCGGCAGCGAGCCACGTCCCCGATCCAGACGAAGACCGGCGCGGGAGACGCTTGCGCGAACAGGCATGCTGGTCGGCGCGATCCTGCTGGCCGTCGGTGCCCGGGCGCTCCTGGGCGAGGTACATCGCGTCCTGGGCGGGTCCATGGCGCCCACCTTGAACGTGGGGGATCGCCTGCTCGTGAACCGACTGGCGTACGGACTGCGCTTGCCGTTTTCGAGCCGCCGCCTGCGGGCCCGCGCGCCCCGACGGGGCGACGTGATCGTGTTCCCCAACCCGAACCTCGACCCCGAGCTCGGCGCCGGCGGCGAAGGCGCCGACCAGGGGCCGCGCACCCTGGTCAAGCGCGTGATCGGCTTGCCCGGCGACGTGATCGCGTTCCGCGACGGGTCCCCGGTGGTCAACGGCTGGGTCGTGCCGTCGTGCGATGCAGGCCCCTACCTGAGCGTCTCTGGAAGCGCGCTGGTGCGTGGGCGGCTGGCGGTCGAGGTGCTGGGGGACCGGACCTACCTCACGGTCCGCCCGCCGCCCGGGGAGCCCCCGACCCAGCCCTTCGAGATCCCCCCCGGGGAGGTCTACGTGATCGGCGACGACCGCGGCGTGAGCCAGGATTCACGCGCCTGGCGAGCCGCGAGCGACGGCCGCAGCGCCGGCATCCCCATCGCTTCCATCGAGGGCCGGGTCTCGCGGCTCGCGGTCGGCGTGTCCGGCGATGGCCGACTCGATCTCGTCCATCCGTTCGCCGGTCTCCGCCCGGTCCTGCGGCAGCCCAACCTCGACGTGACCGCGCTCGAACGACGGATCGAGGGATGCCTCGCCCATCCGCCCCGTTCGTCCACTCCACCGCCCGCCGCCGCCAGGCCGGGCCCACAGCGGCCATGAGCACGGTGTCCGCGCGCGCCCGCGCTCACGGATAGAGGAGCACGAGATTGGCGGAGATCTGCGCCCGAAAGGCATCGTCGATCTCAGCCCAATCGACCACGCCCACCTTCATGGGAAGATCGCTCTCGGAGAACGCCGCCCGCAGCTCGCCCAATCGATCGAGGCCAATCGGACCCTTCGCCCGGATCGCGAGATCCAGATCCGAATACCGCCGAGCCCCACCGATCGGGTAGCTCTTCATCTCGGTACGTGAGCCGGGCCCGAATGGCCTGGCCCATTCTGGCCTCATCGTGGCCTCTTCGTGGTCGCCTCTTCGTGGTCGCCTCTTCGTGGCCTCCTTCACGCGACGGCGGCGGCGAATGACGCGAAGAGATCGCCGGGCAGCGCGTGTCCGAGCCGCCAGGTGACCGCCATGGGCAACTCGGACTCGTGGCCTTCGTAGCTCGCAGGTCCGAGGAAGTAGAAGGCACGGTCATCGCTGCGCAAGCGCGCGAACAGCATGATGCTCGTGCCCAGATCGGCGTGCCGCTGGTAGCGGCGCCCCGTCTCGCTGTCGGCGCGCGTGACGGATTGACTCTCCCAGTGCACGAGCTCGCGGCTGATGGCGTAGTCGCGATAACGGGTCGTCGGAGAGAAGTGTCCGCTCGTCTTGTCGAGCGTGAACGCCAGCAGATCGGCCTTCGCTTCCTTGGCCCAGCAGACTCCCGTCTGCCAGGGCGCGACCTTCCCGCCGTCGCCGTCGCCCACGCCGAAGGCGGCCAGGATCTCGATCCGCGTATAGCGGGCGTGGACCACCAGCGGGACCTCGGGATGACTCACCAGCGCTGCAGGAACGTGCGTGACCCGGTCTCCGAGGACCTCCGTCAGGGCGAGGATCTCGGAGCGCACCTGCGGGTGCGCCCAGAGGAGAGCACAGGCATCCGCGAGCGTCACGGACCTGGACACCGCCTTGTCGACGATAGGAGCCACGAGCATGCGCACCAGGCGCCGGTCGGAGACCGAAAGGTCCCCGAGGACAGGCGGGGCGGCGGCCATTAGAAAGCGCCGATGCGCGTCGATTCGCCTCTGATCGTCGATGTGCAGCAGTCGGCCGCAGGCCCGGCGGAGCGATGCTTCGTGCGGTCCCGGCGGTTGGACCGTCAGCCCCGCCTGTTCACAGAGATCCGACCAGGACTTGTCGCCAGCGTAGACATCCTCGAGCTCGAGCCCGCTCCTTTCGAGGAAGCTCGCCAGTGAAACCGCGGAGGCGCCCTGGGCAAGCGACCGGAACTCCTCCACCTTGGCGCTCCAGCGAGACGGCACCGCGGCTCGAATGCTCGCCAGGACGATCTCCCTCGCCACCCGGTCGAGCTCCATTTGACAGCCCGCTGGGAGGAACGGGAACCCCTGCTCGACTTGCTCCGCGACCTGATTTCGGTGGCCCCCGAGGAGCGCCCGAAGGCGTAGGTCGAATCGGAACTCGGCGCGGTGGCGCCCGATGAAATCGAGCACGGTACAGATGGTCTTCGACCGGTGCCGGCGGAGCCCTCGTCCGAGTTGCTGGAGGAAGAGGGTCGGGCTCTCGGTCGGGCGCAACATCAGGAGCGTGTCGACCGCTGGAACATCCACGCCCTCGTTGAAGAGATCGACCGAGAACACCAGGTTGACCCGTCGTTCTGCCAGATCCCTCAAGGCCTGGCTCCGCTCGGCGGCGGGGGTGTCGGACCAGATCGCCGCGGCCGCCATGCCGGCTTCACGAAACACGCGCGCCATGAACCTCGCGTGCTCGACGCTCACGCAGAACCCGAGGGCGCGCATCCGCGCGGGGTCGTCGACGCGACGGGCCACCTCCTTCACGACCTGCCGGGCCCAGGCGTCGTTGCTCGTGAACAGATTGGAAAGACTGTCGATGTCATACCCTCGGCCCCGGCGCCAGGGGATGTCCCGGAGGTCGAGTCCATCATGAACGCCATAGTACGCGAACGGGACGAGCCGGTGCTGATCGACGGCGTCCCACAAGCGGAGCTCCGCGGCGATTCGCCCCTCGAACCAGTCGAGGACGGGCAGGCCATCGCTGCGCTCGGGGGTGGCCGTGAGCCCCAGAAGCTCGGCGGGGCGCACGTGGCTGAGGAGCGCGCGGTAGCTGGAGGCGGCCGCGTGATGGAACTCGTCGACCATCACGACGTCGAAGTGAGCCGGGTCCAGCCCGCCCAGGCCGGCGGCATGGAGACTCTGGATCGACGCGAAGACGTGCTCGAAGCGGGAGGGTCGCGCGCGACCGACCCAGAGCTCACCGAACGAGTGATCGCGTAGCGCGTGACGGAAGGTCGCGACGGTCTGGGTGAGGATCTCCTCTCGGTGCGCCACGAACAAGAGGCGTGCTCGGGGCAACTCTTCACGGAGGCGGGCGTAGTCGAGGGCGGCCATCACCGTCTTGCCAGTTCCGGTGGCCGAGACCAGCAGATTTCGGTGGTGCCCGCGGGCCCGGGCGAGGGAGATCTGTTCGAGGAGCCGCTCCTGGAACGGCTCCGGGCGCAACTCGACCGGGCTCATCGTCAACCGAAGGCAGCTGTCGCCTCCGGCTTCGGTGCGAGCGAGAAACTGGGTGCGATCATACGGGACGAAGTCACCGCCCTGCCAGTAGGTCTCGAAGACCGCCGCCACCTTGTCGACGACGCTCGCGTTGCGCGCACCCGAAGCACGAATGTTCCATTCGAGGCCGCTGACCTGCGCCGAGTGGGTGAGGTTCGACGAGCCGATGTAGGCGGTCGAGAAACCCGAGCGTCGGTGGAAGAGCCATGCCTTCGCGTGCAGCCGCGTGCTGGTCTCGTCGTACGAGACTCGCACCTCCGCCCCGAGCTCACGGAGCTCGTCGAGCGCGCGCCTCCGTCGACCCCGTGTACGTCGTGGTCAGCACCCGAACGCGGCGACCGGCAACGCAGTGCGCGCGCAGGGCATCGAGCAGAGGCGAGATCCCGCTGCGCCGAATGAACGCCATCACGACGTCGATCCGATCGGCCGAACAGATCTCGGCGAGCACCTGGTTTCCCACCCGTGGCTCGCCTGGCGCATTCGTGAGCAGGGTCGTGTCGAGGAGGGGAATGATGGGTGAGGGGATGGCCTCGAACCGGCCGTCCGGGAGCCTCCCGACGACGCTCCGCAGGAGATTGGCGGGCGACACCGGACGTTCAGCGCCGAGGGCGTTGGCGGCCGTGGCGTCGACGGCATTGACGATGACCTCGACCAGCTGGCGGGCAAGCGCCGTTCCCCGCGCGACGCGCTCGTTCCGGTCGAGGGAGGCGATCGCGCGTTCGACCACCCGAGACAGGTGCAGCGCCAGCCGATCTCCGGCCTCGGCCTCATGGAGCCCCGAGCGGCGAACCTCCAGGCGATCGCCCAGCGCGCCGAGCTGCCCCTCGAGCGCCTCGGTGATCAGGGTCTCGTAGAGGCCGCGTTCATGATGAGCCACCGCCCGCGATTGTACAGGTGTACCATTGACCTCACCACCGTCACCGTCCGAGCCAAGCTACGGCAGTCGATCGAAATGAACCCGCTGCTTTTCTTGACGAACGGGAAAGGATGATGGCCATGCCACGACGGGTCTGGATTGTTGGATCGGGGTTCAGCAAGTCTCTGGGAGGACCGCTCCTCCGCAATCTGTTTCGGCAACAGCAGACAGAGGACATCCTTCCCTATTTTCCGGCGGACCAGTACCCAGACCTCGCTGTTTCTCTTCCCTGGGTTCAGGCTGCCTTCAAATGCGGGCTGGACGAGGGTCTCTGGGAGAACGCTGAAGAGTTCATCGCGTTCGTCGTAGACGCGTATCGGGAGGAGACTGCGCCCAAACAGCGTCTGCGACTGCTGATCAGCCGAATTCCTCCACCGACCGAACGCGTGAGAAGTTTTCGCGGCCAATTGACAAAGGACTTCGACCGACAAGTCACCCGGGCCCTCGCGGCGGAATGCGAGCGCTTCCTGACGAATGCTACACCGAGTTCCGAGCAATGGAGGCCGTACGTTGAGTGGGCCAAATCGTTGGACCCCGCACAGGACACAGTTTTGTCATTCAACTATGACCGTGTGATCGAGGTGGCGGTGAAGGAAGCGGGTGCTGAACGCAGTTTCTGGTTCGCAATGCCTTCAGGGGACCGCGAACCCCAGCCGGCTCGGGTTGCGGTTCTGAAGCTTCACGGGAGCGTCGACTGGACACACCCGGATTTCGATACATCAAGCCATTTCTCGCATTCGATTTCAGCGGCGCACAATGTGAGCCAACTGGATGGCGAGAACGGGGGAGCAGTCGTGAGAATCCGAACGGACATCAAACGCTTGAGCTCCGGCGACATTCTGAAAGATCCGAAAGTAGACATTGCCATCGCGGCACCTGGAGGAGCAAAGGCGCAATTCGTCACCACGTTCTTCCCGGAATTGTGGGCCCAGGCTGAGCAAAGAATAGAGGATGCCGACGAACTGTTGATTGTGGGGTACAGCTTTCCCGATACGGATCCCACGCCACAGATGCGATTGCTGAACGCGTTTGGCAACAGCGCCGGAACCCGGAGGGACCCCCGTTCAGTTCACATCGTCATGGGTGCCGACCAGACTCCAGCTTCACATCGATTGGTGTCGTTGGTGCGCTCGACCGCAAAACCGAATGGCTCAGTATCAGTGACGGACGCCGCAGAGTTTGGCAAAGCCGCCGACCTTCGCGTCGTCCTTCACCCACTGGGCGCGCAGGATTTCGTGGGGCGCCATTCTTCCTTCACGACGTGGCGCCAGCGCTGCGAATGAGGAGGAGCGGGCGGCGTGAAGTCGCCAAGGCGAGGCACCGACATCGGTGAACCAGAACTGGTAGGCGTTCGCCGCCGTCAGTTGGTCGGAGGCAAGACCCGCTTCGGGTACCAGAAGGTCAGGTGGCAGGATTCGCAGACGGCGTCGATCTCGCTGCCGACCTCGAAGAGCGCGGCGGGGTCCTTGGCGTCGATGGTCCCGAGCGCCTTGGTTCCAACGTCGCCGAGGATCTGGGCCAGGCCCACGAAGGACTCCCAGTTGGCCTCGATGCTGCGCTGGGCCTCCGTCGAGTCCAGCTCGTCCGGGCTGGCGGCCGGCAGGTAGGTGGCGCTGACCTTCCGGCCACGCATGACGAGGAGGTTGGTGGCCTCGATCAGCGTCAGGGCGTGACGCCGCACCTCGTGCCAGGCCTCCGCCGTCCGTGGCTGCCGCTCCTCCATGCCTGCCCGGGTGCTGATGCTCGCGACGGCGTCCCACAGATGGTCGGCCGCGGGATCAATCTCGGCGTCCATCAGCTCCCGGATGCTGGCGGTCAGCCGGAAGCTCGGGCCCCCGGACCCGGCGTCGGACCCGGGCGCCACCGCCAGCTCGGGCTGCGGCGCGCTCCGGCGGGCCGGGAGGCAGGCGAGACCGGTGGCCCCCAGCACCGCCATGGACCCCAGCGTCGCGAGGGCAATGACTGGCGCCAGCCGCCGCTCGTGAAGGCCTGGTCGACGATCTGATTTCCTCGGATCCCATCTCACCTGCTCCGTTTCGCATAGAAGACAGAGCGTTTCCATAGAAGAGGGTGAGATCTCGAGACGACGCGACAGCCCATGAGCCGGGCTGAAGTCTGGGTTCGATCTTTCTCGTTGGTCGCGCCGAGGTCTCGCACGTTAGCGTCCGCCGCACCTCGCGAGGCAAGTGAGATCGCGTCCGATCGAGAAGAGGAGATCGATGAGCCCGAGCCCGATTCCCGCCCGTGTATCCGCCATCCCCGATCCGAGTCCTCGACAGACCTCTGCGCGAAGCTGGATGAGCCGACCGCCGAGTCTTCCCCTCCTTCCTCTGACCTTGGCGGTGACCTTGACGCTTCTCGGCCTCGAATCGGCCCGGGCGACAGCTGCCGAGGCACTGGACAGCGACGGGGGTACGGTTTCGCCAGCTCCTGGGGGAGTCGATGGCGGAACCGGCGACGCACCCCCTGCTGAGGCCACCTCGCCCGTCTCGACGTCGACGTCGTCGCCCGACGGCGTGCCTCCTGCGGTCGGGCCCGGTGCGCCCGCCTCACCCCGTCCGCCGGCTGCCCTCGAACCCGGAGCACCATCGACGGCCGCCGCGCCCTCCCCGGCTCCCCCGGTTGCGATCCCGGTGCCGTCGGCCGAGCCGTCAGGCCCGGCGTCGCCTGGGCTGCCCGAGACGCCGGGGGTGCTCGAGAGCGTGGTGGTCACCGCCGAGCGGCGCGCCACCAACCTCCAGAGCACCCCGATCGCCATCACCGCCTTCAGCCCCGGGGTGCTCCAGGACCGCGGCATCGGCTCGATACGGGATCTGGCCGGCCAGGTCCCGAACCTCTCGGTCGCCCGCGCCAACATCAGCTACACGACCCAGACCTACTCGCTGCGCGGGGTCGGTGAGACCGACCCGATCCAGGAGCCGGTGCTCGCCATCTACATCGACGACGTCTACCAGCCCCGGCAGATCGGCTCGATGCTCGACTTCAACGACATCGAGCGGGTCGAGGTGCTGCGCGGTCCGCAAGGCACCCTCTACGGCCGCAACTCCAGCGCTGGCGCGCTCCGCGTCATCACGGCCGATCCAGGGAATCAGGTCCGCACCGAGGATTCCCTGACCTTCGGGAACTTCCGGGCCGTCAAGGCCCTGGCCTCCGTGCGCACACCGATCATCGCCGACCGGCTGGCCGCCAGCCTCTCGTTCCTGCACAACCAGCGCGACGGCATCACGTTCGATCCGACCCAGAACCGGGACATGAACCGCATCGACGTGGATGCCGCTCGCGCCAAGCTTCACTTCACGCCAGACGACAGATGGGATCTCCTGCTCACGCTGAACGGCATGGTCGACCGCAGCGATTCCCGCAGCTACGTGCCAGCGGCACAGCCCGGCGTGACGGGCAGCTGCGCGCCGCTGGCCGCCTGGCGATGCCCTGGGTTCGCCACCAACCGATCCTACTCGGAGGTCCCGCCCTATCAGCACCTCGACCAGCTGAGCAGCTCGCTGCGGACGCTCTACAGCATCACGGACCAGCTCGAGCTCAAGCTCATCACCGCCGGTGGCGGCTTCAACCTGAACCCCGTCTACTACGACAACGACGGCGTGGCGGCGCTGATCCAGAAGAACCTCATCCACTACGACGACGGGTACTTCACCCAGGAGGTCCAGCTCAACGGGAAGTACCAGCTCGTCTCTTTCACGAGCGGCCTCTTCTACTTGCGGGAGCGCTTCTTCGTGAACCGCGACGGGTACAGCCGGCGCAACGCCATGCCCACCGATCCCGCGATCAACCCCGAGAACTATGCCTTCCTGCGGGCGCACAACATCACCAACACCAACAGCATCGCCATCTTCGGGGAAGGCAACCTCGAGCTCGCCCCCTGGGCCACCCTCACGGCGGGGCTCCGCGAGACCCTGGAGCGCAAGGCCTTCAGCTTCAACAACGCCGTCCTCGACGCCAGCGGCGGCTTCGTCTCGCCCTCGATCCACGGCGACGCCGACCACCTCTGGTCGGCCGTCACACCCAAGGCATCCCTCGCCTTGCACTGGCCGCCAGTCGCTCTCGCCTATTTCACCTACTCGCGGGGCTTCAAGTCGGGCGGCTTCGACAACCGCGCCACCAACCTGACCCTGGCCGAGCGGCCGTTCAACCCCGAGTACGTGAACAACTTCGAGGTCGGGTTCAAGACCGAGCTCTTCGAGCACCGCTTCCGGGCCAACACGGCCGCCTTCTACAACGCTTACCGGGATCTGCAGGTCTCGTACACCGACCCCGCCTACCCCGGGAACAGCATCCGCGGCAACGCCGGCAAGGCCCACACCGAGGGCGTCGAGATCGAAGTCGGGGCACGCGTCCTTCCCGACTGGTCGCTGCAGGCGAGCGGCGCCTACCTGCGCGCCCTGTACGACACCTACAAGAACGCCGGCGGCCCCGGCGTCGACGCCGACGGACATCCCCTGCCGAATGCCCCCCGCTGGAACTTCTCGGCGGGTACGACCATCAGGCTGCCGTTCGACGATCTGCCGGGCGCGGTGCGACTAGCCGCCGATCTCGAATACGCCAGCTCCGCCTTCAGCAGCGCGCTCGCCCGCCCGCAGGACGAATACCCCGCGCAGACCTTCCTGAACGGAACCCTGAGCTGGACCTCGCCCTCCGACCATCTCGTGGTGATCCTCTCGAGCCGAAACCTCCTCGACAGCCAGAAGCCCGTCAGCGCCTCCTACACCCCGTCGACGGGCGTCCTGTTCTACAACTTCCCGGATCCCCGCACGGTGCTGGCCACGCTCAAGTACCGCCTGTGACCTGGACCGAGGAGAGGCTTCAGGGCAGCCCGGGCTTCTCCTGCTGGCGCAGGTCCGAGCTCCAGACCTGACCGGTGGCCAGCACCGTGGCCCTCTTGAAAGCGCCCCCGTGCTTGCCATCCCGGAGCGGGTGGATGTCGAGATCGATGCGGTCCCCGGCGCTGAACGAGCGCTTGGACCAGCCGACCCGGGTCAGGTTGCCCGGGCTGGTCAGCTCGACCGACCACAGCTCAGGCTTCCCCGCTGGCTTGCCGGCGGCCTCGGTGGCCCTGGGCGGAGCGGACTTGCCGCCGCCGGCCCCGGCGTTCTCCTGCTGGAGCGCGGCCGACGGATCGACCTCCACCCACAAGATGACGTGGGGATTGGTCCACTGGAACTCCTTGACGGTGGCTCCCCGGAAGGTGGTCAGACGCCCGAAGTCGAACATCGCGAACGAGTGGTGTGCCCAGGCTGGCCGCCCCGCAGCTGCGACCCCGATCCCCGCCGCGGCGGCCGCGAGGGTGAGGCCGGCCCACAGCCGCATCGGAACTCGCGACGACTTCTTGGTACGACTCGGTTGCATGTCTGCGTCACCCTCGGCTAAGGATTCCACTCAATTTTCGGGCGGAACGGGATTGCCCCCCTCGGTCTGGGGAATCGGGACGAACACGGCATTTCCATCGGCATCGGTCCGCGCCGAGAAATAGCCCTGCAGGCAGACGCCCTCGACGAGATCGTACTTGCGGGCGCGCTGGCGGAAGTAGCTGCGCGTGGTCTTCCAGGGCCTCGTGAGGATGCGCGGGGCGTCGATCTCGAGGTCGTCGCTTAGGACGTCCCGGCCGGTGAGGTGCCAGCGCTCGACGATGTGCAGATCTCCGTTGTTCGGGAGCCCGACCGCTTCACTCACCGCCAGCAAGGCCTGGGGCAGGATCCCCACCGTGTCGACGACCAGGGTGTCCTTCTCCCAGTGCCCGATCGAGTGCCCATGGAACGTCGGATCGGGATCGTCCGGATGTCCCCGCCCATCGGTGTAGACGCGGCGGATGCGGTTGCCGTCGGACTCTCCGAGGAAGGTCACCCGCCCCGGCGTGAACAGGATCTCGAGGGCATTGTGCGTGATGAGCATCCAGGACGGCATGGCCTCGGGCAAGCAATTGACGAAGAGCCCCTTCGGGCGCCCGGCCGCCTCCTCGGCGCCGAGCCGCGCGACCGCGGCCGTGCTCCTGGGGCTCCAGGGAACCGGGTTGGTCTTGATCTGGGCGTTCTGGTCGGAGATGTTGGGGTTCCAGACCCCGCTCCAGTCGGGGAGCAGGGCCAGGTTCGCCCAGTCCCGGGCCTTGGGCGCCGGATTGAGCACGATTCCCGGCGCCGGGCCCGCCGCCCGGGGGGGCGCCGGCGCCACCCCGTCCGCGCCGAGGGCGAGGCGCGGATTTCCCGGCCCCAGCCCGGACGCCGCCAGCAGCAGCAGGAGCGCGACCGCCCGGCCTGCCCACCACGCAGGCTTCCCACGCGCAGACTCCCCACACGCAGACTTCCCACAGGCAGAATTGGCAGCCGGCATCGGTCTCCGGCTCAGGGTGCGAGGCCCTCTGCCGCGAGCGCCGCCCGGACGGCAGGCCGCGCCGCGATCCGGTCGAAGTAGGCGGCCAACCCGGGCGTCTGCGCGAGGGCCGCCGCGTCGAGCTTCCGCAGGTTCCGCAGCACGTAGTAGGCGTAACCGTCGGCGACCGTGAAGGTGTTGCCGAGCAGGAAGGGCTTGCTGCCGAGCGACTGCCCGAGGAAGGCGAACCGCGCGAGCAACCGAGGCTTGAGGACCTGCTTCAGCTCCTCGGTGGACTTGGGGTGGTTGATGGGACCGAACCCCTTGTGCAGCTCGGTGGCGATGAAGTGCAACCACTCCTGCAAGCGTCGCCGCTCGCGGGTTCCGTTCGGCGGGGCCAGGCCCAGCTCCGGACGCTGGTCGGCGATGTATTGCACGATGATGGCCCCCTCGGTGATGAGCTCCCCGTCGTCGAGGACCAGGGCGGGCACGTAGCCCTTCGGATTTATCTCGAGGAAGTTCTTGCCGCTCCGGGTGGTCTTGGCGGCGAGATCCACCGCCTCGAGCTCGAAGAGGAGCTCCGCCTCGCGGAGAGCGACGTGGGGCGACAGGGAACATGCACCGGGCGTGAAGTAGAGCTTCATGGGGTCTGCGTCCTTTGTTGGGTGGCGGCTTCGGGGGTGAGGAATCGACTCTCCGAGGGTGGTGTTGCATCGATGATGGAGCGCTTGGAGCTCACAGCAGGAAGCCGATCCACCGGCCAGCCGCCACCACCCCGATCCAGAAGACCAGCGAGAATGCCCCCGCCGTCCGGGCCCGGACCGGGGGCGGCAGCGCGGTGTCCCACTCGGCCACGCGGCGGAAGGTGATGGTCTGGAAGATCAGCATGTTCACCCCCGAGAGGATGAGCAGCACCACCTTCAGCTGAAACGCCGGGTTCTCGGCGTAGTGAATGGCCTTCGACCCGAACAGCAACGCCCCGCTGACCACGGCCGCCACGAACCCTCCCCAGGTCCAGGGCAGAAGCTCGCGCGCCAGCCGGGTCACCGGCAGCTTGCGCGATGCCCAGCCGACGAGCCGCAGATCGAAGGTGGCGATGGTGCCCACCACCAGCGTCAGGGCGAGGACGTGCACCGTCTCGATCACCGGGAAGAGCCAGGTGGTCTCGCGGATGGCGGTGCTGACGGCGGTCTCCTCCACCCGCGCGAGGAGGCCGTTCAGGATCTGGGGGACAGCCGACATCGACAGTGCCTCTCCCTCACACGTCCAGCACGTAGGCGATCCAGCGGCCGGCGACCACGATGCCGACCCACAGGGCGAGCGAGACTCCGCCCGCCAGCCGGGCGATGCCGGTGCTCCCGAGTCCCTCCGGTCCCTGCCACCGATCCGGCCGGCGACGCAGTCCCCGCCGCACGAGCGCGCTGATGGTCACCACCACCGCGAGCAGCACCAGCTTGGTCGCGAAGGCTGGATTGGTGAGCTCGCGGGCCGGCTCGGCCACGACCAGCAAGGCGCCGGTGAGGGCGAGCCCGGGCAGAGCCGCCCAGACCCACGGCAAGAAGCGCGCCTCGGACTCGACCAGGGACTGGGCCCGGCCGCCGATGCCGAGCAACCGCGCATTGAACAGGGCCACCGCGGCCATCACCACGCCGATGAGCAGGATGTGGATGGTCTGTACCGTCGGCACGATCCACCCCACCCTCTGCAGGAGCACGCTGAAGGGCGTGCGGACCAGCCAGTCGCAAAATCGCTGGATCATGCTGCTGCCTCCTTCACTTTCCGGCTCCCGCGGGGGCCGACCCGCCACCGGCCCCCGGCGGATACGCGCCTCCCGAGTCCCCGCCGTTCCCCCCGAACCCGAGCCCGGACGTGTTGGCGGTCAGCACCTCTCCGGTCTTCAGGTTGGTGACCTTCTTGAACGAGCCACCGTGCTCCCCGCTCCGCAGGGGGTTGATCTCCATGGCCACGTGGTCCCCCGGCTCGAGCGAGTGCTTGGTCCACCCGAGCTTGCGCAGGACCCCGGGGCTGGTGGGCAGCTCGATGCTCCAGAGCTCCCCGGCCTCCGCCGCCGGCGCGGGGGCAACCACAACACCCGCACCCGGTCTGGGGGCCGACCCGGGCGGATCCTTGAAGAGCCAGACGAGCGCGTGGGGATTCGACCACTGAAACTCCTTCACGGACCCGGTGATCACCACCAGCTTGGTCTGATCGTACATGGCGAACGAGTGGTGGGCCGAGGCGGCAGGCACACCCAGAAGTCCGAGGCCCGAACCAAACGCCGCAGCGGCCGCAGCGACCGAGAGCCCGAGCGTGAAGCGGCTCCTCGACCTCATGGCTTGGCCTCCGGCCTGGCGAGCTTGTGGGGCTCGACGCTGGCCTGCTTGGGTGGCAGCGGTGCCCCGCCCTCCTCGTGCGCGATCTCCTTGAACACGTGGTTCCCGTGGGAATCGAGCGCGGCCACGAAATCCCCCTCGCGGCAGGACGCCTCGATGATGTCGTCGGCCCGCAACCGCGACCGAACGAAAGACTTGGTGAGCTTCCAGGGCGCGGTGAGCACGTGGGGCGCGATGATCTCGAGCTCGTCCTCCAGGCGGTCGGGCTCCGCCAGGTGGATGTGCTCGATGATGCGCAGATCGCCATTGTTGGGATGCCCGACCGACTGCCCGAGGGGCAGGAAGGTCTGGGGCAGGATGCCCACCGTGTCCACCACCAAGGTCCCGTGCTCCCAGTGCCCGATGGAGTGTCCATTGAACGTGAGATCCGGATCCTCGGGATGTCCGCGGCCGTCGGTGTAGATGCGCCGCTGTCGGTTGCCGTCGAACTCGTTGAGGATGGTCACCCGCCCCGGCGTGAACAGGAACTCGCTGGCGTTGAGGGTCATGATGACGAAGCTCGGCATCCCCTCCGGCAGGCAGTTGACGTAGATGTTGTTGGGTCGGCCCGCCTTGTCGAGCGCCTGCTGCTCCGCGATGTACCTGGCGGCGGCCGGGTTCCAGGGCGGCGGCGTCCCCTTCGCGAACGGGAAGTTCGGGTGCTTCTTGTCGGGCACCCACACCCCGGTCCAGTCGGGGAGCTTGGCCAGGGCCGCCCAGTCCCGGGGGCTCGGCTTCGGGTTGACGATGGGAGGGCTCTTCTGATCCGGGGCCGAGCCTGGACTCGGCGGCGCCTGACCCGTGGCCTGCGCGATCGACGGGCCGCCGAGCCCGAGACACGACACGGCGGCGGCCACCGCGGCCCACCCGCGGCGCAGGCCCCGACGAGGCCGTCTCGAGCGCTCCGGCGCTGCAGTCGTCGCTGGGACACCCGTCATGGTCAAAACCTGAGGTTGAGGTAGAGGTTCACGTAGCGCGGCTCGTTGTAGGCGTAGTAGTAGAGGGGATAGACGCCGGCGCGGGTCGGCAGGTAGCCCCCCGCCTGGTTGTTCTGCACGTTGGCGAGGTTCCGCACCTGCAAGCCCGCCGTCCAGCGTTCGCTGGCCGCCGTGTAGTTGACCGTGCCGTTGACGAAGGTCTGGGGCTTGACGGCCACCCACTCGGTGTTGGTGATGTCGCTGTAGCGCTTGGACTCGTACTGCGCGTCCGCGCCCACCCGCCAGACCCCGGCCATGAAGGTCAGCTTGGGCAGCGGGAGGCGGTAGTTGCCCGCCACGCTGATCTGGTGTCGTGGCGCATAAGGAAAGCGCAAGCCGACCAGGGTGGTCCGACCCGCCACGTTGGGCGGCAAGGTGGCGGTGAAGGTGTCGTAGCCGGTCTCGAGCAGGGACAGCGCCGCGTTCAGGGTCAAGCCCGTCACCGGCGCCGCGGCGAGCTCGAGCTCGAGCCCCCGGCTGTGGGCGTCCCCCGCGTTGATGAGGCCGCTCAGCGGCACCCCGTTGTTCAGCGAGGCCGGCGCCGTGGCCCGCACCTGGAAATCGTGGATCTGGTTGGTGAACACCGCCAGGTTCGCGTTCACCCGGTTGCCGAGGAAGCTGGTCTTCACCCCCGCCTCGTAGGCGTCGGTGTACTGCGGGCGGTAGGGGACGGTCGAGCCGAGCTCGGTGGTGGCGCGCAGATCGTAGCCGCCGCTCTTGAAGCCGCGCGAGTAGCTTCCGTAGAAGAGCAGGTCCTGGGTGGGTTGATACTGCAGCCCGAACTTGGGCGTGACCGAGGAGAAGTGGACCCAGGGCGCGTGGACGTCGAAGCCGGTGACGTTGCCGTCGGTGAAGAGGGTCCCGAAGAGATCGGGATTGAAGTTTCCGGGGAGGGGGTACACCAGGTTCGCGCCGGTCTTGAGCTGACCGAAGTTGTCGAACTGGCGATAGTCGATGGTGTAGCGACCGCCCACCGTGGCGGTCAGCGCCTCCAGGACCTTCACGTTGGCTTGCCCGAAGGCGGAGAAGCTGTTGGTGCGCAGGTAGTTGTTGGTGTGGCTGATCGAGCCGACGTTGTCGAGAGGGCTCGAGGCCGACTGGCTGAGCCGATGGTTGTGGAAGTACTCGTTGAAGTAGTAGAGGCCGGCGACGAAGTTGACGCGCTCGAACTCGCCGTTGAGATCGAGCTCCTCGGTGGCGTAGTGCTGGTTGAAGCCGGCGTAGCTGTCGCCCTTGATCTGGGTCACGCCGTCGTTGTCGTAGTAGATGGGCCCGTGCATCCCGCGGAGCGCGCTGACCAGCTTGAGCGTGAGGTGGTCGGTGAGGTCGTCTTTGATGGTCAACGAGCCGCCGTAGACGGTGGTGCGGTTGTAGGGCAAGACCGTCGACCAGGTCAGGTTGGGATTGGGCGCGTTCCCGGACGGGATGCCGTCGGGCTGGTTGACCGGCGAGTAGTAGCTCTGGCTCGAGCGATCCCGCATCCCATCGACGCTGAGGGTCACCGTCAGCCGCTCGGTCAGGTCGGCCTTGAGCTTGCCGCGCACCACCGTGAGATCCAGATCGTTGACGTCGATGTTGAGCGGCACGTCGTGGGTCCAGCCGTCGCGGGTGTGCCGAATCAGGGTCAGCGAGGCGTTCAACTTGTCGCCGGGCAGGATCCCGCCGTTCAGGCGGACGCGTACGTCGGCGTTCGAGTAGTTGCCCACGGTGAGCCCGAAGTCGGCGCTCTTCTCGGCGGTCGGGTCCTTGGTGATGAAGCGGATCGCGCCGGCGCTGGAGTTCCGGCCGTAAAGGGTCCCCTGCGGTCCGCGCAACACCTCGACGCGATCGAGATCCGGCGTATCGTAAAGGGAGCCGACCGTCCGGGCGAGGTAGACGTCGTCGACGTACACGGCCACCGCCGGCTCGGGGTAGGTATCGATCTCGCCGATCCCGCGGATGGCGTACTGCTGGGTGGTATAGGCGGTGGAGCGCTTGGGCGCGAGCAGGCCCGGCACCCGGCCCGACAGATCCCGGAAGTTGGAGATCTTCTGCTGGTCGATGGCGTCCTGGGCGAACGCGGTGATCGCGAGCGGGGTCTTCTGGACGGTCTCCGAGCGGCGCTGCGCGGTGACCACGATGCTCTGCAGCCCGTTCACGGCGTCCACCGGGGCCGCCTCCGGTGAGGCGGCGGTTGCGGTCGTGGTCGCTGGCTCATGCGCGAGAGGCTCGGGCGCAGCGGGTGGGGCAGCCCCAGCCCCAGCCCCGGGAGCTGAAGCTGGAGCTGAAGGCGCTGACGGAAGCGCCGGTGCGGGTGCCGATCCCGCTGCGGGTGCGAGCCCCTCGGGCGGGCGGGCGGTCGCGCCACCACTGCCGTCCGGAGCCGTCGCCGCGCTCTGGGCCGGCGTACCGGCATCGGCCCCGGCATCGCCCCCACCCCGCGGTCCTGGAGATCCTGTCGCCGACCCTCCCGCGTCCACCTCCTCGGGGGAGGCGGCCGCCTCGGCCCGCGCCAACCCCGACCCCAGGACCGGGCCCAGGCAGGAGAGCAGAATGCCAGCCCCGGCGAGAGCTCCGATTCCACGACGAGGGCGAGGTCGATGTGGAATTCGAATTCGATGTCCGGTTGCGGGGCACCCGGTTGCGGATTCTGGGCCGGGCCGGGAGCCTTCGTGCCCCCGGGAGGTGGCTGTCATTGCTTCTATCTTTCGTCGAATGCTGCTGGTTGGAATTCCGCACGTTTGAAACCCGCCACGACACCGATGAACCCGTGGCCGGCGGCATTGCAATCGCAGCGCCAGCGTTCGCGCCGGCCGTCGATGGGCGTTGCAACCCACGTCTGCGCCGCGCCACGCAGACGTGCTGCGCGCCGAACAGGGCCTGACCGCCCACCAACACTCACCACGGCTGCGGTGCGGTCGTGTCGCCGGCCAGCTCTGCGTCCCCGCCGTGGCCGAAGCGCGTGCCGTCGCGAGCGTCCACCACGTCCGCGTCGCCGGCCCCGGGAGGCCCTTCGCCGACCCGGTCGACCCCTGGGTCGACGACCCGATGCCCCGTTCGCTCGGCGACGGGCGCCGTGACCGGTGCATCACTCCGAGGACCGGGCCCGCCGGAACACCTCGCCCATGTACCAGTGCTGGTTCTTGTAGCGCGGGTCGGCGGCCCACTCGCCCCATCCGTGATCGCGCCGGAACTGCCCGAGCAGACCCGAGGCAACGACGTCGGCCTCGTTCACCGCCTCGGGACGGTCGCAGTCGGAGGCCACGAACAGTGCATCGGCCGGGCAGTACAGCTCGCACATGTAACACGTCTGGCAATCCGTCTGACGTGCGATGCGCGGGACCTCGCCGGGGACCGCCTCGAAGACGTTGGTCGGGCAGGCCGCGACACAGGCGTTGCACTTGGTGCACCGATCCTTCACCAGGAGGGCGATCATGCCGAGACCCCCGGACGGGCGCTCGCGGCGCCCGAGCCCGAGCCCCGGTCAGAGTCGGCCTGCTCGGGCACCTCCCGCCCCCTGCCCTCGAAGTCCGACCACACCCGATCGAGGCCGAAGATGGTCTGGCGACGTTCCAGCTCCGGCCTGAGCTGGGGCGCATCTTGCCGCTGGTGCTGCCCCCGGGTCTCCTGTCGATGGAGAGCCGCGGTGTAGCTCCAGCGCGCGGTCGCCACGATGGCGGCAGCCTCGCGCGCACGCACGGCCCCCACGCCCCTGCCGCCGAGGTGGTCGCGAACGCTCCGCCACAGATCGTCGAGGAGCTCCAGCGACCGCATCAGCTTCGGACCGGTCCGAAACAGGTTCTTGTCGTAATCGGTGGCCTCCCCCCGAGCGGCGGCGATCACCGCGCCAGGATCGAGATCGACCGCGGCTCGGCGCGGGCGCAGCCCCGCGAGGCCGATGGGCGCCGCCGGACGATCTGCGCGCGTGCCCTCGGCCCGCGCCCGCCTGGCCGCCGCCCGCCCCGACCAGACGCCGGAGGACAGGGCCCAGGCCGAATTCACCGAGCCACCGCCGGAGGTCGCGCCCGTCACGAGCTCTCGCGAGGCCGCATCACCGGCGGCGTAGAGGCCTTCGACGGAGGTCTGGCAGTCGTCGTCGGAGATCTGGATGCCGCCCATCCCACGGACGGTCCCCTCCGCCAGCAAGGTGATGGGGAACTTGTCGCGGAAGGGGTCGATTCCACGGCGAACGAACGGCAACATCACGTTCGGCGAGATGTACGGCAAGCGCAGGCGAATGTCCTCGGGCATGCGACCGAGATCGCAGTAGACGGGCCCTTGCATCAGGTGCCGGGCGATGGCGCGATTGCCCCCGGCCAGCCTGGGAATGTCGATCGGCTGGAAGTCCGGTCCATAGTAGGTCGCGAAGGCATAGGACATGCCCCGCGCCATGGTGGAGAAGGCCGGGGCCACGATGTACTGGCTGGAGAACTCCATGCCCGAGAGGGCCACGCCCGCCTCGGCCGCCATGAGGTAACCATCGCCGGTGTTGGTCTGACTGCCGAGCAGCCGCGAGAAGAACGCGCACCCGCCCGTCGCCAGCACCACCCCGGCCGCACGCGCGATCCACTCCTGGTGAAGCTGTCGGCGCACTCCGCGCGCGCCCGCCACCGCACCATCGGTGTGGAGCAAGAGCTCGAGGGCGGGGCTGTGATCGAGGATGCGAACGCCGAGGGATTCGGCCACCCGTCGCAGCGCCCGCATGTACTCCGGGCCGCGAACAGCGCCATACATGGTGACCCCGGCCTCGTTGCGGCCGAACTCGTAATGGCCCTCGAGGGTGGGCAGCTGCTGCCAGGTTTCATCCAGAATGCGCGCCATCCACCGCGGATCGCCGAGCCCGAAGGCGATGGCCTGACGCTCGGCGATGGCGGCGGCGCGCTTGTGGGCGTCGGGGGGGACGAACCAGTGGCCCGGGCCGGCGGTGGCGGTCACGCCGCTGGTCCCGACGTAGCCCTTGTCCACGAGCACCACCGATGCGCCATCCCGCGCGGCTCCGATCGCCGCCCATGCGGCAGCCATTCCACCGCCGATGACGAGGACGTCGGCGTCGAGGTGGAGGGGAGCGAGGCCATACGCGTTCGCGGGACCTGAACCGGTCGATGGACTGCTGGTCGTGGCGCTGCTCATCTCGTTGCTGTACTCCCGGGTTCGGTCCTCAGAAAACCTGCGGGCCGGAGGGACCAGCCCCGAGGGGGCTGGTCGTCTTCGGTCTCGGCTGTTCCGCGCGCAGCAACCATGCTGCGCGGGAAGCAGCGGTGGTCGGCCGCACGCACATGCCTCGGGGGCCTCTACCGACGCGCCAGCAGCAAAGCCAGCCCTGCCAGCGCCAGGCTGACCAGGCTGGCCCCGAACCAGCGGACTCCCCCCGAGACGGGGGAGGTCGCCATCGAGCATCCGTCGTCGGGGTAGTTGGGCGACGGGTTCACGAGCGGCGCATCGCTCCCCCCGTCACGACCGGCATCCGAGGGCGGCACCACGCCGCCATCCCCGGAGATCCCCCCGGCCCCCGAGGTTCCGCCGGCTCCCGAGGCTCCGCCCGTTTCGTCGTCCGCGCTGCCACCGGTGCCATCGATATCCGCGTCCACGGCGACATCGTCCTCCGCGTCGACGCTTGCCCCAGCGTCCGCCAGCGCGGGATCGGAATCGGCATCCACATCCGCGTCGTCCGCGCTCGCGGCCGCCGGCCTCGCGTGAGCCAACAGGGCCATGGCCAGGACCAGGATGACTCCTCGGGCGATCGTAGGGCAGCTGGCTCTCGCCGCCGGTCCACGTCGTGACAGCGGTGTCTTCAATGATGAAAGGTCAGGGCGTATCATGGGCTGTTCCAGGGATGCTGAGCAGTTTCGATGCCAACTGGTCGGATCGCCGGCCTCTGGAACCGGCCGGCCGGGGCACGCGTCCTGCATATGCGTGACCGTTCCATCGACCCGTCGGAGATCGTGCGTGCGTGCGTGGTCGCGCCGCCGGAAACGAACACCTTTTAAGGCAACATCTCTCGAGGCAACATCTACCAAGAAAGGAACAGCCAACGTGAAGCGTACACCGCTCGGGGACACCGGGCTCTCGGTCTCGGAGATTTGCCTTGGAACCATGACCTTCGGCCAGCAGAACAGCCTGGCAGAGGCCCACGAGCAGCTCGACCTGGCCTTCGAGCGCGGCGTGAACTTCGTCGACGCCGCCGAGATGTATCCCGTGCCCACGCGGCCCGAGACCTACGGTCGCACCGAGACGATCGTCGGGGCCTGGCTGGCCAAGCGCCCGCGGGATCGGGTGGTGATCGCGACCAAGATCGCCGGCGCGGGACGGAACCTCGAATGGGTGCGCGGGGGCCCGAAGGCCGTCGATCGCCGGAACATCGAAGAGGCGCTGGAGGGTAGCTTGCGGAGGCTCGCCACCGACCATGTCGACCTCTACCAGATTCACTGGCCAGACCGTTACGTCCCCGCCTTCGGCGCCTCCTTCTTCGATCCCGCCGAGGACCGCGCCTTCACCCCGATCCTCGAGCAACTGTCGGTCTTCGCTGACCTCGTCAAGGCCGGAAAGATCCGAGCCCTGGGGCTCTCCAACGAGACCCCGTGGGGTCTCGCCAGCTTCGGTCACGCCGCGCGACAGGCGGGCCTGCCGGGCGTGGTCACGGTGCAGAACGCCTACAACCTCATCAACCGAGCCTTCGACTTCTACCCGGCCGAGGCGGCGCACCGTGAGAACGTGGGCCTCCTGGCCTACAGCCCGCTCGCCTTTGGCCTGCTCACCGGAAAGTACGCGCGTGGCACCAGCCCGCCGGGCGCCCGCTTGACCGCCTTTCCCCAGTTCGGTCTGCGCTACCGCAAGCCGGCGGTGAATGCCGCGGTCGACGCATATGTCGACCTCGCGCGGTCGCGCGGCCTGGCGCCGGCCGTCCTGGCGCTGGCGTTCGTGCGCAGTCGCTGGTTCGTGACGAGCACCATCATCGGGGCCACTCACCGTTCCCAGCTGGAGGAGAACCTCTCCAGTGTGGAGGTGACCCTCGATGCCGACACCCTCGGCGCCATCGACGAGATTCACGCCCGCTCGCCGAGTCCCGCGCTCTGACGCTGGTCGGAGAAGGGCGCGCCCCCTTCTGAGCGACGAGCCCAGGGGCTCCCTGGTGGCTCGTGCTGATGGTTGGTTCCAGGGACGCGGTGCCCCACGAGGCCGATGGTGACATGAGCCACTTTCGACCTCAGCCGACACTGACGGACTCAGGTAGCTGGATGCGGAGCGACCGGTCGTCCGGGGCAACCGGTCTCGACAGGCGGCCTTGCTAAAAAACCACCCGCGGGCGGAGCCAGAACGATGTTGATGACCAAGCGCTTGTACCCATTCCTCCTGTCCGCCGTCGTCGCTGGGGCGTGCGGATCGTCCTCGAGTGATTCGCCGCCCGGGACCGGGGGAACCCAGGCCTCGAACGGGTCGGGCGGCAGAGCCCTCGGATCGGGTGGGGCGGCCGTGTCGAGCGGCGGAACCGGTACGGGCGGCGCCGTGACGGCCACCGGCGGCTCCGGCACGGGTGGTGCCGGCCCCGGCGTCTCGAGCGGCGGAACGGGCACCGGCGGCGCCGTGGTCTCGACCGGCGGGTCCGCGAATGGTGGCTCGGCACCGACCGGCGGCGGAGGCTCGACGGCGGGCGGGGCAAGTGGGGGTGCCAGCGGCACCGCGGGGACCTCCGGCGGCCCCGCGGGCGGCAGCACGGTCGCCGATCCCGGGACCGACGGCGACGGGAAGTTCACCATCAACTCGCCCTTCAAGGCTGCACCCGAGTCCGCCACGATGGCGGGCGTCGCCAAGGGCACTCGAATGACCTTCATGATGTCGAACGCGACCAGCAAGTACTACCCGGGGGGCTCGCGCCAGGTGACGGTCTACATCCCTGTCGGCTACGTCGCCAACACCCCCGCGCCGGTGCTGGTGGTGCAGGACGGGACGCAGTACGGCCCCGAGTTGATGACCGTCATGGACAACCTCATCGCCGCCAACCGAATCCCGAAGACCCTCGGGATCATGATCAATCCGGGGACCAATCGCAGCGGCGAATACGACACCGTCTCCGACACGTACTTCAAGTTCGTCACCGAGGAGGTCATCCCCCTGGCCGAGACCACCGCCAAGGTCAAGGTGACCACCGACCCACAGGGGCGCGCGGCGATGGGTGGCAGCTCCGGCGCGCCCGCGGCCATGGGCATGGCGTGGTTCGGCGATTTCCTGCGGATCATGACCTACTCGGGCACCTTCGTCGACCTCCAGTCCAGCACCATGTACCCGCACGGGGCCTGGGAATACGGGGAAAACTTGATCCCCAACGCGCCGGTGAAGGAGGGGTTGCGCATCGCCCTCGAGGTCGGCTCGATGGACAACGGCGCCACCGAGACCGCCGCATCCTTCCGCAACTGGAGACTCGGAAACGAGGCCCTGGCGGCCGCCCTGATGGCCAAGGGATACCACTACAAGTTCACCTACGCGATTGGCGCGGGCCACGTCGACGGCGGCGTCCGGAGTCAAACCGAGCCGGACGTCATGGAATGGCTCTGGCGCGGGTACCCGAAGTAAGGGGAAATCCCCGGGCAGGGGGCCCGGGCGGCCATCTCGATGGCCGATCGTATGGCCATCACCCGTCCGCGGCCACATCCGCCTCTGCCCCCTCCCTCCTCGCCAGCACCAGGAACGGCACCGCCGCGATCTGAATGATCGCCCCCACCCGATACGTCAGCGCATATCCCCAAACATCCGCCGCCCGGCCGAGCGCGGGCTGAAACACCACGCCCCCGGCTGACCCCATCAGGTTGTCGAACGACAACACCGTTGCCCGTTGCGCGGACGGGACGATGCCGTTCAGGTATGCCTGGCGCAGCGGCTGGGCGACGAACCAGGTCAGCGCCGTCAGCACCACCTCGGCCAGCGCCACCCAGAAATGTCGTGTCACGCCGAGCAGGGCCAGGCTTGCGCAGTTGGCGACGGTCGCCACCAGCAACGCCGTCGTGCGACGTGCGAACAGCCGTTGCACGAAAGGAGCGATGACCCCGGAGGCGATCTGCGTCCCGGAGATGAGGGCGGCGGCCAGGCCCGCGACCCCGAACGCGCGCTGGTGGCCGTACAGCTGCAGCAGATACGGCTGCAGCGCGTAGAACGTGTAGACGCTGACGCCCGCGCTGAACGGCGCCGCCAGCATCAGCCAGCGCACCGGGGGATTGCGCCAGCCCTGGTCCAGCGAGTGCCTGAGCACCAGGCGCACCTCGGCCCACCCCCACGACGTGGACGCGGGGGCGGGCGTGAAGCCCAGGTCCTTCATCAAGACGAAGGCCGCCACGAACAGGACGCCCAGCAGCACCGATCGCAGGACGTATGGCACGCCGACGTTGGTCAACTGGGCCACCACCCCGCCACCGACCGTCCCCACCAGCATGGCGATGCCCGACGCGATCTGCCCCTTGGCCATCACCGTCTCCAGCTTGCCCGTGAAGCCGGTCGCGGCAAGCGCGTCGACCAGCCACGCCTCCGTGGCACCCGAGAAGAACGTGAAGCCCAGGCCCAGCAGCACCGAGGCCAGCGCCCAGCCCCAGAACGGCGCGCGCGTCCGCCACATGAACAGGTACAGCAACGTCGAGACCAGCAGCGTCGCGGCGCCCAGCAGATACGACCGGCGCCGGCCCCAGGTGTCGGCGACCACGCCGGTCGGCACCTCGAAGACCACCTCGCCCAGCGTGAACAGGGCGTTCGCGCCGAACGCCTGCGCGTTGGTGAGCCCCGCATCGAGGAGGAAGAGGGTGTTGATCCCCCAGATGAAGGACGCCGCCAACGTCGACAGCAAGGTCAACAGCAAATAGATCCGCTGAACCTTCTTGGCCGCCTCGGGGATTGTCGCCGTCATGCCGCCGCCTGCCCGACACGCTACGCTGGCTCACTGGGCCAGTCCATGCCTGCCGTGAATCGGTGTTCGGGGAGCAACGAAGCGGGGGCGAAGCCGCTGCGGCGCAACGTTGTCGCTCGTAGGTCGGCGCGAACAAGCACGGCCAGCATCATTTGTAATCGTCCCGGTCGCACGCTACGTTCGGTGGGTGGTCGATCTCGATGCGCTCTACCGCGAGCACGCGCCCGCGATCACCATCTCGCTCGCGCGATCGTTCGGGACGCGTCGCCTCGATCTGATCGAGACCGCCGTCCAGGAGGCCTTCTTGTCGGCGATCGAAGGTTGGGGCACGGACGTCCCCGAGCGCCCAGGCGCGTGGCTGCAGGTCGCGGCGCGGCGCCGGGTGATCGATGCAATCCGGCGGGCGGCCTGGATTGCTCCGAGCGAAGCGCTCGATCACCTCGAGGCGCCGGTCCCCGCGCCCGACTGCGACGACGACCTCCTGAAGATGATGTTCGTCTGCTGTCATCCGGCGATTCCGCTCGAGAGCGCCCTTGCGCTGGCGTTGCGCACGCTGTGTGGATTTCCGGTGCCGGCGCTGAGTCGGGCGCTCCGTCTCGACGAAGCCGCCGTGGAGAAGCGCCTGATGCGCGCGCGTCAGGTCTTGCGGGAAGAGCACGTCGAGCTCGAGCTCGAGGGCGAGCTCGGCGTCCGCCTCGACGGCGTCCTGCGCATGCTCTATGTCTTGTTCCTCGAGGGCTACAGCGCCCACGCTGGCGACCGGCAGATCGACGAGGGACTTTGCCACACAGCGATCCGCCTGAACGGGATGTTGCTGGCGAGCCGGTTCGCGACTCCCCGCGGCCACGCGTTGCATGCGTTGTTCTTGCTGCAGACCGCCCGGCTGGCCTCGCGCGTGGACCCGGCCGGCGATCTGATCCCCCTCGATCGGCAAGATCGCACGCGCTGGGACCGCGCGATGATCGCCGACGGGCTCGAACATCTCGGGCGGGCCGCCACGGGAGACGTCGTGTCACCGTTTCATCTCGAGGCTGGGATCGCCGCCTGTCACGCGCTCGCCGCAACCTACGCGGCAACCGATTGGCCGCAGATCGTCGCGCTCTACGACCAGCTTCTCGCGCTCACCCCGTCACCGGTCATCGCCCTGCAACGAGCGATCGCGGTCGGGCGAGCCAACGGCGCGCGGGCCGGGTTGCGCGCGCTCGAGGGCCTCGTCGGGAATGACCGTCTCGAGGACGATCCGGTGCTCGCCGCCGCGATCGGCGAGCTCGAAGAGCAGCGCGGCGATGTCCGCGCCGCACGCACGGCGTATCGCCGCGCCCTCGAGCTGGCGGGCACCGCACCCGAGCGCCGCTTTCTCGAGCAGCGCCTCGCGGCGCTGTGACGAGCCCAACCCCGGCGACCTCTTCGACTACGGCTTCGGAAACGCCCCGACCATCCGCACCTCGGTCGCGCCGCCGACCTCCGCGTGCGGCGACTCCGCGGCGATCGCGCAGGCCTCCTCGATGCTGTCGACCCGTACGAAGAAGAAGCCCAGCACCGCCTCGCGCCCTTCCGCGAACGGACCGTCGATGACGAGGCCCGCGCCTTTGCGGCGCACGGTCTTGCCGCCCTGGGCGAGCGCCTCGACGCCGGTGTACAGCCCACGGCGCTTGAGGTCCGTGGCCCAGTCGACGAGCTTCTGGAACAGGGCCTTCGATCGACCGTCGCCCGCGAGCTGCGCCCAATCGACGCCCTCGTCGCGAAAAATCAGCATGGCGGTCTTCCGTGTGTCGGTGGCGGCGTCGTTGCCGTGGCTGTCGCTGTTGTCGGGGGTCATTGCAGGCTCCTCATGCCGCCTTCGGGTACGGCTCGCCGGTGCCGGTCATCATGTAGCTCGCCAGGCTCCGCAGGAAGTACGGCCACGCCTCGCTGCATCGTTCGTAGACCTCATTCTTGGCGGGATAGCCTGAATGGATCAAGTGAACCCGGGTCCCTGAAGGCGTCTCGCCGAGCTCGATCGCGAGCGTCGTGCCCAGCCAGTCGGCGTTGTTCTCCTGCGCGACGCAGGTCATCACGATGCCGCTCCCGTGGCAAAGGTCGACCCGGAGGGTGACCGAACGCCGCTCGGTCGGTTGCGGAAACCGAAACGTCGCTTCCTTGCCGTCGAAGTCGGCGTCCTGCGCGAACCATGCGCGGTAACCAAACTCCGTGGTGATGGCATTGCGAACTCGGGCGAGCGGGGCTGCGATGTCGATCGTGCTGTCGATGGTGAACATGGTTGGTTGTCCTTTCATGGGGTCGTCGAACGGGCCGCGCGGTTCCGGACAACGACTTGCAAGACCTTGAAACTCAACGAGTTTGGCAGCCGGCGATCGACACCGACGCCATCCCCCCGGCTCATCGCCGAGGCCGGCCACGAGAAGCCGCCGACCGCCACGAAGGACGTAGTCACCAGACGATTTCGCCGGGTTCACCTCTTGGCCGCCGGGGGGCGGTGTGTTTCGAGGGGGGGGACGTTCCAGGCCTGCGCCACTGCCAAGAAGGCGCGCCTGGGGGGAGGAGCGTGCCGCCGCGACCGACGAGAGGCCGATCTGGGCCGCGCTGCTCGGGCGCCGCGTGAGAAGGCCCGGGGTGATTTCCCATGGTGGGCCTGGAAGAGCGCACCCGGGCCCTCCCGGAGCGGCACGGCGCGCGGCCCGCACGGGAAGATTGCGCTCGGAGAACGTTCCCCCTTCGTGGACGGACGTGGAGTCGAAGACACGGAGGGGACCAATGGCTGGAACATGGATACCGCTGCTTCATCAACCGACCTTCGCGGCGAGCACGATGCTCCTGCTCACCGACGGAAGCGTCATGTGTCAACAAAGCGGAGGGCTCAACTGGTACAAGTTGACGCCCGATCCGCACGGCAACTACACCCACGGAACCTGGAGCGCGCTCGCGCCCATGCACCAGACGCGGTTGTACTATGCGTCGGCCGTCCTCGGCGACGGTCGGGTCATCGTCACCGGTGGGGAATACAGCAACGCCGGCAGTGAGACGAACACCTGCGAGATCTACGATCCACGCACCGACGCCTGGTCCGTCATTTCGCCGCCGGCCGGATGGAGTCAGATTGGCGACGCGGCGTCCTGCCTGCTGCCCGATGGACGCTTGATGGTCGGCGATCTGAACAGTACGCGCACGGCGATCTACGACCCTGTGGCGGGCACGTGGAGCGCCGGCCCCACCAAGGGCGATCGATCTTCCGAGGAGACCTGGACGTTGTTGCCGGACCAGACCGTCCTCACCGTACAGTGCAGCAACGCCCCCAACGCGGAGAAGTACGTGATCGCGGCCAATGCCTGGTTCAGCGCGGGCACGCTGCCGGTGAACCTGGTCGAGGGCGCCTCCATCGAGATCGGGCCGGCGTGCTTGCTCCCCGACGGGCGGGTGTTTTGCGTGGGCGCCACCAACAAGACCGCCCTTTACACCATGCCTCCAGTCGCCAATCAGCCCGGCAGTTGGTCCGCCGGGCCGCAGTTCCCCGGGATCGGGGGCCACACGATCGGCGCCAAGGACGCGCCCGCGTGCCTGATGCCGAACGGCAAGGTCTTGCTGGTGGGGGGCCCGGTGGATGGTGTGTCCTTCGATTACCTGTCTCCGACCTACTTCTTCGAGTTCGACGGCACGTCGCTGGTGCGCGTACCCGATCCACCGAATGCCGGCGGACCGCCGTTCGTGGGGCGCATGCTCCTCCTCCCCACCGGTGACGTGCTCTTCGCCGCCGGCAGCAGCGCGCTTCATTGTTATCGACCAGACGGCGGCCCGGACGGCACCTGGCGTCCAACGGTGACCGCGGCGCCGTCCGTCGTCCATGGAGGTCTGTCGTACACGTTGCACGGTCGTCAACTGAACGGGCTCTCCCAGGCGGTGGCCTACGGCGACGATGCCAGCGCGGCCACCAACTACCCGATCGTGCGAATCCGGCACCTCGTCACCGGCCACGTGACGTACTGTCGAACATTCGACCACGACACCATGGGCGTGGCCACCGGCACCGCCGTTCACTCGACGAACTTCCACGTGCCATTGGGCATCTCGCCGGGACTGTCCGAGCTGTCCGTGATCGCCAACGGCATCAGCAGCCCATGTCAGATCCTGCGGGTCGCTCACCCATTCGTGATCGATCCGCATATCTTCGAGTCGTGGAACTGGTTGTTGGGGAGCCTGGCCGACGGCCCGCTCTGGGTGTGGGGACCACACGGCCCAGTCCCGGTCGATCCGTGGGGGCCCCTGTACGCGGAGCGCGCCCAGGAGGCGCGTGCTCTCATGTTGCGCGGCATGGAGGAGATGGTGGAGCTCGGCCGCGAACTGGTCGGACATCGCGCACAGGTCGCCGAGCGGGTGGCTCCGGTCGCCGATCCGGCGCTCGGGGAGATCGAGGCGCGGATGCGGGGCGACATCCTCAAGATGACGACGCGGAGCGCTCGCCACCGGGGCGGCGCCAGGGAAGGAATGCCGCAACCGCGGCCGGCCGAATAGCACCGCGACGACGCGATGCGCGGCCGGGGGACGACCCCCAAGGATTGCGGAACGAGCCCCGTGCCGTGGGTCCAGACGGCGCCGTCCCAGCGCAGCGCCGGTGCAATGGTGGGATGCTCTCCCAGCCAAATGCCCAGACGTCGTTGGTGGCGGCGGCCCCACATGGCCGAGAGGTGCTCCGGCTGCTCCGCTTCCCCTCCTCCTCCCCCTCCCTACTTCGCGCGCACGAGAGTCGCGCTCGCCGGAGGCAGCACCACGGTGATGACGTTCCCCTTCACCGGGAGGTCGTAGGGAGGATGCGGGCTCCACACGCCGCCCGGGGTGACACCCGCGCCGGCGAACGTCACTCCCGTCGTAGCCGTCAAGGATGGGGCTCGCAGGTAGACCGCGCTCGCGGTCGTGACAGGGGCGCCGACGTCGACGCTGGCATTCACGCCAGTCGTCGCGTCCTTGTTGACCAGGACGAGGTTGGTCGAGCCATCCCCGGGAGCGATGGAATACGCCGTGAAGTTGAGGCTCCCGGCACTCGCCTTGGTCGCCAGCATGCTTCCCGTGCCGGCTTGCGAGACCAGCAGCATCCCGTAGAAGAGCGGCGCGGCCGCCGTGACCTGGCTGTCTACCTCATCGATGGGCGAGTACCTGAAAGGCTTGGTGCAGGACGCGACGCCGTTCGAACAAACATTTCCGTCCATGTTTTGCCCCCCACCGTGGAAATTGACCCCAACCGCGCCGTATTCGGCGGTGGTCAACATGAAGTCGATGCCCCAGAGCGCCGATCCGAACACGTCGCTCACGCCGGCGGCGCCGTGACCGGAGTAGGAGTTCATCTCCCCCCAGCGGAAGCCGTCGCGGATCTTGTTCGAGCTCACGATGGTGGCCAGTCCCTGTGATTGGCTGACGACCGCCGGGTCGGTGGCCAAGAGCTGGGACAACAGCGGATTCGTGCTCGCGGCGGCTCGATAGTAGTGAAAGGTCAGTTGAACGATGCGGCTGGCTTCGCCCGCCGTGAAGGTGCTCGTGAAATTGATGTCGCCGTACACCCCGGGCCCCGCGAGCGCCACCCCGGGGAGGGCGGCCTGGATCGCCACGGCGAAGGTCTGCCAAAGGGGCTGGATGACGCCAATCCCTCCGCTGTAGAAGCTGATCTCGTTCCCGATCTCGAAGCTGGCCAGGCTGGTCCCCAGCTTGGCCGATACGTAAACGGCCTCGGGGACGGCGGCAGTCGGCGTCGAGGTCTTCAGGTTGAGGCCATAGATGACCTTCCAGTTCGTCGCAGCGAGAAAGGCGGCCAGAGCATCCACATCGGCCGTCCCGACGTTCGGAGTGGTCATGCCACCCTGGAGCGGAGTCGCGCTCGGCTGCCAGATCGACTTGTCGACGTCGTTGGCCCCGATTCGCACCACTCCCGGGCCGAGGAGCTTGAACATCGCGATCAAGGGGGCGTTGGTCCCGGTGAAGAACCCATCCGTCAGGTGGGATTTCTCGAAGCTGAATCCCGCGAAACCTGGCACGAGCCGACCCATCGTCGTCGTGCGGGTGACCGTGACCGTGCCGTCGATCGTGGGCCCGGTGAACGGCGGCGCGGGACCGGCATCGCCGCCACCTGCGAGGCCCGCGTCGTTGGTCCCGCCAGATCCGGGGGCTGCTGCCGCGCCGCCCGGACCACCATTCCCCGCAGCCGAGCCGTCGCTCCCCGCATCGAGGCGCGCCCCGCCGGTTCCGGCGGCGGCGGATGCACCACCTGTCGCGTCCAGGCCACCCGCGGCGGTCGCGCCACCGGTCGCGGTCGCCGATCCCGCGTCAACAACGCCGCCGCCACTTCCCGCTGGGCTCGCGCCCCCCGTTCCCATCGCGCCGCCCGAACCGGCTGCCACCTCACCGCCTGAACCCGTGGCGCCGCCCGTCGCGTGTGGCGTGGACTGTCCTCCCACGCCGCCGGCATCCTGCCCGTTCGTCGAGCCATGTGTGCCGCATCCACCGAGCGCGAATGCCAACGCGAGAAGTGACGCGGAGGATGTCCTCTCGATCGAAATTCTGGTCATCATCATGATTTTGGACACACTTCCTCGGTCGGGTCGATCCGAGACCCGGTGACCACAGTAGCAGCTCACCCAGAATGCGGCCGACGCTTCACGTCCAAGACCCCTCGACTCCACCCGGGAGCACGGCCGCCTTCGCGGTCGTGCTCGGAGCGCGCGCCGCTCAGAAACTCGAACACGCTCCCGCGACCGGCGTCATGAGAAGCACACGGATGCGGCCGGCGGGTGGGCGCCCCATGCCGTGCTTTGGGATCGGCGATGCCGCCCCGAGTACACTATGCTGGGGCCCCGTGGCGGCGACGGCGGCCGGTGTGATCTGCCCAACTTCGGACAAGGCCCAAGGAGGCTGAGATGACGAAAGTTCGCGTCAACGCGTTTTCCGTGTCCATCGACGGCTTCGGTGCCGCCGTGGGGCAAAGCCTCGAGAATCCCTTCGGGGTCGGCGGCATGGCCGTCGCGAACTGGTTCACGTCTACCAAGACCTTCCACGAGCACCTCGGCACCGGCGGAAAGGGATCCGCAGGAATCGATGACGACGTCGCCGCCGGGGCGCTGAAAGGCATCGGCGCCTGGATCCTGGGGCGCAACATGTTCGGTCCGGTGCGCGGCCCCTGGCCAGACCTCGAATGGAAGGGATGGTGGGGGCCGACCCCCCCCTACCACACGCCGGTGTTCGTGCTGACCCACCATCCGCGGCCCGATCTGGAGATGGAGGGCCGCACCGTGTTCCACTTCGTCACCGGCGGCATCCACGAGGCGCTGGCCCGCGCCCGCGCGGCAGCCGGCGACAGGGACGTCCGCATCGGCGGCGGCGCGGCCGTCATCCGCCAATACCTGCAAGCCGGGCTGATCGACGAGATGCACCTCGCGATCAGCCCGGTGATCCTCGGGGCCGGAGAATCCCTCTTCGCGGACGTGAACCTCCCCGCGCTCGGCTACGCCGTCGCGGAGAAGCGGTTCGGGGAGAACGCGATGCACGTCACCCTCAGGAAGGGCGCCTGAGCGCCGGAGGATGATCGAGCCAAAGAGGGCGCCGTAGGCCCCGCGCCTGGATCCGATGGACGGGCTCCGGCGCGGTAACTGGAATGCCTTGGTGGGTGGCACCCCAAAGGAATGGGCTCGCTCATGATTTCCGGGGAAAGGAGCTTGCAGTGCTCCCCCCCACCGACCGCCGGATGGACGGCCCCAAGGTGATCGACACGCTCCGCGAATCGCTGCGCCTGCTCGCCACGCGACGCTTCGGCACTTTCTGGTTCGCCAGTCTCTTGTCGAGCATTGGCACCTGGGCCCAACAAGTCGCGGAGCCTTGGCTGCTGCTTTCCCTCGGCGCGTCGTCCTTCGTCATCGGACTGGACTCCTTCGCGATGAGCGCGCCGGTTTGGTTGCTCACCCTGCTGGGAGGGGCCCTGGCCGATCGATCCGACCGTCGCCGGGTCATCGCGATCTTCCAGTCAGTCCAGATGCTGTGCCCGACCGCCATCGTGGTTCTGCTCGACATCGGACGGATTCAACCCTGGATGATCGTCTCGCTGTCGATAGTCGTGGGTGTCACGGACGCCCTTTCGATGCCGTCGTTTCAGTCAATCGTGCCCACGATCGTCCGGCGCGATGAAATCAGCCGCGGGCTGGCGCTCAATTCCACCCAGTTCAACCTCTCCCGGATTCTGGGTCCGGCCATCGCCGGCCTGCTGATATCAGGCGTTGGCCCGATGGCTTGTTTCATCGTCAGCGCAGCATCGTACGTACCGTTCATCGGCGTCGCTCTGTGGATCCTTCCACGCTGGGTACCCGCGAACGCGTCCCTCGAGCCCGCACCGCAACAACCGCGTTCCCTCGGAGGCGTGAGGGAGGTCCTGCGCCAGCGCACCCTTCGGGGGCCTCTGCTCACGGTGCTCGTCAGTGGCATCTTCTGCGCGCCGCTGGTCACTTTCAGTCCCGTCTTGGTCAGGGAGGCATTTCACGGGAACATCGCTCACTTCTCCACGGTGCTTGCATCGTTCGGCGCCGGAGGCCTCCTGGGCGCGATTGTGTTGCTGGGCGTCGCGCCGACGGTGGACCGCCGCCGCCTGAGCACGGGCTTCGCGCTCGGGTACGCCGCGGTGGTGACCTTGGCCGCGGCTGATCCCTGGCTTTGGGGAATGCCTCCATTGCTTGCGCTCGCAGGCGCGACGATGACGATGAGCAACACGGCAGTGAACTCGTTTCTTCAGGCGACGACCAGCCCGAGACTCCTCGGTCGCACCGTCAGCCTCTACATGCTGGCGATGCGGGGCGGGATGTCGCTGGGCGCCTTGTTCACCGGCGCCACGGTGGGTCTGCTGGGTGTGAAACATGCGCTCCTGGTGAACGGTCTGGCGGCCGTCGGAGCCCAGCTGGCGGTGGCATGGTTTCATCGCGCTCCTGCCCGAGCTCCTTCGGCCCAATGAGCTTCGACGTCGGCGCCCGGCGGTGCGGTTCGTCGCGAGCAGATCGTCGCGGTACGCCTCCAGCATGATCGCGAGCGCGACCGGGCATATTCAGGGACGCGTACGCAACCAGGCGCTCGTGCGATCGGCCTTGGCCGCGAGCTCCTGGGATTCGGCGCGCCACAGGCGGTCGCGCACGTCGAAGACTGCGCGGAGATCGACGGCTCCAAGGCGGTAGCGTTCGCTCGCCTGATCAAGCTCGACCTGCGCCAGTCGACGGAGCCGAACGGCGAGCCCCACGCGTCGTCCGGCGCTCGCCAGATCTTCTGCGGCCAGACGCTCCTCCCCGGCGTTGGTCTTGCGGGTGCTCTCCGCTCGAGCGCCGAGCGCGTCTGCCTGAGCGCGCTCCGAGCGCGCCTGGGCAGCGCCGAGCCCCCCGTCGGACAGGGGAACCGTCAGCACGAGGCCGAGCCGGTAAGCGGGGAACACCGAGGTGGCCTGACCCCGCACACCGACCTCCGCCGAGGTGGAGAGGATCGGTGCTTGCACCCGCGCCAGGCTCTCGGCCAGCACCGCAGCCGCCTTGGATTGTTGTTCGAGGGCGGCGGCGCCGGGGTCGTTTCCCGGGCTCGCCGCGGCCCCGGAGGAGGCCTCGAGCAGCCCGAGATCGGGGGTCGCCGCCGGGCCGAGCGCACCGCCCAGGTGCTGCTCGAGCGCCAGCCGTGCGTGCGCGAGGGCCGCTTGCGCCTCCTCGTCCTCGATGGCGAGGGCAAGCGTGTCCTGCTCGGCCGCATTCAACTCCGCGCTCGGTCGACTGCCATCGGCGACGGCTCCGGTCGTGATTGCAGCCCGGGCTCTTCCCTCCGCGCCGTGGAGGGACGCGAGCTCGGCCCGAGCGAACGTCACCGTCCACGACAAGTAGGCCTCGCGCGCGGACCGCAGGATCTCACGGCGCAGGACCTGCGCCTCGAGCTCGGCGGCGCGGGCGCGGGCCTGCCCCGAGGCGATCCGGCTGGACGCACGCCCGAAGTCGAGGAGCGTGGCCTGCGCGGCCAGCACGCTCCCGAAGCGCGGAATGGGCGTGAACGCCCCCGTCTCCCCCAGCGGATGCGATCCCTGGACCAGCAAGCGCTGACTGTCCGTGCCCTCCACCGCGAACAGCTGACCGCCGGGGGCGGCGCTGACGTCGGTGTTGAGGCTCACGACGGGCCGCCGAGCGCTCCGCGCGATCTCCAGCTCGGCTTCGCTCTGCGCGATCCGCGCCGCCGCCCCCCGAGCGTCGCCCGTCGCCAACGCCCGCTGTTCCACCTCCCCGAGGGTCAGCACCTCCGCACCCGCCGGCGCTGCCCCAAGAATCAGCAGGAGGCCCAGCGCCAAGGACGGCACGAGCGCCGATCCGGCGAGGCCGAGGCCGATGGCGGTGTCGCCGACGCCAACACCAACGCCAACGCCAACGCCAACGCCGGTGCTGCGGCCGGAGGCCGGTTCGCGGCGGCGTTCACTCATGACGTAAGGCCTCGATGGGATCGAGCGCGGCAGCGCGCCGCGCCGGCAGGAACCCGAACACCAAGCCCACGGCCAGCGCGAAGACCACCGCCCCGGCGATGCCGCGCCCCGAGATCACCCGAGGCCACTGCATCACGTCCGCGGTGACGGCGGCGATGGCGAGGCCCAGCAGCACCCCGGCCGCCGCGCCCACCAAGGTCAGGGCCAGTGCCTCCCACAGGAACTGGGTCAAGATCTGCGTGGGCGAGGCGCCGATCGCCGCGCGCACCCCGATCTCGCGGGTGCGCTCCGCCACGGAGACGAGCTGGATGTTCATGATTCCGATTCCCCCGACGAGCAACGATACCGCGGCGATCCCGCGCAAGAGCCCGGTCAGGACCGCCGACGTCCGCTCCACCGCGCGAATGACTTCGAGGGGGCTCGTCACCCGGAAGTCGTTCTCTTCGCCCTCGTTGATGCGATGCAAGCGGGCCAGGATCTCGGTCACCTCGCTCTTGGCGGCCTCCATCAACCCCGGACGAAGCGGCTCGAGCTCGATGCGCGAATAACCCTCCGGCGTTCCCCAGTAGGACTCGAAGGTGGTCACAGGCATGAGCAGCAGATCGTCGAGATCGTCGCCGCCGGCGGAGTAGCCCTTGGTCTCGAGCACGCCCACCACCCGGCACAGGACCACCCCGCCCATGGTCACACCGCCGCCCAGGGGGTCGCCAAAGCCGAAGAGCGCGCGGGCCGGCGTGGCTCCGAGGACGCAGACCTTGGCGCGCCGGGCAACCTCGTCTTCGTCGAACATCCCGCCCGCTGCGAGCGGCCAGTCATGCAAGCGCACGAAGGCGGGCGTCGTCGCTTGTACACGCAACCAATGATGGACGCCGGCGCGTTCGAGATCCTGGTCCATCCGGATCACGGGCGCGATCTCCGCGAGGGTGGTGGACTCGCGACCGAGCGTGGCCACGTCGAGCGCGCCGAGCGGCTGGGCAGGCTGATCCCGCGCTTGACGCTCGGCCATCCAGGGTCCAACCACGAGGAGGTTCGTGCCCAGGCTCTGGAACTGGGCCAGGACCGAGCGCCGCGCGCCCTCCCCGAAGCTGACCATGGAGATGAAGGCCGCGACGCCGATGGCGAGCCCCAGCACGGTGAGGGCGCTTCGCCCGGGGTAGCGCGCCAGGACCTCGACCGCCGAGCGCAGTCCTTCCCCACGCCAGGCCCATGCGTTGCGGTGCCGGTCGCTCATGCCGCCCGTACCTCGGGATCGACGATGCGGCCATCGAGGAGGTGGACCTGGCGGTCGGTGCGGGCAGCGACCGCAGCATCGTGGGTGACGATGATCAGGGTCAGACCCTCCCGTCGTTGAAGGTCGAGCAACAGCTCGAGGACCTCGCCCCCGCTGCGCGAGTCGAGCGCCCCCGTGGGCTCGTCCGCCAGCACGAGCTTGGGATGGACCGAGAGGGCCCGGGCGATGGCCACGCGCTGACACTGTCCGCCCGAGAGCTGGGCCGGCAAGTGGCGGGCCCGATCGGCGAGGCCGACCCGCGCGAGAAGATCGCGGGCCACCGCCTCGCGCGCCGGCCGGGCAACACCGGCGTAAAACAGCGGCAAGGCGACGTTCTCGAGGGCGGTGGCGCGGGCGATGAGGTTGAACGACTGGAAGACGAAGCCGATCATGTGCAGGCGCACCCACGCCTGCGCTGCCCTCGACAGCGCGGAGACGTCGCATCCATCGAGGAGGTAGCGCCCTCCGCTCGGTCGGTCCAGGCAACCAAGCACATTGAGCAGCGTCGACTTGCCGGACCCAGAGGGGCCCCGCAGCGCCACCACCTCGCCGGCGCCGACCGTGAGATTGACCCCGGCCAGCACCTCGACGGCCGACTTGCCGAGCCAGTAGCTCTTGCGAAGCCCGCGGGCGTCGATCACCAGCGGGCGGGCACCCCTCGGCGATGCGGGCTCGAGAGTCGATCCGGGAGCCATCAGTGCTTCCCCAGCGAAACCCCGGGACCCCCGGTCTTCTGGCCCTCCGGGGCGAACAGACCGATCACGATCGCGTCGCCCACCCGCAGATCCGTCCCCGGGGCGGGCCGGATTCCGGTGTAGGCGCCATCGGAGAGACCCGCGGTGATACGCACGGCCTCGAGGCTATCGACGCCCGGTTTGAGGCGCCAGATCTGCGAGCGCGCAGGTTGCTCGCTCGCGACCCCGGTCCAAGGTGGGACGAAGCGCAGCGCCGCCTCGCGCACCGACAAGATGTCGGGTACACGGGCGACGTCGATGTGCACGCTCGCGGTCATGCCCGGGAACAACAGCCGGGGCCGGTTCACGGCCTCCAGCGTGACGACATAGGTCACGGAGCTTCGCTCGCGCTGGGCATCCGGATCGACGCGCACCACCCGCGCGGCAAAGGTGCGCCCAGGGAATGCTGGCACCGTGAAGCTCGCCGACTGCCCGGGCGCGACGTCGGCCACGTCCGCCTCGGCCACGGAGGCCTCGACGCGCAGGACGTCGAGCGTGCTGCCGAGGACGAACAGGCGAAGCGTCTCGGGTGAGACCGCCGCTCCGAGGCGCTCGGGGGCAGAGAGGATCACGCCGTCCGAGGGGGCACGGATCACCGTGAGATCGCGCTGCAAGGTCGCCGCCGCGACCGCGCTCGCGACCACCCTTCGCTCGGCGCGTGCGCTGCGAACGGCGGCCTTGGTCCGTCGCTCGGCGGCCCGCGCTCCCTCCAGGTCGGCGGCGCTGGCCAGCCCCCGCTCGGCAAGCCGCGCCGTCCGGGCGCCCGTCTCGACGGCGGACGCCAGCGCCACCTCGGCCTCGGCCACGCGACCGTCGCTTGCCTCGAGGGACCGTCGCGCGGCGCCGACGGCCATCGCGGGAGCGAGATCGTCGAGCTCTGCGAGGACCTGCCCGCTCCGCACGGCTTCCCCGGGCTTCACCAAGATCCTGGCGATCCGGCCGGGCGCGGGCGCGGGAACCTCGATGCGCTCGGGCACGTCGAGGTGTCCCTGCGCGTCGACCTCGCGCGAGATCGTTCGCCGTGCGAGCGCTTCGGTGCGATACAGCGGCGCCTGCCTGTGGCCGAAGGACCTCCAGCCGATCCAGACGATCGCGACGATCGTGGGAACGCCCAGGAACCACGGCCAGCGGGCCCGCCGAGCCTGGTGCATCAAGTGGGCAGGGATGACCAGGGTGGACGCCGGCTTGGGGCTCGGATCATCCGCGGTCGTCATCGAATTCCCTGCGGCTTCCCTCGGCGAGTCGGCGCCGGTCAACGTCGAGCGTGGTCGCGATCCCGGTGCCGTCCACGGTCGTGAGCCCCATGACCTCCGCGCCCGTCAGGGGGGAAGCGGGTGCATCCGCGGCAGGAGCACCCCGAGGACGGGCCAGCGAGCACCCCGATGCTCGGGCCATTCGGGCGCGCGTACGGGAACAGCCGTCGGGGAAGTTCATCTTTGGGTTCGACCGCAGGGATGATACATGGTCATGGGGTCGAGGGTGTGCGACGGTGCCCACGCCGAGCGCAGAGGGCAACAATCGGCGCGTTGAGATCGCGATCCCGCCGACCGAGCCCAAGATCAGCTAGACTTCTCGCCTGGCTCCGCGATTCGTTCGGGCAGCCCCAGGCTCGATCGGCCAGATTCTTTGGGGAACCGCCGCAGGAGCCACTGATGCCGAATCGCCTGGACGAGACCCTGACCCATCCTGACCTGATCGCGACGTGCGTGGTCGTCGGCGGCGGCAAGGCCGAGACCGGGTCGGGGTTGGGCCCATGACGAGCGAAGCCTGGAGCCTCCTTCGGGCGGCGAGTCTCTCCTTGGGGGGGATCTCCGCGGCGCTCTTCGTTGGGCTTCTCGGGGTGTTCCTCGGCGGCGTCTTCTACGGTGGACTGTGGTGGACGGTCCGCCGGGGCACGGCCGCGCGGCGTCCAGCCTTCTGGTTCCTCGGAAGCCTGCTGGTGCGCCTGAGCGTCGTTCTGCTGGGGATCTATTCCGTCGGGCGGCACTCCGGAGCACGGATGCTGATCTGCCTGCTCGGCTTCGTCCTGGTTCGCCCGCTCGTCCTCTGGCTCGTCCGCGAGATCGATGGCGAGGGCACCTCCCGCTGCGCACCTGGGCGGGCTCGACCATGAGCACCGACGAGAAGGAGCTGACGGTGACGGCAGCGGCCCTGGTGGCCGACGACAAAGGCTTGCTGGCCATGGATGAGAGCAATCCCACCTGCAACAAGCGCTTCGCCGTGCTGGGAATCCCGCAGACGGCCGAGGTACGCCGCGCGTACCGCGAGCTCATCGTGACCACGCCCGGTCTCGGGGTCGCGATCAGCGGGGCCATCCTCTGCGACGAGACGATTCACCAGCGGCTGGTGAATGGCCAGTCCTTCCCCGAGGCACTCCTCGCGGCTGGCGTCGTCCCGGGAATCAAGGTCGACCTCGGAGGGTCACCCCTGGCGGGCTTCCCGCAAGAGCAGGTCACCGAGGGGCTCGACGGCCTGCGGGGCCGGCTCGCGCAATATCGCCAGATGGGAGCACGCTTCGCCAAGTGGCGCGGAGCCCTGTCGATCGGCGCCGGCCTGCCTACGCCGACCTGTATCGACGCGAATGCCCACACCCTCGCCAGGTACGCGGCTCTGTGCCAGGAGGCCGGCTTGGTCCCCGTCGTCGAGCCGGAGGTTCTGATGGACGGCGACCACCCGCTCGAGCGGTGCCAGGGGGTCACGGAGCAGGTCCTCGAGCGGGTCTTCATCCAGCTTCGCGCCCAGCGGGTGAAGCTGGAGGGAATGATCCTGAAGCCCAACATGATCCTCCCGGGGCTCGACTGTGCCCGCCAAGACACCGTCGCCGAAGTTGCGGACGCCACGGTGACGAGCCTGCTGCGGTCCGTGCCGGCGGCCGTCCCGGGGGTCATGTTCCTCTCGGGGGGGCAGCCGACCGTCCTGGCGTCGGAGCGCCTCAATGCCATGAACGTGCGACACCGTGAGCGACTGCCCTGGGCTCTGGGATTTTCGTTCTCACGCGCCACCCAGCAACCCGCGCTCGAGATCTGGCGGGGAGATCCCGCGAACGTGGAGGCCGCCCAGCAGGCTCTCCTGCACCGCGCACGCTGCAATCGCGCGGCCCGCCGCGGTGAGTACGACGTCGCGATGGAGTCGGGGACCGCACGGTGGCCTGCATGAACGCGGGGGTCATCGCGTCGATCCGAGGCAGCGTGGTGGATGCTCGCTTCGACCTGCGCTTGCCGGACATCTATTCCGTCCTCCGGTCCGGGGCGTCGGGGCAGATCGTCATCGAGGTGCTCGCTCAGCTCGACCCGCGCCACGTTCGTGGGATTGCCCTGACGCCCACTCAAGGCCTCGCGCGCGGCATGGCGGTGGAGGACACCGGGAGCCCCTTGAAGGCCCCGGTTGGCCAGGGGGTCCTCTCGCGGATGTTCGACGCCTTTGGGCAGCCCATCGACCGCCTACCAGCTCCTGGAGACGTCGAGTGGCGCAGCGTCCATCGGGAACCACCGCCGCTGTCCGAGCGTTCGACCAAATCCCAGGTGTTCGAGACCGGGATCAAGGCGATCGATGTACTGGTGCCGCTCGAGCGCGGAGGGAAGGGGGGACTCTTCGGCGGGGCGGGCGTGGGCAAGACGGTGTTGCTGACCGAGATGATCCACAACATGATCAACCACCAGGCGGGCGTCAGCGTCTTTTGCGGGATCGGCGAGCGCTGTCGCGAAGGAGAGGAGCTCTATCGTGAGATGAAGGAGGCTGGAGTTCTGCCGAACATGGTGATGGTGTTCGCGCAGATGAACGAGCCGCCGGGGAGCCGCTTCCGGGTGGGCCACGCGGCGCTGACCATCGCAGAGTACTTTCGCGATGACGAGCGCCGCGACGTCCTGCTCCTCATCGACAACATCTTTCGCTTCATCCAGGCGGGGATGGAGGTGTCGGGCCTGATGGGCCAGATGCCCTCGCGTCTCGGCTATCAGCCCACCATGGGCACCGAGCTGTCCGCCCTGGAAGAGCGCATCGCCAACACCGAAACCGGCGCCATCACGTCCATCCAGGCGGTGTACGTCCCGGCCGACGACTTCACGGATCCAGCGGCGGTGCACACCTTCTCCCATCTCTCGGCGTCCATCGTGCTCTCGCGCAAGCGGGCGAGCGAAGGCCTGTTCCCTTCCATCGACCCTCTGCAGTCCAATTCGAAGATGACCACGCCGGCGATCGTGGGTCAGCGCCACTACGAGCTGGCCAAGGAGATCCGGCGGACGCTCGCCCAGTACGCCGACCTGAAGGACATCATCGCCATGCTGGGACTCGAGCAGCTTTCACCGGAGGACCGGAACGTGGTGGGCAGAGCGCGCCGGCTCGAACGCTTCCTCACCCAGCCGTTCTTCAGCACCCAGCAGTTCACGGGGCTCGAGGGTAGGCTGGTCAGCCTCGCGGATGCCCTCGACGGATGCGAACGGATCCTTCGCGATGAGTTCAAGGACTTCCCAGAGAGCGCGCTGTACATGATCGGGGCGATCGACGAGGTGAAGCGCCAGACCCCGGCGGCCGCCGCAGGCACCGCGACGCCCCCCACGACCTCCTCGCAGACCAACGGCGCCGCGAAGGCGGCGGTCCCGCCCTCAGCAAGGCCTCGGCCGGGGTCCGCCGAGGCTCCCGCGACCAAGCCCTAGCACGACCATGGAGGCACCGCTCATGACACTCAAGTTGCTGCTGCCGTTCCAGGTTTTCGCCGAGAATGCCAGGGTGTCGCGCATCGTCGCCGAGACAAAAGAGGGCTCGTTCGGGATCTTGCCGAACCGACTCGACTGCGTGGCGGCGCTGGTCCCGGGGATCCTCAGCTACGAGACCGAAGCACACGGCGAGGTCTTCGTCGCGGTGGACGAAGGGGTGCTGGTCAAGACCGGACGCAAGGTGCTGGTCTCGGTCCGCCGCGCCTTGCAAGGGACGGAGCTCGGCCTGTTGCGCAGCGCCGTGGAGCGCGAATTCTTGACTCTCGACGCGCAAGCGCAGCGCTTGCGCGCGGTCATGGCAAAGCTGGAGACGGGTTTCGTTCGACGTCTCGCTGGACTTCGCGATGAATGACCCGCCGACCAGTTCGACTCGTCCGCCGACGCCGACGCGTGCGACCACGGAAGCCCCGAGCTTGGCCGCGCAGATCGGGGCGAAGGCGGCGCGGAAGATGGAAGCGCGGCGGAACCCCGGCGCCAGCGTCTACTCGGGCCTTGGCATGATGGGCCTGATTGGCTGGTCGGTGGTGACTCCGACCCTCCTCGGCACGGCCCTCGGAATCTGGCTCGACGACCGGCATCCTGGCACCCATTCTTGGACCCTTGCCCTGCTGGTGGCGGGGCTGGCGCTCGGATCGATGAACGCCTGGCACTGGGTTTCCAGGGAGGATCGAGCCATGCGCGAGGACAAGGGACACGAGGAGTCGCATGAGTGAGCCCCGGTCCACCCTCGCCGAGGTGCTGAGGCTCGTCCAGCCCCGCGCCACGTCGCTCCGGCTCGAATGGTGGTCCGGGTTGGATCGCCGCCCACAGGCCGCCCGTCATGCGTCTTAGCCCCGACGAGCGGGTCTTCTGGCACGTTGGGCCTGCCAAGCTCAACGCGACGATTCTCTTCACCTGGGTGCTGATGCTCGTCCTCATCCTTGGTTCGAAGCTCATCACCCGCCGGCTGTCCACGGGGCGCGAGCGGTCTCGCTGGCAGAACGTGCTCGAGATGGTCATCATCGGCATGAAGGATCAGATCGGCGGGGTCGGCCTGCACCCCCCCGAACGCTACCTGGGATTCCTGGGGACTCTGTTTCTGCTGGTCGCCACGGCCAGCCTCGGCACCATCGTTCCCGGGTTCGAGCCGCCCACCGCTTCGCTGTCGACCACGGTTGCGCTCGCCCTGTGCGTGTTCGTCGCCGTACCGGTCTTCGGCATCAAGGGACAGGGCCTCGGCGACTACCTCGAGACCTACCTGCAGCCGACGGTCATCATGTTGCCGTTCAACATCATCAGCGAGCTGTCGCGCACCCTGGCGCTCGCCGTCCGTCTGTTTGGAAACATGATGAGCGGAGCGATGATCGTCACCATTCTTCTCACCGTCGTACCCTTCGTCTTTCCGGTCGTCATGACGGTCCTCGGATTGCTCACCGGGATGGTGCAGGCATATATCTTCAGCATCCTGGCCGGCGTCTACATCGCGGCCGCAACGCAAACCCACGGGCGCAAGCGCGTTGCAAAGCCCGCCCCAACCGAGACCTGAGCCGCTCGTACCCCGCTTGGGGCCCGTCCCCGCACCCGCAACACCATCCAGCAAAGGACAATCATGGACCAGAGCACAGTCATCGCGGTGGCATCGATTGTCGTCGCCGGCATCACAACCGGCTTTGGCACGATGGGGCCTGCCCTGGCGGAAGGCAGGGCGGTGGCAACTGCCCTCACCTCTCTGGCCCAGCAACCAGACGCCTCCGCGACCATCACCCGCACGTTGTTCGTCGGCCTGGCGATGATCGAGTCCACGGCGATCTACTGCTTCGTGGTCTCGATGATTCTCATCTTCGCCAATCCGTTTTGGAACCACCTGATCGCGCAAGCCACGGGGAAGTAGCCCGTGCTCATCGACTGGTTCACGGTGGGCGCGCAGGCGCTGAACTTCGTCCTGCTCGTGTGGATGATGCGGCGCTATCTGTACAGGCCCATCCTGAACGCCGTTGACGCGCGGGAGAAGCGGATCGCCGCGGAGCTGGCGGCCGCCGACGCGAAGAGGGCCGATGCCCAGAAGGCCCGCGATGAGCTCCAGCACCAGCAGGACGAGTTCGACCGCCAGCGCGCAGCCCTCTTGAGCAAGGCGTCGGAGGAGGCGCAGGCGGAGGGTCGCCGCATCCTCGAAGAGGCCCGTCGAGCGGCGGACGCCGTGAGCAGCAAGCGCCAAGACCTCCTCCGGAGCGAGGCGGCCAACCTGACCCAGGCCCTCGCTGGCCGGGTGCGACAGGAGGTGTTCGCCATCGCGCGGAAGGCCCTGACGGATCTCGCCAGCGCCAGTCTCGAGGAGCGCATGGGGGAGGTGTTCACGCGGCGATTGCGCGCCCTCGGCGCCGAGGCAAAGGCCCGCCTCGGGCACGCGCTCGAAGACCACACCCAGCCCGCCGTGGTGCGCAGCGCGTTCGCCGTCCCCGAGGAACAGCGCGCGGTGATCCAGAACGCGGTCAACGAGACCTTCTCCGCGGCCGTCGGGCTGCGGTTCGAAGTGACGCCGGATCTGATCAGCGGGATCGAGCTGTCGGCGCACGGCCAGAGGATGGGGTGGAGCATCGCGGAGTATCTCGGGTCGATGGAGGAGGGCGTGAGCACGCTGCTGAAGGAGAAGGCCGCGCCCCCGGTCGAGCCCAGGCCAGCACCGAAGCCCGAGTCGGGGCTGCGGCCCAAGCCCTTGCCCGACGGGGAGAATGCATGAGCCCGCTGGCGCACGGGCTGGAGGCCGTCTTTACCCAGGCCCTCGACGCGATCGCCGAGGCACGGGGAGCGTTCGCGGCCGAGCTGCTGCTGCACGAGGTGGGTACCGTCACCTCGGTGTCGACCGGGGTCGCCAGGGTCTCGGGGTTGCCAGGCGTCGGCTTCGAGGAGCTGGTCCGTTTTCCGGGTGGCGCGCTCGGAATCGCGTTCAACGTCGACGAGGGCGAGGTCGGCGTCGTGCTGCTCGGCGATTACTCGCACCTCCATGCCGGCGATGAGGTGCAGCGGACCGGGCGGGTGATGGACGTGGCCGTGGGTGACGGCCTGCTCGGAAGGGTCATCGATCCCCTCGGCCGGCCGCTCGACGGGCAGGGAGCGACGAGCTTCACCGAACGAAGCCCGATCGAGCGCCCGGCGCCCGCGATCCTGGACCGGGCGCCGGTCAGCGTGCCCCTCGAGACGGGACTGAAGGTCATCGATGCCCTGATCCCCATTGGCCGAGGCCAGCGAGAGTTGATCCTCGGCGACCGACAGACCGGAAAGACGACCATCGCGCTCGACACCATCCTCAACCAGCGCGGGCAGGGCGTCGTGTGCGTCTATTGTGCCATTGGACAGCGCGCGTCCTCCGTGGCGAAGGCGGTGGCCGTATTGCGGGAGAGGGAGGCCATGGGCTACACGGTGGTGGTCGTGGCGGACGGCAGCGATGCGCCTGGAATCTCCTACATCGCTCCTTACGCAGCGACGACCATCGCTGAGCACTTCATGGCCGCGGGGCGAGACGTCCTCATCGTCTACGACGATCTCACCCAGCACGCCCGGGCCTATCGCGAGCTGTCCTTGCTCCTTCGCCGTCCGCCCGGGCGTGAGGCATTTCCTGGCGACATCTTCTACATCCACGCGCGTCTGCTCGAACGGGCGACCCACCTGCGTGCGGGTCTCGGCAACGGTTCGCTCACCGCGCTGCCCATCATCGAGACCGAGGCGCAGAATATCTCCGCCTACATTCCCACCAATCTGATCTCCATCACGGACGGACAGATCTACCTGTCGCCCACGCTGTTCGAGCTGGGAGTGCTGCCCGCGATCGATGTCGGCAAATCGGTCTCGCGGGTGGGCGGCAAGGCGCAGCGGTCAGCTTACCGTGCGGTCGCAGGCGATCTCAAGCTCGCCTACGCGCAGTTCGAGGAGCTGGAGGCCTTTGCCCGCTTTGGCGCGCACCTCGATGACCACACCCGCGAGAGCATCGACCACGGCCGAAGAATCCGTGCTTGCCTCGAGCAGTCGGAGTTCGAGCCCGTGGGGGTCCCCGCGCAGATCACCATCTTGCTGGCTCTGACGGCGGGGCTCTTCGACCGGATCCCGCTCGAGCACATGAAGGACGCCGAGCACGCGGTGGGCGAGGCTGCGACGGGGCTCCCGGCAGGCGTCTCTGGGCGGTTTGGAACCGACAGCGCGCTCAGCGATGGCGATCGCGAGACGGTCGTCGAGATGGCCCGGCTGGTGCTGGGTCGCTTCCATCCCAAGGCGCATGTTCCGGCTGATCCGGGGGCCAAGGCCGAGGAGGAGCTACGGTCAATTCAATGAACGACACCACGGCGACGCTCCGAAGGAAGATTGCCAGCGCTGGAGAGCTCCAGTCCGTGGTCCGAACGATGAAGGCCTTGGCTGCGACGAGCATCGGGCAATACGAGAAGTCGGTGCAGGCGTTGACGGACTACTATCGCGCGGTCGAGCTCGGATTGAGCGTGTGCCTTCAGGAGGAGGCGCCACCGATCCGGGGCATGCCGCGAGACGCAGCAGTGGACGCTCGGTCCGTCGGCGCCGTGGTGTTCGGCTCCGATCAGGGGCTCGTAGGGCCTTTCAACGAGCTGGTGGTCGACTTTGCGACCAAGAGCCTCGCCGCGCTGCCTGGGTCCAAGCAGGTCTGGGCGGTCGGGGAGCGGGTGCACGCGCGCTTGACCGACGCGGGCGTGGCGTGTGCTGGCGTCTTTGCCGTTCCCACCTCGGTCGCGGCCATCACGCCCCTGGTTGGTCGGATCCTGGTGACCAGCGAGGCGCATCACGCCGGCGCCGAGGTCGCGGAGCTCCACCTCTTCTTCAATCGCCGGACATCTGGTGGGCTCTACGCGCCGTCCAGTCAACGCCTCCTGCCGCTCGACGAGCTCTGGAGAGACAAGCTGACCAAGCTTCGCTGGCCTGGGAGGTGCCTGCCCGAGGTCCTCGGCGACCGGGCTGGGGCGCTGCGATCGCTCATTCGCTCATACCTGTTCGTGTCCCTGTTCCGGGCATGCGCCGAGTCCCTGGCAAGCGAGAACGCGAGCCGCCTCGCCGCCATGCAACGCGCGGACAAGAACATCGAGGACCTCCTCGAGACCCTCCAGGCCGCCTTTCATCAGCTGCGCCAGACAGGCATCGACGAGGAGCTCTTCGACGTCATCTCGGGCTTCGAGTTCCGCCGATGAACCTCGGTGACCTGCAGTCGGCGTAGGCGATCACCTCTGGAAACGCACACGGGCGTCCACCGCGATCGCCCCGCGGCCCGGACCCAGCGCCGCGAGCGGGTTGATGTCGAGCTCGACGATTTCCGGGAAGTCCTCGACCATGCGGCTAACCCGCAGCAGAACGTCCACCAGCGCACCGCGATCCACCCCGCGGCTCCCGCGAAACCCCGTCAGGAGGCGTGCCGCGCGCAACTCGGAGAGCATGTCCTCGGCGTCGGTGTCGGTTATGGGATTGACTCGAAAGGCGACGTCCCGATCGAGCTCCACCCGCGTTCCGCCGAGGCCGAACCCCACGAGCCGCCCGAAGGCCGGGTCCGCAGTCACACCGACGAAGCACTCGACGAGCCCCACGGGCGTCGATTCGCCCACTCCTCGGTCGACCGACAGGCCCCGCTCGTCGCGCACCATCTCCTGAACCAGCACACCGCTCACCTCCGCAGCCCGCCCGAGCACCTCGATGGACGAGATCATCGCGCGATACGCGCTCCGCACCGCCGTGGCGCTCTGCAGGTCGACGACCACGCCCCCCACGTCGGTCTTGTGGGTGAGCGTGGACGAGACGATCTTGAGCACGACCGCACCCGACCCGGAGCCCAGGAACCGGTCGGCCACCGTCGCCGCCTCCTCCTCGCTTCGCACCACCTGCTGACCCGGCAGGCGAATGCCGTAGGCGGTGAGCAGCGAGAAGACATCGTCCGGTCCCAACCATCGTCCCTGATCCACCTCCCCCGTCTTCGTCGAACCACCGCTCGGGCCCGCCTTCAGAAGATCTCCGAGGGCAGCCCGCGGCGGCCCCGGAGAAGGGAAGACCAGGGTCGGGAATCTGCCTGGCGGACGCGCCAGCCAGCGACCGTGCCGGGCGGCCCGGGCCAGGGCTGCCACCGCGTTCTCCGGAAAGTGGTAGGTCGGCAGATGCGCCTGTCGCAGCAAGGTCCAGGCCTCTTCGAGCCCATCCGTCCCGAGCAGACACGTGGCGACCGGCTTCACCGCCCCGACCGTCGCCCGCACGATGGCCGCGGCCACGTCGACGGGCTTGGTCATGAGCAAGGGCACGTACAAGGCCAGCACCGCGTCGACGGCGGGATCCTCCAGCAGCAGGCGGACGACCCGCTCATACGCGGCGGCCGGAGCGCTCGCGATCATGTCCACCGGATTGCGCACCGAGGCCTCGGGGGGAAGGCCCTCGCTCAGCTGGCGCACCGTATCGGGGGCCAGGGGCGGCAGCTCGAGGCCGGCCACGGCGCAGGCGTCCGCGGCCATGATCCCCGGTCCGCCCGCGTTGGTGGCGATGGCGAGTCGATTGCCGCGCGGGGATGGCTGGTTCGCGAGCAGCGCCGCCACGTCGAAGAGCTGCTCGATGGTATCCGTGCGAATCACACCCGCCTGGGTCAGCAGGGCATCCACCGCCACGTCGGGAGTGGCGATGGCCCCGGTGTGCGACCCAGCCGCGCGCGCCCCGGCCGCGCTCCGTCCGCTCTTGACGGCCACGATCGGTTTCTGGCGCGCCACCCGGCGCGCGATCTCGAGGAAGCGGCGCGGGTTCCCGAACCCCTCCAGATACAAGAGAATCACCCGGGTGCGCGGGTCGGCCTCCCAGTGTTCGAGCAGATCGTTCCCCGAAACATCCGCCCGGTTCCCGACGCTGATGAACTGGCTGATTCCGATGCCCATGGCGCGCGCCGTATCGAGGACCGCCAGGCCGAGCGCCCCCGACTGCGAGGAGAACGCGACGTTGCCGGCGGGCGGCCAGGTCGGTGCAAACGTCGCGTTCAGCTCGGCACCGGGCGACGTGTTGATGACGCCGAGACAGTTGGGCCCGACCATCCGGAGGCCGGCCGCCCGGACCTTCTCCGTGAGCGCGCGCTGCTGCCGCGCCCCTGCGGCGCCAGCTTCGGCAAATCCCGCGCTGATCACCACGATCGCGGCAACCCCGCCGGCGATGCATTCGTCGACCGCGGCCGGGACCTGGGCCGCCGGGACGACCACCACCGCGAGATCCACGCGCTCGGGAACATCCGCCAACCGGCGATAGGCACGCACGGACTGCACCACGTCCGCGTTCCGGTTCACGGGGTAGACGGCCGCCGGCAGATCGCGCGAAACGAGGTTGTGGAAGATCTCGCCGCCGATGGTGTCACGCCGCCGCGAGGCTCCGATCACGGCCACCGCGCGGGGCTCGAAGAGCGCGCCGAGCGGCGTCTTCGGGACTGAACCCGACGTCACCTCGACGACGGCTGTGTCGGCACGTGGCGCCCCAGAGGACTCTCCATCTTCGACGAGGGGGAAGGTCACCCGGCGCTTCTCTGCATCCTGGGGGCCAGTCCACCCCGCGCCGGCTCGAAGCTCGCCCATGGAGGGGGGAGCCGGAGGCGCAATCCCCGAGATTGCCCCGTTGCTATGCGCAAACTCTGCGCAGAGCTCTGCGCAGGCGACAGGAATCGCGACGGCGATGAGAGCCGACGCACGAACTGCCGGGCTGGTCCGCTCACCGCCGCGACGGCACCGCCCCTTCCGACGGCATGCGCCTTGCGTTGTGAGGGCCGTATGAGTCAACAACACATGGTGATCATCGGCGGTGGGTTGGCTGGGCTGTCGACCGGGTGCTACGCCCTCGCCAACGGGTTCAAGACCACCATCCTCGAGCACAATCTGGCCCTCGGAGGCGTTTGCACGGCCTGGCAGCGGGGTCCGTACACGGTCGACGGATGCATCCAGTGGCTGACGGGCGGGCCCTTCCTCGGGATCTATCGAGAGCTCGGAATCATTCCCCCGGTCACGGTGCGCCCGATCCAGCATTTTGCGACCTACCGGAATGTTCGAGATGGCCTGGAGATTGACGTGACGGATGACCTGGAGAAGCTTCGCCAGGTGCTGCAGCGGCTCAGCCCCGCTGACGCCCACGAGGTCGACCGCATGATCGCAGGAGCTCGGGCGATCGCCGAGATGGATCCCGGACTCGACACGCCACCAGAGCTGGCCACTTTGCGCCAGCGGATGAGCCGTCTATGGGATCTCCGAGAGCACGTGGGGGACGTGGCGCATTTCAGGCACTCGGTTCGGGACTGGGGACGGTCCCGGTTGAAGAGCGAGCGCCTGCGGCGCTTTGTGTCGCACCTGGCCCCGGAAGAGTCGCCGGCGCTGGTTCTGCTGTTCATGCTCGGATATCTCGGGCGCGGCTGGCTGTCGCGTCCGAATGGAGGAACCGCGCGCTTTCGGGACGCCCTCATCGCCCGCTATCAGGCCCTGGGGGGCGTGACCCAGGTCGATACGACGGTGGAGGAGATCCTGGTGAAGAGCGATCGTGCCAGCGGGGTCAGGACGACCGACGGCGGCATCGTGGATGCCGACGTGGTGGTCTCGACCTCCAGCGGTCCCGAGACGGTCCTGCGCCTGCTCGCCGGCCGTTACGGCGCGGAGGAGACCCGGCTCCGCCTCGAGAAGTGGAAGATGTTCTCTCCGATCCTCCTCGTCAGCTACGGAGTGGACCAGCCCATGTCGGAGGTCCCCGGCACGTTGGCGCTGGATGGCCTGCCGCCCTTGCAAGTGGGTGGTCGCCAGGACGCCGGGTTCACGGTACGCATCTTCAATGACGAACCGGCCGTCGCGCCGCCCGGGCACACCGTGGTGCAGGTCCAGGCCCAGACGGACTACGCGTTCTGGGCGACCCGCGGGACAGGCTACGGCGCCGCCAAGGAAGCCGCGGCGGCGACCTTGCTGAGCAGCCTGGAACCAGTCCTGCCCGGACTGCGGCAGTCGGTTCGGATGACGGACGTCGCGACCCCACTCACCTTCTGGCGAAACGCCCGGTCCTGGCGCGGTGCCTTCGAGGGCTGGCTTCCCACGCCCGAGTCCTTCTTCGGCCATGTCGACAAGACCCTTCCGGGGCTGAACGCGTTCTACATGGCGGGGCAATGGGTCGAGCCTGGCGGGGGCGTGCCGACCGCGCTCCTGTCGGGGCGCCACGCAGTTCAGATCGCTTGCAACGACATCGGCCGCGCCTTCGCGTCGCCGACCGGAGCCTGAACGGCAGTCGGATTCACCGGTGGCTCGGGCTCGCAACGCGTGCGACCCGGAGGTGTGGGGCGAGCCACAACCATGAGGTGCCTCCGAGAGTCGCCGACGACCTCGTGGTCGAACGGCGTGGTCGATCGGCGTGGCCGAACGGCGCTATGGCGACTTGGGCTCGGGGCGGGGTCCTACGTCGGCGCCGACGATCGGCCGGCGGCCGAGCCGCTTGATGACGGTGGGCAACGCGTCTGCGGTGACCGATATACTATCGAGGCCGATGTCGGCCAGGAACTCGGCGAACTCGGGGTGATCGCTCGGCGCCTGTCCGCAGAGGCCGACCTTGCGCCCAGCTGCGTGAGCAGCCCTGGTCACCATCTCGATGAGCTTCTTCACACCCGGATCGCGCTCGTCGAAGAGGTGCGCCAAAAGCTCGGAGTCACGATCGACGCCGAGGGTGAGCTGCGTCAGATCGTTCGAGCCGATGGAGAAGCCGTCGAAGAGCTCGGCAAACTCCGCCGCGAGGATCACGTTGTTGGGGATCTCGCACATCACATAGATCTCGAGGCCGTCTTCCCCGCGCCGAAGACCGTTGTTGGCCATCTCCTCGATGACGCGCCGTCCTTCGGCAAGGGTCCGGCAGAACGGAATCATCACCTTGACGTTGCCGAGGCCCATCTCCGAGCGGACGCGGCGGACGGCGGCGCACTCCAGCGCGAAGGCCTCCCGGTAGCGATCGTCGTAGTAGCGAGAGGCGCCCCGAAATCCGATCATCGGGTTGTCCTCGACCGGCTCGAAGGCCTTGCCGCCCAGGAGGCCCGCGTACTCGTTGGTCTTGAAGTCAGAGAACCGCACGATGACGGGCCGCGGATGGAAGGCAGCGCCAATCTGGGCGATGCCCGAGGCCAGGCGATCGGTGAAGAACTCGGCCGGCGAGGACCAGCCTCCGGCGCGGGCGCGGACCTGCTCGGCCACCGCGGGCTCGAGCCGCTCGGGGTGCAGGAGCGCCATCGGATGCACGCCGATCCAGCTCGACACGATGAATTCGATCCGCGCCAGCCCGACGCCCGCGCTCGGCAGGCTCGCCAGGCTGAACGCGCTCCGCGGGTCGCCGACGTTGAGCATCACCGGCACCCGCGGGACGGGGAGGGTCGCGGGATCGATCTCCTCGCGCTCGAACGCCAGGCGGCCCTCGTAGACGCGCCCCTCGTCCCCCTCGGCGCACGACACCGTGACCTCCTGGCCCGTCCGGAGGACGCTGGTAGCGTTCCCGGTGCCCACGACGCACGGGAGGCCCATCTCACGTGACACGATGGCGGCGTGACACGTCCTGCCGCCCTGCTCGGTGACGACCGCGGCGGCGCGCTTGAGCACGGGCTCCCAGTCGGGATCGGTGCTCGGGGCGACCAGCACCTCCCCGTCCCGGAATGACGAGAGCTCGGTGGCGGAGCGGATGACCCGCGCCACGCCCGCTCCGACGCGAGCCCCGACGCTCTTGCCCCGCACCAGCACCCTCCCCTTGCCGTGGAGATGAAAGAGCTCGAGCCGCGCCGAGTGCTTCTGGGAGTGAACGGTCTCGGGGCGCGCCTGCACGATGTACAGCAGACCGCTGCGTCCGTCCTTTGCCCATTCGATGTCCATGGGCGTCGGGTGGCCGGCTCGCGACGTGTAGTGCTCCTCGATGGCGACCGCCCACCTCGCGAGCGTGAGCACCTCGCCGTCCGTCAGCACGAACGCCCGCCGATCGCTCTCGCTGACCGGCACCTCCTCGACCGAGCGGCCACCCTCGCCGTAGACGAGCTTCACCGCCTTGTCACCCCGGTCGCGTCTGATGATGGGCCGGCCGGCGCCGAGGGCAGGCTTGAAGACCCAGATCTCGTCGGGGTTCACCCGCCCCTTCACCACGGACTCGCCGAGGCCCCAGGACCCGGTGATGGTGATGACGCCCCGATGACCGCTCTCCGTGTCGAGGGTGAAGATCACGCCGGCGCTCGCCAGATCGCTGCGCACCATCTTCTGCACGCCCACCGACAGGGCGATGTCGCGGTGGGCAAATCCGTTCTCGTTCCGGTAGACGATGGCACGATCGGTGAACAGCGACGCCATGCAGTCCCGAACCGCGTCCAGCAGGGCCACGCCGCCGCGCACGTTCAGGAAGGACTCGTGCTGTCCTGCGAAGGAGGTCTCGGGCAGGTCCTCGGCGGTGGCGCTGGAACGGACCGCGACGTCGGTCTCGCCTTCTTCGTACGTCTCGGAGAGCCCTCGGTACGCCGCGAGGATCTCCGTGCGCAGCTCCGCTGGCAGCGGCAGCGCGCGCACGCGTTCCCGTGCGAGGGCGCCGGCCCTCTGCAGGGCCCCAACGTCGCCCCGGTCGAGGCCTTCGAGCGCCTCGTAGATGGCTCGGTCTGCGCCTCCCTGTGACAGGTGCTGGCGGAACGCCGCCGCGGTGATCGCGAAGCCGTCAGGGACCCGCACGCCCGCGGACTTCATGGACCGCAAGAGCTCCCCGAGCGATGCGTTCTTGCCGCCGACCTGGGGCAGCATGCTGAGATCAATCTCGCGAAACGGGATCAAGAGTCGGGGCTGCGTCGTCATGCCAGGAGGTCATGCATTTCGAGCGCCAAGGTGCATCGTCGCGTCGGCGGGCGAGTGCAGTCGAAACCACGCAGGAATTGCAGCATCGGGCAGCCGAGGCGGCGCGGGATCAGGCGCTCGCCAGCTACCGCCAGACCGTCCTGGCGGCGCTGGTTCAGGTGGCGGACCTCCTGCGAGCGCTCGATCACGACGCCGCAGAGTTGGCCGCGGAGGCGGACGCCGTCAGGTTCGCCAGCGAGGCCCTCGATCTCATCCGGCTCAGCAACCAATCGGGGCTCGCCAGCTACCTGCAGGTGTTGACGGTGGACGAGCAATTCCTCCAAACCAACCTCGGGTACGTTCAAAGCCGAGGCACAGCGGATTCAGGATACCGTTGCCCTCTTCGTCGCTCTCGGCGGGGGTGGTGGAATGGCCGGGACGGCGGACTCCGGGAGGCATATCCATCCCACGTGGGTTTCAGACCGCCCGCCGATCACCCACGTTCGTGATTTACATCACACATGGACCTCCATTCAAGCCCGAGACACTGTCAGCCAAGGCGCCCCTGCGCCAACATCAATCGAGGAGGACGGATGACCATTGTGTCCCCCCGCACACGCGGGCCCGGGGTAAGAAGTGCCAGCGGCTTGCTCTGCATTGCGTTAGTAGCCTGCAGTAGCACCGCGTCATCACCCGCACCGGACGCCGGCGCGGTGGCGCAAAGCGGTTCGTCGAGCGGTGGCGCTGTGACGATGCCGCAAGTTGGTCCGTCTTCGAGCAGCGGCGGCAACGTCGGAGCGGGCAGCGGCAGCGGCGGCAACGTCGGAACGGGCAGCAGC
>CAZIOH010000005.1:0-15365 GCA_964540815.1 uncultured Myxococcales bacterium | reverse complement strand
CGGCAACGTCGGAGCGGGCAGCGGCAGCGGCGGCAACGTCGGAACGGGCAGCAGCAGCGGCGGCGCCAGCAGCAGCGGCGGCGCCAGCAGCAGCTCGTCGGGCGGGAATGGTGGCGTCGTCATCACGGGTGGGTCCAGCGGCTCGAGCGGCGGAAGGACGATGGACGGCGCTGGCGCAAGCGGCGAAGGCGGGGCCGCCAGCGGCGCAGGCGGGTCGGGCGATTCAGCTTCCGGCGAAGGTGGTGCAGGCTGCCCCACCGCAGCGGTGTTCTGCGACGGCTTCGAAAGCGGCACGACGCTGGGATCGGCATGGACGATCGACAATTCGGTCGCCGCAAATACCGTCACCATCGTGTCGACCAAGTCCCACTCCGGCTCGAACTCGGTGCACTTGACCTTCACCCCGCCGACCGGCACGACGTTCATTGATGAGAAGATGGGTGTTACGGCGAAGGGCACCGTCTGGGGCCGAGTTTGGATGTACCCGAACACCGAAACGGGCAATGGGATCGGCCCTGATCCGCACGTCGTCTACATCGAGGCCGAGCCCGCGGGCTTCACGGGGCACTCGGCCACGGGCGTCCGTCCGCTCAACACCCAGAGCGGCCAGATCGCGATCAACGTCGACCCGCCCGACACCGGGCCAAGCGCGAACATGGTTCTACCCAGGGGCGCATGGCACTGCTTCGAATGGGAGATCAGCGGCATCGGCGGTACCGGCAGCGTCGCCTTGTACATGGACGGCACGTTGCTGGCCACCGACACCGGAACGGCGATCGCGGCCATCGGGGAAATGCGCATCGGCTATGAACATTACAACGCGGGAACGACGACCGGCGACCTGTACCTCGACGACTACGCCATCGGCCCCACGCGGCTGGGGTGCAACTAGCGCTTTGCGCAAGTGCCAGGACGGGCTCCGTTGCGAAGGTCGGTTCGGTATTTTCCTGCTGGAGGAGAAGCAATTCCGCCTGGGGCGTTGTAGCATTGACGATCGAGAGATTCCTCGGTCCCCGGTGGTCTCGGGGGTTTCATGCCCGTTTTCCTGTCGGCGATCCCGACGGCCTGGATGGGCTTTTTGTCCGTCTCCCCTGGCGTCAGCGAGAACAACCCATGAATCAATACCCTGCGCTCCGTGGCTCGTGGCCGTTGATCCCGATCGCAACGTTGCTTGCAGCGGGCTGTGGTGCCCGCTCGGGGGCCGACACGCCAGAGGCATCGTCGGGCAGTGCGGACAGTCAGGGGACGGGTGGCGTCCCCGGTAAGGCGGCCAATGGCGGCACAAAAGGTTCCGCGATTGGCGGAATCACGGGCACTACCAGTCCAGGTGCGATCGGGACGGTCGGCACGACGGCGTGCACTGACCCGTTGACGATCGCGGACCCCTATGTCGAATCATGGGTGCGCGCTGCCATCAATGTTCCGAACGGGCCGATCCATCCGACCAACCTCGCTGGCCTCACCGATCTATTCATGGTCGAGCCCGCCGGCACCCCGATTGATCCTCCCCCCGGCTACGTCGGTCCAGTCACGTCGCTCACCGGCGTCGAGTGTCTTTCGAACCTGCGCACGCTCTATTTCGAGGCGTACTTCGTCGACCTCGCGCCTCTCTCGCGCCTTCCAAACCTCAAGGTCCTCAGGCTGCTGGAAGCGTGGGAGACCAACGTTCCGCTCCTACCTCAGGTGACGGAATTTCGCGGGGACCTGCATTCGAACACGGCGGCCGTGTTGTCGGCACTTCCTTCATTGAAGGTGCTCAATCTGATACGCTCCGACTTCTCGACCGCCGAGGCCCGGGCCGCGCTCTCTGAATTGACCGGTCTGACCGAGCTGCGCCTCCCGGGGGCGGGGCTCATCGACACCGCCCCTCTCGCGCCCTTGAGCCTGCTGACGGTGGTCGATCTCAACTCGAATCAGATTCGAGATATCTCCTCGCTGTCGTCACTTGTGGGTCTCCAGAGTCTGGACTTGACCGGCAATCAGATCACGGATCTCTCCCCGTTGGTCGCCAACATCTCCCTCTTTGACCAGCCCACGATCGCGCTCGGGGCCAACCCGATCGACTGCACGGCGCAGGCGCAGAACATCGAGACGTTGAGGTCGCGGGGTGTCACCTTGACCGTGGACTGCCCGTAGGGACCGTCTCGGCTCCCTGTCGGGAGCCTTTCGGGAATTGCGCAGGTGCACAATGGCTTGTGCGATCGTGTCTTCGTTTGTTCTAAGCTCCTGCGAGCTCCCCCAGCCCGCGCTGACGGTATCGGACTTCTCGTACCTCCTGGACCAAGAATGAACAATCCAGTTCTCCCGCGGCATGATTCTGCATGGGGGGCGGTCGCCTGCTTCGCGATCCCAGTGCTGTTCGTCATTGCCTGCAGCGCCACGTCCAAGTCCGGCGGCGGCCCGGACCCGCTCGAAGACGGAGCGGGAATGAGCGGCCAGGGGGGCGGCGCCGGCATCTCGGTCGTCGGTACGGGCGGCTCTTCGGTGAGCGGCCAGGCTGGCGCGGCCGGCGGTGCTCGAGGGGGGAACGTCGCGGCGGCGAGCGGCGGCGCCAGCGAGACTGGCGGCACCTCGACGGGGGGCCGAACTGCAACAGCTGGGATGGGTAGCGGAGGCATGGGAGCGGCGGCCGGGGGCATGGGTACCATCGGCGCCGGAGGGTCGAGGACCGGCGGCGGCGGCGACGCGGGCGGCATGGGAACGGGTGACCGTGCAGGAGCGAGGGGCGACAATCCCGGCGGAGGTGGTGGCGGGAGCGGGTCTGGTACGAGCTATGACCCGTGCCCACCGGCGCCAACGGATTGCAAGATCATGCCCTTCGGCGATTCGATCACGGACGGGTACCTGGCACAAAGAGGCGGCTATCGCATTCCGCTGTTTCAGCGCTCGCATCAGGAAGGCAAGCACCTGACGTTCGTGGGTAGCGCCGTCAACGGTCCCGCGATGGTCGACGGCGTTCCGTTTCCCCAGCACCACGAGGGACACAGTGCCTACACGATCGACGATGAACCGTTGCCCGCCCCCGCTCACAAGGGCATCTCACCCTTCGTGAAGACCAGCATCCCGGCGTACCACCCGGATATCGTGCTGCTCATGATCGGCACGAACGACGTAGACAACAGCATCGATTTGCCGAATGTCCCGACCCGCCTCGGCGCCCTCATCGACGCGATCATCGCCCTCGATGCGCACACCCTGATCGTCGTTGCGCAGATAACGCCGACCATGCAAGACCCGCTCAATGCTCGGATACAGGCGTACAACGCCGCGATCCCGGCGGTCGTCAAGGCCCGCGCCGACGCCGGCAAACACGTGGCCATCGTGGATATGTACAACGCGTTCGTTTCCGACCAGGCGTATAGAAGCACGTTGATGTACGACCGCCTTCACCCGAACATCGCCGGCTTCCAGAAGATGGCCGACACCTGGAACACGGTGATACACGACCTGGTGAATTGATTCGCCGTCGTGTTGCCCGCGAGGATCGAGTGCCGCGGCGGCTCACTTGAGCGGGCACGCGAGGCAGGGGTTGTAGGGTCCCACCGAGCACGTGCCACAAATGCAGATCGGATCCGTGCCGCAACGACTGTGGCACTCCTCACAGGCGTCTCGTGACTTGCAATCTGGACCGCAGTAGAGCGAGCTCCCGTGTCCAGGGGTCCATGAGAACGAAGGTGGCTCGCAGTTCTCGCCAGGGTCTATCCTGCCGTTGCCACAGGTCGGGATCTGGCAATGATCGCTGCAAGAATTGATCGAGCCAGCCCAGGGAGGGTCACACTGCTCTCCCGGATCGATCCGGTGGTTGCCGCAAAGGGGGAGGATCTGGCACGTGGCGCCACAGGTGTAGTTGTCCGGGGGGTCGCATTGCTCGCCCGCCGCGATGACTCCGTCTCCGCAGCCAGGGACCCGGAGGCAATTCGCGGTGCAGGTGACGCCATCGGGGGCATCACACTGCTCCCCCGGGTCGATCCGGACGTTCCCGCACAGGGCTTCGGACGACCCGGGATGGCGGTGTTTCTGGACCCCGCCCAAGACCCATAGATGATCCGGCGGTCTCGGCGGCGCCCACGATCTCCCCTTCGTCGCTGATGGCCCGACGAAACCCTCCCGGGCTACTCGAGTCACCGCCGAAGGTCCCGAGATCGTGGATGCCGCTCTCGTCCCAGAGCACGGCGTGCTGCGGCCCGGAGGGCCCGAGGTTGCTCTGGCCCACCACCTGGCCGGCGGCGTTGATCGCGGTGGGCGAGCTCCAGTCCCCTCCCAGCGTCCCGAGATCGCGCATGCTGCCCGCCGTCCACAGAAAGGCGTGCATCTGCTGATCGTTCGCGATCGAGCTCACCCCCGTGACCTGGCCGGCGGCGTTGATCGCCACGGACGTGCCCCATGTACCGCCGAGCGTGCCGAGATCTTGCGCAGCTCCCGTTTCTTCCCAGCGGACGGGGTGATTCTCACCGGACTCAGTCCTGCTTTCGCCAGCCACCTGTCCTCCGGAATTCACGACGAGTGCCCCGCTCGTGGATCCACCGAGACTACCGAGATCAACGATGGCTTCTCCGGGGCGCCAGGTGAAGGCGTGGATCTCCCCACTCGACGTGAGGCTCTCGCCGACCACTTGACCGGACTCGTTCATGGCCCGGGCCCAGCTCATGCCGCCGCCAAGGTTCCCGACGTCGTAAAGGATTCCTTGCCCGGAGTCCCAAAGAAAGCCGCCACCCACCCCCTTTGCCCACCACCTGGCCTCGGTTGTTGATTCCCTCGACATCGCTGACCGTACTGGCCGCGCCGATTGTTCCGATACGCCCCCTTGCCAAAGAAATGCCGTCGTTCCTTCAGGCCTACCGACATATCCGACAACCTGACCAAGGTCGTTCATGTCCATGGGTTCGACCTGATCGACGCTGCGGCTGTTGACGAGGTCGACGAAGGCGCCGGCACAGTCTTCGAAGTCAATCGAGATGGCGCTCCGCCCATTTCGGCGCATGGTCAGCACGACGTGGGACACGATCCCCTTGGCGGTGACCACGGGCGTCGGATCGCTGAACCAGGTCTCCGTCGACGTCGTGCCACCGCAGGCCTCGGCGAAGGCGGTGCTGCTGAACTGAACGTCCCCTAACGGAAGGCCCCCCATTTCCAGCGAGGGGCTGCCGCCGACCTGAAGGTCGAACCGCTTCATGACCTGGCGCGACCCCACGGCGGTCACCTGCAGGCACATCACGTCAGGCGGGACGCTGGAGAGAGTCAACACGGCCGCCCCCGGTTCGTCATCAGGCGGCGCCAGTCCGTTGCCCCCGCACGAGGCGAGCCCGAGCACCGCCCCCAGCAGGAGCAGGCGAGGATCAGGCCCGGCACATATGAACAAACCGGACGTCAGACTGACCTCGTCGCCCGCACGCAGACACCACCGGTCGGGGCAAGGTTCGCTGCCGAGGAGCCTCGAAAATCTCCGCAACCCGTCCATCGCGCCTCCTGTAGGGAATTCACGACACCATCAGACCCACGCCTCGCCTGCACGATTCAAGCCATTCGATGAGCTTCCGGCAACCGCGGCCGCTGACCGATCGCCCTCACGATTACGCCTCGACCAGAGGCGAACGGAGAGCCGACCTGTGCCACGCACACCAACTCGCGCAATCTACCCGGGCGCCGACCTGCCTGGCCACGCCCTCTGATCTGCTCAGCAGAGGTGTCGTCCTCATCTTCGCGTGGGAGGACAGGCGGTCTTGAGGCAGCCCTCGAGGCGCCCCTGCTTGACGACGGGGGACGACAGGGGGATTCCGCGACGTCAGAGCCGATAGCGGGTTCTTGACGAGCTGCGACGCCCAGGCTGCTCGTCGCGCCGGTCGATGCGCGCGTGGTCTCATCAGGGAGTTTTTCCCGCGGCGATAGGGAAAATTTCCCAGTTTGCCGTCGGGCTTCGATGAAGAACCACCGTCGATCCGCTGATTCGCCGCTCAAAGGCCCTGGCATGGACGCTGCTAGGAGAGGCGTTCATGAGCAATGCTCGAGCGCTTTTGCCATCCCTGGTTCTTGGTCTCATCGTTGGCTCGGGCTGTGCCCACCCCTCTCGGCCGTACGTGTTCAGCGTGCCGCCTCCCAGTGATGGCGCGATCGATCTCCTCGCCCGGACTCTCGTCAAGAGCGGTCACCGGGTCAGCCAGGTCGATCGGAAGAACGCTGAAATCACGACCTATTGGGAGGACACGGGGTACCGCTACCGCGAGACGGACGATCTCGAGGACGAGACCAGCGTCTTTCTCCGTTTTCACGTGAAGGTCGCGGACGTGGGAGCCAATCATGAAGTGCGGGTGACTGTTGAATCGGAGCGATGTGTCCCATACCGTGCGGTCGTCACTGCGACCGAGGTGGTGTCGACCTGTCTCGACATGCCCCGAATCCTCCCCAGCCACCAGAAGGTTCTGAACGCCCTCGGTCGGAGACTGTCGCAAGCATTGACGTCCGTTCCGGACGCCCAACCCAGATCCTAGTCGCGGGGACTTCATGCGCTGGTTGCCAAGAGGGGACCGTCGGCCAGGCGGTGCGTATATCCTGTGCCTGGCGCTTCTCGGCTCAGGGTGCCTCTACTCTCGAGTCCAGCGGCAGGACGGTCCGGCGGTGGCGCAGGGCGCCGCGGTTTCCCTGCGGCGCGAGCGCTGCAACTTCGATCCCTCCTGGGCGCGCCCGGAGGAGGTGGGCGGGGAGCTCACCTTGTGGCTCCGGCTCCGTGTGAAGAACGATTCAACCTCGCCCTTGCTGGTGTTCCCGCCCGAGCTGCGATTGCAGGGTGAGCGAATCGACCCAGATGCGGCGCCGGAGGTCATGGGCCTCCGGAGGCGGGTCCTCGGTCCGGCCGAGAGCCAGGACGTCGCCGTGACATTCCGCCAGTATGGCAATTCCTTGAGCTGCACCGTTCCCCTCACGCTGTCTCTCGAGAAGTTCGTTCGTGGCGCCGGCCGAGCGCTCCCGCTGCGACCAATCTCGTTCGTGGCCGAGGCCTCGGACAACTGATCGCCCGGACGGGTTTCGAGGGACCCATGGCAGCACCGTCCGGGAGAGACCGAATTCCGGCTTCGCTGTCGCAACCGGGCGCCGTCGGATTCTGGCTCGCGATCGCGCTCACGGGCATCGGTACAGGTGTCAGCGCCGCCGTTCTGACGAAGGTGCTCGAGCTCGTGCAGCGGCTGGCCTGGCCCGGTGACGCGAGCGTGCTGGTAGCGGCGGCGCACTCGGGACCTTGGCGACATCTCCTGGTCCTGACCGGTGCGGGCGTCTTGACCGGTATCGGTCAGCTGCTGCTCGTCCGGCTTTCCAGCGGAAACGGGATCGACACCGCCGAGGCGATCTGGTTTTCGGCCGGTCGCATGCCGCCGGTGCGTACCCTCGGTAGCGCCGTGTTGTCGGTGCTGGTGGTGGGGATGGGAGCGTCTGTCGGACGCGAGGGGGCGCCGAAGCAGGCGGGCGCCGTCATCGCCAACGCGCTGTCGGACCGCGGGCGATTCTCGGACGAGCGACGACGACTGCTGGTCGCCTGCGGAGCCGGATCCGGTCTGGCTGCCGCCTATGGCGTCCCCCTCGGCGGCGCGCTCTTTGCGCTCGAGGTCATGCGGGGGGTGCTCGCCCTGCGGATGGTCCTGCCCGCACTGGTGACCTCCCTGATAGCCGCCCTCGTTGCCTGGGTCGCGCTGCCCGATGCGCCGACCTACCAGATTCCGCAATACGTCAACTCAGCGTCGATCACCTGCTGGGCATTGGTCGCTGGTCCGATCGCGGGCCTGACCTCTGTGGGCTACGTCCGGTTGATCGCATGGGCGGACCGCGTGAAGCCGAAAGGCCGCCTGCGGATCGCGGCGCCGATTCTGACCCTGGCAGTCCTGGGGTTGACGTCGATGGTGTTCCCCCAGTTGCTCGGAAACGGAAAGGACGCCACCCAGCTTGCGTTCGACGGCCTCGTCGCGCCCTGGATGTTGCTCGCCTTGCTGTTCTTGAAGCCCGCGGCCACCGCGGCCTGCCTGGGTAGTGGTGTCCCGGGTGGACTCATGACCCCATCGCTCACCCTCGGCGCGATGCTGGGCGGCGCCCTCGGCTACGGTTGGTCGCTGTTCTGGCCCGGCGTCCCGCCCGGCTTCTTCTCGCTCGTCGGTGCCGCGGCCGTCCTGGCGGCGACGACCCAGGGGCCGATCTCCTCCATCGTCATCATGATGGAGCTGACCGGCCGAGACCGATCGTTCGTCGCGCCGCTGGTGTTGGCGGTCGCAACCGCGACACTGGTCTCACGTAGCCTGGAGATCCGGTCGATCTACGATGCGCGGTTGAGCGACGACCAGGTGCGGGCTCGCCAAGAGGTCCGCGACCGCCTCTCGGTGGCGGCGGAATAGATGCTGGCCCATTCGAGGAACAGGCTCGACGTCACGCCGCAGCGCAAGTTCCCGGATGAGTGACTATTCGCGTTCCGGCTCCTCCAGCCATTTTCGGAGCGTCTTCGGATCGATGCCCAGCTTCTCCGCCGTCTGGCCCCGATGGCCACCGGTCTGCCCGAGCGCCCAGGCGGCATAGAGGCGTTCGATCTCGACCATGGGTCTGACCGCTCCGCGGAAGTCGAATTCGTCCTCCGCGCCGACCGGGTTGATGGTCTCCGAAATATCGGCCGGGGAGATCTCGCCGCTTCGTCCGAGGAGGACGAGCTTCTCGGTCATGTGCGCGAGCTCTCGGACGTTGCCGGGCCAGCGGTATCGGAGGAGCTGGTCGAGCGCGCCCGGCGAGAAGCCGCGCACCTCTGACTGCGGGTACTTCGCACGACACTGGCCGAGGAAGTGCTCCAGCAGCGCCGGGATGTCCTCGCGGTGGTCGCGCAGCGCGGGGAGGACGATGGAAACGACGTCCAGCCGGTAGAGAAGGTCGGCGCGGAACTCTCCCGCACGGGCGGCTTGAACCAGGTTCCTGTGCGTGGCGGCGATGACTCTCACGTCGACCTCTCGCTCCTTGGTCGACCCGAGCGGACGGACGGTCCCGCTCTCGAGCACGTGGAGCAGCTTCGCCTGTAGCGCCGAAGGCATCTCACCAATCTCGTCCAGGAACAGCGAGCCGCCGTCGGCTTCGGCGAACAGTCCGGGCCGGTCGGATGCGGCCCCGGTGAAGGCGCCTTTGACGTAGCCGAAGAGCTCGCTCTCGAGCAACGCCTCCGGTAGCGCTGCGCAGTTGACAGAGATGAACGGCCGCTCCGCGCGCCGGCTGTCGCCATGCAGCGCCCGCGCGACCACCCCTTTGCCGGTGCCGGTCTCGCCGAGGACGATCACCGGCGCGGGCGCATCCGCGACCCGCTGGATCCGTTCGCGCACCGCCTGGATCGCGGGGCTGTGCCCGATGATGCTCGCGATGGAATATTTGGCCCTCAGGGCCGTCCTGAGGGCATTCGCCTCGTTCTTGACCCGAACCTGATCCAGCGCGCGTTCGAGGAAGATCACGAGCTCGTCCTGCTTGAACGGCTTGGTCACGTAGTGATACGCGCCCTGCCGGATCGACTCGACGGCGGTGTCGATCGCGCTGTAGGCCGTCATGACGATGACCGGGCGGTCCGGGTTGAGCTTTCGCGAGGTCGCCAGGAGCTCCATTCCGTCCACCTTCGGCATCCGCAGATCCGTCAGCAATACGTCGAATCGCTCGTCGGTCAACCGAACGATCGCATCTCGACCCGAACCGACAGGCAGGGCATCATACCCACGGTCGATCAACCCCTCGGAGATGGTCCGCGCCATCTCGATGTTGTCATCGACCACCAGGACGCGCGGCCGTCGCTTATCCAACGGGAGCCTCTTCGACCAGCGGAAGGCGAATCGCGGCGCGGGTGCCTCGGGGGCTGTGCGCCGAGAACAGCAGGGTGCCCCGGTGACTGGCGATGATCTCGTGCGCAATCGCAAGACCGAGGCCAGTGCCCCCCTCCCGCGCTTTGGTGGTGAACAGCGGCTCGAGCGCGCGGGCGCTGTCGGCGAGTGAGATGCCGATTCCCGAGTCCGCGACCGCGATCTCGACATCGCCCCCATCGCGGCGAGCCTGGATCTCGACGTCCACCCCCGGCTCGCACGCGTCGCACGCGTTGAGGAGCAGGTTGATGATGGCGTGCTCGAGCAGCCTGGGATCGCCCATCACCGTCGGGATGTCGACATCGAGCCGGCGGACCAGCCGGACGCCCGCCTTGGTGAACCGGTGTTCGACCAGTGTCACGGCATTCTCGATCAGGCTGCGCGGATAGATGCGTTCGGCGCTGGGCGCGTCCCCGCGGGCCAGGCCGAGCAGCCCCCGGATGACCTGGTTGATTCGATCGGTCTGGGAGAGGATCGCAGCCACGCTGGCCGAGAGCCGCTCATCGCCAGCGACCCTCGGCGCCATCTGTTCCGCCCGCGCCGCAATCACGCTGAGCGGCGTGGAAATCTCGTGCGCGACGCCCATCGCGAGCGTTCCCATCGCGGCCGCCTTGCTGGCGCGCTCGAGCCGTTCGTCCCGTCGCTGCTGGAGGCTGGCAAGGGCGAGCTCCCGCTCGAGAACCAGCTCCTTGCGCTGGTTCCGACTCGCCAACGTCCCGAAGGCCAACACCAGACCCGCGGCGGTGATCACGCTCAGAAGGAGGCGACGTCGCGCCCAATCCTCTCTATCTCGCTCGCGCTCGGCGCTAGCGACAGCGACGATGTCCCAGGTGCCGGCCGATCCGGCGTCGATCCGGGAGAGCCCCGCCAGCGCCGTCCGCGCCGGCAAGCCGAACCGGGCCGACTCGTCGCGCGGGATGCGCACCACCGAGTCGCCCCGGTCGAGCGCCTCGGTCAACCGCGGCGCCGCGAGATCCCGTCCATCGGTCGTCCGAAGCATCGACTCGTGCGGTCGGCGGGCGACGATGACGAGCGCCGTCGGACGCTCGACCGAACGCAGTCCGGCGAGAAGATCATCCTCAGTGATGGACGAGCCGGCCGCGAAGCGAATTCTGAGCGCGGCTCCCAGAGCCCCGGCCAGCGTGGCTTGTTCTTGCGCGAAGTCCTGCAGGGCCGCGGCGGACTCCCGTCTGGCGTCCCAGTAGGAAAGCCCCGCAATACCGGCGATGACTGCCACCATGGCTCCGCCGAGCCCGAACCGTCGGACCGCAGCTTTGTTCATTTGGGCGTCGACGTCCCAGTCGAGAACGCTCGCATCTTGCGTGAGCAGCATGGCCGGCGATGCAAGTAGAAGCAAACATTGGGCCACGCCGCCGCTGGCCGGCTTTGGCGGGGCACTCCGTTCGCCCCCAATTGTCTCAGGAAATATTCCCGATCGAAGCGGGAGAATCTCCCGATCCGGTCGCTGGCGCCTGAAGAACACCGCGCCAGATCAGGGCGTCCGGTCTTGGTACGGCTCGTGCTGTTCCATGCCTTCGCGTGTCCTTCTCCCCCCACCGCCGAGGCTCCTTCATCGCAACGCTCGCCGCGATCTCGACGGTGACATGCGCTCTCCTCTTGGACTTCCGAACGATCGCCGGCGCTGCAGAGCTCGGAAGCCCTTCCTCGGCGCCCCCGCCCCCGCCCGGGCCCATGCCGGTGGGCGGACCAGGGCCCGCCCGGACCATGACGCTCGACGAGGCGCTCTCCTACGCTCGCGGCCACCAGCCCATGCTCCGCAGCGCGCTGGCGCGCGTCGCTGCCGCGGCCGCTGATTCGCGTATTCCCCGGGCGCAATGGCTTCCCCGCGTCGGGGCGACGCTGCAGGGATTCGCCCTGACGACCAACAACACCACGGCGTCCTACATCGGCGTTCCAGAGGTGGACATCCCCAGGATCGGCGGCACCAAGGTGACCGCGACGGGGGCATGGGCCCCGAGCGCCTCGACGCTGGCAGGTGTCGGTGCCGCGCAGGAGGTCTTCGATTTCGGCCGGATCGCAGCCCAGGCTGCCGTCGCCGACGTCCTGTACGAGACGGAGCGCCACCGAGCCGACGCCGAAGCGCTTCGGATTGACCTCCTGGTCAAAGACGCCTACTACGGCGTTCAGGGCTCTCGCGCCATCCTGACGGCTGCGGAGGACGCCTATCAGCGCGCCGGGGTGCACCGCAACATGGCGGCGGCCGAGGTCAAGAGCGGCCTGCACGCGCCCATCGAGCTCACCCGTGCCGAGGCGGATCTCACCCGATTCGATGTAGGCCGGGTGCGGGCGGGAGGCTCCCTGCGAACGGCCCAGGCGGTCTTTGCGGCGGCCGTCGGGGTCGACGACCCGTTGCTCGACGCCGGAGGCATGGCACCGCCGATTTCGCAGGCACCGTCGCTCGACGAGAGCCTCCGTCAAGCCATCGCAAAAGATCCGATTCTCGAGGAGGCCCGTTCCCGGGTGCGCGGCGCCGACGCGCTCACCCGCGCCGTCGCCGCCGAGATGCGCCCGGACATCTCGCTCACGGCCACCTTCTCCGGCCGCGCTGGAACCGCGGAGCCAAGCAGCGGGTCCGTCTCCGATCGGTACGGCCCGCTCCCTCTCGTCCCGAACTGGGACGTCGGCCTCGTCCTGCGCTGGCCGCTCTATGATCCGGTCGTGGCGGCGCGGAGAGACGCGGCGGCGAGCCACGCGGAGATCGCGCGCGCGGACGTATCGGTCCTGTCTCAACAGGAAGCGGCGGCGGTCCAGCAGGTGAACGTCTCCATCGAAGTCAGTCAGGCGGCGCTCATCAGCCTCGGTCGCGCCGTCGACGCCGCCAAGGCGAACTACGCCCAGGCCGAGGCCCGATTCAAGGCCGGGCTCGCAACATCGCTCGAGCTCGCCGACGCAGAGGCTCTTCGCACCGACGCCGAGATCCAACTCGCCGTGGGCGAGTTCGAAGCCCGGCGGGCCCGAGCCGCACTCTCGCGCCTGGTCGCGGAGGGGCTGTGACGTGGAACCCCGAAGACCTCCTCAGCGAACCACCATCCCGGAGATGACATGACCACCTCGGATCAAGAGCCCGCCCCTGTCACCAGGGATCGCCGTGTTCCATTCATCATCACCGGCGGCACGGCAGGCGTCGTCGCGCTCGGCATCTTCTTGGTCGCGCGCGCGAGCTCGCGCGTCAACGGCGTCACCCTCGACAGTCAGCCGAAGGGAGTCACCGTCACGGCGGCACGCGCCGCCCAGTACCGTCCGCACCGGCGGTATGTCGGGACGATCTTGTCCTGGGTCGAGGCCCGCGTCGGGCCGCAGTTCATCTCCGCCTATGTCGACACCGTGCTCGTTCGACCCGGGGACGTGGTCAAACAGGGGCAGATCATCGCCACGCTCGACTGCCGCAACGCCTCCGCTTCGTCGAAGGCCCTCTCCATGCAGGCCCGCGCCCTCCAGACCCAGCAGGAAGCACTGGCCCACGAGGCGGGGCGGGTGGCCGAGCTGAAAGAAGGAGGGTTCGCCTCGCCCAACGAGATCGAGAACCGCGCGGCCGACAGCGCCACCAAGCAAGCGGAGCTGTTGGAAACCCAGGCGAAGATGCAACGTGCAACCCTCGAGGTGAACGACTGCATCCTGCGCGCGCCCTTCGCAGGGGAGATCTCGGCGCGTCTCGTGGATCCCGGCGCGTTCGTCCGACCAGGCTCCGAGGTCGCCACCGAGGTCGATCGCCGGACCGTGCGGGTGGTGGCAGAGGTGCCGGAAGGCGACTTCGACGTGGTCGCCGTCGCCACCCCCGTGCACATCCGAGCGCTCGCGGTCAACCGGGAGCTCGATGCCAAGGTTGCCCGTCGCTCGCCGGCCGTCGACCTCTCCACGAGGACGGCGCACGTGGAGATCGACGTCCCCGATCCGAACCGGTCGCTGCCGGTGGGAACCACGGCCGAGATCGAGCTCGACGTGGGCGCGCCGACCGCCGCGACCGAGATCCCCCTCATCGCCGCATCGGTCCGCGGCCGGAAGGCCACGGTGTTCGTCATCGAAGGGCAAACGGCGCGCAAGGGGGTCTACACCGTCAAGGGCGAGCGAGGCGGAAACCTCTTCGTCGATCCCTCCTTGCCGCCGGGGGCCCATGTCGTGACCGAAGGGCGTGCCCTGCTCAAGGACGGCGATCGGGTGGAGGCCAAGCTCGACCTCCCGGGGGAGAGCCCCGGCACTGGCGCCGTTGCGGCGGGGGTCAAGCCGTGACCCGGCTCGCCCTCCAGAACCCGATCGCGATCCTGATGATCTGCGTCGGCCTGGTCGTGTTCGCCGCCGTCGTGACGCCGCGCATGAGCATCGACACGTTCCCGGAGCTGACCCCACCCGTGCTGGTCGTGGGGACGCTGGCGCCCGGCTTGGGCCCCAAGGACGTGGAAAAGACCATCACCTGGCGCATCGAGAAGTATGTCAGCGCGACCCCCGGGGTGGACTTCGTCCAGAGCACCTCGCGCAACAACCTGTCCGTCGTGTTCGTGTGGCTCAAGTGGGGGACCGACCTCAACTCGGCCCAGACCCTGGTCCAGCAGCAGGTCGCGTTCGCCATGTCGGCGGTGCCGAAGTCACTGGGGGTGTTGCCGCCCTTCGTGTTGCAATTCGACCCTTCGAACGCGCCGGTCATCCAGGTGGCGGTCTCGGGCGGCGGGCTCACCGGGCCGCAGCTTTACGATTACGCTCTCAACTACATCGAGCCCGTCATGGAGGGCATCCCCGGCGTCGCCAGCGCGTCGATCAATGGCGGACGGCAACGCCAGATCAACGTGATCGTCGATCCGGTCCGCGCCGAGGCACGCGGCGTCACATCGACTGACATCGCCAACGCCGTCTCGCAGTCGAACGCCCTGTTGCCGTCCGGGGAATTCATATCGCCCAAGTTCGACGCGAACGTCTACACCAACGCAGTCGCTCAGCGGGTGCCCGACATCGGCGATGCGGCCGTCAAGGTCAACGGCAACCACGCCGTCCTCATCAAGGACGTCGCCACCGTCGAGGACGGAGGCTCACCCGCGACCCAGTCCGTTGCCGTCAACGGGAATGACGCCGTCTACCTCAACGTGCTCCGTATTCCCGGCGGAAACACCCTGCAGATCGTCGACGCGGTCAAGAAGGTGGTCGGCGACCTGAAGAACCTGCCTCCGGGCGTGGAGGTGAAGGCCATCTTCGATCAGTCCACGTTCGTACGCACGAGCTACGAGGGTCTCCGGAAGGAGGTCCTGCAGGCGCTGGTCCTCATCGCCCTGGTCATCCTGCTCTTCCTGCAAAGCGTCCGCGGCACGCTCATCGTGTCGGTCGCGATCCCGCTGTCGTTCGCCATCGCTCTGATTGCCCTTTACGCCGGAGGCCATACGCTCAACGCCTTCACCCTGGGAGGTCTCACGCTGGCAATGGGGCGTCTCGTCGATGACGCCGTCGTCGTGCTGGAGTCGATCCACCGCCACCAGCGCATGGGAATGAGCCCGGCGAAGGCCGCGC
>CAZIOH010000004.1:0-133214 GCA_964540815.1 uncultured Myxococcales bacterium | reverse complement strand
CGTATTTTCGTGACCCCATCGGGAATTGAACCCGAGATTACGCCGTGAGAGGGCGCCGTCCTAACCGCTAGACCATGGGGCCAAGAGACGACGTTGTAGCGCCGTCTTCGTTCGGGGACAAGGATTCGAACCTTGATAGCCAGATCCAGAATCTGGCGTCCTGCCGTTAGACGATCCCCGAGTGTTTTTGGAAGGCGTCATATGTAACAGGGAGCCCAGCTCTGTCAAGCGCTTGTCGGGCGGCGGGCAAGGGCGCGGATCGTTTCACGTTTCGCGGGCAGGCCCACGCCGCCCTCTCTACCGCCCCCGGGCGGTTCGTGGTAGCAACACTTCGGGTTCCGAGTCCGGGACCGACGAGGAGTTCCGGCATGGAGTTGAGCTTCTGGGCCGCCACCGACGTTGGGCGAAAGCGCGAGGCCAACGAAGACAACTTCTTGGTCGACAAGAAGCTGTCGCTCTTCGTGGTGGCCGACGGCATGGGTGGGCACGCCTCCGGCGAGGTCGCCTCCGACATCGCGGTCCACGAGTTCCGGAACGTGGTCGACTCCCACCGCGACCTCATCGAGAAGTTCGCCGCCGGCGCGCCCGAGGTGCGCCCCCAGGACGTCCTCACCCTCCTCGAGAACGCCGTGCAGCTGGCCGGGCAGGCCATCAACCAGCGCGGCCACGCGGAGCCCGACAAGCGCGGCATGGGCACCACCACCTCGGCGCTGCTCATCGCCGGAGACCGCGGGTTCATCGCCCACGTCGGAGACAGCCGCATCTACCTGGTCCGCGGCGGCCAGGTCATCCAGCTCACCGAGGACCACTCGCTCATCAACGAGCTGGTCCGCCGCGGGAAGATCACCAAGGACGGGATCGAGAGCTCCCCGTACAAGGCCTACAAGAACGCCGTCACCCGGGCCGTCGGGGTCTACGAGACGGTCCAGGCCGACACCATCGACTTCGAGATCCTCCCCGGGGATCAGTTCCTCCTCTGCTCGGATGGGCTGCACACGTACCTGACCGAGGACAAGCTCATCGAATACCTCTCCCAGGAGGACATCACCGAGGCGCCCAAGCGCTTCGTCGAGCTGGCCAATGCCGCGGGGGGCCAGGACAACATCACCGCCGTGGTCCTGCGCGTCGAGAAGGCCGCGGCGACCCAGACCGGCCAGGACGACCGCGCCGAGGAGCTGCAGCGCAAGATCGACGTCCTCAAGCAGATGCCGCTCTTCCGGCACCTCACCTACAAGGAGATCATCCGGGTCCTGAACGTGACCGAGGTCAAGGAGTACGCGGCCGGCGCCCCCATCATCAAGGAGGGCACCCCGGGCGAGGAGATGTTCATCCTGCTCAAGGGCAAGATCCGGGTTCACAAGAACGACGCCTTCATCACCCACCTCCTGCCGGGATCGCACATCGGCGAGATGGCGCTCGTCGACCGCACGCCGCGCTCGGCCAGCGCCACCGCCGAGGAACGCTCACGCCTGCTCATCCTGCAACGAAGCGAGTTCTACGAGATCGTCCGCAAGGACCCGACCCTGTCCGTCAAGCTGCTCTGGAGCTTCGTCCAGGTCCTGGCCGACCGTTTACGCAAGACGACAGCAGAACTTTCCGGAGCCCGGCTCGAAGCCCACGCGCAGGATCTGACAGACGACGTCTTGTTTGATGAATGATATACGAGCCTTTGCTCCCTTCGTACCTGAAAAAGCCTTGACCCCGGTCGGCCGCGAGATGCTACATAACCCTACCCGCGTGTCCACGACCACACTGGACTCGTTCCGCCAACCTGCCGAGGGACCAAGCCCCCACCGCAGACCCATCGCATTTGGAGGACCGCTGCATGACCGATTTCGCCCCCCTCCGCCGCCAGCGCAATGATCTGAACGCCACGGCCACGGCCCGACCGCTGGCCGTCTCTGTGCTGCTGGCTCTCTCGGTCCTGGCCGCCTGCGCGGGGGATCTCGACCCCAGGTACGGCAGCAAAAGTACGGCGGGGGGCGGGACGACGGCCACTGGGACGGGCAATGGGACGGCGAGTGGGACGGCAAGTGGGACCAACACACCAGCAACCACCACGTCGACAGGCTCGGGCGGCAGCCCCGCCCCGACGGGCTCCGGCGGTGCTCAAGCCTCGACCGGTACCGGCAGTGCCACCACAGGGGGCGGGACCGGTCCTACGACCACGGCCGCGTGTACGTACGCCCAGACGGTCTTGCCCGCCCGTTGCGGATTCAACGGCTGCCATGGCATGACCGGGACGCCTCCGGATCTCTCGAGTGATGCCATGGCCGCTGCAATCATCGGGGAGGGGGCTGCTACACCGTGCGATGGAACGTCGACCACCGCACTCATCGACAAGACCTCGCCGGTATCGGGCGTGTTGCTGACACGGATCACGACCAAGACGTGCGGTACCGGGCAGATGCCGTTCGGCGCAACGGCGCTCAGCCAAACAGAGATCGACTGTATCAAGTCCTACTTCATGTCGAAGCTGCACTAGTTCCAAACGCACCTGGAGGACCGTTTCATGCATCACCTCGTTTCAAATTTCCGCCGGGCTCTGAGGACGCCGTCCGGCATTCCTTCCGTGACGCTCCTCTTGTTGCTCGCGGCCCTGGCAGCCTGCGAAGGCGATCTGGACCCCCGGTACGTGAAGGGCACGAGCCCCGGCACCGGCGGAAGCTCGTTGCCAGGCTCGGGCGGGGTGACCGGCTCTGGCGGTGTTCCCGCCTCGACCGGGACTGGCGGAACCACTCAAGGGGGAACAGGCGGGATGGTGTCCTCGGCTTGCACCTACAGCCAAACTCCGCTCATGGCAAAGTGCGGTTTCAACGGCTGCCACTCGACGAATGGAACGCCCCCCGACCTTTCCAGTGACGCGATGGCGAGCACGGCCGTCGGGAAAGCAGCAGCCCTGATGTGTACCGGTAACGCAGCGACCGCCCTCGTCAATACGACGGCTCCTCTCTCCGGGGTACTGTTCACGAGAATCACCTCGGGCTCGTGCGGAACGGGCCAGATGCCGCTCGTCGGGGGCCCGCTGAGCCAGACCGAGATCGACTGCATCAAGTCCTACTTCATGTCCAAGCTTCAGTAGGCGCCTCGGAGATCGCGTATGCCCCATTCTGTTTCCGCCCGCCGCCACCTCCAGGATCTCCCGGCTTTGCCGGTCTCGCTGGCTGCTACGGTGTTTGTCGTGGCCCTCGCGGCGTGCGGCGGCAACACGGAATCGGGGACCATGAGCCCGGGCTCGGGGGGGACGAGCGACGGAACGGGGGGCGCCGCACAGACCGGGACCGGTGGAACGACGCATACGGGCACGGGAGGGTCAGGCCAGACCGGAACCGGTGGAACGACCACGGCTGCCTGCACCTACAACCAGACCGTCATTCCGACCACGTGCGCGCAGAACGGCTGTCATGTCCCAGCTGGCTTCGCCCCGGATCTCTCGACCGAGGCGATGGCGGCGGCGGCGGTCAGCAAACCCATCGTCATGCCGTGCCCGGGTGACCCGATGGTGAAATACCTGATCAACCCGACGGCACCTGTGACGGGCCTGCTCGTCGACAGGATCTCCGGGCCTCTGTGCGGGCTCCTCATGCAGATGCCTTTTGCCAAGCCCCCGCTGACCCAGGCCGAGGTGGATTGCATAAAATCGTACTACATGTCGAAGATCCATTGATCGCGCCCTACCCAACCGCAACGCCGTTGCCCTACCATACGAACCCCGGGAGCATTGAATGACGATGACCAGAAACGTTTCGACGGGCCGGCTGGCCCTGGCCGTGGCCGTGGTGATGGCGGGTTCCCTGGGGATGGCGGGCGCGGCGCAGGCGGAGTCCAAGCGGTGCGGGATCCTGAAGTTCCACGGCCCGGCCGAGGGGGCGACCCGCAACGCGGTCGGGGAATCGGTGCACGACAACAGCTGCCAGATCGTCGGCGCGATCCAGATTGACAAGACCGCCAAGCGGCTCGGGGTCAAGCTGAACAGCAACGACGCCTTCCGCTCCGTCGCCAAGGAGCTCGGCATCACGTCGTTCATCGGCGGCGAGGTGACCAAGAAGAAGGCCACCCTCACCATCCGCAACGGCGAGGACGGTGCCGTCGCGGGGGACGCGGTCTTCCTCGGGGCCAACCCGCGCAAGCTCGCGGCCGGGGTGCAGAAGAACTTCTGGAAGAAGCTCGGCTCGGCCATCGAGGGTGGCCACGCCCCGAGCGGCGCAAAGTCCGCCGCGGTGGTCGCGGAGGCCCCGGCCCCCGAGACCGGCGCAGACGAGCCCGGTGGCAGCGAGCCGGCGGGCGAGCCCAGCAAGTCGGCCGCTGCATCCGAGGAGAAGGAGACCAAGCCCTCCTCCGCCTCCGCCAGCGACGAGGCCCCCGCCCCCCGAAAGTCGAAGAAGAAGAAGGCCGCGTCGTCCGACGACGAGGCCGGCTCCGAGACCACCGCCTCCGCCCATGCCAGCGCCTCCGAGGACAACGCCCCGATCGGCGAGGAGGCGGTCGACGTCGGCGTCGACGTCGGTGTCCTCACCCGCTCGCTGTCCTACAACAACGACCAGTCGGGAGATCCCTCGTACTCGCTGCCGCGCGGTCCCGCGGCCGGGTTCGCGGCGGACGTCTTCCCGGGTGCGCTCATGGGCATGAGCGGGTTCGTGCCGCGGCTCGGCCTGACCGTCGCCCTCAACTCCCTGATCCCGGGGACGGTCACGACCACGCCCCTGAACGGGGTCGGGAAGTACTCGACGCGCGGGCTCGCCTGGTCGGTGGGTGTGAAGGCCCGCCTGTTCTCCGGGATATACGCCACGGTGGCGTACGGCGATCGGGCGTTCGGGCTCACCGCCTCGGGTGGAGCCATGTCCTCGCTCGTCCCCATGACCGACTACCGTTACGCGCGCATAGGCGCGGGAGGCCGCTGGCGCCTCACCCCGGACTTCTCGGTCATGGCCAACCTCGGCTACCTGAAGGCCCTCGGGTACGGGGACATCGGCAAGCCTGCGTTCTTCCCCAAGGTCAGCGGGGCGGCCTTCGAGGCCGGGGCGGCGGCAGGATACAAGATCGGCTCGAAGCTCGAGGCGCGGCTCGGCGTCGACTTCCAGCGCTTCGGTCTCGCATTCAACGTGCCCTACCCCGCGCCCACGGCCACGACCAAGGTGGCCGGTGGCGCGATCGACCAGTACGTCTCGATCTGGCTCGGCGTGGCCTACGTGATGGGTGGCGGCGAGTCTGCGGCAGCGGCCTCGTCGAGCTCCGATTCGGAGAGCGGAAGCTCGGGCGGCGGAGCCAAGGGCGAGGACGACTCGTCGTAGGAGATTGAGCCCGGCCGTCCAGCCCGGGAGAGCCGGGTCAGCGAATCTCGAAGCTGGGCGGTGACTCGGGTCCCAGGGGCTCGAAGACGGTCTCGAAGACGGTGTCGACGTTCGAGATGTGGGCGCCGCGCGGTCCCCTCCGCAAGAAAGCCACGAGGGCGTCGAGGGTGGCGCGCGGTCCTTCCGCCAAGACCTCGACGCCTCCGTCGGGGAGATTGCGCACCCAGCCGCGAAGCCCGAGGCCTCGGCCCTCGCGCAGGGTGGCCGCGCGGAATCCCACCCCCTGCACCCGCCCGCGCACCCGCGCGTGAAGGCGCTCCGACGTCGTGGACGACCGGGCCTCTGGCGGCAGGCGGCTCACCTACCCCTCCCGCCGCACCCGGCTACAGCGGACCCTCGGTGATCTTGAATCCGATCAGGTTGTTGGGAACCATCGGCAGCTCGTCGTACTTGGCGATGACCTTGCCCGACGACTCGATGACCTGGACCTTCGACAGGACCAGGAACTGAACCGGGCCCGCGGCGGGCGTGCACGAGGCGACGTAGCCGACGATCTTCGCGCCGGTATCGTAATCAAAGGTCACGCGGTGGCTCACCATGTCGCGAAGCTTCTTGTAGTCGGGCATCGTATCTCCGTGGACGGTTCGAGGTGGTCGGGGTCGGAACTCGGGGAATCGGCTCAGACGGCGCGCGCGGGCCCTTCTCCCGTCATCATCATGGGTGTCCCGCCGGCATGCCCCCGCCCATGGGCGGGGCGCCGAGCGATTCATCGGCGGCCTGGAGCTGGTCGAGCTTGAGGTCCACCCCCTTGGCCCCGACCGTGACCCGATCGATGGTCCCGAACACGTCACCCTTCTTCCGGGTCATCGGGTCGCCGTCCTTGTCCACCCGGGCCGACAGGGTGAGGTCACCCTCGAACGCGCCGTTCTGGAACATCATGTCCGCGGCGCCGAGCGTGAACTCGATCGGGAACGAGTTGGCGGTGAAGCGCTTGACGGCCACCAGCGCGCCACGCGCGCCCGGGTGGTCGGGCACCCGCCGGGCGACGAGGTAAACCGCGTCGTTGGGGGCGACGTTGCCCTTGCGGGCGTCGGCGAGGGTGATCTTCCCGACGATGGTCCCACCTGCCCCGGCGCCCGCGGGGGCAGGCGGCGGGCTCGGGGTCGGCGCGGGAAGGTTCTCCGCGGGGGCCGCCGGGGCCGCCGGGGCGCCGCTCGGGCCGATGGCGGCGGGACGTGGACCGTCGTCCTTCTTCGTGCATCCAGCCACGCCCGGCAACGAAGCGCCGACGAAGAGGAGGCACAGGGACACGGTCAAGGACGCGGTGGAAGTGGCAGCGCCACCGGCAGCAGCACGACTCGTCGAGGGACAGGGCTTGAGCACGGGCGTTCGCATGCCGGGAAACTAACATGACGCGGGCTCGGTTGGAGGGGCATTGCCCGCATTGCGCCGGAGAGCGCGGGATCATTCGGCGGCGTCGCCACACGGCTCGACTGATACTATTTGGGCAATGGCGGCCGCATTCGAGTCCGGAGCGTTCCTCACCACCCTGGTCTCGAAGCAGGCCCTCGGGGCGGGGATCCTCGACCTGGTGTTCGCCATGAAGCAGCCGCCGCGCCTCTCCTTTCGCGCCGGGCAGTTCGTCTCGCTCGACGTGGGACGTGACCCCGCCGGACACGGGGTGCGCCGCAGCTTCTCGATCGCCTCTCCGGCGGCGCACGGCGACACGCTGCGCTTCATCGTCCGCATCATCCCGGAAGGGGCCGCCTCGGCCTATTTCACGGCGCTGTCGATCGGGGCCGAGGTCCCGATGACGGGACCTTACGGCTTCTTCGTGCTCGAGGCCACACACCCCGGCGACATCGTCTTCGGCGCCACCGGGACGGGCGTCGCCGCGGTCCTGCCGATGCTGGATGCCCTCGCCGAGGGGCCCCCGCCGGCGGCCACCGGCGACGACCGGTCGGCGGGGGCGCCTGCCCCGCCCTCTCGGCGCGTGCTGTACTGGGGGGCCCGCCACGCGGAGGACCTGGTGGCGCGTGCGGAGGTCGAGGCCCGGGCGGCCCGGGCGCGGACCGAGCTGCACCTCTGCCTCACCGCCCCTCCTTCCGGCTGGACCGGAGAGCGAGGACGGATCACCCAGGCGATCCTGGCGGCTTTCCCGGGGTGGAAAGCTCCTACATTCTATCTGGTCGGAAACGGTGCAATGATTGCGGAGCTCAAGCGGGAGCTGGTGAATCGCGGGGTGGACCGGAAGAAGCAGATTCGCACCGAGGCTTTCTTTGACTGACCGATCTTTTACCGACCTTCGACCGATGCTGGACCGACCTTGCACTGATCTCGTTCCGATCTCGTTCTGATCTGGACTGAGCCCATGGACTGACCCTTGGGACTGACCTCTTCTCGACTGCTCAGCATGCCCACCCACCAGGCGCCCGCAACGCTTTCGACCGCGTCCCCGTCGCCCCGCTCGCCGGGGCGCGCGAGGCTCGGCCTGCCGCGGGCCAGGCCGGCCCGGGAGCGGCAGCCAGCGGTGGCGTGGGCGGCGTGTCTGCCCACGGCGTGCCTCTTCGCCGTCGCATGCGGCTCGACACTGCAGCCGATCGACCTCGTGGCGGTGGAGCCGCACCAGGCCTACAACGACCTCCCGACCACCTTGCGCGTCCAGACCCGCAATCTGCGGGTCAGCCTCGACATCGATCTGGCGCGCGCGGCGCTGGCGGCCCCGCTCGACGCCGACTTTGCCCTGCAATCGGAGACGGATCCCGCCGCCGCACCGGTCGCGCTCGCGAACGTCGCGGTGCTCGCCAACGATCTCTTCGCGGCGGTGGTCCCGAGCGATCTGGCGATGGGATCCTATTCCCTGGTCGTCACCGATCGGCACGAGCCCCGCTCGGCGATCGCGTCCGGTGCGTTCGAGTCGCTCGGGCCCGACCTCGACCCTCCGTCGCTTTCCATCATCGCTCCAGCGGACGGCGCAACCCTCCCGGCCGGCAGCGACGCGCTCGCGCAGATCAGCGTGGATGACGGGGCCGGATCGATCGCGAGCGTCACCTTGAGCGTTCAGGTGGCGGGAGCCGACCCCGGGGCGCCCGCGCCTCTCTCCCGGATCACCGGCACCGGCGCCCCCGCCCCAGCCGCCACGGGGACCCTGTCCTCCCCCGAGACCTGGACCGCGCGCTTCCCCGTGCCGACTCCAGGCCAGGACCCGACGCTGGCGCCATCGACGACGTCCCCCTTCTTGCCGTTCGATCTGGTGGTGACTGCGATGGATACCGCGTCCAACGCGTCGAGCCGCACCGTGCACCTCTGGTCGGAGCGACTGCCGACCGTGGTGGCCTTCGCGCCGACGGCGGGCGCCGAGGTGGGTGGGGAGCCCTTCACGGTCTCGCTCCGGGACTTTCCTCCGGATGCCACCGTGTGGATCGGGGACAGCCCCCTCGTGGATCAGGCCATCCTCCCCGCCGAGGCTCCCTGCTGTGAGCCCTGCTGCGCCGGTGTGACGACGGGTATCACGACGATAGTCGGGCGGGTGCCAGCCCACGGCCGCGCCGAGACGCTGCCGATCAGCGTGCTCACGACCGCCGGACGCACCGCCGGCCTCGGACGCTACATGGTCCTCCCGCCCCCGCTGATCCGCGGGATCGAGCCCCCGACCGGCCCGACCACCGGAGGAATTCGCGTGACCGTCACGGGGGACGCGCTCGGGCGGATGGTTCGACTCTTCGTCGGAGGAGGGACGGACATCGGGGGCACGCCCACGGACAGGCGCGAGGTGCCGGTGCTCGAGACCTTCGATCCTCCCGACAAGCTCGTGGCGTGTCTGCCCCCGGGCGCGGGAACCGTGAGCCTGTGGGCCGAAGACCTGGTCGCGGGTTCGAGCGTGCCGGGCGCCATCCGGTTCAGATACCTGCCGCCCGCCATGCCCACATCCCTTTCCCCGCTGGCCAGCACCAGCGCCAGCGGCCAGGCCGCCTCCGCGGCCTGCCCTCCCTGAGCTGCGCCACACGACCTCGCGCCGAAATCCGACCCGACCCTGAACGCAACCGACCCGAAGAACGAACCCGGCTCCCCGATCCACACAACGATGCGCGTCAAGCTCAAGCTCCTCCCAAAGCTGACCTTGCTGGCCCTCGGCATCTCGTCGGTGCCGCTCGCGATTGGCGGGTACTCGGCCTACCGCATCGGCGAGGCGGCGCTGCGCGCCTCGATCGACGAGAGCGAGCTGCAGATCGCGCGACAGGTCGGCCAGCACATCTCCTCCGAGATCGACCACGCCTTCGATACGCTGCGAGTGGACTCGCGCATCCTCGAGGTGACCCGGGCCGGCGACGAGCCGGTCACCCCCCGCGGCATCGCCAAGTTCCTGCAGCTCGTCTATCACCAGAACGACGCCTTCTGCGCGGTGGCGCTCCTCAACGATCGCGCCGAGGCGCTCGGCGAGCCGGCCTTCCTCGAGAGCCCAGACAAGTACGATTCGTTCAAGGGCCACGAGCCCATGCGCCCGAGCGACGTCGAGACGCTGGGCCTCATGGCTCCGCTCGGCGATGCCCTGAACCGCGACAGCGGGGTCGGCCCGGTGTTCGTGGGGGGACCGGCGCGGACGCCGCACGTGGTCCTGGCGGTGGCGTTCAAGCCCTCCGCCAGCGGGGAGCGCCGGGTGCTGGCGGCCGAGATGACCCTGCGGGGGCTGGCGGCCCACGTCGAGTCGCTGGCCACCGACGACACCGAGGTCAAGCTGCTCGACCGCAAGGGCCGGCTCGTGGGGGTCACCCGCGCCAACCGCTTCGGCGGGGTGCTCGCCCCCCAGCATCTACCGGGATCACACGAGGGCGATCCGCCGGGGGGCGATCTGGTCGAGGAGTACGTGACGCCGTTCGGACACATGGTGGGCGCCTATGTCCCGGTCACGCCCTATCCCTTCGGGATCCTGGTCGAGAAGACCGTGGCGGCGGCGCTGGCCCGGGTGAACCGGATCCGGGTGGCCACCCTCCTGTGGATCGCCATCTCCGCCATCGTGGGCGGGTTCATCGCGCGGGTGGTGGCCCGACGCATCGCCGGCCGGGTCGCCGAGCTCGCCGAGGGCGCGCGCCAGATCGCCGCCGGCAAGCTCGACGTCACCCTCGCGGTGCGCGCCACCGACGAGCTCGGCGATCTGGCCCACACCTTCAACCGCATGACCGGCGCGCTCGGAGCCGCCCGGCGGGAGATCGTCAAGAAGAACGACGAGATCGTGGGCTGGAACCAGACCCTCGAGCGGCGCGTGGAGGAGAAGACCCGGGAGCTGCGCCAGGCGCAGGACCTGTTGCTGCGCTCCCGCTCGCTGGCGGCGCTGGGCGAGCTCGGCTCGGGGGTGGCGCACGAGATCAACAACCCCCTCGCGGGGGTGCTGGGGCTGGCGCAGCTCACGCTGGTGGACCTGCCCGCCAACCACCCGATCCGATCGAACCTGCAGGACATCGAGCAGCAGGCCATGCGCATCCGCCGGATCGTGACCAATCTCCTGCGGTTCGCGCAGCGCCAGGCCGGGGAAGACTTCCGGCCCCTCGACCTGCAACGCGTGCTCGAGGACGCGGTCGAGCTGTGCGGGCCGAGCGAGCTCGATGCGAGCGGGATCCAGCTGGTGCGGCATTACCAGCCCAAGTTGCCGCTCATCCGCGGCAGCGCCACGCAGCTGCAGGAGGCGTTCATCCAGCTCATCCAGAACGCGCGAGGCGCCATGTCGGTGTCGGGCGCGTCGCTGCTGGGGCTGGGGCTGGGGACCGGCGCGGGGACCGAGAGCTCCGCGTCCCCACCGGTGCCGATGGTGGCGGCCGCCCAGGGAGCCGGAGGGGCGTCGCGCTCCCCCCCCGCCTTCGGGATCGCCTTCCCGGCGCCACCGGCGAGGTCGTCGATCCTCGGCGGTGGACAGTTGACTCTCGAGACCTCGGTGTCCGACGATACCCTGGTGCGGGTCGCCATCTCAGACACCGGGCGCGGGATCGCGCCGGAGCATCTGCCGCGCATCTTCGATCCCTTCTTCACGACCAAGGTCAACTGGACGGGGATCGGGCTCGGTCTGTCCCTGGTGCACAAGACCATCGAGGATCACGGGGGGGTCATCCAGGTCACGAGCGAGATCGGCGTCGGCACCACCTTCCGGATGACTTTTCCGGCCTACCGGCCGGCCTCGGTGGTGCGGCCGTGAGGGAGGAGCAGCCGACGCCACGCACGCACCCGCGGGTGGTGCGCCGAGTGCTTGGTCGCCCACCGCGCGGGCTCCCGCCGCCCCCACCGCGGAGCACCAGCGCAGCCACCCACCGCTGGCGCAAGCAGCTCGGCATGGGCGCCGGAGCCATCGCCGTCGTGGTCCTGGTCGCGCTCGCCGTTCGTTCGTCGCGGCCCGGCCCCCGCCGCGCCGCCGGCGTCGTTCGCGCGGCGCAGGAAGGCGCCGCGCTCACCGCCGGCGTCGCGCGACCGACGCGCGAACACCTGCCCGAGGTCGAGAGCCACATCTTCCACGTGGCCGAGGCTACCGGCCGGGTCGAGGCCCGTCGCGGTGGCCAGTGGGTGCTGGTCAGCCGCGGCGACGTCCTGACCCAGGACGACGTGGTGCGCACCAGCAACGGACGGGCGCTGCTCAAGATCGGGATCGGCACCGAGGTCGAGCTCCGCGACCGGGTCGAGGTCCGCCTCGATAGCATCTCGCGCGCCGGGGCGAGCCTCGATCTGCGGCACGGCAAGCTGGTGGCGCGGGTGGGTCGGGCCGACTCGAACATCGTGATCACCGCGGCCAACACCCGCACGGTGAACGACCGGTCGGCGCCCGCCCGCTTCGTGGTCCTCGCCGACGATCGGGGCCAGGTCACGGTGGCCGCCACCGAGGGCGCGGCCCGCTTCGAGGCCGCGGGCCATGCGGTGGTGGTCCCGGCCGGGCAGGTCACGCGCGCCCAGGCCGGACAGGTGCCGGCCGATCCGGAGACCATCCCCGAGGAGATCTTTCTCAGCGTCACCTGGCCCACCAGGGAGAACCGCGACGACGACCGCATCCCGATCGGGGGGCGGGTCGATCCGCGCTCGCTCGTGCGGGTCAACGGCGCGCTGGCCGAGCCCGACGCGAACGGCCGCTTCGCCGCCGCCGTTCCGGTGCACGACGGCACCAACCCCGTCGAGGTCGAGGTCGAGGACATCTCGGGTCGGATCCGGGTGGAGAAGCGCGACGTGCGCAAGATCCCCACCCGGCCCCCGGAGCTCGTGCCGGTCAAGACGGAGCTCTGGACCCCATGACCAGGCGAGCCGGCCCACCTTCGTCCTTGCCCTTGCCCTCGGACCCACCCCCGCCGGCAGCCCGTCCTCCGGGCGAATCGGAGCGGCTCACCGCCCTGGCGGCGGACAACCGGCGGCTGCGTGAGCTGCTCGCGGAGGCCGGGCGCCTGGCGGAGGCCGGCCGCTTCGCGGCCAAGCAGAACCACGAGCTGCGTCAGCCGCTCTTCGCCATCAAGGGGCTGGCGCAGCTGCTGCTCGACCGCGATCCCATCGACGCGGCCGAGGTGCGCGACTTTGCCAAGCACATCGTGGAACAGACCGAGCGGCTGACCGGGCTCGTGACCGATCTGCGACACCTGACCATCCCCTCGAACCGCTCGGCCGGACGCGCCACCGAGGTCTCGCCGGTGCTCTCGCGCGTGGTGGGTTTGCTCGAATGGCGGTTCCGGCGCGGGGTGACGCTGCGAACCGAGACCGAGCCCGACGTCCCCGAGGTCCCGCTCGCCGCCCACCAGCTCGAGCAGATCCTCATCAACCTGCTGTCGAACGCGCTCGATGCGGTGGCTGGGCAGAGCCGGCCGACGGTCCAGGTGCGGGTCGCGATCACCGGGCGCGCCGCCGCCACCACGGACGGCGCCGCCGCGCGACCGACCGGGGTCGAGATCCTGGTCGCCGACAACGGGATGGGAATCGCGCTCGGGGTTCGCCAGCGTCTCTTCGAGAGCTTCTTCACGACCAAGGGGAGCGAGGCGGGTACCGGGCTCGGGCTGGCCGTGAGCCGGGAAATCGCGCTCTCGGCCGGAGGGGATCTCACGCTGCAGGAGGACCCGGGGAGCTGGAACGAGCCCGCCGTGACCTGCTTTCGCCTCTACCTGCCGGTGGCGCCGTCGGGCTCGGAGAACGGCGGCACGTGACCTCGATGGCGCCGCGGGTCCGTTTTCGTGGCAGTGAAAGTGGGGCTCCTCTCCCTCGCAGCCCGGGGTGGAAGTCGGACCGAGCCGAAATGGGCGCGGCGAGGCCGGATGCAAGGAGCAGCGAAGCGCGGAATACTGGCGGTATTCAAGCGAGCGGCGACGCCGCAGACGGCCTTGCCCCGCCCGTTTCGGCGACGCGGAGACTTTCACCACGGGCTGCTAGCCCTGCCCCCGCTTCGCGGGGGGAGGGGACAAGAGGGAGGCGGAGCCGAGCCTCGCCCCGTCCTCGTCCCCGCGCCCCGCGAGGCGTGGAGAGTCCCGGAGGGACGTGCTGGCCCATCCCTGCGGATGAAAGCCGAGCCCCGCCTCACGTCATATCCCGTCGCCCCGCGGGGCGGGGAGAGGGTCAGGGAGAGGGGCCCACTTCACTCGGGGGCCGGTCCGCGAGGAACTTTGCCCGCGTGGCGGCCTGCGCGCTCGCGCTGGCCGTCCTGCTCGCCGGGACCCGCTCCTCCCGCGCGGCGGCGACCGGCGCGGATCCTCGGACCGGTCCGGCGCCCGCCCCGGGGCTTCCGAGGGTGCGGTGGATCGCGGATCGGGCGGCGCTGAACCTCGGGCTCGACGCCCGCGCCAGCTTGACCCTCGCCGTCGATGGCCCGGATGCGGCCTTTGCCGTCCCGGGACGCGTGCGCGCGTCGGTCGGGACCCTCGGCCCGTTCGCCGCCGACCCGACGACCCCCGGCACCTTCCGGACCGTCTACCGCGCTCCGGCCGAGATCCGGCCGCAAGCCGCCATCCTGGCGGTGGAGGTGCTTCTGCCGGGTGGGCGGCGCACCTACGCCGTGACGTGTCTGCGGCTCGACGCGCCCACCCAGTTCCCGCTGCGCACGAGCCCGAATGCGCGGGTCACCATCGACATCGCCGGCCGGACCTTCGGGCCCGTGGTCGCCGATTCGACCGGGCAGGTCTTCGTGCCGATCGTGGTCCCGCCCGGGGTCGCGAGCGGCAAGGCGCGCGCCGTGAACCCGTTCGGCGTGGCCAAGGAGACGGCGGTCGACCTGCAGAGCACCGACTTTCAGCGGATCGTGGTCCTCGGCGATCCCGCGGGAACGGTGGGTGGCGAGCTCTCCGCCGAAGTGTGGGCGGTCGATCCAACCGGGGCTCCGGCCAGCCCCGAAGAAATGGATCTCGGAGCGCCCTCGGGCGCGGTTCGGCGGCTCGGCGGCGAGCCTGGCCATGCCCGGTTCTCCATCTCGCTGCCGCGCCTGGTGGGCTCGGGGAAGATGTCCCTCATCGCCTCGATGAACGATGGCAGCTCGACCGACGTGACGAGCGTCGCGCTGCGCCCAGGGCCGCCGGTGCGCATGGTGCTCAGCGCCGAGCCCGAGCACCTGGTGGTCGGCTCTGGAACCCACGCCAGCGTCACCACGGTGATTCACGACGACTTCGGCAACCCGGTCGAGCCGCGGGGGCTGATCGTGCGGGTCAACGACGAGCCCTTCCCGGTGCAGGTGGCCCCCGACATGGGCGTGGTCTACATCGGGGCGCCCGCCGCGTGGCCAGCCGCGGAGCCATCCGGGGCGGGACCCGAGCCGATGCAAGACCGCCTGCCAGATCGACTGACGATCCGCGCCGAGCTCGGCAACCTCCACGCGACGGCGGCCATCTGGCTCAGCGGGGGAGCGCCCGCGTCCGCCGAGCTCGTCAGCGATCGCGCTGCAATCGTGGGCAGCGGCGGGGTGGCCGCCGAGCTCCGCCTGCGGGTCCGCGACGCGGGCGGGGCGCCCGCCTGGGCGAACCACGTCGACTGGCAGGGCCCCGAGCCGGGAAGCCTCGAGGTGTTGCCCTCGCCCCGCCTCGGCGACTACCGGGCCAGGTACCGCCCGCCGCGCGCGCTGCGGAGCTACCAGGCCATCGTCAGCGCCAGCGTCGACGGTCACCTGCCGAGCACCATCCAGGTGGCCGTCGAGGCGGTGCCAGCGCGGACGGTCACGGCGCGGGTGGGGATCCTCAGCAACCTGTCGACCACCTTTGGACCTTCCGTGTTCCTCGATGCCCTGTGGCCGCTGCGTGGGCTCCCGCCGCCAGGCGGCAACGGCAACGGGGGCTCGCGCAGCGGTGGCGGTGGGTTGGCCGGCGGCCTGCTGCGAAGCATGGCGGCCGGGCTGTCGATTGGATACCTGCACAGCGAGCTCAACACCAAGGGCGCGACCAGCCAGGATGGGGTCCACGTCGATCTGAACCAGTTTCCGGTTCTGGCCATCGCGCGGGTGCGGGTCCCGGTCGAGACCTGGGCGGAGATCTTCCTCTCGGCCATGGCCGGCTGGACGCTGGCGAGCACGACCATCTCCGGCAGCCAGGGGCTCGGGAGCACCATCTCCTCCGCCACCGCGGGCGGGACCACCGTCGGGCTCGGGGCCGAGGCGACCCTGCCGCTCGACCCCGGGCAACTGGTGTTCGGGGCGCGCTATCTCTCCGCGACGCTCGGCAAGACCAGCGAGGGTGACAACCTGCTCGGCAACAGCCTCGGGCTCATCTGCGATCTCGGTTTCAAGCTTGGATTCTGACCCCGACCACCCAGAACCCCCGAGGCCTCCGACGATGCACTTCCCCGCGCCCACCAGCACCTTTCGCAGCCACGTGCCAGCCGAGGTGACGACGCCCCTCGTGCTCAGCGTCCCCCATGCGGGCGTCGAGATCGCCGGCTTCGAGGACGCGCTCGATCCGGAGATGGACGTGCGCTGTGACGCGGACCTGATGGTCGATCGCCTCTACGGCGTGAGCGAGCGGCCGCCGGGCGATCCGGCCGTGCACCGGCTGTCCCCGGCGATCCCGTTCGTGGTCGCGCGCTACTCCCGCTTCGTCTGCGACATGAACCGCCACCCCGACGACGTCTCGGCCCGAGCGGTGCCCGAGCATCCGGCCCCCGCCAACGCGGACGGGCGGGGATTCATCTGGACCGTGACCACCACTGGAAGCCCGGCGTTGCGGCGGCCGCTCGCCCTCGCGGAATGGGAGGCCCGGCGCCAGATGCACGCGGCCTACTACGCGGCCCTCGGAGCCGCGCTCGAGCGCGCCCGAGCACGGTTCGGGTACGCCATCCTGGTCGACGGGCACTCGATGCCGTCGGTCGGTCGACAAGGCCACAAGGATCCGGCGCGCGAGCGTGCCGCCGTGGTCCCGGGCGACCGAGACGGGACCAGCTGCGCGCCCGAGCTCTCGGCCCTGGTGGGCGCCCACTTCGAGGCCGCCAGCTACAAGGTGACCTTCAACGATCCCTACCGGGGCGGGTTCATCACCAGCCACCACGGTCGCCCGGCGGAAGGCATTCACGCCATCCAGATCGAGCTGCGGCGCGATCTGTACATGGACGAGGGCTCCTTCGTGCCGCGCGAGGAGGGCTTTCGCCAGCTCGCGCGCCACCTCGCCGCCCTCGTCACCAGGCTCTCCACCTTCGTGCCCGGGCCTCAGGCTCCGGGGATGTAGCCCTTCTTGGCCAGGTACTCCGCCACCAGGATCGCGCCCTTGGCGGCGCCCATCCGGGTGTTGTGCGAGACCAGCATGTACTTGACCCCGCCGAGGACGGTGTCCTCGCGCAGACGACCGACCACCGTGGACATCCCGCCCTCGGCGTCGCGATCGAGGCGCACCTGTGGACGGAACGGATCCTCGGTGTACGACACCAGGTGCTCGGGTGCGGAGGGAAGCCCGAGGGTCCGCAGATCCGAGCCGAGCTCGCGCCAGGCCGCCTTCACGTCGGCGAGCGAGGCCTTGCGCAGCAGCTCGACGAACACCGACTCGGTGTGACCCTCGAGCACGTTGACCCGGGTGCAGGTGCAGGAGACCCGCAGGCCGGCCGGCACCACCCCCTTGGGCCCGACCTTGCCCAGGATCTTGAGGGTCTCCTTCTCGACCTTCTCCTCTTCCTTGGGGATGTAGGGCACGATGTTGTCGAGGATGTCCATGGCCGAGACGCCCGGGCTGCGGCCGGCGCCCGAGAGCGCCTGCATCGAGGTCATGATCACCTTGCCCACCCCGAAGGCCACGTCGAGCGGGCGCAGGGTCATGGCGAGGCCCACCGTGGTGCAGTTCGGGCCCGGGCTGATGAACCCCTTCCAGCCGCGGTTCTTGCGCTGGATGTCGATCAGCGCCGCGTGATCCCAGTTGACGCCCGGCAGAAAGACCGGCACGTCGTCCTCGTAGCGGAAGGCGCTGGCGGTGGAGATGACGGCGATGTCCTTCGCGAAGCGGGGCTCCATCTCGCGGGCCACGTCCGCCTCTACCGCGGAGAAGCAGAGCGCGAGGCCATCGCTGGTCATGGTCGCCGAGTCCTCCACCGTGAGCGCCGCGAACTCCGGCGCCAACGGCTCGCTGCAGAACCAGCGCGAGGCCCCCTGCTCGTTGCGAATCGCCTGCGCGTAGGGCTTGCCGGCCGAGCGGCTGGAGGCCGCCAGCTTGCGGACCTCGAACATCGGGTGCGCGGCGAGGGACGCGAGGAACTGCTGACCGGCGAGGCCGGTCGCGCCAACCACGGCAACGGGAATACGGGACATGTCGAGGGGACCTCCGGGCGCCTTGTATGGGGCAAATCTCGCGCGGACGCAAGTCCAAGGGCGCGAGCCCGCGCGTCACGCCCGCGACGCCGGCCGCGTCGGAAGCTCACCCGATCAGCGGGGCGGCTCCAGGGGCCGAATGTCGGCGCCGTCGACCACGTACACGATGGGCTCGTCGACCCGGCCGTGGTCGGGACCGAAGGTGAGGTTGCCGGTGAGCCCGCCGAGCAGAGGCCTGCCGTCCTTGGCGCCGAGCGCCCGGATCACGTCGGCCCGGGTGCGGGCCCCACGCTGCGCCATCGCGCGAAAGGCGGCGACGGCGTCGTAGGCGTACGCCTCCACGGCGTGGGGATCGCGGCCGTAGGCCAGCCGGTACGCCTCGGCGAAGGACCGGGCGGCCGGGTTGCCGACCGCCGCGAAGAAGCCCGGGCACAGCAATGCCCCCTGGACATAGCGGCCGGCCTGCTCCAGCAACTTGCCGGAGAGATCGTTCGCCGTCGACAGGAGGAGCACGGGCACGGCCGCCTCCGCGTCGTCGCCATCGCCTTGGCCCGGCTGGGCACCCGGCTCGCGGGTCCGACGCCGGGCGGCGCGCGTGGCGCGCCTCGATGGCGCACGCGCCGCTCCGGGCGCGGGCTTGACCCAGGGCTGTGGCCACAGATCCGCCACGGCCAGGGCAGGCGCGATGAGCGCGATGCGCTCCGCCGCGTCCGGCACGAACACCGCCTCGAAGCGCGCGCGCTTGAGCTGGGCCACCGCCGGGGCGAAGGACGTGGCCCCCGGGACGTAGGTCGCCTCGACCACCACCGTGCCCCCGCCCTCCACCACCGCCTTGCGGAACGCCTCTCGCAATTTGCGACTCGCGGCGTGATCGGGGCCGAGCAGCGCGAAGGTCTTGACCCCGAGGCGCAGCGCCTGGCTGGCGAGGCTCCGCGCGCGGGCATCGGGCGCGTGAATCATCTGGAAGGCCGAGGTGAGGGCCCCCGGGGGGGCATCGTCGAGCGCGAGCAGCGGAATGCCGTCCTCGGAGGCCTGGGCGACGGCCCCCGAGCCGATCTTGGCCCCGCCGGCGGCTCCGGCGGCCGCGATCACCCCGATCACCGCCTCGGCGTGCGACAGCTCGGTCACGCTGCGCGCCGCGCGCTCGGGATCGGTGCCGGTGTCGCGCACGATGAGCTGCACGGGTCCGGTCCCCGCGGGCCCCCCGGCCTGGGTGCCGGCGGCGAGGGCATTCGCCCCCGGAGGCGTCGCGGGCGCCCCCGCCCCGGCCGCGCCACCCGCGGGGCCGCGCGCGGGGGCGCCCCCGGCCAGCATGGCGGCCCGCAAGGCGGCCTCGCCCACCACCTGGAACTTCCCCGACAGCGGGATCGCGAGGCCGATGCGGTTGGGATCGCCCGGCCCCACCCGCGACACCGCGCTGTCGAAGCCGAGGGCATGGCGGGCGGCGTTGGTCTCCGACTCGACGAACATGGCCCCCGTGGGATCACCGCGGCCCCGCAAGTAGAGCGCCGCCTTGCTGCCGAGAGTGGCGCGCGCGAGCCCGCCAGGAGAGGCCGCCCCGTACGCCCGCCAGGCCCCCTCGGGGTTGACCTGCGCGGCTATCTCGGTGGCGCGCTTGCGGGCCCAGGCCTTCTCGCAATCCCGGCCCACGCGAAAGTAGGCGCCCCACAGCTCGAGCGCCCCCGCCGGGTCCTGGGGTGCGACGGCCTCGGCCAGCGCGCCGCGCAGCTCGATTCCAGCCTCGTCGGCGGGATCCACCTCGGACCCGCTCCTCGGCAGGAACGGCAGCAAGAGCTCCCGCCCGCGGTCGAGGTTGCCGAGGCGAACCTCGGCGAGGCCGAGGTAGTACGTGGCCGCGGCGCGTGGGCTCGCCCCCGCGGCGAGCACGCCGGGCGGCGGGGTCCCGGCCGCGGCGGCCCCCGCCCCGGAAGACGCCGAGGACGACGCCGAAGAAGAAGCCGAGGACGACGCCGAGGACGACGCACGACCCGCTCCACCCGGCGCCTGGGCGCTCCCCTCTCCGACCCACGGCTCGAGGATGCGGCGGGCCTCCTTCGGCTCTGCGCGCTGGAGGGCCAGGCGGGCCAGCATCAGATCGGCGAAGACCCGGCTCGGGTGCTCGGGGTGGAGCTTGACGAAGCTCTCGAGCGCCGCGCGAGCGGACGCAGTTTCACCACGGTCGAAGTGGATCCGGGCGGCCTCGAAGTCGGCCTCGGCCCCGCGGCCTTCGCGCCCGAGGATCGCCGAGTCCGGCGTCAGAGCCCCGGCCCGCGAGCCCGCAGGTTTCGCCGGGCCGCCGGCCGCCCCCGGCGGCGCGGCCCCGGTCGCCGAGGCATCGCGCTCGGGCCCGACCGCCCCCGAGGACCCGCCGGAGGCCGCGCCCGAGCCCCGCGCCGGAACCTCGGCGGCGGGGATCCCGGTGGTCGGCGTGAGGCCCTGCGAACGGGCGAAGGCGCATCCGGCCAGCGATCCGGCGACGAGGAGCAGCTGGCAGCGAGAGGGAGACCGGCGCATGCCAGCTTTCTACGGCGAATCGGCCGCGCTGTCTTTCTTTTGCCGCCAGCGCCCGACCAGCCGGGCCTCGGTCAGCGCGCGAGGAGCTTGCGCCCGAGGGACGACAGCGCCAGCCCACCTGCGTCCAGGGGACTGACCCAGCGCCATCCGCCCGGTGGCGCCCCGCCGAGCACCGAGCGCCTGGCCACCTCGCATTCGAACAGATCGACGGTGAGGTCGCGGTGGGTGAGCACATGCCGGATCGTGGCCACGAACCTCGGCGCCGGCGCGTGCGGCGCGGCGAGCAGCGCCCCCCACGCTGGCGTGGCCGGGGTGCCGGCGACCCGCCCCGCGCCCGCTCCCACCCCCGCGCCAAGGCCATCGTCATCGTCATCGTCGTCGTCGTCGACGTCGACGTCTTGCCGCGCACCCTCCGCGGGCACCGCGACCACGGGCGGCAGGAAGGTGCCCGCCAGGAGCCCGGTCGTGCGCAGCCCGAGGGCCACATCCCCGCGCGACCAGGCTCGCAGCGCGGCCCAGCGCACCCCCACCCTCGGGGCCCGCGCCGTCTTCACGGGTATGGCCTCCGCTCGCCCGCGACGGGCGGCGTGGCACAGGTGCGCGACCGGACAGCCGCCGCAGTCGGGCGTCCTCGGGCGACACACCATCGCGCCGAGCTCCATGACGGCCTGGACGAAGTCGCCGCTGCCCCGGGACGGGACCCAGGCGAGGCCGGCCGCCGCCAGGCGCGCGCGCATGTCGGGCGTGTTCACCGGGGCCTCGACGCCGCACAGCCGCGCCACCACCCGGACCGCGTTTCCATCGAGCGCGAAGGCCCGCCGCCCGAAGGCGATGGCGGCGATGGCGGCCGCGGTGTACGGGCCCACCCCGGGGAGCGCCCGCAGCGCCGCTTCGTCCGACGGCAGGACCCCGCCGTGCTCGGCGACCACGGCGCGCGCCGCGCGCTGGAGGTTCCGGGCCCGGGCGTAATACCCGAGCCCGGACCAGGCGGCGGTGACCTCGCCCTCGGGGGCGGCGGCCAGCGTCGCGAGATCGGGGAAGCGTGCGAGCCAGCGATGAAAGTACGGGATCACCACCGACACGCCCGTCTGCTGCAGCATGAGCTCGGACACCAGCGTCTTGTAGGGCGACGGCTCCCGGCGCCAGGGCAGATCCCGCTGCGCGCGCCCGTACCAGCCGAGGAGCGCCGCCGACACCGCCGCCGCCGGTCCGGCCGCGCGCAGCCGGCGCGGCGCCGCCACCGCCGCCGGCGCCCTTTTGGGGGCCGGAGGGGTCACCGAAACGCGACCACGACGGCCGCGAAGATGAGGCCGAGGGACGCCAGATACTTCCACTTCATCCCCTCTCCGAGCCACAGCGCCGCGAAGGCGATGAACACCACGAGCGTGATGCTCTCTTGCAGGATCTTGAGCTGGTACGCCGACAGCGCCCGGTACCCGATGCGGTTGGCCGGCACCTGCAGGCAATATTCGAACAGGGCGATCCCCCAGCTCACCAGGATCGCGAGCCAGAGCGGCGCGCTCTTGAACCGCAGGTGGCCATACCATGCGACGGTCATGAACATGTTCGATCCGAAGAGCAAGAGCACCGTTTTCAGACGACCGTCCATGGTGCAAGGTGTACAACACCCGGATGGCATTCGTCGCGCGAGGAAGCGGCCCCCGTCCCGATCCGATCGCGGCCATCGCGGAGGGCGCGCTCGCCCCCATCTATTGCTTTCACGGCGCGGAGCGGTTCCTGGTCGACCGGGCGCTGCAGGCGGTGCGCCAGGCGGTCGTGGCCCGGATCCCGGCGGCCTTCGCCAGCTTCAACCTCGACAGCTTCGACCTGCGGGAGAGTGATCTCGGCAGCGTGGTCGGGACCGCCAAGACGCTGCCCATGATGTCCCCTATGCGGCTGGTCGTGGCGAAGGGCATCGACGGCGTCAAGGCCGACGCCCTCGCGCCGCTCGTGCCCTACATCAAGGACCCGAACCCGCAGGCCTGCCTGGTCCTGGTGGGCGACAAGGTGGACGTTCGGTTCAAGGCGTTCCAGGCCCTGAAGAAGGCGGGATACCTGCACGAGTTCTTGCCTCTGCGCGACCGCGAGCTCGCGGCCTGGCTGGGCGCCGAGGCCCAGCGGCGTCGGATCGCCCTTCGCCCCGACGCCGCCGCGGCCCTGGCGGCGCTGGCGGGCCCCGAGCTCGGACCGCTGTCGCAGGCGCTCGAGCAGCTGTCCCTGTTCGTGGGCCCGGAGCAGCCCGTCACCCTCGACGACGTCGAGACCCTGATCGCCGAGACCCGGCAGCGCAGCGTCTTCGAGCTCACCCGGGCCATCGCGGAGGGCGAGGTCACCGGCGCCCTCGTCGTCCTGTCCAACATGTTCCGCAACCGCGAGCCCCCCCTGCGGGTGCAGTTCATGCTCGCCCGCCAGCTGCGACAGATCTGGAAGGCCAAGGCCCTGCTCGAGTCGGGGATGCCGCGCGACCAGATCGCGGGCGCGGTGGGGGTCCCGCCGTTCTTCGTCGACGACGTGATTGGACCCGCGCGGCGCATGAGCCAGCCGGTCCTGGCCAGGGGCCTCGAGCGGCTCTTCCAGGCCGACCGGGCGCTCAAGTCGTCCAAGATTGACGGGGAAATCCTGCTGTCGCGCCTGGTCCAGGACATCGCGCTCGGCGCGCGGGGCAAGAGCGCCCGCGCGCCCGGGGCGGCAACGCGCTGAACACTGAACACGGGCACGCCCGCTCCGGGCTGGCGCATCCGCCGAGCGAGCGGCGGTGGGAGCTACTTGAGCTTGTTGACGGCGAGGACCAGCCGCGAGACCGACCGCGAGGCGGTGCCGCGCTTGACCGTCCCGCGCGAGGCCGCGCGATCGAGCTGCACGATGGCGGCGCCGAGCGCGCTGGTCGCGGCGGTCGCGTCCTTCTTGCCGATGGCCGCGCGGACCTTCTTCACCGCCGTGCGCATCGCGCTCTTGCGGGACTGGTTGCGCGCCTCGCGCGTGATCCGCTGGCGATTTTTCTTCTGCGATGACTTGATGTTTGCCACTCGAGCTTGTCTCCTTGGGGCGTTCTTCGGAGCCGGGCATCATGAAGATCCCACCCCCCCTTGTCAAGGGTCAAGGATCCCGGGGGCGGATCCGGAGGGCGAGCGTGTCCGTGTTCGAGTTCGAGGGGGGCAACCAGCGTGTCCGGATCGCGACCCGCTCCCCGCAAGTCGCCGGTCGCCCGACGAACACGAGCTCGCACGGACTCGGACCCGGACCCGGTCTCGTCGTCCTCCTCAGATCCCCAGGCGCTCGAGGGCGGCCTCGTCCAGGCCGAAGAAGTGGCCGGCCTCGTGGAGCAAGGTGGTGCGCACCTCGTCCCGGACCGATTCCCGGTCGTGGGCGACCCGCTCGATGTTCTTCCGGAAGAGCAGGATCTGCGTCAGCGCGGGATCGGCGCCGCTCTCGGCATGGGTCGCCCCGTGAAACAGACCGAGGGCCCGGGGATCGGTCCCTCCCTGCACGTCGACGGCGGCCGGGATGTCGGCCACCAGGATCGGAATCCCCGCCAGCCGGCCGCGCAGCTCCTCGGGCATGGTGGCGAGGGTCTCCTCCGCCACCTCCGCCAGCTCGGCCTCGGTGAGGTGGACGCAGTCCTCGTCGTGCGTGTGCCCCTCGGTGGGTCCTTGGCCCTCACCTTCACCCTCACCCTCGTGGCCTTGCCCGTCCCCTGCCCCGCCCTCGGCGTCAATCTCGGCGAGATCGAGCTCCCGGGTCTTGACCCACGACGTCGTTCGCGTGTCGCCGTCGCCCTCCATGTCCGCCAGCACGCCGCGCAGGTACCACGCGTCCGCGTAGGCAGGGTGGTTCTCCGTGAGGACGCCGAGCCGAGCGCGCGCCTCGGCGGGCGCCTCGGCCTCGATCAGCAGGTGCACGAACTCGAGCGCCACGACAGGATCCGCCAGGGGAACCTCGGCCGGGGGGAGCTCGGCGAGGGTCTTGCGGGCTTCCGCCAGCCGCCCGAGCTCGAGCTCGATGGCGGCCTTGCACCCGAGGGCCCCGAGGAACTCGTCCTCCTCCTCGGCCAGATCCACCGCGCGCTTGGCGTGGCGCAGGGCCTCGGCCTGCCCCTCGGGCGACTCGCTCAGGATCTCGGCCATCCAGAGCTCGGGCGTGGCCCATTCGGGATCGGACTTCGCGGCTTCGGCCAGGCGAGCCAGGGCCGATTCGAAGTGGCCCTCCTCCCGATCACAGGCCGCCTGCAGCATCGCGATCTCGGCGGCCGCCACCGGCCAGTGCGCCAGGATCTCCCCCGCGGCGGTGCGCGCCTTCTGCACGTTCCCGACCTCGAGCGCTTCCCACGCCGCCTGCATGGCGGCGTCAATTTCATCGTGGTTCACATCTGCATTCACTTCGTCGTTCCCTTGGACTTCAGACATTCGATCCTCCTCGCCCGGGCCCAGTCTCGAAGACCGCCGAACGTGTCAGCGCCGTCAGGGAATCGAGCACATAGCCCACGCCAATCTCGACCGTCCGTTTCGCTCCCCCTCGATCCCCGATGGACGGGGCGACTTCTACCAGATCCGCGCCGATGACGGACATCTCTCGGCCGAGCCGCCCGATGAGCGCGCGCACGAACCCTTCCGACAGCCCGCCCACCTCGGGGGCGCCGGTGGCCGGCGCCAGGGCCGCGTCGGTTCCATCGATGTCGTTCGAGAGGTACACGTCCTCGACGCCCGCGGAGCGGAGCGCACGAAGGTGCGCGAAGATGTCGTCGAGGCCGCCGGCCTCCCCACGGGCCGCGAGATCGCTGGCCCAGAACTGCCGCACCCCGAGCCGCGACTCCCACCACGCGCGGTCATGCCCCGAGGCGCGGATCCCGACCTGCACGAGCCGCCCGGCGCGACCGATCGCGTCGTTGGCGTGGTAGGCCCAGGTGGCGAAGCAGTGCGTGACGCCGAGCCGCTCCGCGAGCAGATCGGTGTGCGCGTCGGGATGCACGATCGCGAAGGGTCGCGGCCGCCGCGCCGCGAGCTCCGCCACCAGGGGCCAGGCGACGGAGTGGTCGCCCCCGAGCAGCATGAACTTGAGCTCGGGGTTGAGCGCGAGGCAGAGCCGCACCACCCGCCGCGCGATCGAGAGCGGGGCCACCGGCATCCCCGCCCGCTCCTCGGGGCCGAGCTCGGGGAACAGCGCCGCCCGGGTCGCCACCTTCTGCGACTCGGAGAGCATCTCGTCCTCGAGGAGCTGGGGGACGACGAAGACGTCGCCGAGATCGATCACGCCCGCGGCGCGGGCCCGGACGCCGAAGTCGGGGACGCGTTCGACGAGCGCGGAGCGCAGCGCACCCGGACCAAAGGCCGCGCCCCGCACCAGCCCGGCCCCCGCGTCGGAAGGGACGGCCAGCAGGGCCACCCGCGCCCCAGGCAGCGCGGCCAGCGCCTCCCGCCAGCGCTGCGTGACGTCGGCGTCGGTCCCCGCCCCGTAGATGCGCTGCTGCAATCGCCGGCGCTCCTCGCCGCCGGTGCTCACGGTGTGAATCCCGCCCCCCGCGGGTCGCAGCAGCAAGGCGAGCTCGCGCAGTGCATCCATACTTCCAGTCTACGCGACCCCAGGTTGCGAAACCCTCGGGCACACATCGCCCCGGCATCCGTCCCCTCTTGCCCGTCCTCGTCCTCGTCGCCGTCCTCGTCCCCCGTCCGGGCACGCCTGGCGACGAGGAGGTGTCGATCACGAATCCGTGATACCGGTGGGATCTTCCTCGGTTCCGCCGTCGTCTGGGCTCTCGGCCGAGCGGCGGAAGGACTCGATGTCCAGCTTGAACCGCCTCGCCCAGCGGTAGATCACCGCCGGCTTGCGCTCGAGCACCCGGGCCACCTGCATCATGTTCCCACCGCTTCGACGGATCAGCTCCTCGAGCTCGGTGGCGGTCGGCGCCGCGCGCCGGTCGACTCGACCGTGCGGCCCGCGGGGGGCGCGATCCGCCCGCCCGGCCCCGGCGGTGAACGCCTGCGGCAGGTGCTCGAGGCCCACCCGCTCGGAATCCCGCGCCAGGTTGTTGGCCGTGGTGATGACCTTCTGCAGCTCGCGGACGTTGCCCCGCCACGCGTACAGACACATCGCCTGAAAGGCCGCGAGCTCGAGGGCCTTGGGATGGCCGCCCTGGAAGAAGCCCGAGAGGGCGCCGAGGTCCTCGCGCCGATCCCGCAACGGGGGGATGCGCACGGGCTCGGCGCCGAGCCGCGCGGCGAGGTCGACCCGCAGCCCGGGCGCGTCGACCGCCACGGGTGCGCCGGTCCGGCTGGTGGCGGCCAGGATGCGCACGTCGATCTGACGGGTGCGGAGTCCACCCACCGGGGTCAACATCCGGTCCTGCACGAAGCGCAGGAGCTTGCTCTGGAGATCGGGCGCCATCTCTCCGATCTCGTCGAGGAACAGCGTCCCTCCCTCGGCGCTCTCGATGATCCCCGGCTTGGCTACCGAGGCCTGCGAGTGCGCCCCGCGGACGTAGCCGAACAGCTCGCTCTCGACCAGCTCGCGCGGGATGGCCGCGCAGTTCACGGCCACGAACCGCCCGCGGCGCTGGCTGGCCCGGTGCACGGCGAGGGCATAGGCCTCCTTGCCGACGCCCGTCTCACCGGTGAGGAGGATCTCGAGCTCCGACTCGGCCAGCCGGCGGAGCCGCGTACACACGGCCGCGAAGTCCGGGCTGCAGGTCGGCACCGGCCCCAGCGGGCCGTCGAGCTCGCGACGGATGTTCCCGAGATCGGTGGGGGACACCAGCCGGAACACCGCGGCCGCCCCGCCCACGAAGATGAGCGCACCCTCGCGGAGCTTGAGCTTGGGGCGCGCGACCATGCCGTCGACGGTCGTGCCGTTCGTGCTGTCGAGGTCCGAGATCTCCCAGCTGCGCTCGACGCGACGGATCACGGCGTGGTGGCCGGACAGGAGCCGGTCGGCCATCACCCACGCGCGTGCTCCCGCCCCAGGGGCCTTGGGCGGATGCCGACCGATCCAGAGCTCGGTCTCGAAGGGAACCAGGCGCTCGCTCGGGGGAAAGCTCGGGCGGTCCGCGCTTCCGATGACGATCAGGGCCGGAAGGCACGCCGTGTCCTCGCGTCTGCGCGCGCGGGGAACGGCAGTCACGCTGTCGGATCTCGCTCCCACGGTAGGCGCCCCTCAGATCTGCGGCGGTCGGAGACCTCCCCCAAGGTTCCGAAACCAACGCCGCCTCGGGATTTCTAGGGCCAGCTCCCACAAAAAACAACCGTCATTCCGTGGCTTCGCCATGGCCGCGCCGTGCCCGCGCCGGGCGCCCGCCTTGCTGAACCCCTGCACGTCGCGAGCGGGTCGGTCTGGCAATCACGTCAGCGTCGGTCCGCGCGCTCGGCTGGAGCGGAGGTCACCATGATGAAGAAGATTGCGCTCGTGGGGTTGTTTGCAGGGGTTTCGATGGTTTCGCTCAATCCCGGCTGGCCGACTTCGGCCGCCCGCCCATCGTCGCTCCGTCCGGCAAAAGTCGAGCTGCCGGTCATGCGCGGCGGGCCTTGTCTCCCGGGCGCCCCGCGCTGTTGAGAGCTGTCGTCCCGTGGGCCGCACCACCGCGGCTTCAAGGAGTGGTGGTGCGGGCCCACAGCTGCACCTGCTCGTCGGCGAGGGCCAGCACCCGGGCGCCGCGCTTCGCGGCGAAGGCCCGCAGCGACGGCGGGACCCGACACGGGCGGCCCGGCTCGAACCCCGCCGTGACCGTCCGACCGGTCCGGGACCCGCTGACCCCGTCGAACTCGGCCCACACCTGCTGGGGCTCGTGCTCGCGCAGGGCCCAGAGCCTGGCTTGACCGGCCCCCTTGCCATTCTCGGCCTCGCCCCACACCGGCGCGCAGACGTTGACGACCGGACCGAGATCGCGGTTCTCGTGCGTCGCCAGCTCGACGAGGTGCAGGCGCGGCGCGTTCATCAAGGTCTCGTAGGCGAGCCACTGGCCGGACGGATCCACCGTGGGCCAGGCCGGGGTGCTGGCGTCGGTGAGGAGGGGAGCACAAGCTCCGCTCGAGAGGCGACACTCCACGATGCGCTGGTCGGGGTAGCTCGCGTAGACCCACCTGTCCGAGTCGGGGAAGAAGGCCGGTGAGGCGTCGAACGAACCGTGGGTGAGCTGGGTCTCGCGCCGGTCCCCCGCCCGCCGCAGGACGATCGAATAGCCGCCCTTGCCCTCGAAGCGCTGCAGGAGCAGATCGCCCCGCTCGTTCATCGCGCCGCCATCCGTGAGCCCGTCGTGGGTCAGCCGCCGAGGCGCCTCGTCCGTGTCGAGCCAGGCGTCGAAGTCCACCTTGCGCGCCAGCAGCATCCAGCCTTGACCGGGCCCGGGCAGGAGCGCCTGGATGTCGGCGCCGGGGAATCGCGCGAGCCAGCGGGTCTTCCCTGTGCGCCAGTCCGCCTCGACCAGCTCGGCCCGACGCTCCGGATCGTAGAGCGTGAACAGCAGCTTGCGTCCGGTGCGGGCAAAGTCGAGGTGCATGGCGGAGGTGGGCACCACGAAGCTGCCGGCGAGCTCGAAGGTGCGGAGCGACTCGACGACGATGCGGCTGTCCGCAGCGCCGTCGTAGAACCGGAGGGCGATCAGGGTGCCATCGGGGCTGACGGCCTTCTCGGCGAGCTGCCGGGTCCCGCTGACGCCCTCGCCGACCACGGTCATCTCGCCGGTGGGCAGCGAGAAGATCCCGGCGTGTCGGGAATCGAGATCGAACGCGAACTCGTCGCCGCTCGGGAGCCACAGCGGGCGCGTGCCCATCACGATCTCGCGCGCGCCGGCCCCGTCGGGGGCGCTCGACAGGTGGACGAAGCTGTGGACGGAGGTCCCGACGTCGCGGGAGCGCACGAAGAGCAGGCTCCGCCCATCGGGGGAGCTGACCGGACAGCCCTCCGCGAAGGTCTCCGGGAGGAGCGGGGCGGCGGTCCGGTCCCCGGTGGCGAGCGCAACCTCCTCGGCCCGCGGGGGCGCTCCCCAGATGACCCGCACCTTGCGGCCACCGTCCACCAGCGAGGCGCACGCCACGTGCCCGGGGAAGCTCGCCCGCAGCATGGCCCCACGCGACCAGTCGGCGGCGCTGCCACCGGGCGGGAGCACCCGGGCATCTCCGGGGACCGTGCGGGAACCGAGGGACGCCTTGGCGCGCGACCACCAGACGGGTCGGGCGGCCCAGAGCGCCCCGACGCATACCAGGGCGGTGGCCGCCCAGAGGCCGTGGCGGCGACGCCGCGTGGGCCCGGTCGGCCGCCGTCCGAGCGCTGCGTCCTCGAATCGGCGCAGGATCTCGACCGCGGAAGCCGGTCGGGCCTCGGGCACATCGGCGACGCAGGCGGCGCACAGGTCGGCCATCGCGCCCTCCCGCGGGCCCTGCTCGACCCGCGAGACGTGCACCTTCCGAGCGCCCCCCGCGGCCCCCGGAATCCACTCCCAGCGCGGCCGGCCCCCGAACAGCAGCTCGTGCAGGACCACCCCGAGCGACCACACGTCGGAGCGCGCCGAGGAGCTCTGCCCGAAGGCTACCTCCGGCGCCATGTACGCGGGGGTGCCGACCATGAGGGTGGACGTGGCGCTCCCGCCGGGATCGGTGGCCAGACCGAAGTCGCTGACGACCAGGCGACCGTCGGCCATGCGCAGGATGTTGTCGGGCTTGATGTCCCGGTGAATCACCCCCGCCGCGTGAAAGGCGGCGACACCGGCCACGATGGCGCGGGCATCGGCCAGCCGAGCCTCGAACGGGACGGTCGGTCGATCCTCATGGGCGGCATGGGCGTCACGGGCAGCGAGCTCAGTCGCCATGGTCCCCCCGGCGGCCAGCTCCATGGTGAGGAACCGATAGCCATCCGCCTCGCCGATGTCGAAGACCCGACAGACGTGCGGGTGCTGGATCTGCCGGCCGACCCTCAGCTCGCGCGACAGTCGATCGAGCCAGGCCACGTCCCGCGCGAGCTCGGGCTTGAGGATCTTGACCGCCACCACCGCCCGGCTCTCGCGGTCGAAGGCCCGCAGGACCCGCCCGCTCGCGCCCGTCCCGATCAGGGCCTCGATCTGATACCGGCCGGCCAGGAGATCGCCCGCCTGAAGGCGATCCGGGTGGGCGCGCCAGGAGGCCTGCCCGCCCACCGCCGTGATGCTGGCGTCTTCGACTGGCGCCGCCGCCGGTGTCGCGGATGCCAGCTCGCCAGGACTCCCCCCCATGTGCTCGGTTATCGTACCGGTTCGGACTGCCCCTGCCAAGCGCCGCGCCCAACCACGGTGGCGCGCCGCACCAGCCGGGTCTGGCGCTCGGCCCCAGGTGATCCGCTCAGCGACGCTCCATCGGGACGAAGTCCTGCTGGGTGGGGCCGGTGTAGATCTGGCGCGGACGCATGATCTTCGAGGTCACGTCCTCGTGCATCTCCTTCCAGTGGGCGATCCACCCGGGGAGCCGCCCGATCGCGAACATCACCGTGAACATGTTGGTCGGGATGCCCATGGCCCGGTAGATGATGCCGCTGTAGAAGTCGACGTTCGGGTAGAGCTTGCGCTCGATGAAGAACGGGTCGGTGAGGGCCGCCTCCTCGAGGCGCAGGGCGATGTCGAGCAGCGGATCCGGGCTCTTCATCTTCTTCATGACCCGATCGGCCGCGACCTTGATGATCTTGGCGCGCGGATCGTAGTTCTTGTAGACGCGGTGGCCAAAGCCCATGAGACGGAAGCCCGAGTCCTTCTTCTTGGCCAGCTCGACCGCCTTCTTGACGTCGCCGCCGCTGTCGTGGATCCCCTGCAGCATCTCGAGGACCTCCTCGTTGGCGCCGCCGTGCAGCGGTCCCCACAGCGCGAGGATCCCGGCCGAGACCGCGGCGAACAGGTTGGCCTGCGAGCTGCCGACCATCCGCACGGTGGCGGTGCTGCAGTTCTGCTCGTGATCGGCGTGGAGGATCAAGAGCAGGTTGAGGATGCGCACCAGATCCTCGTCGATGTCGTAGTTCTCGGCGGGGACCGAGAACATCATGCTGAGGAAGTTGGCGCAGTAGCTGAGCGAGTTCTTGGGGTAGACGAAGGGCTGGCCCACCGACTTCTTGTAGGAGTAACAGGCGATGGTGCGCATCTTGGAGATCAGGCGCGCGATGGTGATGTCGATCTCGCCGGTGTTCTTCACGTCGAGCGACTGGGGGTAGAAGCTCGACATCGACACCACCATGGCCGACAGGATCGCCATCGGGTGGGCGGTGCCCGGATACCCGTCGAAGAAGCGCTTCATGTCCTCGTGGAGCATCGAGTGGCGCGTGAGCTGCCCGGAGAACTCGGAGAGCTCGGTCTGATTGGGCAGGTGACCGTAGATGAGGAGGTAGGCGACCTCGACGAAGGTGGCCTTCTCGGCCAGCTGCTCGATGGGGATCCCGCGGTAGCGCAGGATGCCCCGCTCGCCGTCCAGAAAGGTAATCGCACTTTGCGTACAGGCGGTGTTCATGTACGCCGGGTCGAGCGTCACGTAGCCCGTCTGGGCGCGCAGCTTCCCGATGTCGATACCCCGCTCGCCCTCCGATCCGACCACGACCGGCAGCTCGATGCTCTTGTCTGCAATTTTGAACTCGACGCGTTCAGGCACTTGATTCCTCCGTGGGATTCGAACGCAGCATAACCTATATAGTCCCACCGTGATCGCTCCAACTGTGTGGTTGATGGCATTCTTCGCGGGGGCCGAGCTCGCGGGCCCCGGCCCGGGTCCGGGTGAAGGACCGCCGGACGCGCCTCGTTCGCCGGCCGGTGTCGCGTCCACACCCGCCGGCATGACGGCGCCGGCAGCGGCCCCGCCCACGAATGTTTCGAATCGTGCGGACACGCTGCACCAGCGGCGCGACGCCCCCGGGGTCCTCGCCGAGGAGCGCGCCCTCCTCGAGGGGGCGCTCGGCCGAGCTCCGGGCGACTACGGATTGCTGTGGCGGATGGCGCGCGCGTGCTTCTGGCTCAGCGACGATCCCGGGATCGACAACGATGCCCGTTCGAAGTGGGGCAAGCTCGGCTGGGACTGGGCCGAGCGCGCCATCACCGCCAACCCGGCGGCGGCGGAGGGATACTACTGGGCGGCGGTGAACATGGGCAGCTACGCGCTCGGGCTGGGGGTCGTGCGGGCCCTCACCCTCGGGCTCGAGGGGAAGTTCAAGGACCGGCTCGAGCGAGCCGGCGCCCTCGCCCCGGGCTATCAGTTCGGGGGCGTGGACCTCGCCTGGGGCCGATTTTACGAGAAGCTCCCCTGGCCCAAGCGGGACCACAAAAAGGCGGAGGAGCACCTCCGTCGGGTCCTGAAGCTCTTTCCGGCCAACCTGCGGGCGCGGGTGTTCCTGGCCGACACCTTGATCGAGACCGGCCGTGGGGCCGAGGCGAAGCAATGGCTCGACCAGGTCGCGGCCGCGAAGGTCGGCGCCTACGATGCACCGGAGGAGCGGCGCGCGAAGGCGCTCGGCGACGGCCTGCGCGCGCGACTGGGCAAATAGCCCGCTCGCTCTCGCAACCGGCACCATCGGATCACGGCAGGAGGGTCGTGATCCGCGAGGTGATCGGGCGGGGGGAGAACAGGTAGTTCGCGACGGTGGGGAGAACCCCGAAGCGCTCGGTGTATCCGGTGCCGTCGAACCCCGGTGGCGGCTCGACCATCTCACCGAAGTCGAGGTGGCGCAGATCTGTCTCGGCGAGCAGGGCCACCAGGGCACGAAAACGTGGCAGCAGGATCGGGTCGAACACCCCGGAGCGGACGTCCTCGGTCACGAAGGTCTGGCCGTCCCGCTGACGGAGTCGCATCGCGACCTCCTGCACCCCCACCACCCGCGCCACCGAGGACAGGGCGAGACGCAGGTACAGGTCATCGAGCGCCGGGTCGGCGTCGGCGTCGGCGGCCTCGCCGTCGGCATCGACGCGGGCCGCGGCCTCGCCCAGGCCGGCTTCGCGCAGGTCGATGACGCTCGGCGCGCGCCCGAGGCACAGGACGTAGACGTAGTCGCACCACTCGTCGGCCTCGCCGGGGACGAAGCGGGTCGCGACGTCGAGGCGGGCCGCGATGGTCTCCGCCAGCCGACGGCCCTCCTCGGGGGCGATGCCGGCATCGAGCGCCGCAGCCTCGTCGCGGTGACCCCAGCGACGGTCGGGGTGCAGCCGGGCGAGGATCTGCGCGAGGGCGGCGAACATGTCCCCCTTGCGGCTGCTGCAGCCGCCCTTGCGCCCGCACTCGGTGCAGCTCATCGGGTCTCGCCCCTGGCCCGCCGGCCGAGAGCTTCCTCCCGCGCCTCGGCCACCATCTTCGCGTGCTCGGCGGGATCGGCCCAGCGGGCGCGCCCCTCCTCGGGCAGCAGGTGCAGGGGATCGAAGTAGTAGTAGAGCTGGCCGGGGTGCACGTTCGGGCTGGTGAAGACCGAGATGCCCGTGACCCGATCGTAGTGCTCGTACGAGTGGGCGTCGCGCTTGCCGCCGCCCCGCGGAGCGTCCACCACCACCGTCGGGGTGTTGAAGCCGGCGGTGAGCCCGCGCACCTCCTTCTCGAGGTCGAGCCCGGTCTGCAAGGTCGTCCGCAGGTCCTCCACCCCCTTGACCAGATCGTGCATGTAGACGTAGTACGGGTGCACGTTGACGTGGGCCAGGCGCTTGACCAGGAGGCGCATGGTCTGGGCCTCGTCGTTGACCCCCCGCTGCAGCACGGTCTGATTGCGCACCGTGATCCCGCGCTCGAACAGCTTGTTCATCGCAGCCTGCGTGATCCAGGTGATCTCGCGGGGATGGTTGAAGTGGGTGTGGATCACCACCTCCTTGTGCAGCGCCCTCCCGTGCTCGACCACCCGGGTGAGGGCGTCGGTCCAGGCCGCGTCGGTCAGGATCTTCTGCGGCATCACCGCCGGCCCCTTGGTGGCGTAGCGCAGCCGGCGGATGTGGGGTATGGCGAGCAGGGTCTCCCCGATCTCGGTCAGCTGCTCCGGGCGCAGCTGGTAGGCATCTCCGCCCGAGATGACGATGTCCTCGAGCTCGGGCCGCGAGCGGATGTAGGCGAAGGCCTGCTGCCAGCGGTCGGCGTTGACCCGCAGCTGGAACTTCGAGACCTCGTCGGTGTCGACCCCGACCGCGTAGCTGCGGGTGCAGAAGCGACAGTAGACCGGGCAGGTGTCGAGCGGCAGGAACAGCGCCCGGTCGAAGTACCGGTGGGTGAGCCCAGGGACCGGCATGTCGGCACGCTCGTGGAGCGAGTCGAGATCGAGCTTGGGGTGATCGGGCAGGCGGCGCGACTCGACCGGGATGAACTGCAGGCGCAGGGGATCCTCGTAGGGGCGGCTCCAGTCGACGAGCGACAGCAGGTAGGGGGACACCCGCACCGACATGGGCGCGCTGTGAAAGCCGCGCGCCGCGTCCTCGATGAAGGCGTTCGACACCAGGCCGGCCAGGGCCTCGAGCAGCTTGGGGATCTTGGTGATGGTGTGCTTGGCCTGCCACCGGTGATCGAGGAACTCCGCCTCGCCGACCTCGGCGTAAGCCGGGACCGCTTGCCAGAAGGGTCCCTCGCGCAGGCGCGTGTGCTCGAGCGCCGCGCTCGGCACCGGGGGCTTCGGCGTCCGCGGCCGCAGGGTGGACGCGTCTGCGCTGGCGTCGTCGATGACGGGACGCTGGCCGAGCTGACCTGGCGGAACTGGCTCCAGGGAGGCGACCGCGGCAACCGCGCCGCCACCAGCCGCGTTGACTCCCGTCAGGACAGCCAGCTTGCTTTCGACTGCCATCTGTCAAGCGTAACGTGTCGCTCAGCGGGTTGCCAGGGCCGTCACGAGCCGCAGCTCACATCCGGATGGCGAAGCGCGAGGCGCCGCGCTGAACCATCAGGATCGCGTGCTCCCCTTGCGACAGTCGGCCCTCGAGGGCACGCAGCCGCTCGAGCGTGACCGCGTCACGGTCGAGCAGGAGCAGCACGTCGCCCTCCTCCAGCACGCCGCTGGCGGGACCGCGCGGATCGACGGAGGTGACGACCAATCCTTGCCCCGCCGACAGACCGAGCGCGCTCGCCACCCGCGGCTCGACGGCCCGCACGTCGATCCCGAGGAACAGGTGGGCCCCGCCGAGATCGCCGGCCTGGCCGCCGAGCAGGACCTCCACCTCCATGCGCCGCCCGTCCCGCAGGAACACCACCTTGGCCTTGTCGCCGGGTCGCAGCGCCGCGACCGCGATCGGCAGGCGGCGAAATCCATCGATCACCTGGCCACCGATGCCGACGATCACATCGTTGGGGCGCAGGCCGGCCACCTCGGCCGGCGAGCCGCGCCCGATGACGTTGACCAGGGCCCCCGCGGCGAACGGCACCTTGAGCTCGCGGGCCCGCTCCGGGGTGAAGTCCTCGCCGCCCACCCCGAGGTAGCCGCGGGCCACGTGACCCGAGGCCCGGATCTGGTCCGAGATCTGGCGCGCCAGGTTGATGGGAATGGCGAAGCCCACGTTCATCGCGACCCCGGGGTTGAGGATGGCCGAGTTGATGCCAATGACCTCGCCGCGAAAATTGAAGAGCGGACCGCCCGAGTTGCCCTGGTTGATGGCGGCATCGGTCTGGATGAAATCCTGATAGCGCGGATCCAGCTCACCGAGCTTCTCGCCGATCGAGCGATTCTTGGCGCTGACGATCCCCATGGTCACGGTCTGCCCGAGCCCGAGCGGGTTGCCAATGGCGAGCACGTAATCGCCCACCCGCACCTTGTCCGAGTCGCCGAGGCGCACCGGATTGAGCCCGGCCGGGGTGGTGTCCATCTTGACCACCGCCACGTCGGTGGCGGGATCGCTGCCGAGCACCTTGGCGGGGATCTGCCGGTTGTCCGCCAGCTTGACCATGACCTCGTCGGCGCCGGCCACCACGTGGTTGTTGGTGAGGACGAGCCCGCTCCGATCGAAGAGGAAGCCGGAGCCGAGGCTCTCCGACCGCTGCTGCGAGACGCGCGGCCCACCGCCCATCCCGAACTGCTCGCGCAAGAGCTGACTCCAGGGATCCTCGCGCAGGACCCGGCGGATGATCTTGGTGGTCAGGATGGTCACCACCGACGCCTTGACGTCGTCGACGAGCGGCGCCACCGAATCGCGCATGTCCCCCGGCGCGGGGACGAGCGGCGCCGGGCGCGGGTCGGAGATCGCGGCGCCCGCGGCGCCCGGAGCCGCGGGCGTGGCCGCCTGCGCCGCCCCGGCCAGCGCCGAGCCGGTGGCGCCCGGCCGCGCCGGCGCGGGGCTGACCGCGCTCGGAGCGGTGCCTGTGCCGTCCGGGCGGGACTGCTCCCACGAGCACCGCCCGACCGCGAGGACCAGCAGACAGGCTCCGCACAGGCGGCGGAGACCGAGCGGCAGGCCGAGCACGCTCGGCTAGCCCCGGTAGACCACGATGCCTCGCGTCGGATCGTAGGGCGTCAGGGCAACCGTGACCTTGTCGCCGAGGACCACGCGAATGCGGTGCTTCCGCAATTTTCCGCCGAGATGCGCGAGGATCTGATGACCATTTTCGATCTCGATGCGGAAATTGCCCGCCGGTAGGACTTCAATCACCCTGCCCTGAAACTCGATATGTTCTTCACGACCCATGGGCGGCGAGACCCTAGCCGCTCGGCCGCCCAGGGTCAACGACAGAGAGCAGATTGGTGGTGATGCCCCCCACCGGTGCCGCCGGCCGGAATGAAGGTGGGCCCCTCTCCCTGACCCTCTCCCCGCTGGCGCGGGGCGAGGGGCGAAAGGATGGGAGGAGGGAAAGCGGGGCGCCTCCAATCGTGTCCCTCGCCCCGCGGGGCGGGGTTAGGGAGAGGGGCCTCTTCATCCGGGGCATGACCGCGAGGTACCATGTTCACCTCGCGATGATCAGGCGAGCGTAGCGCGGCTTTGCCGCGCGGAGCGAGAGGGGCGCGGGGACGTGCGAGCGGCAGCGAGCCACGTCCCCGACAAGGGTCAGGGAGAGGGGCCCAACTTTTCTGTCGAAGACGTGGCGCCCGCCCGATCGTGCACCTCGCGAGAGCCCTCGCCATGGCCCTTGCAAGAACCCCGACGAGACCGCTTAATCGAACCCTTGGTCGACTCCTTCGTCGAGGACCGGCGCCAGCTCATCGCGGGCAATCGGGTGCGGTTGCTGCGCGACGGCGCCCAGATCTTCCCGGCCTGGCTCGAGGCCATCGATGCGGCCCGGTCCCGGATCTCGCTCGAGATGTACATCTTCGCGGACGATGGCATCGGGCGACGGGTGGCCGAGGCCCTGTGTCGCGCCGCCGAGCGTGGGGTCGCGGTGCGGGTCCTTTACGACGACGTCGGCTGCCGGCTGACCCCGCGCGCGTTCTTCGAGGCGATGCGGGCCCGCGGGGTGATGACCATCGCCTACCATCGAAACCGGCGATTTTTGCCCCGGGTCTGGAAGATGTTCCGCCGCAACCACCGCAAGAACCTGGTGATCGACCAGCAGACGGGGTTCGTCGGGGGGCTCAACATCTCGAACGCCTGGGTGCCGGCCACCGAGGGAGGGGACGCGTGGCGGGACGCGGTGGTCGAGGTGCGTGGGCCCGGGGCCCAGGCCCTCGAGGCGGCGTTCGCCGAGACCTGGAACCCGCGGGCCCGCAGGAGCGCGCGTCTTCCGGTCGGGCCGGTGCCCGGGCCCGCATCTGCCGCGCTGGCGGCTCCGGGCGGAGGGACCGGGGCGGCGGCCGGGGCCACGGCGCTGGCGGTGGTGACCAACTCCGAGCGCGGCGCGCGCTTCGCGATCCGGCGCTCGATCTTGCATGCGCTGCGGGCCAGCCGCCGCCGCATCTGGCTGGCCAATCCCTACTTCGTTCCGGATCGCGGGTTCTCGCTGGAGCTGGAACGGGCGGCGGCGCGGGGCACCGACGTGCGGATCCTGGTCCCCGCCCGCAGCGATTCGAACATCCTCGACGCCGCTGCCCACGCGACCTTTCCCCGGCTGCTCGGCGCCGGCGTGCACATCTGGCGCAGCCCGTCGGTGATCCACACCAAGGCCATCGCGGTCGACGACGTGTTCGTGTCGCTCGGCAGCTACAACCTCGATCACAGGTCGCTGGCATACAACCTCGAGATCGTGGTGAACGTGATCGACGAGGACTTCAACCGCCGCGTCGCGGAGATGCTGGCCTCGGAGATGTTCTCCAGCGTCGAGGTCACGCGCCAGGCGCTGGCGGAGGAGCCGCTTCTCGCCAGGATCGGCGATCGCCTGGCCTACGGGCTGCGGCGCTGGCTGTGAGGCCGCGGCCTGGACCCGACGATCGTCGACGATCTCACTTCCTCGACTTGGCGGCCGGCTTGGGGGACGGGCGGGGCGCGGGGGCGGAGCTGGACTTGGCGGCGGGAGCCGGCGCGACCTTGGGGGGTGCGGCCTTGGCCGGTGGCTGGACCCGCGCGGCCCGGGGGGCGGACGCCGATCGCGTGCCCGGGACCGCTGCCACCTTGGTCCCGACCGTCTCGGCCCTCGGCTCGGCCTTCGGGGTCTGGGACTCCGACCTGGCCTGGGCGGAGGTCACCCCCATCACGTTGCCGTCGGGATCTGCGATGAGCGCGACGGCGCCCTTGTTCATGAGGTTCAACTTGGGCACGAGCACCCGCCCCCCGAGGCGGGTGACCTCCACCAGGGTGCGGGCTACGTCGGTCACGGACACGAACACCACCGGTCCAGGCGCGTAAGCCAGCGCCGACATCACCAGCGATGCCTGAGGCCCGTCGGGCACCTCGACCGCCAGGTGCCCTCCGGTCTGTTCGCCCTCGGGCCGCCACCCGAACAGGGACTGGAAGAACTCCGAGCTCCTTGCAAAGTCTCCGCTCGGAAACTCGACGTGAATGATTTCGCCGACCATGCCGCGTGCCAACCTATCATGAAAGCGGCGTGCAGGCGGGCCCGCGTGGGCTCGCCGGGCGCCCTATGGCGAGATTTGAACAGCCGCGACCAGCAGCGTGGCGGTCTCGCAGAGCGAGATGGTGGCGCCGTAGATGTCGCCGGTGAGCCCACCGAGCCGGTGTTGCAACCACAGGCCGAGCCCGAGCGAGACCCCGAGCGCGGCCGCGAGCTGGACGACGAGACCGTGCCCGAGACGCAAGGACCAGGTCACGAGCAGGATGGACTCGGCGGCGAGCGGGGTGAGCGCCACCCGCCCCTGGAAGACCCGCCCGAGCCCGGCGGCACGCGCGTAGCGAAAGAACGCGAGCTGGGGAATCACCGCCCAGCGCGCCACCAGCGGGAAGGCCACCAGCGGCAGGAGCGCCCGCCGCTCGAGGAGCTCGCGGAGAGCGGCGAGCTGGAGGAGCACGACCAGCACCAGCGCGAGGGCGCCCGCCGCCCCCACCCGGCTGTCCCGCATGATGCGCAAGGTGCGCTCCCGATCCCCGCGCCCGCCGGCGAGGCCGTCGAACAGATCCGCCACGCCATCGAGGTGCAGACCGCCGGTGACGAGCGCCAGGAACACCACCACCGCTCCGGCGACGATGGAGGCGGGAGCGAGCCGGACGAGGTGGAGCCATCCCACCCCCGCGCACCCGAGCCCGAGGGCGAGCCCGACCACCGGGAAGAACAGCACCGAGCGGGCCAGCTCCTCCTCGGTGGTCGCCGAACCACCCGGCAGACGGGTGAGGAACGCGAAGGCCGCGCGCAGCGGCCGCCACCAGGCCTCCACCAGGCTCGCCATCCAGCCCGACCTCACCACCGGCGCCGCTCGCCCAGCCGTACGCCCACACGTTCAATCGGCGGCGGAGACACCCGCAAGAGGAGCCCCATCATCCCGAGGAAGATCTGGTCCGCCTCGGCGGCCAGCAGCTGATGCAGGTGCCCGAGCAGATCCCGGAAGGCCCGCCCGATCGCGGTCTCCGGGACCAAGCCCATCCCCACCTCGTTCGATACCAGGACCACGTGCGACCGCCGCGCGCGCAGCGCCTCGGCGAGCTCCCGGATGCGCGCGGTGATGCCGGCCTCGGAGCCGCCCCGGACCAGCAGGTTCGATATCCACAGCGTGAGGCAATCCACCACCAGCACATCCGGCGGGACGGGCGCGAGCCCCGGGACCCCCGCGGCCCCGGGCTCGCTCGCCGCCGGCGCCGCCCCCGGCCCGTGCCACGCGCGGCGCAGGCATTCGGGCAGAGCCACCGGCTCCTCGATGGTGGTGAAGGACGCGGGGCGCTCACCCCGGTGCCGCGCGATCCGGGTGGCCATCTCGTCGTCGAGGCCCTCGGCGGTGGCGATGAACGTGCGCGATGGACCGAGCCCTTCCGCCAGCTCGAGGGCGAAGCGGCTCTTGCCCGAGCGCACCCCACCGCCGATGAGGATCAGCTGATGCGCCGGCGCGGCGGCCATCATGCGAGCCGCCCGAGGTGGGGAACCACCACCACGATGGGGACCCGCGCCGCCCGGATCAGGCGCTCGGTGTCGTACCCGAAGAACAGGCGGTGCTGGATGGCCCGGTTCTCGGCCCCGAGCACCACGAGATCGTAGTTGCCCGAACGCACCTCGCTGGTGACGCCGCTCGAGAACGGATCGTAGCCGAGGTGAACCACGGTCGGCTTGAGATCGGAGGCGCGGAACACCACCGAGATGCGGTCGAGCTCGGGCTCGAGGGTCTTGTCCCCGAAAACGACAGCGCTGCCACTGCCGGCCAGGCCCTCGGGCAGGCCGCCGGTCGAGACGGTCGGCTCCCCGGACCCGCTCGAACCGGTCCCGGCCGTCTGCCGCTTCTCGGTGAGCACCGCGAGCGTCAGCTCGGCGCCGGTGTTCTCCGCGTACCGGTGCGCGAGCTCGACCGCCAGGCGACTGGCGACGCTGCCATCGACCGGTACGAAGATGCGCCGGAAACCGCCCGAGGTGGCGAGCGCGCCGCCAGCCGATGCAGCGGTGCCGATGGGACTGCCACCGGCACCACCACCGACGCTGGCCTCGGATCCCGCGCCCACCGTCCTGGTGGAGGGCGGGATCGCCTGCGCGCCGCGCATGATGGCCACGTGACAGGGCGCCCGGCCCACGATGGCCTCGATCATCGCGCCGCCCACGATCTCGCTCGAAGAGCCCATCATGATGATGTCGGTGCCCCGCGTGGCGGCCTCGACGCAGATCCCCTCGGCAACGTCGCTCGAGATGGCCCGCCTGATCTCGGGCGGCAGCCGCCCGCTCGCCTGCGCCCGCAGCGCGTCGAGGTGGGCCGCGAGATCCCGCACCGGGGTCGGTCGAAACCAGTTGCGCAGGCGGTTCCTCCAGGTAACGGGATCCTCGATGGAGAGGATGTCGACCGGCGCATCGCTCTCGCGGGCGAGGCCGAAGGCGAAGCCCGCCACCGTCAGCGCGCCCGGCCCGCCCCCGGTCGGGATCAGGACCCGCACCCGGTGACGGTCGATGAAGCCCTTGGAGGCGGCGGCCTGGATGCGCTGCTGCTCGTCGGCGGTCATGCGCACCCGCGGCATGGTCAGGCGCAGGCCAATCGGCGCCATGAACGAGGTCACGATGGCCATCATGACGATGATCGAGAACATCTGCGGGCCGAGGATCCCGAGGCCGAGGCCAATGGTGGCCGCCACGATGCCCATGGCGCCGCGCGCGTTCATGGCCACCGCCAGCGAGGCCGCCTCCCAGAACCGCAGCCCTCCCCAGACCGCCCCGAGCGCGCACCCGATGAGCTTGCCCGCGCACGCCACCCCCAGTACCACCGCGAACATCCTCCCGCCGCCGAGCGCGCCGAGATCGACCTTGAGCCCGACGAACCCGAAGAACACCGGCGAGAGCAGGCCGAACACGAAGGTCTCGAGGCGGGCCACCGTCTCGTGCCGGAGCCGCGAGACCTGGTTGAGCACCAGCCCGGCCACGAAGGCCCCGAAGACCGCGTGGACCCCGATCCGCTCGGTGACCGCCGCGCACAGCAGCGTGACGACCACGATGAGCACGAAGTCCGACTCGGCCACTTTGGATCGCTCGATGCTCACCCGCACCAGGAACTTGAGCGCCGGGAAGAGCACGAAGGCCGCGAACGCCACGAAGGCAAAGAGGTAGACGAGCGTGAGGCCGAGGGCGCCCACCCGCAGCGTGCCGTGGGTCGCCGCCCCGGCGATCATCGACAGGATCAACCACCCCGCGGTGTCGTCCACCACCCCCGCCGACAGGATCACGAGCCCGATGTTGCGCTTGGTGAGATCGAGATCCACCAGGATCTTGGCGATCACCGGCATGGCCGAGATGGACATGGTGGTGGCGAGAAACAGGCTGAAGAGCCCGCGATGGCTGGGATCGGCGAGGTACGAGTCGGGCATGAAGTGCCCGAGCGCGAACCCGAGCACGAAGGGCAGCAGCATGCCGGTCGCCGAGGTCCACAGCGCAGCGCGCCCCAGGTTCCGGATCAACTTGACGTCGGTCTCGAGCCCGGTCAGGAGCAGGAGGAAGGTCATCCCGAGCGTGCCCACCACCTCGAGCAGGTGGAACTGCGCGACGTCCGGCGGGAAGATCGCCTGAAAGGCCGCCGGGAACGCCCGACCGAACGCGGAGGGGCCGAGCAAGATCCCGGCGCCGAGCTCTCCCACCACCGGTGGCAGACCGAGCCGCTTCATGAGCTCGGCCCCGAGGCGCGCCACGCCCACCAGCACCGCGAGCTCGATGAGCAGGAGGAACACGCTGTGCCCGCTGAGTGGGCGAACCGGAATCATGGCGCGCGGCAGCCTAACACGGACGTCGGACGGCTCAGGGTCCGCTGCGCGTGGCGCGGGGCGCGCGCTTGGCTTCGCTCGCGAAGAGACGCCGCAGCTTGCGCATGGGCAGCGGCCCCTTGTCCGCCTCGGGGTCGCCCTCCCCTCCTCCCACCTCGCTGTCGGGAGGGACATCGGCCTCGGGCCTCGTGGTGATCTTCTTGACCCACTCGAGGCACTGGCGTTCGCTGAAGTTCCCTTCCCGGCGGTCGAACACCAGCTTCTGCTCCAGGGCCGCCTCGTACTCCTCGTCGGTCAAGCGGCCGCGCTCGTGCACCTTGCCGAGGATGCGCCGCACGTAGCGGTCCCAGGGCGGCAGCGGCGCGCCGTGGCAGTACTGCACGTAGCGACGCTTGGGGCTCGGCAGGATCGACGAGAAGAAGGCGCCCTCGAGCGGGGTCAGGTCGGAGGCGCTCTTGCCGAAGTAGTGCTGGGCGGCCGGACCGATCCCGTAGATGCGCGGGCCGAACTCGATGGCGTTGAAGTAGAGCTCGAGGATGCGCTCCTTGGGGATCTCCTGCTCGAGGTACCACACGAGGAACAGCTCCTGCATCTTGCGCGACAGGGTCTTCTCGTGGCTGAGCAGCACGTTCTTCACCATCTGCATGGTGATCGAGGAGGCCCCGCCCCGGAACCCGCCACGCTTGAGGTTGCGCTTGAGCGCGGTCTTGAACTCCGAGCTCACCCACCCGCGGTGCTTGAAGAAGCCGTTGTCCTCGGTGGTCATGATCGCCGCGACGAAGGCCGGCGCGATCTGTTCGTACGGAACGAAGTCGGGGTTCTCGGGGCCGACCACGAACTCCAGCTCCTCGGTCTCCTCGGCCCCGGTCCCACCTTTGGCCCCGTAGGCGCGCGGAACCTCGACCCGCTGGGTGATCGACGCCCCCTTGATCAGCGCCTGGACCTCCTCGGGGGCCTTGAGCACCCGACAGCCGTCGATGTCCACCTTGCCCTTGAGCTCGAGATCGTCGAGGTGGGCGTAATCGATGTGGGTCTCGATGGTGGCGCCGAAGATCCCGTCGAGGACGAAGCCCTGCAGGTGGGGCACCACCGCCGCCGGCAGGTTCGACAGGACCTTGGCGCACGGCAGCCTGGGGACCTCGAGCGTGAGCTCCATGCGGGGCAAGAAGGAGAGCTTGTTGCCGTCCTCGAACGCGAAGCTGCCGGGCGCGAGCTCAACGAACCCCGAGAGCTTGGCCCGCAGCTCCTGCATGCGTCCCTCGAGCCGCTCGATCAGCACCCGCCGGGCGGCGGGGAAGGCCGTCCCGCGCAGGACCAGTGACAAGCCGAGGTTGCGGATCGGCTCGCTCGCGACGGCCGGGTGCTCGAGCGATAGCCCCGCCACCTGCAGGTCACCGCCGAAGCGGACCGCACCATCGGCCCAGCTCACGTCGAAGGCCGCGTTGACCTGGGTGTCCTTGGGCGACAGGATCTCCTTCGGAAGCACGTCGGCGATCTCCGCCAGGGAGAAGCGCTCCGCCAGCAGCGACAGCTGCCCCTCGTGCGACGCCGGGTCGATCCCCCCCTTCGCGGTCCACAGCGTCTCGCGCGCGCCCCCGTAGCTCCCCTCGAGGGCGACCACGAGCTGCTTGCCGGCGGCCGCGTCCTTGGGATCCTTCGGCCCGGGCTGGATGCTGCCGTGGATGCCGGTCAGCGCCAGGGTCGGCAAGGGCGTGGCGAACCCGCCGGCGATGGTCAGGGTCGGGTAGCCCGCGAGGTGGAGGCTGGCCGGCTCGAGGGGCGCCGCGAGCTCGATCGACGCCGCCCCGAAGCGCGGGCCGTTGCCGCGGGACCCGAGCGCCAGCACCCCCTCGAGCCCCCCGAGCAGGACGCTCGCCCGGTTACCGGGAAAGAAGGCCGCGGCGAAGGACGGAAGCCGGACGCGCAGGCCCGAGCCGGTGTCGGCCAGCGTCACGGCCCCGTCGTCGATCACCACCGCCGGCAGCGCCCGCTCGGCGCCCCGCGCGGCCTTCTGACCGCTCGAGCGGCGCTCTCGGAGCCGGCGCACCAGCGCCGTGACGTTGTCGTCGGGACCCCCGCGGACGACGTCGCAGACGAGACCAGACACGTGCACCGTGCCATGGCGCCCGAGGACCATCGCCGCGAACGGGACGAAGACCCGGTCGATGCGCAGGAGCCGCGGCGCGTCCGCTCGGGGCCTCCCGGCCGCGGCGTCGAAGGCGGCGTCGGCATCGGCATCGGCCCCGGTCACCTCGAGGTCGCGAAAGGTGAGCCCGCTGAGCCCTGCGCGTCCGCTGCCGATGCGCAGCGAGATCCCGACCCGCTCGCGCACCAGCCGCGTGACCAGCCTCTTCGCCAGGGTCCCGACCGCGAAGGGATAGACGATCGCGATGGCGAGCAGCGCGAGGAGCACGCCGCGCTGGCGCCAGGTTCCGAGCCGTCTGCTCCACCACGGGGCGGCCATGCGCGGCTGCAAGGTCGGTGCAGCACGGCGCCGGGGGTCGAGCCGGAGGTCAGCCACCGGCTGAATCTAGTGCACCGCCGTCGAAATGACATCACTTTCGGCCGACGATCCCAGCCCTCGCCATCGACGCCATTTCGACGGCGGTGCCGCAGCAGGCACGACAGGCCACGGGGCGAGCGCCGAGCCGAATCCGCCGCGATCCCCCAGGGGATGGCGCCCGGGTCTCACGCCGCGGCGGGGACCCAGGCTTCGAGCCCGGCGTCGAGGTGCAGCGTCTCCGCCAGCCGCTGACGGGCGTGGTGCAAACGCGACATGACCGTGCCCACCGGACAACGGGCGAGACGCGCGATGTCCTGATACGACTCCCCCTCGAGCTCGCGCCATGCCAGGACCTGCCGGTGGGCCGCGGAAAGCCCGTCCATCGCCGAGCGCACGGCCTGGCCGAGCTCCGCCTCGGCCAGGCGATCCTCCGGGGTCGTCCGCTCGACGCGCTCGGCGCGGGCGGCCTCGAACTCGGCGGCGTCCTCGGACCGGTGGCGTTGCGGGCCGCTCAGGACCACGCCGCCGCGGCGGGCCCGCAGATGATCGAGGGCCGTGTTGACCACGATGCGGTGAAGCCAGGTGGAGAACGCCGAGCGGGCCTCGTACCGAGCGAGGTTCCGCCACACCTTGGTCAGGGCCTCCTGCACGACGTCCTCGGCCTCGTCGGCGTCGCGGACCATGCGCAGCGCGACCGCGACCACCCGCGGCCGCGCGGCCGCGAGGACGGCCTCGAGCGCGGCCCGGTCACCGGCCTGAGCACGGCGAATGGCGTCGGTGCTCGGCGTCCTGGCGGGAGCGTCCTTCGCGGGGGAGATCGCGGCGGCGTCCGCGGGGCCCTCGTGGGCGGCGGGAGCAACGGGAACCGAAGCGGTCGTCAGGGAGATCCGATTGGGCTTCATGGACCCGGCTTCGTGCAAACCGGATACCGCCCCTGGCGGCGCGGGCGCGGCGGCCCGGTCACCTGCTAACATGGCGGGGGAAACATGGGTGAACTGCAGCGAATTCGCGGCTTTCTGGACAGCGTCCGGCGTCGCGTGTGGTTCCGTGAGGCGCTGCTGTGGGGCGGGGTGGGTGGGGCGTCCCTGCTGACAGTCTTGCTCGCGCTCGCCCTTTCCGCCGCACGGGTGGGACCGGGCGGCTTCTGGATGCCCGTCACACTCGGCGCGGGCCTCGGATGCGTGCTCGTCGCCGCGACCTTCGGCCTGTGGCGTCCCCGTCGCCGCTTGCGCACGGATCCGGATGCTGCCCGGATGCTGGGGCGGCTCGATCCCGCGTGGCGCAGGCTGTCGGGCGACATCCTGTCGGCCGTCGAGTTCGGCGAGGTTCCCGCCTCCCCCCGGGAAGCGCTGTCGGACGCACCACCGGCACCACCGACCTCGATGCCCGTGACCTCGGTCGCGACGACCTCGCTGGTGCTGGCCCGCGCGTTTCAGGGGACGGTGGCCGAGGCGGTGCGTCCGTTCTCCGCGGCGGGACTGGTCTCGCTGCGGCCAGCAGCGTACGGGGCGGGCGCCCTGGCGGCCGCGCTCGCCCTGGTGATTGGCCTGTCGCTGACCGCGCCTGGCATGGTCGGGCGGGGGCTCGGCCTGCTGTTTCATCGCCCCACCCTCTTCGAAGGCTCGACGGTCTCGAGCGTGCCCATCATCGGGGACGTTCGTCTGACCTACGAGTACCCCGCGTACACCGGCCTGCCGGTGCGGGTGGTGGAGGGCTCGACGGGAGACATCGTCGGGGTGCGCGGAACCCGGGTGCGCATCGAGACCACGCCGCTGCACAAGTCGCGGCGCGCGGCCCTGCTCACGGGGGATCTGGGGGACGGTCCCGAGATCCCCCTGCGCCTGTCGAAGGGGATCATGACCGCCCACCTCACGCTGTCGGAGAGCGGGAACTACCGCTTCTGGCTCCTGCCGCTCATCGGGCGCGCGGTGCGCGAGGATCGCAGCCATCGCATCGAGGTCGAGGCCGATCGCCCGCCGCATGTCGAGATCCAGGGCCCCGCCGACCGCCTCGAGCTCCCGACCCCGCGACCCATCGAGGTCGGCTACTCGGCGTCCGACGACTTCGGGCTCGGCGCGGTCGAGCTGGTCTTCCGGGTCGACGAGGCCCCCGAGCAGCGGCTGCCCCTCAAGGACGCCCACGGCGCGAAGACCGCGCAGGGGCGGACGCTGTGGGATCCCGCGCGCGACGGCTCGCTGCCGCCGGGCGCGCGCATCGCTTACCACGTGGAGGCGCGCGACCAGGACGGCATCTCGGGGCCGAAGAGCGGGATCTCGCGCACCCTCTACGTGTCCATCGCGCGGCCCCAGGAGAGCGCGGACGATCGCCTGGACCGCCAGCGCGAGATCCTCGAGCGCCTGACCTCCGACCTCGCCGACCGGCTGGAGCTCTCGCCCGGCGCGACCGGCGGCGGCGGCGGTGGCCAGCAGGAGCGGGGGCGGGAGCGCGGACGCGGCGCCGGGCTCGCGCTCGGCCTGCCCCAGCTCGAGCAGCGGCAGGCGGCCTTCGCGGCGGTGCACGAGGCGGAGGAGGGTCACATCACCTTGCTCGGGCGCCTGCTCGACGACGATCGGCGCGAGGGCATCCTCGGCAAGACCCTGCGCAACCAGCTGGCCGCGATGGCCGAGCGGCTCGGCCGCCTCCTGCGCGAGGAGCGGGGCATCCTGTCCAGGCCGAGCGTCGGGCGCGCCGCCCAGCGCTCGGCGCGCCAGCTGGCCACCAGCCTGGCGCGGGCCGAGCGACCGCACGAGGGCCACATCGCCGAGCTCGAGAAGGACGTCCTCCTGCTCGACGATCTGATCGGCCGCCAGCGGCTGGAGGATCTGGCGTCGATCGGCCGCGAGCTCACCGATTCACACAAGCGCCTCGAGGATCTGCTGGCGCGCTACGCGGCCACCAAGGACGAGGCCCTCAAGCGCCAGCTCGAGCGCGAGGTGCGCGAGCTGCGGGCGCGCATCGCCGACCTGGCCCAGAAGATCGCCAACCTCAAGACCCGAAACGAGGTGCCGGACGAGTGGCGCAACCTGCCCGACACCAAGACGGTGGCGGAGAGCGCGCGCAAGCTCGACGACCTGCTCAGCCAGGGCGATCCGGGCGCGATGTCGCAGGCCCTCTCCGAGCTCGGCAAGGATCTGCGGGGCCTGCGCGAGATGCTCGACGAGAACGCCGAGGGCTTCGGCGAGGGCCGCTTTCCCCAGGAGAACCGGGTCATCTCCGATCTCATGAAGCGGATCGGGGATCTGGAGGGCGACGAGCGGGCCCTGGCCGGCGAGACCCAGGGGCTGTCCGACAAGCAAGAGGCCGAGATCGAGAAGCGCTTGCAAGGACAGATGGCGGACTGGGCACGCAAGGAGGCAGAGAAGGTCGAGCGGCTGCGCCAGGCGCTGGGCGAGCTGCGGACCGGGGATCCGGAGAGCCCCCTCACCGAGGAGGTCGACCGCGCCCGCGAGAGCGCCAAGCAGCTCAAGCGCCTGCTCGGAGAGCGGGATCTCGCCGAGGCCAAGGGCGAGGCCGAGCGGGCGACCCAGAGCCTCGATCGCGCCGGGGAGCACGCGGTGGCCGCCGCCACGGCCTCGGCGGCTCGGCGCAACAACACCAAGAACAACAAGAGGGGCAGCGACGGAAGCGGTGCCGAGGCGAAGGCGGGGGAGCTCCCCGAGAGCCTGGCGGGCGCCCGGGCCCTCGCCCAGGAGATCGCCGACGACGTGCAGAAGTTCCTGCCTCGCCCCGAGGAGACCCTCGGCCCCGGGGAGCGCGAGCGGGCCCGCGCCCAGGCCGAGCGCCAGAGCGCGATCGGCGAGCGGGCGGACGACACCGCGCGGGAGGCCGGCCGTCGCCTGGCCAGCATCCCGGGGCTCGAGCGGGCCCAGGAAGATCTGCGCGGGGCCTCGGAGCAGATGCGCCAGGCGGCCGAGCACCTGCGCAAGAGCGAGGCCAAGGAAGCCAGCGGCGCCGAGCGCAACGCGGCCGAGCGCCTGGCCAAGCTGCGTGACAACCTGCAGGAGCGCTCGATGGGCGGGGGCAAGCAGCAGCGGGATCCCGTGCGCATCCCGGGCGCCGACGAATCGAGCGCGCCGCGCGCCTGGCGCCAGGAGCTGCTCGACGCCATGAAGGAGCACGCCCCCGAGCATTTCCGCGACGACGTGCGCAGGTACTACGAGGAGCTGGTCAAATGAGGATGGGGGGGGCGCGGTGAAGCGCGCGACGCCACGCCGGTCCGCGGGTGGGCGGACGAGGTCGCCCGCCTCGATGCTGCTGGGGCTGGCGCCGCTGGCGCTCGCTGCGCTCGCGTCCTCACCGTGCCTGGCGGCGCCGGCCGGCGGAGCGGGCGGAGCTCCCGCGCCGCTGCAATCCCTGCGCGCTCCACCGTCCGCCTCCGCGGCCTCCGCAGCGACCGCAGGCTCCGCACCTGCCGCGGCCTCCGGCGGCAATGCGCAGGCCGTCATCCGCGCGAGCAAGCTCGGACAGGCGGCCGAGCAGAACCTCGACGAGTGGCGCTTCGCGGAGGCCCGCACCCAGATCGACGAGCTCGCCACCAAGATCCCCGACTCCAGCGAGGTGGCGTACCTCGAGGGATACGCCCGGTTCCTCGAAGGAAACTACCCCGGCGCGGTGGCCGAGCTGCAGAAGGCGGTCAAGGCCTCGCCGGCGGACCCCACCGCTCGCGAGATCCTGGCCCTGGCGCTGGCCGCGGGGGACGCCGTCAAGGATCACGAGGAGGCGCACTCCACGCACTTCCTGGTGCGCTACCCCGCCGAGGACGCCGTGCTGGTGCCGTATGCGCTCGAGGCGCTGGAGAGCGCCTACACCGCGCTCGCCGAGGACCTGGGGTTCGCGGCCGAGATGCCCATCCGCATCGAGTTCTATCGCAGCCCGTCCGATCTCGCCGCGGTGTCGTCGCTGTCGGCGGCCGAGGTGGCCCGCACCGGAACCATCGCCCTGTGCAAGTGGGCGCGCCTGATGGTGACAACGCCGCGCGCGCTGTCCTTCGGCTATCCCTGGCTCGACAGCATCAACCACGAGCTCGTGCACTACGCCGTGTCCTCGTTGACCCGGGACCGGGCGCCGGTGTGGCTGCAAGAGGGCATCGCCAAGTTCATGGAGCGGCGCTGGCGCGAGCCCATCAACGGCCGGCTCGCCCCGTCGATGGAGCACCTGCTCGCCAAGGCCCTGCGCTCGGGCAACCTGATCGGCTTCGAGGCGATGCACCCGTCGATGGCCAAGCTCCCGTCGGCGGAGGACGCGTCGCTGGCCTTCGCCGAGGTCGCGACCGCGATCGGGTACCTGCACGCCCGCGGCGGCATGCCGGCACTGCGGGCGACCCTGGCGTCGGTCCTGGCGGGCGGGGACGCGCGCGTGGCGGTGGCGACCGCGGCCGGCGGGGGGTGGCCCGAGTTCGAGCGCGGCTGGAAGAGCTACATGGTCGGGCTCAAGCTCCGCACGTATCCGGGCTTCGATCTGCCGACCACCCACATCCGCAAGGCCGCGGCCCTGGCCTCGCGCCGCAAGCCGAGCGAGGACGATGCCCTGGCGGTCTTCAAGGTCACGGGGCCGCTCCGCTACCTGCGGCTCGGCAACATGATGCTGAAGCGCAACCGTCTGCGGGCCGCCGTGACCGAATACGAGAAGGGCGCGCGGGTGGTCGCCACGTCCACGCGCGCCGAGCGGGGACGCGACACCAACGCCGCGCAGTGGTTGTTCCCCGTCAAGCTCGGTCGCACCTACCTGGCGCTCGGGGATCCCGACCGCGCGCTGCAGTCGCTCGCGTCCTTGCAGTCGGCCTATCCCGAGCTACCGTGGCCGAACCTCATCGCCGGACAGGCCCTGCTCGCCAAGGGCGACCCGGCGGGCGCGGTGGCTGCCCTGCGCCTGTCGCTGGCCACCAACCCCTTCGATCCGGCCGTGCACTGCACCCTGGCCGACGCCGACTCGCGACTGCCCGCGGCCGCCCGGCCGGCCCCCGAGATCATCCAGCGCGAGCAACGCTTCTGCCGCGAGCTCTCCGACACACCCTAGTCAGCCTCAACCCGAGGATGAGGACGGGGGAATGGGCCCCGATGGACTTGCGACCACGCCGCGGCTCATCAGGGAAGTGCTGTCCCCGGGGAGGGACCTACCCGAGCTGGAAGAATCGGGTATGAAGAGCGGGCGAAGTCGCACAACCATATGTCCAACACGTCTCTTGTGTTCTCCCCCTTCCGTCTCGAAGTCGGGGATGAGCGTCTCTGGAAAGGCTCGAGCGAGATCGGGCTCAGGCGGAAGCCGTTCGCGATCCTGCGCTACATCGCCGAGCACCCGCAGCGCCTGGTGAGCCAGGAGGAGCTGGTCAAGGAGATCTGGGGCAACATCGTCGTCAGCGAGAGCGCCATCCGCACCCAGCTCTACGATCTCAGGCACGCGGTTGGCGAAGGGATCATCGAAACCGTGGTCGGCCGGGGCTACCGGTCCAAGCAGCTGCTCGACGAGGCGCGGCCGCAGCGGCCTCAGGCGACGCGACGACGCCGCACCTTAGGACTCGAGCTCCTCCGAGCTCGAAGGCCAATCTCGTGGGCCACCAGAACGCGCTCGGCAGTCCCAGCCCGGCGCCCGCGATCGGTCCCACAGGGATGTCATGGTCATCTGACGCGGGTCCGACAACTGTCGGCCGGGTTGCCTCCTATCTTGAAGACGTCAGGAGCTCGCGGGAATTCTTCTCGCGACGCCTGACGAGCTTCAGGAAAGGAATCACACGATGAAGAGCCACATCAAGATCACCACGCGCCTCGGAATCTCGGCAACTGCCATGATCCTGGCGTTCCAAGGGCACTCGGGACGTCCCTCGGAGCCCCCGCCGTCGCGAACGCCGGAGAGCTGGCAGACGGACAGACGGTCACGGCTGCGCACAGACCCATCAGCCTGATCCCGCAGGGGCTGGCCGTTCAGGCCGGAGGCGGCGTGACCGGGTTCAGCCGGCAGGCGACCCGCGACATGTTCGGAACCGGCGGCTACTGGGACGTGCGCGCGATCTTCGGCACCGACAGCTACCTCGGCGCCGAGGTCGCGTACGTCGGCACCGCCCGCGACGCGACCGCGGTCGGCTTGACCGGGAGCCCCGCGCTGGTCAGCAACGGGGCCGAGGTCGCGGTGCGCGGGAACCTCCCGATCCAGCTCCGCAGGAACCTCCGGGTGGAGCCGTTCGTCTTCGGGGGAGCGGGCTGGAGCTACTACCAGCTCGCCAACGCCGAGATCAACCGCTCGAGCATCAAGGGTCACGCGAACGCGCTGACCATTCCGTTCGGCGCGGGCGGGAGCCTGACCTACGACCACTTCCTGGTCGACGCGCGGTTCACCTACCGGGCGGTCTTCGACGACAAGCTGGTCCCCATGAGCACCGGCGGCCGCGACCACGCCGACCTGCAGAACTGGTCGGCGGGGTTGACCCTCGGGTACCAGCTTTGAGCATCGGCGCTGGGTGGGCCGCGGTGGTCGGCCCGCCCATGAGGACGATGATGCGTGCCCGCTCCGCACTCACAGGGCCCGAGACTCGCCGATGGCCGCGACCCACACCCGCTCGGCGGCAACCCCCTGCCGTCGACGGATCTCCTCGAGCAGGCGGGGCGGCTCGTCGAGCGGCTCGTCGGTGAGCTTGAAGGTCCCCCAGTGCATCGCGCAGAGCAGGCGGGCGCCCAGGCCCTGGAAGGCCTTGACGGCGTCCTCGGGGTTCATGTGTTGCACCCGCATGAACCACTCGGGATCGTAGGCGCCGATGGGGAGCAAGGCCGCGTCGATGGCGGGGAATCGCCGACCGATCTCCTTGAAGCCCTCGAAGTAGGCGGTGTCCCCCGAGAAGTACACCTTCCGGTCGTCGCCCTCGAGCACGAAACCGCCCCACAGCGTGTCGTTCTTGTCGGTGGGGCCCCGCTGGGACCAGTGCTGCGACGGCACGAAATGGATGGTCAGGTCCCCCACCACCGTCTGGTCCCACCATCCGAGCTCGATGACCTTGTCGGCGCCCAGGCGGGTGAAGAAGGGCCCGAGCCCGGTCGGGACCACGTAGGTCGGCCGGGCGCCGAGGCGGCGAATGGTCGGCGCATCCAGGTGGTCCCGGTGGTTGTGCGAGACCAGGACCACCGACGGGCTGACTTCCTCGAGGGCGATCCCGGGACGGACGTTGCGGGTGATCCCCGGCCCGAGGGAATCGGACCACACCGGATCGGTGAGGATGGTCTGTCCCCCGAGGCGAATCATCCAGCTCGCATGGCCGACCCAGGTCAACGCGGGAGCGCCGCTCGCGATCAGGGCACGATCGGGCTCGACGACCTTCATCTCGAGGTAGCGACCAGGGGCCTTCCGGCGCTTGCCGCGCAGCCGATCGCCGACCGCCCATTTCAAGATCGCCGAGAGCGGCTGCGGTTCGAAGGGTGGCTCTATGTTCCGGAAGCGCACCCCGGAACTATAGCTGGTCGCCGGCCCGTGGCGGCGTGAACAAGCTCGATGTCTACAACCGCCTGGGGGTGGATGAGGTGTGGATCTGGCGAAAGGGGGTCATCCACGTCTTCGTGCGCCAGGGCGACGGTCGCCGAACCGTGGTGGGAAGTTGTAAGGTGCGCACCGATGGATGCGCTCGGAATGACCTCGCGATGGATTGCGGCAGCGCGAGAGCGGGAGTCTCGCCGCCCCGACCGACTCTTCGATGACCCGCTCGCCGGATTGCTGGCGGGTGACGAGGGGCGCGCCACCATGGCGTCGATCGAAGCCGCCAGCGGCGTGGCCGACAATCCCTATCTCACCATCCGCACGCGCTTCCTCGATGACTTCCTGGTCGAGGCCATGCGGGACGACCTCCGGCAGATCGTGATCCTGGCGGCCGGCATGGACGCGCGGGCGTTCCGTCTCGCGTGGCCGCCGGGAACGGTCGTCTTCGAGGTCGAGCGCGGCGAGGTCCTCGATCACAAGCGCGCCGTGCTCGCGGAAGCGCAGGTCCCGCCGCCGCGCGCGCGTCGGGTGGAGGTCTGCGCCGACCTGCGCGGAGACTACCGCGCCTCCCTGCGCAGCGCGGGCTACTCGGAGTCGCAGCCGACGGCCTTCCTGCTCGAAGGTCTGCTCCCCTATCTCCTGGACGAGACCACGGCGCTGTCCATCCTGTCGGGGGTGGCGGCGATCGCCGCCCCGGACAGCCGTCTGGCCCTCGACATGATCGGACAGAGCTTCCTGCACTCGCCCTTCATGAAGCGCCACCTCGACCACCTGCGCGCGCTCGGCGTGCCGTGGCAGTTTGGAGACGACGATCCCGAAGGCCTCCTGTCACGCGCAGGTTTCACCGAGGTTGCGGTGAGGCAACCAGGCGAGGTCGGGCACGGTCGCTGGCCCCACCCAACCGTCCCTCGCTCCGTGCCCGGAATCCCGCGCGCCTACCTGGTCGTCGCGCGACGGCGAGCCAGATAGACGCTCAGGCTCTGTGATCGAGCGCGGGGCCCTTCGACTGCTGGAGTCGGCAATGCGAGCGCTTCCGATCTTGGGGGGCGCCGTCTAACCCCGCCGTTGCAGCGGTCGGTGCCGCCGCGCGAACGCCCAAGGCAGGTCGAGCCTGCGGCTCGGCGACGTCCCCGCCGCTGAACGGCAGGCCGTTAGCCATCCAGGACCGACATGGATCGAAACGAACTCGTGAGGGACGTGTCCGCTCGTTTCGGTTTCGCTATCGACAGGGCTCAAGTCCTCGAGCACGGCTTGGCCAATGGGATGTTGTACGCCAGCATGGCAGCCGGCAGGCTACCAACCTTCGCTGACTTCGACGCCTTCCTTCAAGCGAGGTCTGAGAAGACACTGGGCGCATTGATCCACGACCTCAAGAAGCACCTCCTGGTCGATCCGGGACTGCAAGGAGTGCTGGCGGCCTTCCGCTGTACCCTCGTGACCAACAACGTCCGACATTTCTCGAAGGTCCCCAGCCCATCCGTGGAGAACTGGGCATGACCATGGGCGCTGCCCATCAAGCCTGTGCAGGCGGACGTGGTCCTCGCTTGCGCTCGGAACCACGCCGCTGAACGGCAGATCGATCCGGTGGCGGGGCCACCCTCCAGCACACTGCTCGGCAGGGAAGGAGCAACGCCACCAGTGTCTGATTCGGCGTGGAGGCACCCACTGCCCTTGCCTGGGTCACTCTCCGTCGAGGTTGGGGTCGGCCGCGGGAATCTCGACCGAGATGGGTGGAGCGTCGAGCGCGCCGACGTGGAGCCGCCAGGGGCCGGAGGCGCGACGGCGGTGGCCGGCGGCATCGGTGCGGTGGAAGGCCGAGAGCGGGACGGCGAAGGTGACGAGCGTGCTCGCCCCCGGCGGGAGCTCGACGCGCCGGAAGGCCGCCAGGGAGGCTCGCGGATCATCGGGCTCGCGATGCGCCGGCTCGACGAAGACCGGGACGGTCCAGGTGCGGGCGCGCGGGCCTGGATTGACCATCGTCAGGGAGAGGTCGACGGTGCCGGCGGTCACCGTGGCCGTCACACCCTCGGCGGCGAGAGCGCCGTATCCGAGGCCGTGGCCGAAGCGATAGGCGGGCTGGCCGGTGAAGTAGCGATAGGTCCGGCCGCGCATGCGGTAGTCGGTGAACGCCGGCAGGTCGCGAAGGCTCTCGTGAAAGGTCACCGGGAGTCGCCCCGACGGAGAGACCTCCCCGAAGAGGACATCCGCCAGGGCCGTCCCGCCCTCCTGGCCGGGATACCAGGCCATCAGCACCGCCGCCGGAGGCGCGTCGCGCACCCAGGTCGGCAACGCGAGTGCGCCACCGCCCGTCAGCACGACCACCACCGGCTTGCCGGTGGCGAGGAGCCTGCGCAACAGCAAGGGCTGCAAGCCAGGCAGACCGAGATCGCGCCGATCTCCGGAGGGGTTGAGGCTGTCGGGGTCGCCCTCCTCTCCTTCGAGCGCGGGTGACAGGCCGAGGCAAGCGATGACCAGGTCGGCCCGGCGCGCGATCTCCTCGGCCGCGGCCAGATCCGAGCCCTCCCGGCCGGCCAGGCTCACGCCGCGCGCAGACTCGACCGCGATGCCTCGGGCGCGGGCCGCTGCACGCACGCCCCGCAGCAGGGTCACGGGATCCGCGGGGGTCCCATGGTAGTTGCCGAGCAAGACCTCGACGTCGTCGGCCGTGGGACCGATGACCGCCAGCCTGCGGACAGGGCCGTGGCCGCCCGCAGCCTCAGCCGTGGTCGCATCGATTGGAAGCACACCGAGCGGGTTGTCGAGCAACACCATCGATCGTGCGGCGGCCTCGCGGGCGAGGGCTCGATGCCGCGCCAGCAGCACCGCCAGCGACGCGCCCGCCGCCCCGGCCGGCCCCCCGGCCGCGGCCCCTGCTGGCCCCGACCCCGCCATCGCCACGCTCGCCACCTGCGCATCCTGCACCGGATCGAGCACCCCGAGGCGGAAGCGCACGGTGAACAGCCGCACCACCGCCGCGTCGAGATCGGCCTCGGCGATCGCGGCAGGCACCGCCGCCAGGGCTTCGCCCAGGTGACCGTAGGTGCGACCGCAGTCGAGATCGGTCCCCGCCGCGAGGGCCTGGGCCGCCGCGCTGGCCTGGCTCGCGACCAGCCGGTGGCCGCCCACGAGATCGCCCACCGCCCCGCAATCTCCCACCACGAACCCCTGGAAGCCCCACCCGCGGCGCAGGACATCCCCGAGCAGCCAGCGGTTTGCAACGGCCGGAACCCCGTTGATGGCGTTGTAGGCCGCCATGATGCCTGCGACCCCGCCCTCGCGCACGACCGCCTCGAACTGCGGCAGGTAGCTCTCGGCCAGATCCCGGGCGTCCACCCGCGCGTCGAAGTGGTGTCGCTCGGCCTCTGGCCCGCTGTGCACGGCAAAGTGCTTGGCCACCGCCGCCGCCACCAGGCCACGGCCGTGATGACTCGCGGGTTCCCCCTCCTGCAGTCCGCGCACGTACGCCACCCCGAGCCGGGCGGTCAGGAACGGGTCCTCGCCGAAGGTCTCCTGTCCGCGCCCCCAGCGCGGGTCGCGAAACAGGTTCAGGTTCGGCGCGAAGAACGTGAGCCCCTGGTAGCGCCCGGTCCCCCGCTCGAGCCCCGCCCCGGCGCGGGCCTCGAACTTCGCCCGCGCCTCCTCGGCGATGGCCTCGGCGACCCGGCGCACCAGCTCCTCGTCGAAGGTGGCCGCGAGCCCGATCACCTGCGGGAAGACCGTGGCCACCCCGTCGCGCGCGATGCCGTGCAGGGACTCGCTCCACCAGTCGTAGGCCGGGATCCCGAGGCGGGGAATGGCGGGGGCGGAGGTCTGCACTTGCCCGATCTTCTCGCCCAGCGTGAGGCGTGAGACCAGCGCCGTGGCCCGGGCCACCGGATCGGTCGAGGCCAGGCCGAGCCCGGCGACGCCGCGCGGAGCCATCGCCGGGGCGCAGGCGAGCGGGCCCGCCGCCATCGCCGCCAGGAGCACCGCCGCGGCCGCCGATCGGCTCACTTCAGCGTGACCGTCCCCCGGGCGTAGACCTTCTCCTTGCCGCCGATGAGCCGGGTGGCGAGCACGTCGTAGGTGTGTCCCTTGACGAAGCCCAGATCCTTAGAGATCGCCACGCCGTTCACCTGCACGATCCTCTGGGTGCTCTGCACCTGCACCTCGCTGAAGTTGACCTGATCGCGCGGCTTGACCGAGATGTCGTAGTACACGATGTTGATGCTGGTCGCCCCGGCCGGCTCCTTGAGGAAGACCATCAGGTTCAGCGTCCAGGCGTTGTTCTGCACGCTCTTGACCGTGGACTTCCCTTGCTTGCGCACCGCCTTCACCATGTCGGCGTCCGAGCCATAGCCGGCGCCGAACTCGGTGTCGCTGACGACGACCTTGCCCTTCATCGTGGCCCACCCGTCCGCCCGAGCCGGGGCCACGCGCAGCACGAGCGCGATCGGGAGGACCGACAGCCAGGACAGCGCGCGGATCCACCGGACGGTGCTGCCATCTTGCACGCGCGACGACCGGAATGCAGGGGCTGTCATGTCTGCTTTCGTGTCTGGTCTCATGGCGAGTCCTCCTGCGCTGACAGGTATCGTCATTGACACCTTTAATCAAGGGCGCCGAGCGCCGTCGACGCCGCGGTCGACGGCGCTCGGGCGGTTTCAGGCCGGCTTTGTGGAAGTCGGCGCCCCGGCATGGCATTCTGTCCGCCCGAGCCGGAGCATGAACGAGCCCGCACCGCTTCCCCACATCGCGTCCCCCACCTCTGCCGACCCGGCCGTACGCGATCTGGAGGCGGTGCGCGAGATCGCCGAGGCCCGGCGGGCCATCGCCAGCGAGATCGGCAAGCGGATCGTGGGCCAGGAGTCGGTGATCGAGCACCTCCTGGTGGCGCTGTTCGCGCGTGGGCACTGTCTCTTCGTCGGGGTGCCGGGGCTGGCCAAGACCCTGCTCATCCAGACGCTGTCGGACGTGCTGGCGCTGTCCTTCGGCCGCATCCAGTTCACCCCGGACCTCATGCCATCGGACATCACGGGCACCGACGTGCTGGAGGAGGATCGGGCCACCGGCCGGCGGGTCTTCCGCTTCGTGCGCGGCCCGCTGTTCGCCAACGTCATCCTGGCCGACGAGGTCAACCGCACGCCGCCCAAGACCCAGGCGGCCCTGTTGCAATCGATGCAGGAAGGCCGCATCTCGGCGGGCGGCAACACCTACGACCTGCCGCAACCCTTCCTGGTGTTCGCCACGCAGAACCCCATCGAGCAGGAAGGCACCTACCCCCTGCCCGAGGCCCAGCTCGACCGCTTCATGTTCCAGATCGACGTGGACTACCCGTCGGAGTCGGAGGAGGTGCGGATCGTCAACCAGATGACCTCGGCCTATCGCCCGGTGCTGCGCAAGGTCCTGTCCCCCGAGCGCATCCTCCAGTTGCAGGACCTGGTGCTGCGGGTGCCGGTGGCCCCCCACGTGGTCGAGCACGCGGTCGCGCTGTGCCGCGCCTCTCGCCCCGGGGGAGCCACCGCGTCCGAGTCCATCCGCCGCTACGTCTCGTTCGGCGCGGGACCGCGCGCCTCGCAGTACCTGGTGCTGGCCGCCAAGGCCAAGGCCATCCTGGCCGGGCGCTTCGCGGTGTCCATCGAGGACGTGCGGGCCCTGGCCGGCCCGGTGCTGGTGCACAGGATCCTCCCCAACTTTCACGCCGAGGCCGACGGGATGACCTCGCGCGCGCTGGTCGCGCGCCTGCTCGAGACCGTCAAGCCGACCTGAGGACATGGCCCCAAGGTTGGAGGATTGAGGAGGTGCCGAGCCCGCCCGAGCCGCCGCCGGGGTCAGCGCCCCTCGAACCGACCGCGGCCGACGCGCCGCCGATCGGGGGCGCAGCGGGCACCGGCATGGTCGGCCCCAGCGGGGCGCGGCTCCTCGACCCGAGCGAGCTCGCCAAGCTCGCCTCCCTGTCGATCCGGGCGCGGGTGATCGTCGAGGGCGCGTTCTCGGGGCTCCACCACAACCGCCACGCCGGTACGTCGATCGAGTTCGCCGAGCACAAGGAGTACGCCCCCGGCGACGACATCCGGCACATCGACTGGAAGGCCGTGGCGCGGGTCGGCCGCTACTACATCAAGCGCTTCGAGGACGAGACCGAGATGCGCACCTACCTCTTGCTGGATGCCTCCGGCTCGATGGGATACGCGCGCAGCACGGTGAGCAAGCTGGCCTATGGCGGCATGCTCTGCGCCGCGCTCGCCTACCTCCTCGGCCAGCAGGGCGACCCCGCCGGGCTCATGCTCTTCGATCACAAGACCCGCAGCTATCTCCCGCCGCGCACCCGGCCCGGTCACGTGCGGGACGTGCTCGCGGTCCTCGAGTCGAGCACCGCCGCGGGGAGCAGCGATCCCGCGCGGGTGCTGGGCGAGATCGCCGAGCTGGCCGAGCGCCGGAGCCTGGTGCTGCTCTTCAGCGATCTCCTCGACGCCCCCGAGGAGCTCGGGGCGCGCCTGCGGCAGCTGCGCGCGCGCGGCCATGACGTGACGGTCTTTCACCTGCTCGACCCGGACGAGCTCGAGCTGCCGGGGCAGGAGATCACCCACTTCGAGGGCATGGAGCCCGGCGACCGCAGGACCTTGCTCGCCGATCCGAACGAGCTGCGGCTGGCGTTCCGGCGCGAATCCCAGGCCTTCCGGGCGCGCTGGCGCGAGCGCTGCATCGAGGCGCGCGTGGAGTACCAGCTCGCACGCACCGACGCCCCACCCGCCGAGGTCCTGCGCACCTTCCTCACCAGCCGGCAGGGCCGCTCCACGGCGATGCGCCGCTGAGGTTCGGGTAGGTGGCCGGGCCAGGTCTGGCCCGGCTCGGCTCGCCCCGGCCAGGCTCAGGCCGGGAGATCGGTCTGGTTCAGCGGCCCGAGGAAATCGCTCTTCCCGACATCGACGCCGCCATGGCGCAGCAGATCGTAGGCGGTCACCACGTGGAAGTAGAAGTTCGGGATCTGGCGCGACAGCAGGTAGTCCTCGGCCCGCATGGCCTTGCCCTTGGGATTCGGCAGCGGGATCAGGGTGTCCGCCGTCACGTTGGCGTAGTCCGAGGGGCCGACGCTGTCGAGGTAGGCCAGACACTTGGCCACGCGTCCGCGCAGCTCTTCGAAGGTGGTCTCGGTGTCCTCGTGCTTGGGGGGCACCTTGCCGGCCAGCAAGGCAGCGGCGTTCTTGGCCTGGTCACAGGCAATCCGGATCTGCAAGGTGAAGGGCAGCATGTCGGGGAAGAGGCGCGCCCCGCAGAAGTTGTTCACGTCGAACTTTCGGGCCGCGGCGAACGCCTGGGCCTTGGCCATGATGGCGTCGAGGTTGCGGAGCGTGAACGCAAACTGTCGGGTGGCGAGATAGTACATGTGGATTCTCCTCGGGCGGTGCGGGTGTGGCAGTGTGTGTGCGGCGGCGGGCCGGCGGTAGGGCCGCGACCACGCGGTCCGCGACAAGATGACAGAGCCGGGCCGAAACCGCCCGGAAAAACCCAGCGAACCCGACGCACGGGAAGCGCCCGGTGGCGGTCGGCCGGCGCTCGTTCTGAAGCGCGAGATCCACGCACGCCCCCGCCGCCGCACACGAACACGAACACGAACACGAACACGAAATCGGACTCGCTGGCCCTCCGCTCCGCCGAGCTCGAATCCGCGCGGGCCTCACCCGACGCGCTCGGCCTCCTCCACGACCGGGTTCACCAGGGTGCCGATGCCTTCGATCTCCACCTTGACCTCGTCCCCGGGCTTCAGCCAGACCGGCGGCTGCCGCGCCATTCCCACCCCCTGCGGCGTTCCGGTCAGGATCACCGTCCCGGGCAGCAAGGTGGTGCTGCCGCTCAGGTACTCGATGAGCGTCGGGACGTCGAAGATCATGTCCGCGGTGGTCGAGTCCTGGACCCGCTGCCCATTGAGGATGGTCGCGATGCGCAGGGCGTTCGGGTTGGGGATGGACTCGCGGGTCACGAGCCGCGGTCCGAGCGGGGCGAAGGTGTCGAAGGTCTTGCCGCGGCACCACTGACTCCCCCCGCGGCGGATCTGCCAGTCGCGGGCGCTGACGTCGTTGGCGCAGGTGTAACCGAGCACGTGGTCGAGGGCCTTCGCCCGCGACACGTTCTTGCAGGCCTTGCCGATCACCACCGCCAGCTCGCACTCGTAGTCGACCTCGTCGCTGCGCAGCTGGCGCGGCAGGACGATCGGGTCGCCCGGGCCCTGGGTGGCGTTCACCCCCTTCATGAAGAGGATGGGAAACTCCGGGAGCTTGGCCTTGGTCTCCTCGGCATGCTTGCGATAGTTGAGGCCGATGCACCACAGGCCGGTCGGCGCCACCGGTGCCAGCAGCTTGCGCACGTCCGCGCGGCTCGAGGTCTCCTCGAAGTCCTGGAAGATGTCGCCCTCGATGCGCAGGATCGAGTCGTCGGAGAGCTGCTTTCCGTAGTGCGTCTGCCCGTGAGAATCCAGATAGCGAACGATGTACATGTCCGCACGATAGCGGTCGGGGCGCCGTTTTGCATCTGGTTGGGGTAACCTCGGGTGTGCCAGGCCAGCACGCGGTTGGCGGTACTCCACTCCCATGCGATTCCTCTCTCCTGCTCTCCTGCTCGGCCTCGGCGCGGCGCTCCTGCCCTGGCTGCTGCACCGGATGGGACGCCGCCGCGCCAACACCCTGCGCTTCGCGGCCATGGAGCTCTTGCTGCGCGCCGAACGCCAGGTCCACGCGCGCCGGCGTCTGCGCGACATCCTGCTGCTGGTGGCGCGCACCGCCGCCATGGCCGCGCTGCCGCTGCTCTTCGCGCGCCCGTTCGCGGAGGTCCGCTCCGATCTCCCGGTGGCGGTCGACATCCCGCAGAGCGCGGTCGTGGTGCTCGACGACTCGGCGAGCATGTGCCGCCGGCGGGGGCTGCTTGGCCCGGGCACGGTCTTCGACCTCGCGCGCGCGAAGGCCCGCGCGCTGGTCGAGTCGATGGCGCCGCAGTCCGACGTGGCGCTGGTGCTGTCGTCGGAGGGCGCCGCCACCCCGGTGGCCGAGCCCTCGACCGACCGCCGTCGCTGGCAGGCGGCCCTCGACGCCGTCGGCTGCTCGGCGCGGCGGGGTGATCTCGACACCGCCCTCGGCCGCGCGGCCCAGATCCTCCAGTCCGGCAGCCATCCGGAGCGGCACATCTACCTGCTCTCCGATCTCCAGGCGAGCGGCTTCGATCCGGCGGCGGAGCGCCCCCGGAACGTGCGCATCGCGGTGGTGCCGCTCGGAGGCAGCGAGAGCTCGACCTGGGACAACCGAGCGGTCGTCGACGTGGTGTCGGAGCCGGCGCCCGAGGTCGGGGCGCAGGGGGTGGCCATCGTGGCGGAGATCGCCAACTTCTCGCCGAAGCCCGCCCAGCACCTCGGCGTCACGCTGCGCCTCGACGGCAGCGAGGTCGCGCGCGGCTTCGTGGACATCCCGGCCTTCGGGCGCACCCGCAAGCGCTTCCTGCACGCCTTCTCGGGCGGTGGGGCCGAGCACCAGGCGGCGGTCGAGATCGACGCGGATCGCTTCACCCTCGACGATCGCAGGTTGACCCGCATCGAGGTGACCCGTGGCCTGCGGGTGCTGGTGGTGAACGGCGATCCCCGCACGGTCCGCAACGAGGACGAGGTGTTCTTCCTCGAGGCGGCCCTGCGCGCGGGCGGCAGCCGGTTTCAGGTCCAGCTGTGCTTGCCCGACGAGCTCGCCACCCGGAACCTCGGCGACTTCGCGGCGGTGTTCCTGGCCAACGTCGCGCGCCCGACCGCCGAGGCGTCCGCGGCGCTCGTGCGTTACGTGGAGGAGGGCGGCGGCCTCTTCATCGCCGTCGGCGACCGAGTGGACAGCGACGCCTGGAACCAGCGGCTGCGGCGCATCCTGCCCCAGCCCCTCGGGCTGCGACGGACCGCGGCCGCGCGTCCCGGGACCGCCGAGGGCGAGACGGTGGACACGCGGCCAGCCGAGCAACTGGCGCCGATCGATCGCCGGCAGCCCTTGCTGGCCGGGTTCTCGGCGGGCAACGACGGGCTGTCGTCGGCACGCTTCTTCCAGTACCTGCTGCTGGAGCCGGCGGCCAATGCGACCCGGGTCTTCGTGCTGCGCTACGAGTCGGGGGCGCCGGCCCTGGTGCAGACCGAGGTCCGGCGCGGACGGGTTCTGCTCTTCACCTCGACGGTGGATCGGGAATGGACCGACCTGCCGATTCGTCCGGGCTTCCTGCCCCTCATGCAGGAATCGGCGCGGTGGCTGGCGGGGGTCCCCTCCGGCGAGGTGGCGGCCACCCTCCCGGTGGGTGGCTTCCGGGAGATCCCGGCGGCCCCAGACGATCGGCGCATCGAGATCACCAAGCCGGACGGCGTCGTGCGGGCCCTGGTCCCGGATGCGCGCGACAGCCTGTCCGCGAGCGGGAGCCCCACCCAGGCGGCGTCGCCGACGGCGACACCGACGGCACCACCGACGGCGCAACCATCGGCGGGCGGGTCATTGGCCCGCTCCGGGCGCGCGGTGCTCTTCCGTGAGACGGACGAGCCGGGAGAGTACCGGGTGCGGGCCTTCCGGACCAACGGCTCGTGGGTGGACCGGCCAGAGCAATCGTTCCTGGTCAACCTCGACAACCGCGAATCCGACCCCGCGATCCTGCCCGCCGCCCTGCGTCCGGACCGCATCGGCGGCGGAGCCTCCGGCGGTGCGGGCGACGACACCCGCGCCGCGCCGACCCGCCGCCTCGAGCTGTGGCACCGCCTGGGCATCGTCCTCGTCGGCTGCCTCCTGCTCGAGTCTGCCCTCACGCTCGCGCTTCGCTCTCGCCGGACCACCGCTGCCGGCGCGCCCGAGGCGACCGCGTCGACGTAGCGCGAGGACGAGAGGTGGGCACCTCTCCCTGTCCCTCTCCCCGCTCCGCGGGGCGAGGGGATGAGACAGGGATGTGACTCAGGCGTCGACGACGGGCGAGCGGGCGGCGGCCGAGGCTGCCGCGAGCGGGTCGATGGGGGGAAACGAGGCGGCGAGCGCCCGGTGGGCCGGCGTGCCGAGCAGCGAGGCCAGGGCCGCGGTCGGCGCGGGCGGACCGACCCGGCTTCCGGCCTTGAAGGCGGCGACGCGGGCGGCGCTCTCCTCGACCCGCCGACGAAAGGCGGGGCTGTGCTCGGCCTCGGCGCGGATGGCCTCGAAGGCCGCCACCTGGCGCGCGGCGGGCTCGCGGATGATGAGCACGTCGCACCCCGCGGCCACGGCGCGCACCGCCAGCTCCTCGACCGAGAAGGCATCGGCCACCGCCTTCATGCCAAGGTCATCGGACACGATCACGCCCCGGTACCCGAGCTCGCCCCGCAGGATGCCGGTCAGGACCGCGTGCGAGAGGGTGGCCGGCTGACCCGGGTCGACCGCCGAGAAGACCACGTGGGCGGTCATGATGGCCTCGAGGCCCGCCCGGGCGGCGGCGGCGAACGGCGCCAGCTCGATCTGGCGCAGCCGGGACAGCGGATGCGCCACCAGCGGCAGCTCGAGGTGCGAGTCGCTGGTGGTGTCACCGTGCCCGGGGAAGTGCTTGCCACAGCCGAGCACCCCTGCCCCCCGCAACCCACGCCAGAAGGAGAGCGCGTGCGCGATCACGGCGGCCGGGGTGGTTCCGAACGCGCGGTTTGCGATGACCGGATTGCTCGGGTTGGTGTGCACGTCGAGCACCGGGGCGAAGTCCCAGGCGATCCCCAGGGCCGCGAGCTCGTCGCCGAGCGCCCGGCCCACCTGACCGGTGCGAGCCAGATCGCCGGCGCCCGCGACCGACAACATGTCGGGCCACACGGTGAGCGGGGCGCGCAGCCGCTGGACCAGGCCGCCTTCCTGGTCGGTGGCCACCAGGCAGGCTGCGTCGGGGGGAGACGCCGCCCGGATATCGGCCACCAGCCCGGCCACCTGGGGCGGATTCTCGATGTTGGGACGAAACAACATCGCGAACCCCACCTCCGACCGCGCGATGCGCAGGCGCAGCTCCTGGGGCAGCTCGGTCGACGGGAACCCGACCGCCAGCACCTGCCCGACCGCGCTCGCGAGGCTCACGAAAGCAACCCTGACGCCGCCATCCGGGTCGAAGCGGTGAGACGTCGCGCGCACGCCATGGAGCTGAGCTTAGTGAGCCACGAGATGGTATTCCAGTGCGGCCAGCCCTTTCCAAGCCGGAGAACCGTTGATATGAGTTGCGGACCTCACGCCGGCCCCCGGTCTCGCTCCACATGATCAAGGTCAAACGCATCGATCACATCGCCATCGCCGCCGGCGACTGCGAGACGTCCACGCGGGATCTGGCCGAGCTCTTCGGCCTGCCGGTGACGTGCCGCGAATTCGTGCCCGCGCAGATGGTCGACGTGGCATTCCTCGGCGCGAACCCGGCCATCGAGGTGATCGCCCCGGCCGCCCCTCCCGAGGGAACCGGCGGCCTTGCCAACCCTGGCGAGCCCGGCAACCCCGGCTTGTCACGCTTCCTCGAGCGCCGGGGACCGGGCTTGCACCACATCTGCTTCGAGGTCGAAGATCTCCCGGCCGCGCTGGCCACCTTGAAGCAGGACGGGATCCGGCTCATCGACGAGGTTCCCCGGCAGGGCGCGCGCGGACATCTGGTGGCTTTCCTTCATCCCGCATCCACGGGCGGGGTTCTGTTCGAACTCTGCGCGTCCCCACACGGAGCTTAAACCAGCGTGATCTGTCGCAGTCGCAGCCGCACTCGCCGTCACCGTTGCAACTTGGCCCACGGTCGTTTCGTTTCGACGATCCTCTCAACCTGGGCCCTCGCCACGGTGCTGGCGGCGCCCGCCGCGCGTGCGCAGATGGGCGGCGGGATGGGAACCCCCGGGGGCATGCCGGGCGGCATGCCTGGCGGTGGCGGGCCGATGGGTGGGCAGCAGCCGGCCAAGGAGGAGGGCCCCGCCCAGCAGGCGCCCGAGGAGCCTGGCCAGCCCAGCGACGCCGAGCCCATCAGCGGCTACGACGATCAAGCCCGCCGGCGAACCCAGCTCTTCGAGCTCGACGGGTACTTCCGCATGCAGACCGACTACATGCACAACTTCAACCTGTCCGAGGGCTACTCGAACAAGACCTACCAGGCCAACCTGGCCGACACCAACGGCGTGGTCAGCCAGAAGACCCTCCGCGGACTTCCGCCCTTCCCGACCCCGCTCAGCTGCCCCCAGCCCACCTCGAACACCTCGGCCGTGGACGCCACCAAGGCCGGCGATCCCGGCGCCAACTGCGGCAGCAAGGATCTCGCGGCAGCCACCTTGCGGCTGCGCCTCGAGCCCACCATCAACGTGACCGACCAGATCCGCATCCACTCGCAGATCGACGTGCTCGACAACACCATCATGGGCTCGACGCCGGACAGCCTGGCGGGCCTCAACCGACCCTTCAGCGACGCCATCCCCCAGGCGCCGATCCCTTTTCTGTACGGCACCCAGATGCCGCCCGAGGTGGGACAGAACGGGTACCTCTCCAGCATCCGTGCCAAGCGGGCCTGGGCCGAGATCGACACCGAGTTCGGCTCGCTGCGCTTTGGCCGCATGCCCTGGCACTTCGGGCGCGGCATGACCTACAACGACGGGAGCTGCGCCGACTGCAACGGGGGCACCACGGTGGACAGGATCGAGCTCCTGACGCAGCTCTACGGTCACCAGTTCACCCTGGCCCTCGACTACGGCTCGCAGGGGCTCACTTCGGGCCAGCTCAACCTCGGTCGTTACGGCTCGGATGGCTACCCGATCGATCTCGCCCAGGATGACGACGTCTTCGAGTACATGGCGGCGGTCACCAAGATCGACAACCCCATCCAGCTGCGCGAGCGGGTCGACCGGGGCGAGGTGGTGTTCAACTACGGCCTCCAGATGGTCTACCGGACCCAGCAGAGCTCGTTCTCCGACTACACCTGCTCGAACGCCAGCCTCAACCAGAACGGGGACAACGCCGAGCAGTGCATCACCAGCCCGGCGGTCAAGGAGCAGACCCGGCCGCTCAGCCAGATCAACGCCTACTTCGTCCAGCCGAGCCTGTGGGCCAAGCTCTACTACCGGGCCCTCACCGTCGAGTTCGAGGGCACGAGCCTGCTCGGCAAGATGGATCACGGGGGCATCCTGCTGGCCCTCAACGAGGAGCAGAACCGGGTGACCTTCCGCCAGTTCGGCGGGGTGCTGGCCAGCGAGCTCAAGCTCTATCACGACACGTTCTTCCTCGGGTTCGAGACCGGGGGCGCCAGCGGTGACCAGGCCGAGGATCCCAGCCAGTACCTCAACTACCGCTGGAGGTTCGTGCGCCAGCCGCCGGGCGATCGCAGCATCCGCGACTTCAAGTTCTCGCCCGAGTACCACGTCGACTCGATCCTGTTTCGCTACATCCTCGGCACGGTCACCAACGCCATCTACTTCAAGCCGGCGATCTCGTACTGGATCGATCTGCAGAAGAACCGTCAGGTCGGCCTCAATGCCAGCTTCATCTACAGCGTGGCGCAGGTCCCGGTCGCCACCCCGGGCAATGCCCTCGGATACGGCGTCGAGATGAACCTCGGGGTGAACTACCGCAACACGGCCGAGGGCTTCTACGCCGGGATGACCTGGGGGGTCCTGTGGCCACTCGCCGCGCTCGATCGCCCGGCCGCTCTGTGGACCCAGAACGACGCGGCCGACGCCAAGGCGGCCCAGGCCCTCCGGGGTTTCCTCGGCATCAAGTTCTGATCGCGAGGGGCACACACACCGCCTCGCGGGAGCGCGGAGCTCCCGTGGGCCGTGGCGGACCGGATCGATCACGCCCACAGGGGTGTAACGGGGCGTTCGCGTGCACGGCCACGATCAGGGTTCGGCCACGGCAACGATCACGGGTCTTGACGGGCTGACCTCACTTGGGCTTCTTGTGGGGCTTGGCCTCGAGGCCCTGCAGGCGCTCCTCGGCGTCCTTGCGCGAGGGGGCGTCCTCGGCGGTGCCGACCGCCAGGTACTTGCGGAAGGCCTCGGCGGCGGCCTCGCCGTTCCTCTCCTGGGTGTACATCATCCCGAGATCGTAGTAGGCCTTGGCGAACTTCGGATCGTTGCGCACCGCCAGCTCGTACTCGGCGATGGCCTTGTCGGTCTCGCGCATGCGCCGGTACACCGCCCCGAGGTTGAAGTGGTTCTCCGGGCTGTTCGGGTTCAAGGCCAGCGCCCGGGTGAAGGCCACCACCGCGCCGTCCTTGTCGTCGGTCCTGGACCTGGCCACCCCGAGGTTTGTCCAGCCGGACTCCTCGCCGGGCTTGAGCTCGGTCGCCCGTTGCAAATGCACAATCGCACTCTTGAGATCGCCCTTCTGCCGGTAGGCGAACCCCAGGGACACCCGGATCTCGTACTCGTCGGGCGCCAGCGCCACCGCCTTCTCGAGCTCCCGGATCCCATCGTCGAGGCGCTTGGAGCGCACGTAGGCGGCGCCGAGGTTCCCCCGGGCCACCGGATCCTTCGGCTCGAGCTCGACGGTCTTCTCGTACTCGCTCGCGGCCTTCGAATAGTCCCCGCGCGCCCGCCAGAGGTTGCCGAGGGTGAGGTGCGCGGCCGCGTAGCCAGGTCGCAGCTCCACCGCCTTCTCCACCTCGGCGATGGCCTCCGGCAGCTTGCCGTCCCGCTTGAGCTGCAGGCCGAGGTTGTAGTGCACGGCCGCGTCGTCGGCCCGGGCCGACCCCGCGAAGCCCCCGAGGCCCGTGGCGACCGAGAGCAGCAGCGCACCCAGACACCCCAATCGGGTGAACCGCGGGCAAGGAACCGGCGAACGCGCGATCGAAACGGCCATGGGACCTCCGGGCGACAACGGTACCTTGCCTCTGCACGCGCCCCCAAAGATTTCGCTCGATCGCCCCCCTCGCGCTCCCAAACCCCAGGTCCAACCCGTCTCCGTCCTCGTCCTCGTCCGGACGCGACGAGCGAGGACGAGGACCGGGATCACGGCCGCACTCGGCAGCGCTGCCGCTACGCCCAGACCACCGGCTGCCGGGCCAGCCGCGACCACAGCGCGTCGCGCGTCCCGAGGTGCGCCAGAAGCTCCCGGGCCGACATCCGCTCACCGGGCGCGCAGAGGCCCGCCGAGGCCGCCAGGCGACCGAGCGCCCGATCCGCCTCGATTCCCGCCTGTCCAGCCTCCCCGTCTCGCAGCGCGCAGAGCAGCGGCGGCCGGGTGGCGGCGCGCTTGGCCAGGCGCAGGCCGTCGGGGGCGAGGAGCAGCGGCACGTGGGCGAAGGCCGGCGGGCTCCAGCCGAAGGCCTGGTAGAGGGCCAGCTGCCGCGAGGTCGAGCGCAACAGATCGTCGCCCCGCACGACCTCGCCGATGCCCATTGCCGCGTCGTCCACCACCACCGCGAGCTGGTAGGCCGCGAGCCCGTCCGCCCGCTGCAGCACGAAATCGTCGAGACCGGCGGAGCCCGGGCGCCCCGGCGGCGGGCCGAAGGGATCGACGGGGCCGCACACCCGATCGACGAAGGGGAAGGTCTCCCCGCCAAAGGCCGAGGCCCGCAGGCGGACCGAGGGCTGGCGGCCGGCCGCCCGTGCCACGGCCAGGACCGCAGCGGCTTCCAGATCCCGGCAGGTCCCCGGATAGGGCGGGCCTTCGTCGTCCTCCGGGTGCGGGGCGCTCGCGGCCCGGGCCACCTCGGCCCGCGAGCAGGCACAGCGAAATGCGAGGCCCCGATCGAGCAGCCGCGCGACGGCCTCGGCGTAGAGCGGCCCCCGCTCGCTCTGGCGGAACGGACCAGCCCCGATCGAGCTCCCCCCAACCGCCCCCATCGCGCCATCCGAGCCGCCCGGGCCGCCCGGGCCGCCCACCGGCCGGTCCGGTCCCTCGTCCCAGTCGATGCCGAGCCAGCGCAGATCGTCGAGCAACGCCCCCTCCGCCTCGGGCCTGGCCCGACCGCGATCGAGGTCCTCGATCCGCAGCACGAAGGTGCAGCCGCCGAGGCGGGCCGCCAGCCAGGCGAGCAGCGCCGTCCGCGCGTTGCCGAGGTGCAGCCGACCGGTTGGGCTCGGGGCGTAGCGCCCCCGGCAGGACTCGACCAGGAGGGCCACCCGACGGTCACGTCACGAGGAGGGCGTCCACCGCGGCACCTTCGAGGCGCTGGCGCCCCGCGAGCGCGCCGATCTCGAGCACGAAGCAGTACGCCACCACCGTCGCTCCCTGCTGCCGCACCAGATCGGCGGTGGCGCCCGCGGTCCCCCCGGTCGCCAGGACATCGTCGACCACCACCACCCGCGCGCCGCGACCGATCGCGTCCGCGTGCATCTCGAGCGCGTCGGTGCCGTACTCGAGCGCGTAGTCGCAGCGAACCACGCTGGCGGGCAGCTTTCCCGGCTTGCGAACCGGAGCCAGGCCGACCCCGAGCGCGGCCGCTACCGGCGCACCGAAGATGAAGCCGCGCGACTCCACGACCACGATCACGTCCGGGCGGTGCTTCGCCACCCGCGTGCCGAGGAGCTCGACGCAGTCCCGGAAGGACGGACCGTGCCCCATGAGCGGCGTGAGGTCGCGAAAGAGAATGCCGGGCTTGGGAAAATCCGAGATGTCGCGGACGCGGGCGCGCAGGGCGTCGAGGCGCAGGATCTCATCGGGAATCATGCGTGGCTCCGGGGCACGGGGGGCCGGGAGGGGGCGGGGGACGGGGACAGGGACGGTGACCGAGACGGTTGCTGGACGGGCGTCATGACTTGGGGGATCTCCCGGAGCTCTGGACCAGGTGGGGAAGAAAACGCATCGGATCGCGTGGGATCTGGGCCTTGCGGACCTCGAAGTGCAGGTGCGGGCCGGTGGCGTGCCCGCTCTGCCCCGACAAGGCCACCCGCTGTCCGAGCTTGACCCGCTCTCCCGCCTTGACCAGCACCACCGAGTTGTGGGCGTACACGGTCATCAGATCGCCACTGTGCCGGATCACCACCATGTTGCCATAGCCGCGCAGCTTGTTGCCCGCATAGACCACCTCGCCGGCGTCGGCCGCCAGCACCGGCGTTCCCACCGCCGCGGTGAGGTCGATGCCCTCGTGGGTGCGTCCCCAGCGGTTGCCGAAGTACGACGTGATCTGCGGCGCCTCGAGCGGCCAGCAGAACCTCGCCTTGGCGTGCCGGGCCGCCCCACCTTCGCCCCCGTCCTCTCCCTCTCCTCCCTGCTCCGCCCCGTGCGTCGCGGCGCCGCCAGCTTGACCCGCGCCATCGGCGGCCAGCGCGGCGTCCTTGGTCGTGTCCTTGCCGAGCGCGACCCGTCCTGCCGGGCCATCGAGGACGAAGATCAGGCTCCCCGGGTGAACCTCGTCGCTCCTGCGCAGCCCGTTGACCTCGAGCAGATCCTCCTCGGGGACTCCTGCCCGTCGCGCCACGTCGCCGAGGGTCTCGCCCTCCTCGACGGCGTACCACTGGCCGGCCTCCTTCTCGGGCCGCATCGGTCGCCGGGTCCAGGCACATCCGCCTGCCAGCCCCGCGAGCACCGCCGTGACGAGCAGCCAGCTCGAGATCCTTCCGGCCGCCGAGAGCGCCCGGGCTCTCCCATCGGCGGGCACCGCCGGGCTCTCCCGCCTGGCCAGCCTGCCCGGCGCGAGCGCCACCAGGGCAGCCGAGGCCCGCGACGGCCAGCTCGGATTCGGATCCACGCGGGCATCTTATGCCATCGGCGGCGTTCTCCCGAATCCATAGCGCCCGACCAGATCCACGTACCGGCATGGCGTGTCGCTCACCGTCACGTACGAATCCCCGCGCCGCTGGACCCGAACCAGCTGCTGGGCGTCGCGTGGTCCCACCGGGATCACCAGGCGACCGCCGTCCGTGAGCTGATCGATCAACATCGGCGGAATCCGCGGCGCGCCAGCCGAGACCACGATCACGTCGAAGGGGGCGTGATCGAGCCAGCCGCCGCTGCCGTCGAAGCTCTGGATCTCGGCGTTGCGAATCCCGAGGCGCACCAGGTTCTGGGCCGCGCGCAGCGCCAGATCCGGCAGGCACTCGACCCCGTACACCCGCGCGCAGAGCTGCGACAGCACCGCCAGCTGATAGCCACAGCCGCTGCCGATCTCCAGCGCCCGCTCGCCCGGCTGCGGATCGGCGAGCTCGGTGGCCCGGGCGACCATGTAGGGCTGCGAGATGGTCTGACCCGCGCCGATGGGCAGCGGACCGTCGTCGTAGGCGAACTCGACCCAGCTCTCATCGACGAAGGCGTGTCGTGGAACCGTGGCCATCGCCGCGAGGACCCGCGGGTTGCGCACCCCTCGGCGCTGGATCTGCTCGACCACCATGTCCCCGCGGCGCACCGTCAACAATGGATCTTCACTTGCCGAAAGCATGAAACCCCTCCCGAAGCGCAGGTCTTTCGCGATTACCTAGCGCGTTCGGCGGCGGCGCGCACGAAACTTCCCACCTGCCAGGCCTCGAGTTGATGCAAGAGCCCATGATGCGTCAGGTCCAGGCCGAGCGGCGTTATCGAGGCCCTACCCGCCCGCACCGCGCTGCAGTCCGAGCCGGGCAGATCCGTGGCATTCTCCTCGGGCCCCCCGATCCAGTAGTAGGTCCGCCCGCGCAGATCTTGCCGCACGTCCACCCGATCCCGGTACACCCGACGGCCGAGGAAGGTCACCTCGTAGTCGCTCACGGCGCTCTGCGGGAGGTTGACGTTGAGCAGCGCCGCCGCCGGGATGGCCTCGGGCCCGCGCGCGATGGCCTCCTCCGCCAGCGCCCGCGCGAAGGCCGCGGCCGAGTCGAAGCTCGTGGGGGTATGCCGCTCGATGGAGATGGCGATGGCTGGAACTCCGCGCAGCGCCGCCTCGACCGCCCCGGCCACGGTCCCGGAATAGAAGATGTCCGACCCGAGGTTGTAGCCGTGGTTTATCCCCGAGACACACAGCGCCGGCCTGCGGGGCACGAGGTGCAGCAGCGCCAGGTAGGTGCAGTCGGCGGGCGTACCGTCCACCGCGTACACGCCCGGCTCCTGCTCCTCCACCCGCAGGGGACGATCGAGGGTCAACGCGTGCGACGCGGCGCTGCGCTCGCGATCGGGGGCGCAGACCATCACCTCGCCGACCGCGCGCAGCGCCGCCGCCACCGCGCGAATTCCAGGCGCCATCACCCCGTCGTCGTTGGTGACGAGAATCAGCGGACGGGTGGGCATGGTCGGCGGTGCGGCTCGAAGTCGATGGCGACGGAGGTGTGTGGGCCGTGGCTGTGCTCGCGCGGTCAGGTGGCGGAGGGGGCCAAGGCCCCCCCCGCGATCTCAGTCGGGGCGACTGGATTTGAACCAGCGACCCCCTGTCCCCCAGACAGGTGCGCTAACCAGGCTGCGCCACGCCCCGTTGATGACCCGACTTCCGTTCCGCCACCTCCACCGAAGAGCTCTCCGCCAAAAGCGGTCAGTCTTCTACCACGCGAATCAAATCGACCAAGCCCTGCTTCACTTTTTTCAGAACTTCGATGTCAATTTCAGGTGGCGGGACGGGCGCGCCCGGCCCCTCGTCGTGGCCGAGCTCGCGCAGGCGGGCCCGCGCTCCCTCGATGGTGAAGCGCTCGTCGTAGAGCAGGTGACGGATCTTGAGCAGGAGCTCGATGTCCTTGCGCCGGTAGAGCCGCTGCTGCGACCGGGTCTTCTGCAGCCGCAAGGAGCGGAACTCCGTCTCCCAGTAACGGAGCACGTACGGCTTGACCGCGCACAGCCGGGCCGCCTCCCCGATCTTGAAGTAGGGTTTATCGGGAATGCCGGGCGTGGTCCCCATTTCCAGAAGACTTCGGGCTAGCCGTTGAGCGCGTTCTTCAGGACCTGGCTCGGCTTGAAGGTGAGCACGCGGCGGGCGCTGATGGTGATCTCCTGGCCGGTCTGCGGGTTGCGTCCCGCCCGGGAGTTCTTGTCCCGGACCACGAAGTTGCCGAACCCGGAGATCTTGATCTTCTCCCCGCGCTCGAGCGTGTGCTTGATCGTGTCGAAGACGGTCTCGACGAACTCGGCCGCCTCCTTCTTGGAGAATCCCCCCACCTTCTCGTAGACGTTTTCCACGATGTCAGCCTTGGTCATGATGGAGCGATTTAAGCCCAAAATCCGAACAAGGTCAAAGTGTTACATCCCCGGGGTCGGCCGGGATGGTCCGACGCGCCGGCGGGGCGTCGCGGTCTACCGGATCTGGACCGGGAGGGCGCCCGTCAGGCGCGCGACGACGCGCGCGTGTGCGGCGTCCACCTCGGCGTCGGTCAACGTCCGATCGTCGGCCTGGTAGGTCAAGGTCCAGAGCATGCCCTTCTTCCCGGGAGGGGCGAAGCGGGGATCGCGGAAATCCTCCAGGACCGCCAGCTCGCGCAGCAGCGGCTCGACGCCGGAGCGCAGGAGCTCCTCCTGAGCCCGCGCCGTGACGCCGGCATCGATCCAGAACGAGACATCCCGCGAGACCGCCGGGAAGCGCGGTGCCACGGTGGCGCGAATCTGGCGCGCCCCGCCCTCGAGCGGCTCGAGCTCGAGCTCGAAGTAGAAGGCGGGCACCTCGAGCCCGAGCCGCCGCGCGACGACCGGGTGGAGCTGTCCCAACCTGCCGAGCACGAGCGGCGTCGGGGACGGCGTCGGAGGCGCCTCGGGCGTCGTGGCGTTCGGCGCCGGGTCCGCGAGGCTGCGCGCCTCCCCCACCGCAAGGAGCTCCGCCGAGATCCCCGGGTGGAAGAGCCCCGCCAAGCCGGCCGCCCCGCCGTCGCCGACACCGTTGCCTCCGAGGACCGCGAAGCGCAACGTCCCCGGGGCGATTCCGAGACGCCGCAGGAGCTCGACCACCACCTGCTTGAGATCGAAGAAATCGGTCGCCTCTCCGGGTTTGAGCCACCCCGCCTCTCGCCCGACGAGCAGGCCCGCGACGAGGGTGCGCTGCTCGTGGTGGAGCTCCGGCTCCTCCGGCCGTGCGCGCACCACCGGTCCGACCTCGAACAGTCGGACGTCGGCGACCCCCCGCGCGAGGTTCCGCCGCGCGGCCTCCGCCAGCCCCGGCAGGAGAGACGTGCGCATCACCTCGTAGTCCGAGGAGATGGGATTCTTGACGGAGATCCCCCGGGCGAGCTCCGGCTGACCGAGCGCGCCGAGCGCCGCCTGCGACACGAAGGCCCAGCCGACGATCTCGTGCAACCCGAGGGCTGCCAGCGCGTCGCGCGCCCGCTCCGCCACGGCCTCCGGATGGCGGTCCGGGGCCTTGCCCCCGGCCGGCAGGCGGGTCGGAACCCGGTCGAGCCCGATCATGCGCATGATCTCCTCGATCAGATCCTCCTCGATGGTGATGTCGGGCCGGAAGGATGGAACCTTGGCGGCGAGCCCGTCATCCGCCACCGACGAGACGATGCCGAGGCCACCCAGGGTGGCGATGGCCTGCGCCGCGGAGATCTCGAAGCCCGCCACGGCCTGGAGCTTGCGCAAGGACAGGGTGACCGTGCGGGACCGCACCGGGGTCGGGTAGATGTCGGTCACGGTCGGAGCGACGGTTCCTCCGCCCACCTCGGCGAGCAGCGCCGCCGCTCGGGTCCCGGCGCGGCCGACGCTGTTCGGATCCACGCCGCGCTCGAAGCGATGCGAGGCCTCCGAGTGCAGCCCGAGACGTCTGGCCGTCCGACGCACGCTGCGCGGCTCGAAGGTGGCCGCCTCGAGGAGCACGTCGGTGGTGGTCGCCGCCACCTCGGTGCTGGCTCCCCCCATCACGCCCGCCAGGGCCACCGGCCCGTGCTTGTCGGCGATCACGATGTCTTCGACCTCGAGCGCACGCTCGACGCCGTCGAGCGTGCGCAGGAGCTCGCCCGGCAGCGCGCGCCGCACCACGATGGGCGCCGACACGCGCGTGAGATCGAAGACGTGCAGCGGGTGCCCGGTCTCGAGCATCACGTAATTGGTGACGTCGACCAGGTTGGAGATCGGGCGGACGCCACAGGCCGCGAGCCGCAGGCGCATCCACAGCGGCGCCCGGCCCACCCGCAGTCCCCGCACGACCGTGGCCTGGTAGCGGGGACAGGCCGCCCGATCCCGGATCTCGACGGGGAACGCGGTCTCGATCCCCTCGGAGGTGGGCAAGGCGCCCGGCTCCGGCAGGCGCCGGCTGGTCTCGTAGAGCGCCGCCACCTCGCGGGCGATCCCGGCGTGCGAGAGCGCGTCCGACCGGTTGGGGGTCACGTTGACCTCGAAGACGAAGTCCGCGAGCCCGAAGGCCTTCACCAGATCGGCCCCCACGACCGCCGCCGGCTCGTCGGAGAGGACCAGGATCCCGTCCTCGTCCTCCCCGAGCCCGAGCTCGCGCTCGCTGCAGATCATCCCGGGTGATTCGACCCCGCGGATCTCCTTGCGCCCGAGGGTGATCCCACCGGGGAGGGTCGCGCCGGGTGGGGCCCAGGCCACCTTGCCGCCCGGCCCCGGGACGTTGGGCGCGCCGCAGACCACCTGGTGCTCGACGCCGTCGCCGAGGGTCAGACGAACGATGCGCAGCTTCTCCGCCCCGGGATGGGGGGCGATGCCCAGCACGGCGGCGACGCGGATCCCCGACAGCTCTTGGCCGCGCGGGGTGATGGATTCCACCTCGAGGCCGGAGCGGCTGAGGCGCTCGGCCACCGCGGCCGGACGGGTGCCTGGCGGGAGGGTCACGAGCGAGGCGAGCCAGTTAAAGGAAAGCTTCACGGTTCTCGCCTATGTCATGGGAATTGCCGCAGAAAGCGCAGGTCATTGTCGTAGAAGGCGCGCAGGTCTTCCACCCCGTACTTCAGCATCGCCATCCGCGACAGGCCCATCCCGAAGGCGAAGCCGCTGACCTCGGCCGGGTCGTAGCCCACCGCGCGGAACACGTTCGGGTGGACCATGCCGGAGCCACCGATCTCGATCCAGCCGGAGCCCTTGCACAGGCGACAGCCCTCCAACTCGGTCGAGCGGCCAACGCCGTCGCTCGGGCTCGGGCTCGCCTTGCCGGCCGCGGGCGCCCGCGTGCCCGTGCCCCCGCAGGCGAAGCACCCGGCGTCCACCTCGGCCGAGGGCTCCGTGAAGGGGAAGAAGCTCGGACGCAGGCGGATCTCGAGCGCGCCGCCGAAGAAGCGGCGGACGAAGTGGAGCAGCGTCCCCTTGAGATCGGCGAAGGAGACGTGCCGGTCCACGTAGAGGCCCTCGACCTGAGGGAACATGGGCGTGTGGGTGGCGTCGTCATCCCGGCGAAAGACGTTGCCGGGCGCGATGATCTTGATGGGGGGCGGCCCCGCCAGCATGGTGCGCACCTGGACCGGCGAGGTGTGCGACCGCAGGATGCGACCTCCCTCGACGAAGAAGGTGTCCTGCATGTCGCGCGCGGGGTGGTCGGCCGGGGTGTTGAGGGCATCGAAGTTGTGCCACTCGGTCTCGATCCAGGGCCCGGTGCGCACCTCGAACCCGAGCCCGAGGAAGATCTCCTCCACCTCGCGCCGCACCGAGGTGAGCGGATGCAGCGAGCCGAGGGGGCGCCCGCGGCCGGGGAGCGTGACATCCACCTGGCGCGCGAGATCGGCGGCGAGGGCCGCATCCGCGAGGGCTGCGAGCCGCGCGGCCACCACCGACTCGATCGAAGCCTTGGCCCGGTTGGCCGCCTCCCCGGCCGCCGGCCGATCGGAGGCGGGCAGCCGCCCGAGCGCCTTCATGAGCTCCGAGACCCGGCCCTTCTTCCCGAGGAAGCGGGCCTGGGCCGCGCGGATCTCCTGCTCGGTCGCCAGCGGCTCCGCCTCTTGGCCGAAGGCCGCGGCGAGGCCGTCGAGCTCCTGGATGAGCTCCTGCGTGCCGGAGGAGCTGGCCGCCATGACGCCCGGCCCCTGCTAGTGTGCCCGCGCCGCTTCGACGACCTTCTGGAAGGCGTTGGGATCGCTGATGGCCAGATCCGAGAGGATCTTGCGATCCAGCTTCACGTTCGCCTTGTTCAACCCGGCGATGAGACGCGAGTAGGTCATGCCGAGCGCGCGCGCCGCGGCGTTGATCCGGATGATCCACAGCCCACGGAAGTCCGACTTCTTCTTGCGCCGGTGGAAGAGCGCGTACCGCCACTTGCGATGTACGGCTTCGACGACGGCCTTCCAGAGCTTCGAGCGACCACCCCGGAAGCCCTTGGCGTGCTTCCGAATGCGGTTGCGGCGATGACGAGACTTGGGTCCACCTTTGGCGCGCGGCATGTCCGACTATCCTTGATGCAGTGGCGAGGATGCAGTGGCGAGAAAACTGGGCCTAGGTTCCGTACGGGAGCATCGCCTTGATCTGATGCTCCTGCGTCTTGCTCACGTAGCCGCCGCGACGCAGCTTCCGCTTGGCCGAGCTCGACTTCGCGCCCAGGCAGTGACGAAGGTAGGCCTTCTTCCGCTTGACGCGGCCCTTGGCCGTCAGCTTGAAGCGCTTCTTGGCGCTGCTGTTCGACTTCATTTTTATCTTGGGCATGTGAGCGGCGCAGTATAGCGATCCTCGGACGCCTGGCAAGACTTTCCTGACGCCGGCCCGCGCGTTCGTCACCCTTCGTTGTCCGGTCCAGGTCCGGACCAGGTCCGGCCCTGGTCACCCCGATCAGGACCCGTGATCGTGATCGTGGCCGCCCCCGTGATCGTGGCCGTGCACGTGCACAGGAACGCCCCGTGGGCGTGATCGACGGGGGCCTACCCTGTGCCTTCAGGCCTTCGCGCCAGCCGGCGAGCTCGCGGCGCTGGCGGGCGCCTTCGGCAGGGGCGCCGCCGGGGCAGCGGTCGCGGCCGCGGTCGGACGCGGCGCCGCCGGAGCGGCGGTGGCTGCGGCAGGCGTCGCGGCGGCCGCGGCGGGGGCGCCGCCAGGGCCGGGGGCGGCGGCCGCAGGCGGTGGGCTCGCCGGACGGCTCACCACACCGGCCTTCGGACCGACCACCATCACCATCCGGCGTCCTTCCATCATGGCGCGCTGCTCGACCACCGCCACGTCGCTCACCATCTTCACCACCTGATCCAGCATCGCCTGCCCGGTCTCCGGGTGCACGATCTCGCGGCCGCGGAACACCGTCACGAGCTTGCACTTGTTGCCCTCGGACAGGAAGCGGCGGATGTGCTTCACCTTGAAGTCGAGGTCGTGGTCATCGGTCTTGGGGCGGAGCTTGATCTCCTTCAAGACGATGGTCGACTGGTGTTTCCTCGAGGCCTTCTCCTTCTTGGACGTCTCGTACTTGAACTTTCCGAAGTCCATGATCTTGCAAACCGGCGGGGCGGCCCGCGGGTTCACCTCCACCAGTTCGAGGCCCTGCTCCTCGGCCAACCGCAGGGCTTCCTGCGTCGTGATGATCCCGATCTGTTCGCCGTCTCCGTTGATGACGCGAACCTCGGGGACGCGGATGCGGCGACCCACGCGATAATTGTCGGCGACACTTGGTGGTTGAAAGCCTGGTCTAGCGATGACGATTTCTCCTGGTTTGGGTGAACGACGGTACTCGGTCAGTAGCTTTGCGCACTCGACCGGGTCTATGCAACCGGCTTTACGGTTACACAGCCTGCGTTGATGGGACTATTTGAGATGCCAGGGACGGGGGAAGGGATTCCTCCGCAAGGCGTCGGACGAAATCGTCTCCGGGTGTAGCGCGTTCGGCTGGCCCTGTCGGGGTTGGCCCCGTCCGGGCTGGCCTCCCGGGGGGTGCGGGCAGAGACCACCTCGGCCGCCATGTCCCTCTCGCCGATCCCTTTGCCCACCCCCCGGCGCTTCGCCAGGACCGCGGACCGCCCAGCCCAGTCGGACACGAACCCGAGCGCGGGCAGGGGCGCGCCGGCCAACAACCGCCTCCGCCGCCCCCACACTACCGTATTTCCGCCCGGTTTCGGTGGCGGGATGCGCGTCGAGCAAGCGTAGGCACGGGCGGGATTGAACCGCCGACCCCTACCGTGTCAAGGTAGTGCTCTTCCACTGAGCTACGTGCCTGGGTCCACAGACCCGCGTAAGTTACGTACAGGGCCGCCCATGTCAAGTGCGCGACGCGTATTCGACGGGATTTCCGCGCGGCGGCTCGGGGGCGCGCGGCCACCGGCGGAAACGATCCGGGGTACCCCGAGCCGGGCCAGGCGAGCGATCGCCACCCGGTCGAGCCACCCGGTGGAGTAAGAAGGGGATGCACTCCCCCCGACGAGGCTCACATCCAGCATGTCTCCTTCCCCGCCCACCCGCCGAGACCCACCGCCCCCCGGGAGCCCAGCCCAGGCGTCGAACGTGATCACGCTGTCGCGCTATCGCGCTCGCCTCGGGCGGAGCCAGCGGGGCAATCGCCTGGAGGCGCTGATGGCGCTCGACGACCCCGAGCAGGCCATCGCGGCCATGTCGGGGGACGAGCTGTACGGCATCCTGCGCGAGAGCGACTTTCGCGAGGCGGCCGATCTGCTGCGCTGGGTGACGCCCGCCCAGGCGCAGATCGTGGCGGATTTCTCGCTCTGGTCCGGCGACCGGACCGCGCCCGTGCGCCTGCGCGAGTGGGTCGAGATGATGGCCGAGCTGCCGGAGGAGACCATCGGCGCGTGGGTGCGTGGCCTCGACATCGAGCTCGTCGCCCTCATCCTTCGCAAGGGGGCCCGCATCTACGATCTCAGCGTCGAGGATCCCCCGGAGGAGTCCGACGGGATCTTCTACCCGACACCGGATCGCCTGTTCGTCCTCGACATCGTCGGCTACCGCGAGGCGGCGGCCGAGGAGCGCGCGGTCCGCGCCGCGGAGATCGGCGGGGAGATCCCGGATGAGGGAGAGGAGACGCTGGGCTCGGCTCAGGCGCTGCTGCGGGTGGTGGATCTGCTCTACCGGGACGATCACGAGCTCGCGCGCAAGATCCTGGTGGGCGCCAAGTCGGAGCTCGACTCCGAGCTGGAGGAGACCGCGTACCGGTGGCGCCAGGGGCGCATGGCGGACCACGGCTTCATCGACACCTTCGAGGCCCTCGAGGTGTACCGCGAGCTCGACCCACTGTCGGTGCGGCTGGGAGAGACTGCGCCGGGCGGACGGTCGAGGCCCATCGTCAGCGAGGAAGGGCCGAGCTTCTGGCTGGCGCCGCCGGCGCTCGGCCCCGAGATGGAGGTGCCGGGCTCGCTGTTCGTGGCGGCCCTCGGGGAGGTGACCGATTCGCAAGAGCTCGACGAGCTGCACTTCGCGCTGGTGGCGCTGGCCAACCGCGTGCTCTCGGCCGATCGGGTCGATCCGGCGGACGAGGAGGCGGCGGCGCGCGTGATGGGGCGGATGCGGGGCTTGCTCGATCTGGCCGTGGAGTTCCTGGCCCGGGACGGAGGGTCCGCGGGGCGGGGGGAGGCGGCGGCTCGGACCGCCGGCTTCCATCGGAGCGCGCCGAGCGCGCCGCGCGCGCAGCCGGATCCGCAGCCCGAGGTGGCCCGGGACGAGGTCGACCCGCGCGCCGTGGAGGCCGTGCGCACGGTTCCACTCGTGCGCCTGTTCCGGCTCGGGGTTTCGCTGGTGGGCAAGGTGCGCGCGCTGGCGCGGGCCTGGGTGCGCAAAGGACCGTTCGCATCACTCCCCGAGCTCGATCTGGTCGAGGAGCCCGAGGCCGCGGTCTTCGAGGCGGTCAACCGACCGCGACCCGTCTTTCCGCGTCTGCTCGACGAGCCGCCCGCCGCTGGGGAGCGCCCGTTCTCCACGCTCGACGATCTCGCGCGGGCCACCCGCATGATCCAGCGGGCCGCCGCGGCCCAGGGCATGTTGCTGCGGCTCGGGGTGCGCCCGGAGCACCTCGATGCCGACGCACGGGCGGCCGCCACCCCGAGCGATCCCGCGGCGCTCGATGCGGGGCTGCTCGCGCGCACCGCCCTGGTGCCGCGGCTCTTGCTGTGGAGCCGCGCGCAGGCGGGGGCGGCCGCGGCCGCGGGACCCGAACGCTCTGCCGCCACGACCGAGGCACCGCCATCACCACCTCCACGACCAGAGCCGCCCTTTCATGCCCTGTCCGACGTCGAGGTGCAGGCGTTCCGAACCCTCGCCGGCGCAGCGCCTTCCCCCACCGCATCCGGTGCCCCGGCCGCGGACCTGGCGGAGCCCCGTGAGATCCCGGCCTGGGCCTCCCACGCGGCGACGATCTTGCGCGGCGTCGCTCCCGAGGGACTGCGCGCGGCGGCCGACGAGGTCGCCGCCCGCTGGGTCGCCTCGCTGTGGCCGCTCGAATCGGTCTGGCGGCAGGGCGGCGACGCCCGGAGCGGCGCCTCTCGGGGCGGAGCCGCCCACCCCATCGACGATCCCACCGATGCGGGCACCGAGCATCGCTGATCCCGCGCGGGACCGCGCCGCGCGTCCGGACCGACACCCACCCCCGGGGGCGCGCCTGCTCTGGTCGGACCGAGTCTGCGTGGTGGGCCTGATGCTGGCGCTGGTCACCGGCTCGGCGGTGGCCTGCCGCTCGCGTGGAGATCGGCTGCTCTCGGTCAGCGTGGGCTCGCCCGAGCCGCTCCCGGGAGTCGTGCACGTGCAGGTGGCGGTCTCCCAGAAGGCGCCCCTGCCGAGTCAGCGGGTCCTCGCCGATTGGTACGCCAGCGTCGCCGACATCGGCTGGCCAATCGTCCTGCAGGTCCACGTCGGACCGCTCGGGAGCGGTGACACGCTGGTGGAGGCCCGGGCCTTCGACGCCGGTCGCACCGAGATCGCGCGCGGGGCCCGGTCGTTCACGCTGCCGCAGACCACCTCGGTCACGGTCGAACTCGTGTGCGACAGCCTGGCCTGTCAACCCGCCCCGGGGGCCGACGGGGGAGCCGGCTCGGGCGGGGATGGACCGGGCGGCGCGGACGGTGGTGGCGGGGACGGCGTGGCCGCGGACGGCGGCGCGCCAGAGACGGTCGCCCGCTGTGGCAACGCCACCCTCGATCGCGACGAGACCTGCGACACCGCCATCGCCGCGGAGTTGCCGGGCGCTTGCCCACGCGATTGCGATGACGGAATTGCTTGCACGGAGGACCGGCTGGTGGGCACCGGCTGCACGGTCACCTGTCAGCACAGCGAGATCCGGATCGCGACCGCCACCGACGGCTGCTGTCCAGCCGGCGCCACCTCGGCCACCGATCCCGACTGCTCGGCCGCCTGTGGCGACGGCGTCCTCGGCCAGGGGGAGTCCTGCGACACGATGATCGCGACCGGCCCCGGGACCTGTCCGGGCGCGGCCGACTGCGACGACGGAGATCCGTGCACGGTCGATGCCCTGATCTCGGCGGGGACCTGCTCGGCGCGCTGCTCGCACGTGGCGATCTTGGTGGCGGTGGCCGGGGATGGCTGCTGCCCGGTGGGGGCCAACACCAGCTCGGATGCGGATTGTCGGCCCGCCTGCGGAAACGGGCTGGTGGAAGCGCCGGAGCTCTGCGATCCCGGGATCAGCGGCCGATTCGGCGCGACCGGCGCGAGCGGTAGTGGACGATGTCCGACCTCCGCCGACTGCGACGACAAGCAACCCTGCACCGCGGACATCCTGGTCGGCTCGGGCTGTCAGACCACCTGCCAGCACCTGCCCATCACCACCCCGGTTCCGAACGACGGGTGCTGCCCCGATCCCTCCACCATCGGACCGAACGTCGACAACGATTGCAAGGCCACCTGCGGAAACGGCGTGCTCGAGGCCGGCGAGGCGTGCGACACCGCCATCCGCGCCGGGACGGCCGGCGCCTGCCCGACCGGGTGCCCGGCCCCCCAGGCGACCTGCTCGAGCTACGTGATGACCGTGACACCGGGCAAGCCGTGTGACACCGTCTGCCTCCTGCAGCCGACCACCGCGTGCTCGGCGGTCGCCGACGGCTGTTGCCCGAAGGGCTGCGGCTCGGCCTCCGATCCCGACTGTCCGCCGAGCTGCGGGGACGGGCACCTCGATCCTGGCGAGGCGTGCGACGTGGCCATTCCGGCCGGGCAACCCGGCGCGTGCCCGAAGAGCTGCTCGGACGCCATCCCTTGCACCGACGACCTGCTGATCGACGCCGACAGCTGCACCGCCCGGTGCGTGTTCGTCCCCACCACCACCTTCCGCGACGGAGACGGCTGCTGTCCGCCGGGCGGTCACGAGGGCCTCGACGCCGACTGTCCCGCCTCCTGCGGCAACGGCGTGGTGGAGGTTCCCTGGGAGACCTGTGACACCGCCAGCACCCCGGTCTCGTGCGCGGCGGGCTGTCCCCCCTCCGACAGCTGCTCGCCCTACGTCATCGCGCCGGGCTCGACCTCCGCCTGCAACATCCCCTGCGTCCGGCAGGCCATCACCTCCTGCGTGAACGGAGACGGATGCTGCCCCGAGGGAGCCGGGTGCAGCGCGGCCAACGACTCCGACTGCGGGGCCATCTGCGGCAATGGCGTGCTCGACGCCAACGAGGCCTGCGACCCCGGAATCACCGCCGGCAAGGACGGCGCCTGTCCGGCTTCCTGCGCGGACACGGACTCGTGCACGCTGGACTTCGCCCGCGGGACGCCGAGCAACTGCGACCGGGTGTGCTCCCACGTGCGCATCACCACCTGCGGGTCGGGCGATCACTGCTGCCCGGACGGCTGCTCCGCCGCGAACGACGCCGACTGCGCGCCCTCCTGCGGGAACGGAATCGTGGAGAACGGTGAGACCTGTGACCCCAGCTCCACCTGCCCTGTCCGCTGTCAAGACGACGGGGACGCCTGCACGGTCGACGAGCTGGTCGGCGCCGCCAGTCAGTGCAACGCCTCCTGTCAGCACGTCCCGATCCTCGGCTGCTCGGGCAAGGTCCACGACGGCTGCTGCCCCACCGGTTGTACCCCCACCCTCGACGCGGACTGCTGAGCAGGCTCCCAGGTTCCCCCGGGCCTGGGTGGCGGGGCGCGCTTGACACTCCCCGGACACCGTCGTACTTACCGCGTCGGACGAAACAGCCGAATCGCCCAGATCCCCAATATCGACGGTGTCGGGAATAATCTGGCCGGGGCCCGAGTTAGGGGCAGGCAAATCGATTCCCGAGCCACCCCTCCGCCACCCAAGACAAAGAGGAAACGATGTCGGACGTGATGATTCGCGTCGAAAATCTGACCAAGGAGTACGGTGCATTCCGCGCCGTCGACCAGGTCACCTTCAACGTGCGCCGGGGCGAGGTCCTGGGTTTCCTCGGCCCGAACGGGGCGGGAAAATCCACCACCATGAAGATGCTCACGTGCTACCTGGCGCCGACCGCCGGGACCGCCAACGTGGCGGGGCACGACGTCTTCGACGAGTCCCTCGAGGTCCGGAAGCGGCTCGGCTACCTGCCCGAGGACACGCCGCTTTACAAGGACATGAGCGTCCTCGAGTACCTGGAGTTCGCGGCCGAGATGCGGGGCATGACCCCGAACAAGAGCGCCGCGCGCATCAAGGAGGTCGGCGGGCGCTGCGGGCTCTCCGAGGTGGCCGGCAAGCTGGTGGGGGAGCTGTCGAAGGGGTACCGGCAGCGGCTCGGGCTGGCGCAGGCCATCCTGCACGATCCCGACATCCTGGTCCTCGACGAGCCGACGAGCGGCCTCGATCCCAACCAGATCGTGGAGATCCGCCGGCTGATCAAGGAGCTCGGGCAGGAGAAGACTGTCATCCTGTCGACCCACATCCTCCCCGAGGTGCAGGCGACGTGCTCGCGCATCCTCATCATCAGCGGTGGCAAGCTGGTGGCCGACGATACGCCCGAGGCCCTGCGCGCCCGGGAGAAGGGCAGCCGCTACCGGGTGGTGGTCGAGTCGGCCGGGGTCGCGGCCGAGGCGGTGCGCGAGAAGCTCGCCGCCATCCGGGGCGTCGCCCGCTGCGAGCCCTCCGCCAAGGAGCTCGGCGTCCACGCCTTCTCCATCGACGCCGCCACCTCGGACGATCTGCGCCGGGCCTTCTTCCGGGCGGCGGTGGACAACCACTGGCCCTTGCTGGAGCTGGTCCGGGAGTCGGTGAGCCTCGAGGACGTGTTCCACACCCTCACCACCAAGGACCCGACCCACTCCGAGGAGGCGCGCGCATGAGTCCCGCTCTGGTGATTTCGAAACGAGAGATCCGCACCTACTTCAACTCGCCGGTGGCCTACATCGTGGTGACGGTGTTCACCATCGTCTTCGGCTTCTTCTTCTTCAACAACCTGTTCGTGGAGAAGCAGGCCGACATGCGCAGCTTCTTCAGCCTGGCGCCGCTGATGTTCTGCTTCTTCGCGCCGGCCATCACCATGCGCCTCCTGGCCGAGGAGAAGGGCTCGGGCACCATCGAGCTCTTGATCACCATGCCGGTGCGGGACTGGGAGGTGGTGCTCGGCAAGTGGCTGGCGGCCATGACCCTGCTGCTCACCACCCTGGCCCTGACCCTGGTCTTCGCCATCACGGTGGCCCGCCTCGGACCGCTCGACCGCGGTCCGGCCATCGCCGGCTACATCGGCCTCCTGCTGATGGGCGGCTCGTACCTGGCGATCGGGGTGATGGCCTCGTCCTTCACCCGCAACCAGGTGGTCTCGCTCATCATCTCGTTCGGGATCTGCTTCGCGTTCTTCCTGTTCGGCAAGGTGCTGCCCTTCGTCCCCGAGAAGCTCCAGCCGCTGGTCTCGTTCCTCAGCACCGACACCCACTTCGAGAACGTCAGCCGCGGGGTCATCGACTCCCGTGACATCGTCTACTACGCGTCCCTGATCGTGGTCAGCCTGCTCATCGCGACCACGGCCCTCGAGTCGAGGAAGTGGAAATGACCACCAACAGCATGGACCAGAAGAAGCGCAGCTACGCCTCGAACGCCGGGTTCTACCTGCTGGCGGTGGTGGGCATCCTGGTGGCGCTGAACCTGATCGGCACCCGGATCTTCGGGCGGCTCGACCTCACGGAGTCCAAGATCTACACCCTGTCGCCGGCCTCCAAGGACGTGGTCAGGAACCTGCCGGATCCGCTGACCATCAAGGCCTATATGTCGGACAACCTGCCGTCCGAGCTCAAGTCCCTGTCGCGCTACGTGCGGGACCTGCTCGACGAGTACCGCTTCAACTCGAAGGGGCACGTGCGCTTCGAGGCGCTCGATCCCGGCACCGACAAGAAGTTCGAGGACGAGGCGTCGGCCTGCGGGGTGCGCAAGCTCCAGATCCAGCGCCTCGAGGATCAGAAGTTCGAGGTGGGCGCCTACTACCTCGGCCTGTGCCTGCAGTACAACGGCCAGAGCGAGGCCATCCCGGAGATCGTGGGCGCCGAGGGGCTCGAGTACCAGCTCTCGTCGCTGATCAAGCGGATGACCCAGCGCAAGCGCAAGCTGGCCCTCACCAACGGGCACGGCGAGTACGATCTCTCGCAGGGCTTCCAGGCCCTGCAGCAGGCGGTGAACCAGGAGTTCGACACCACCACCGTCAACCCCTCCACCGCCCCGATCCCGGCGGACGTGGACGCGCTCCTGGTGGGCGGGCCGCGCCAGGCCATCGACGAGAAGGGGCGCAAGGAGATCGACTCCTTCCTGATGAAGGGCAAGGGCGTGATCTTCCTGGTCGACGGGATGGTCATGTCGCAGCCGCGCGGGGGAGCGCCGGGGATGGATATGCCGGGCGTGCCCAAGGTCGGGCAGGCCAACGACAGCGGCCTCGGCGAGCTCCTCAAGGCCTACGGCTTCTCGGTGGACCAGGACTTCGTCCTCGACAAGCAGAACGTGCCGGGCCCCGTCGAGGCGGGCGGGCGACGGCTCCTGGCCAACGCCCCGATGTTCGTGGGGGTGGAGACTCCGCGCTCGAAGGACAAGGACTTCCAGCTCATGGCCGGGATCAACGCGGTGGTCTTCCCCTACCCGAGCTCGGTGGAGCTGGTGGGGCCGCTCAAGGACGGCCCACCCGCCCAGGGCAAGCTGTGGAAGCTGGCCCAGAGCTCGCCGGGCAGCTGGAAGGTCAGCGGGTTCTTCATGTTCAACCCGGGGACGCCGGTGGAGCCCACCAAGGACAAGGGGCCCTTCGGCCTGGCCTACGCCTACGAGGGGCCGCTCAAGAGCGCGTTCGCTCCGGCCGGTGCGGGCGGCGCGATGTCCAGCGCGGACACCACGCCCCCGGGTGAGTCCAAGAAGAGCGTTCGCCTGGTGATGGTGGGCGACTCCGACTTCGCCTCGGACGAGTTCTTCCCGATGAGCCGCTACTTGCCCATCTACGGCAGCGGCGCGCAGTTCCTGCTCAACGCCATCGGTTGGGTCCTCGAGGACGAGGCCCTGCTCCCGGTGCGCGCCAAGCTGGTCAGCTCGCGTCCCCTGCAGATCGACCCCGATCAGAAGGTGACCGCGCTCAAGTACTTCAACATCCTGGGCGTGCCGCTGGCCTTCTGCGCCTTCGGGTTCCTGCGCTGGCGCTTCCGCCGTTCCCGGCGCCAGGGACAGAAGCTCTAGCCCCCCCGAACACCCCAAAATAGGACGCCATGAACCGGAAGACACTGACCGCACTGGCCTTGTTTGGAATCCTGGGTGTCATCGCCGCCTTCGTGTTGCGGCAGCCTCAGAAGGGGGAGCGCGTGGGCGAGCGTCCCCGCCCCCTCCCGAAGATCGCGAGCGGCTCGTTCGATACCCTGGCGGTGACCAAGGCCGGGACCACCACGGTCATCACCAAGCAGGGGGACACCTACAAGGTGACGGCCCCCGTGCAGTATCCGGCCGACGAGAACGTGGCCAAGCAGGCCTTCGAGTCGCTCGAGAAGCTGGAGTTCGGTGACACCGTGACCGAGCAGAAGGCCAAGCACGCCGAGTTCGAGCTGGCGGACAACTCGGCGCTGCGGGTGGTGGCGCGCAAAGGAGACCAGGTGGTGGTGGATCTGCTGGTCGGCAAGAGCGTGGGCGGCAACACCCTGGTCCGGCTGCCGGGCAAGGACGAGGTGTGGCAAGGGATCGGCTCGTTCCGCTACAACTTCGACCGCGACACCTCCAACTGGCGCGACAAGACCATCCTGAAGTTCACCCAGGGCGACGTGGAGAAGATCGCGCTCGAGGGCAAGGACGGCGCCCGCGTGGTGGTCAAGGCCGACAAGCCTGGCGACGACAAGTGGAGCGTGGTGGAGTCCACGGTCAAGATCGACAAGCTCGACACCACGGTCCCCACCGGCATCGCCTCCCTGCTGTCGAACTGGGTCACCAACGACTTCGCCGACGGCGCCAAGCCGGAGGAGTCCGGGCTCGACCACCCGGGGACCAAGGTGGTGGTGTCGCTCAAGGGCGGCAAGAGCGTGACCGCCCTGGTCGGGAACAAGAAGGGGACCGAGGACTACTTCGTCAAGCAGGGGGATTCCCCGCAGGTCTTCCTGGTCAAGCGCTACAACGTCGACCGGATCGACAAGCGCCCGATCGACTTCCGGGACAAGACCCTGTGCGACATCGGGGAGCCGGACCTGGGCGAGATCGTGGTGGCCCACGACAAGGACTCCTACACCCTCGTCAAGGGCGCCAAGCCGGGCGACTGGAAGGCCAGCAAGCCGGCGGGCTTCGTCCCCGACCCGACCAAGGTCACCCCCCTCACCACCTCGTTCAAGGACTACAAGGCGGTCGGGTTCACCGACGATCAGAGCCTGAAGGCCAACGGGCTGGTCAAGCCGAAGGCCACCCTCACCGCCCGCAGCAAGGACGGCAAGAAGGTTTGCGTCCTCAAGATCGGCGACGAGGCCAAGGACAAGATCAACTACGCGGTCGAGATCGGGACCGCCCCCGAGGTCTATCTCGGCCCCAAGTGGTCGATCGATCGCTACCTGGCCAAGCTCGACGACCTGAAGAAGAAATAGCCGGGTCGGGCGTGGCGGCTCAGGCGACGCCGTAGTCGATGATGGTCACGCCCCGCTCGGGCTCTTCTTCCTTGCGGGCCTTGTCACGGCGGCTGTCGCGCTCACGGTCATCGTCTCGGTCGTCGCGCGCCGGGATCTCCAGCCTCGGTCGCTGGTGTCCCTGCCGCTCTTCTTCTTCGCGGCGTCGGATCTGTTCGATGATCCAGGGTTCGAGCATTTACGCCTCTCTTAAGGTCCTGCAATATGCCTGCCGCCGAGTCAAGCCTCTTGTTTTGGGAGCCCCCAAACATCGTGCCGTGATTGGGGCGGTGATTGGCCCGTCGTTCACCGTGTCAAGAGATCCCATCGGACTTCTCGGCTGAAACCGTAGGACGTCCGGCGCGCCGCGGGGATTCACGGAGTCACCGGCGTGACCGAGATGGTGTACCGATCCCGCGGATTGGCCTGGCGCCCGGTGGTCTCGCGAACCTGGAGCAGGCAACAGGTCTCGCCCGCCCCCTGGGGCGGCGAGATGCGCAAGGGCGCCGACGCCTCGCTCCCGACACGGAACCGCGCACCCTCCTTGCCGTTGGCGCCGATCAGACGAACCTCGAGCGTCAAGCCCGGGATGCCTTTGACGGCGATGGCCAGCTGCTCGCCCGGCTTTGCCGCGGCGTTCGACCGCCAGAAATCCGTGTCCCCTCTCGGAAAGATGAGGCCGGTCCCGGTCACGCCAGCCTCGAGGGGCGTCGCCTGAGCAGGGACGCCGTTCGGCTCCCGCTCCGCCCCGGGCTCGACCGGGCGGCTCGAGGCGGTGATGCGATAGGGCTCGTCGACGTTGCCGTCTCCCTTGCCGGCGGACAGGCGGAGGAGCACGGAGCCCTCCACGTACAGGTTGGGCAGCCGCTCGGCCTCCCGACGCCGGCCCGAGTCGATGCGCGCCAGGCTCGAGCCATCCTCGCGCAGCACGTCGATCTTCAGGTCCACGTGGTCGGGCGGGACGACCTCGAAGGCGAGCTCGACCGGCAGCGGCGCGGAGTAACGGTAGACGTCGACGTCACCCGGGCCGAGGTAACCGAGGAAGGTGCCGTCCGCCAGCGGCACGGCGTGGGCCACGTCGTCATTGGGTTCGAGCTCCGAGTCGGCGCGCGCCTCCTCGGTCCGGAGATGCAGGGTGTAGCGGGCCTCCGGGTTCCGGCCTTGCTCGGCCTTGACGACCACGTAGACGCAGGGATCCGACGACGGGAGCCGGACGTTCCGGATGGCCACCCGCTCCTCCTTGCGTCCCTTCTGCTCGGTCATCTTCTGCTCGACCGAGTCGAGGACGGTGACCGAGGCGGCCACCCCTTCCACGGGATCGAGCTCGATCGACAGGGCGCTGCCTTCCGGTAGCCCGGCGAGGGGGATCCGGAACCAGTCCTCGTCGCGTCGCCACCCGAGGAACCCGGCCACGTCGCCGCCGGCCGCCACCTCGTTCGCCAGCGCCGAGCGGCCGTTGGGCTCGACCTCGTCCCCCCGATCCTCAGGCGCGAGGCGCGCCACCAGCTGGTAGCCCGAGGTCCCGGGCGCGAGCAGGCCTCCGCTCGGGCCAGGGGAGCTGCCCGTGCCGTGACCGGCGCCGGAGCCGGGGCCATTGCCGGCGGCGGTGGCCGGGCTGCCGCTGCCCTCGGTGGTGGAGGGCGTGGCGCCCGATCCTCCTGCCTTTCGCGGGCCAGGGTCGGCGAACACCACGGGACGCACCCGCACGAAGTAGGTGCCCGGGATCACGGACAGGTTGGGGATCCACTCCGCCTCGCCCGCCGGGCTGCCGGCGGCCGTGACCAGGGTGCGTCCCTGATCGTCGAGGGCGTCGACCGCGATGGCCAGCCGCGGCTCGGGCGTGACGGCGAGGTTCAGCAGCTGATGCAGGCTCGGCGGCCCGCCGTCCGGGCTCTCGACCACCACCGCCGGAGGAGGAACCACGATGCGGAACAGATCCACGTCCTTGGCGCGGGCCCCGAGGGGCGCCACCAGGTGCCCGTTCACCGTCAGCGAGGCGGTCCCACCGAGCTCCAGGCGCTGGGCATTCGCCAGCAGATCGTTCGGCTCGATCTCCTCGAGGGTGGCGCCCCCATCCACCGGGGAATCGGCGGCTACCACCACCGAGGTGCCGGGCGCACGCGGCGGCAGGGAGCCGCGGCGACAGGCTGGGGGGGCGGCCAGGCACCAGGACAGCCCGACCAGCGCGGTCCACCGGAGGTTGCACCCGCTCCCACCCGGCATCGCGTCAGGTCCCCGGCGTGGCGGTCGACCCTGGAGCCGGCTCCAACGACGGCGCCGGCGACGGCGCCGTCGTCGGGACGGGCTTGTTCTGGATGCTGGCCATGAACTCCGCCTCCGCGACCACCTGGCCGTCCACCTTGGCCTCGCCGCGCATCTTCCAGATGACCCCGCCCTTTCTGAGGGGTGTGACCTCGAGCGTGAGGTGATCGCCCGGGACCACGGGCCGGCGAAACTTGGCCTTGTCGATGGCCATGAAATAGATCACCTGGCGCGCGGGATCGAACGCCGTCAGCCGGGCCGCGTAGAGGGCCCCGGCCTGGGCAAGCGCCTCGATGATGAGGACCCCGGGCATCACGGGCAAGCCGGGGAAGTGCCCCTCGAAGTGGGGCTCGTTCCGGCTGACCATCTTGCTGGCCACGATGCGGTCGTCCCCGATCTCGTCGACCCGGTCGACGAGCAGGAAGGGGTAGCGGTGCGGGAGCACCGCCTCGATGTCCCGGATGTTCATGGCGGGAGGCATACCGGAGCCGTCGTCCTCAGGCGGGGGTGGCCATGGCGGTGGTCATCGCGTCCTCACCTCATCACGGCTTCTTGGGGGCCGGCTTCGTGGAGCCGGTCGGGGCGTCCGGGCCGGTCGGGGCGGCGGCGCCCTCGCCCGAGTTGTAGCGGCGGATGAGATCGTTGGTGAGATCGAGGTGCGGCTTGGCGAAGACCACCCCGCCCTGCTGGCGATCGAAGATCATGGTGAAGTTCTCGCTGGCGGCGATCTTCTGCAGGATGCGGTTCATCCGCTCGACGATCTTCCCGGTCGCCTCCTGCTCCTTGGCCTGCAGCTCTTGCTGGTGACGCATGTAGGTCTGCTGGACCTTTTGCATGCGCTGCTGCAGCTCCGCCTCCTTCTCCCGGACCTTGTCGGCCGGCATCAAGGTCCGCTTCTTCTCGAGATCGTCGACCGATTGCTTGAGATCCGCCTGCTGCTCGTCGATCTCCTTCTGCTTCTGGTCGAAGACCTTCTTGAGATTGGCCTTGGCCTGACGGCCGTCGTCGGTCTCCCCGAGGGCGCGCGACAGATCGACGAAGCCGAGCTTCAGCTCCTCGGCAAAGGACCTGCCGGGGGCGGAGGAAAGCAGGAAGACACCCAGGATCAGCCAGCGTGACATGTGCGGGCAGCCCTACTTCTTGGCGGCGGTCTTGGCCGCCGCGCCGCCGGCCGGCGTGTCGCTGGCGGTCGGGGCCGCCCCCTCGCCCGAGTTGTAGCGACGGATCAGATCGTTGGTGAGATCGAGGTGGGGCTTGGCGAAGACCACCCCACCCTGCTGGCGATCGAAGACCATGGTGAAGTTCTCGGAGACGGCGATCTTCTGCAGGATCCTGTTCATGCGCTCCAGGATCTTCCCGGTGGCCTCCTGCTCCTTGGCCTGCAAGTCCTGCTGGTGGCGCATGTAGGTCTGCTGCACCTTCTGCATGCGCTGTTGCAGCTCGGCCTCCTTCTCCCGGACCTTGTCGGGAGGCAAGAGGGTGCGCTTCTTGTCGAGATCGTCGATGGACTTCTTCAGGTCCTCCTGCTGCTCATCGATCTCTTTTTGCTTCTGGTCGAAGACCTTCTTCAGGTTGGCCTTGGCCTTGCGTCCGTCCTCGGTCTCGCCGAGCGCACGCGGCAGATCCACGTACCCGAGCTTGACCTCCTCGGCGAAGGCGGCGACCGGAAGGGATCCGATCAGGAAGGCACCCAAGAGCAACCAGCGCGACATGTTCGATTCTCCTTGTGACAGACGACGGAACACTAGACGAAGGGGGCGGCTTGCGAAACCGCGATCTGCCCCGAACCGGCCAAATTCGCCACCCACGGGCCCGGTGCTGCTAGAAGAAGTTGCCGATGGTGAACTCGAAGACCATGGGCTGCTCCCCCGGCAGGGTCTTGAAGGGAATCCCCCACTCGAAACGCAGTGGGCCAATCGGCGAGAACCAGCGAAAGCCGAACCCCCAGCTCGCCCGGTAGGCCTCGAGGTTCCAGGGCCGCTTGCAGGGATCGTTGGAGGCGTCGGCGCCGTAGGGCCGCAGCCCGCAGTACGAGTCCTCCAGGTTGAAGGCGTTCCCGAAGTCGGTGAACACCACCCCGCGGATGCCGACCTTGTCGAAGAGCGGAAACTCGATCTCGGCGTTGGCGATCACCTGGGTGTTGCCCCCGATCCGGAAGGGCGTCAGCAGCGCGTCGGGCGACTGCGAGGCCGGGGCGTTGATCACGGGCCCGAGCGAGCGCGGGGCGAAGCCGCGGATGTCGTAGATGCCACCCACGAAGTAGCGCTCGAAGATCGGCACCCCGCGGGGATCCCGGCTGGCGATGATCCCGCCTTCGAGCTTGGCCCGGAACACGAACGGCCCCCACAGCGGGTAGAAGTAGCGGAGGGCCCCCTCGTAACGCGTGAAGACGTTCTGCGAGAACAAGAAGTGATCGGCGATCTCGCCCGACAGGGTGTTGTACCAGCCCTTGGTCGGGAACATGCGATCGTTGCGGGTGTCGTAGGACACCATCCCGCGGGCCGACGAGGTGATGCCCGAGCGGAGCAGGTTGGCGAGCGAGCCGGCCGGGATGGGATCGCGCTGCCCGCCCGAGAACAGGCCGCCAAAGCCGATGTTCCCGGTCGAGATCCCGACGTGCTCCCAGTTGTAGGTGAGCAGCAGGCGCAGATCGTCGGCCAGCAGGTAGCCCCAGGTCAGGCTGCCGCCGTACGAGGAGCGCGTGAACGAGTACAGGTAGCGGTCCTGCTTGAAGAGGTTGAGCCCGAAGGTCCACTTGGTGTCGAGGAAGTAGTAGTCCTGGAACTGCCCCATGAAGAGCTGGCGCAGGCCGGAGAGCTGCATCTGCAGGGTGACCATCTGGCCGCGCCCGAAGAAGTTGTTCTGGGAGACCTGGGCCTGGGCGATGAAGTTCTCGACCGAGGAGAAGCCGGCCCCGACCTGGAAGGTCCCGGTCGGGCGCTCGGTGACCTCGACGTTGACCTCCATCAGGTTGTCGGAGGAGCCGCGCCGGGTGGAGACGTCCACCTTCTCGAAGTAGCCGAGGGCGTTGACCCGGCGCTTGGAGTAGTCGAGGGCGGTCTGGCTGAAGGGCTCCCCCTCGTAGATGCGCATCTCGCGGCGGATGACCTTGTCGCGGGTCTTGCTGTTGCCGCGGATGTTGATCCGCTCGAAGTACACCAGCTCGCCCTTCTGGATGTCGAAGACCAGGTCCACGGTCCTGGTCTTCTCGTCGACCGGGGTGGCCGGGGTGGCGTTCACGTAGGCGTAGCCGCGGTCCTTGTACAGATCGGTGAGCCGCTGGAGATCCTCGCTGAGCTTCGAGCGGTTGAAGATGTCGCCCGGGCGCACCGAGACCCGCTCGAGGAAGTACTCGCGCGACTCGAGCAGGTCGCCCTTGATGTCGATCTTGCCGAGGTGATACTGCGGCCCTTCCTCCACGTTGATGGTGATGAAGAGCGACTGCTTGTCGGGGGACAGCTCGAGCACCGGGGTGCCGACCTTGACCTGGACGTAGCCACGATCCCAGTAGTGGGACTGCAGCAGGATCAGGTCGCGCTGGAACACGTCCTCCCGGTAGGTCCCGGCCTGGGTCATGATCGACAGGATGTTGCCCTCGCGGGTGACCAGCACCTGGCGCAGCTCCTCGTCGGAGATGGCCTTGTTCCCCACGAAGTTGACCCGGCGGACCTCGACCTTGGCGTGCTCGCGGCAGCGGAACCAGACCTCGACCTCCGAGCCGCTCGGGCGCTTGAGCTCGTAGTCCACCTCGGCCATGTAGAAGCCCTTCTCGACGTAGAGCTCCTTGATCTTCTGGACGTTCTTCTTGAGCTTGGCGAGGTCGAGGACCTGGTCCTTCTTGATGTCGAGGACCTCGTTGATCTTGGTCAGGCTGACCTCGTCGTTGCCCGCCACGTAGATCTTGCTGATGGTGGGCTTCTCGCGGAGCACGAACACGATGGCCAGCTCGCCCGTGCCCTTGACCTCGGTGCTCTCGACCTGCACGTCCTCGAAGAACCCCATCTTCCAGATGGCGCGGACGTCGTCGCGCAGGAGCTCCTGGTTGATGTTCAGGCCGGGCTTGGTCTTGATCACCGCGCGGATCGCGTCGTCCTCCACCTTGCGGTTGCCGCGGAAGTGCACCCGCGCCACCTTGAGGCTCGGGGTCGCGACCTTGGGGACTGGCTCGGCGGGCAGCTCGGGGGCCGCGGCCGGGCCCTCGGCGGCCGCGTCGGGGGCCGGCGCGGCCGGGGCCGCCGGGGCATCCTCGGGGGCCGGCGCGGCCGGGCGAGACCGGCGATGCTCGGCGGCGGCGGCCGCCGCGGCGAGGCCCAGGACCAGGGCGGCCACGGAGATGGACCGGGTGAGCACGTGCGGAGCGTGCGAGCGGGACCGGAAGCCTTGCACGCGGTTCATTCCCCTTCGACCAGGAGCCCGTCGACCATGCGCAAGCGCCTCCCGGTCTGGGCAGCCAGCTCGGGGTTGTGGGTGACGATGAGCAAGGTCATCCCGAGCTCGCGGTTGAGCTCGAAGAACAGCTGGTGCATCTCGCGGCCGGTCTTGGTGTCGAGGTTCCCGGTGGGCTCGTCCGCCAGCAGCAAGCGCGGCTGCAGGAGCAGGGCTCGGGCGAGCGCCACGCGCTGCTGCTCCCCCCCCGACAGCTCGCCCGGTCGGTGGGTGAGCCGGTCGGCGAGGCCGAGGCGCGAGAGCATCTGGCGGGCACGCGCCACGCACTCGGCGCGCGGGAGCCGCAGGATGAGGCCCGGCATCATCACGTTCTCGAGCGCGGTGAACTCGGGCAGGAGGTGGTGGAACTGGAAGACGAACCCGATCTGCCGGTTGCGGAAGTCGGCCAGGGCCGCCGCCCCGAGGCGGGTGACGTCCGCCCCATCGAAGTGGATGCTGCCGGCGGTCGGCAGATCGATGGTCCCGAGGACGTGCAGCAAGGTGGACTTCCCGGCGCCCGAGGCCCCGACCACCGAGGCGATCTCCCCGGGCCGGAGCTCGAAGTTCACCCCGCGCAGGACCGACAGCGTGCGCCCGCCGTGGAGGAACGCCTTCGAGAGGTCGCGCACCACGACGTGGGCGCCGGCGGGCGCGGCGAACGGCGCGGTGAGGCTCATTGGGGGCGCAAAACTAGTCGCCGCCTCGGCGGGTGTCAACGCGCGCGACCTGTGCACAATGCCTTGGACTCCGCGCGTTTAGGTTGGGTTGCTCGCCGGAGCCGCCGCGGAGCCCGCCCGCGACCCGCGTCACTCTCATTCATAGCGCAGACCATCGACCGGACGCATGCGCGAGGCCAGGAACGCCGGGTACAGGGTCGCGAGGCAACACAGGCCGAGCGCCGCCGCCGCCACCGAGCCGATCTCGCTCACCCGCATCACCACCGGGAGCTTCTGGATGTAGTAGACGTCCGGATCGAGGGGCAAGCCGAACCGCCCGATCAGAAGGCACGTCCCGATCCCGAGCCCGAGCCCGAGCCCGAGTCCCACGAGCCCGATGTAGAGCCCCTCGGCGAAGAAGACCCGCAGGATGCCGCCGTCACTCGCCCCCATGGACTTGAGGATGGCCACCTCGCGGCCCTTCTCGGTCACGAGCATGATCAGGTTCGACACGATCGAGAACGAGGCCACCAGGGCGATGAAGGTGAGGACGATGAACATCGCCAGCTTCTCGAGCCGCAGGGCCATGAACAGGCTGCGGTTCAGCTCCTCCCAGGAGCGCACCTCGTAGCCGGGGCCGAGCCGCTCGCCGAGCGCGTGGGCCAGGTCGACGGCGCTGTCCGAGCGCAAGGTCCGAACGTCGATGCCAGTCACCTCGCCGGGCTGTCCGAGGAACTTCTGGGCCTCGGCGAGGGACACGTAGGCCAGCTTGGAATCGAACTCGTACATCCCCGAGTAGAAGTGTCCCGCGACCCGGAAGGTCTTGAGCTTGGGCATGGGACCGGTCGGCCCCACGCCGCACAGCGGACAGGCCACGTCGACCTCGCCACCCATGTAGACCCGCAGGGTGTGCGCGAAGAGCTCCTCGCCGAGGAGGATGCCGGGGACGATCCGTGGCGATGGCGACGGCGGTGGCGCCGGCTCGTCGGACGGCGGATCGTAGGCGGGCTCGGTGGGGATCTTCTCCGGGTGGTCGAGCAGGTCGACCCCTCCCTCCTTGAGGGTGCGGCCGAGATCGAGGACGCGCACGGCCGACGCGGCGTCGATGCCGCGCAGGAGGATGCCCATGCCGGCCGGGTTCGACACGTGCTTCACGATCACCTCGGATTCGAGGTACGGCATGGCCCCCGCCACGCCCGGCAGCGCCAGGGTCGCTGCCTGCACCCGCCGCCAGTCCATGAACGGCTGATCGTCGGACCGGGTGATGACCACGTCGGCCTTGGTGGCGCGGATCTTGGATTTCAGGTCGAGCTCGAAGCCCGACATGATCGACAGCGCGATGATCGGCGCCCCGGTGCCGAGCAGCACCCCGAACATCGAGAAGGCGGTGAACACCGTGAACACCGCGAAGAGCACCCCGAGGATCAGCGCCAGGAGCCCCACCGCCACCGCGGCCACCCCGACGATCTCGAGGTTCTCGAACCAGGGCGAGTTGCGCAGCAGGATCGCGAGCGGGCCGTGGAAGCGCGGCGCCACCCGCTCCGCCGCCATCAAGAGGGCGCCCACCCCGAGCAACACCACACCCGCCCACAGGGTCCGGCGGGACTTGGGCTGATCGTCGCGCAGGTGGCGCCAGGCGACGAACCATTCGAACCCCGGACCGTGCATCGGGCCCGTCCGCTCTAGTCCCGCTCTGGGCGCATCAGGGGAAACAGGATCACGTCGCGGATCGAGGGCTGATCGGTGAGCAGCATGATCACCCGATCGATCCCGATGCCCTGCCCCGCCGTCGGTGGCAGCCCGTACTCGAGCGCCCGGCAGTAGTCCTCGTCGAAGTCCATGGTCTCCTCGGCGCCGCGCGCCTTGGCCTCGACCTGACGCTGGAAGCGCTGGCGCTGGTCGGCCGGATCGTTGAGCTCGGAGAAGGCGTTGGCGTGCTCGCGCCCCACGATGAAGAGCTCGAACCGGTCGACCTTGGTCGGGTCGGCGTCGTTCCGGCGCGACAGGGGCGAGGTCTCGGCCGGGTAGTCGGTGACGAAGGCCGGCCGGTCGACGGGCAGCGCCTTCTCGCCGCCATAGTCGAAGAGCGCCCCCACCCGCTCGCCGTGGGAGTCCGCCTTGCGCAGGACCGCGCCGAGCTCGTCCTTGGCGGCGTCGAGGCCGACGTTGGCCAGCCAGGCCCGCAGGGCCAGGGGATCGTCGAGCACCGCCCGCTCGAGGCCGCCCGGCAAGATTCCGGCGCGCGACGCGGTGACGATCGCGTCCTTCATGGGGATGCGCGGCCACCCGGGCGCGAGGCTCACCGACTGCCCACCGTAGGTGATGGTCTCGCCACCCGCCACCTCGCGCGCGAGCTCCCCGAACAGCGCCTCGGTGAGCACCATGAGATCCTCGTAGGTGGCGTAGGCCTGGTAGAACTCGAGCATGGTGAACTCGGGGTTGTGCTGGCGCGAGAGCCCCTCGTTGCGGAAGTTGCGGCCGATCTCGTAGACCCGGTCGAAGCCCCCGACCACCAGCCGCTTGAGGTGCAGCTCGGGCGCGATGCGCAGGAACAGATCCAGATCGAGGGCGTTGTGGTGGGTGGTGAAGGGTCGGGCCGCCGCGCCGCCCAGGATGGAGTGCATGGTGGGCGTCTCGACCTCGATGAAGTCGCGCGCGTCGAAGAAGCGCCGGATGTGGCGGACGATGGCCGAGCGCTTGCGGAAGACCTCGCGGACCTCGGGGTTGACGATGAGATCGACGTAGCGCTGCCGGTAGCGTAGCTCCTGGTCCGAGAGGCCGTGAAACTTCTCCGGCAGCGGGCGGGTGGCCTTGGTGAGGATGCGCACGGTGTCGGCGAGCACGGTGAGCTCGCCGGTCCTGGTGATGACCACCTTGCCGCTGGCCCCGATGAAGTCACCGCGCTCGACCTTCCTCCACAGCTCGAACTCCGCCGGGCCGATCTGGTCTTTCTTGACCCACACCTGCAGCTCGCCGCCGCGGTCGAGGATCTTGACGAAGGTCGCGCCCCCGAACGCGCGCAGGGCGACCACCCGTCCGGCGACGCGGAAGATCTCGTCCGAGAGCGGCGCGGGCCCGCCCGGGCCGGCTGCGGGCGCGGCGGTGGCGCCGGATGCGGCGGCGGCCAGCGCCGGCGCGAACCGGTCGCGAATCTCGCGGGTGGTGTGGGTCGGCGCGAAGTCGTTGGCGTAGGGGTTGCGCCCGGCCTCGCGCAGCTCGGCCACCTTCCGCTCGCGCTCGGCGATCAGCTCCCGCTCATCGGCCATGGGGGGCTCCACGTTTCGGGGCGGCGGCCCGCCTTTCCTGGGTACGCACTCACACCTCGTCGGGCTGGGGTTTGGCGGCGGGCTTGGCCCCGGCCGCGATGGCCGAATGATCGCCGGCCAGCTGCAAGAGATGCGCGATCATGAACTGGTCGAGCTCGCCGTCCAGCACCGCGTCCACGTTGCTGACCTTCATCTCGGTGCGGTGGTCGGAGACCAGCCGGTAGGGCGCCAGCACGTACGAGCGGATCTGGCTGCCCCACTCGATGGACTTCTTCTGGGCATTGATGTTGCCCATCTTCTCCTCGAGCTTCTTCTGCTCGAGCTCGAACAGCTTGGACCGCAGGATGCGCATCGCGGTGGCCTTGTTCTTGTGCTGTGAGCGCTCGCCGTCGCTGTGCACGGCGATGCCGGTGGGCAGGTGGGTGACCCGCACAGCCGACTCCGTCTTGTTGACGTGCTGTCCGCCGGCGCCCCCCGAGCGCATGACGTCGATGCGCAGATCCTTGTCGTCGATCTCGATCTTGATGGTCTCGTCGATGTCGGGGTAGACGAACACGCTCGCGAACGAGGTGTGCCGGCGGGCCTGCGAATCGAACGGCGAGATGCGCACCAGGCGGTGCACGCCGGCCTCGGCGCGCAGCCAGCCGTAGGCCCACTCCCCGTCGATGCTGATGGTGGCGTTCTTGATGCCGGCCTCGTCGCCCGGCTGCAGGTCGAGCATCTCGCTGCCGAACCCCTTGCGCTGGGCCCAGCGGGTGTACATGCGCATGAGCATCTCGGCCCAGTCCTGCGACTCGGTCCCGCCGGCGCCGGCGTTGATGCTGAGGAGCGCGCCCTGCCGGTCGTACGGGCCCGACAGCATGCGGGCGAACTCCAGGCGCGCGATCACCTGCTCGGCACCATCCAGGGTCTGGCTGGCCTCGACCGCGGTGGCCTCGTCCTTGGCCTCGTCGGCCAGCTCGATGAGCAGCATGGCCTCCTCGAGCGCCTTCACCTGGCCATCGAAGTGGTCGACGGTGGACTTGAGCTGCGCCTGATCGCGCATGGTGGCCTGGGCCTTCTCGGCGCTGTTCCAGAAGTCGGGGGCGCCGCTGAGGGCGTCTAGCTCGGCGACCCGCCGCCGTTTGCCGTCGATGTCAAAGATGCCCCCGGAGAACGGTCAGCCGGCTCTGCAGCTTGGACACGCGTTCTCTCAGGGGGCCGATTTCCATGGCGAAGCAGTGTACACCACCCGCCCGCCAGCGCTCACCCCAAAAATGCGCATCGCTGGAATATCATTGCCGCCCGAAAGGGGGCCGCCAGGAACAGGGCCGCCAGGAACAGGGCCGCCAGGAACAGGGCCGCCAGGAACAGGGCCGCTCGTCAATCCCGGGGCCGGGGGCGCGGCACCACGAAGTACCCGGTTCACCTCCCGCCAATCAGGCGAGCGTAGCGCGGCTTTGCCGCGCGGAGCGAGAGGGGCGCCGGGACGGGCGAGCGGCAGCGAGCCACGCCCCCTACGATAAACAGCCACGTCCCCGAGACTATGACGCCAGAGATCTTCGAGCCGGGTGGACCTGCCGGCCCGAGGCGCGGAAGCGGGACCTCTTGGCCACGGTGAGGCCCGTGGATGGGGCCGGCATCAGGAGCGGCTTGGCGCGTCCGAGGTCGCGCAGGCGGGCGTGGCGACAGGCCGGCCGGACGCCGCGCCGGGGGCCGCGGACGAGCTCGTCGGTGAGCGAGGCCAGGAGGGCCCGGGTCGCGTCTCGAATCTCGGTGCGCGCGACTTGCAAGCCCGCCGAGAGATCTTCGGCCGGGGGCCCCTCAGAGCTCCAGAGGCCCTCCCAGTCGCCGCCCCAAGGTCGGGCCGAGCCCATGTGGGTCTGGGTGTGGGTGATCCGGGTGGCCGGCAGCCAGGCCAGGATCTCCTGGCGGGCCCGGCGGCGCAGCGCAACCCTCCCCGTCAGCGCGGAGATGGCAGCCGCCACGCAGAGAGGAATCCCCACCAGCAAGCGCGGCGAGCCCTTGCCGGTCACCAGCAGCACCACCCCGACCATGCTCGCGCTCGCGAACAGGAGGGTCGCCGCCCGCAGCGGAACATCGTATCGCAACACGGATCTCACCATCCTGGCATCGGAGGGGCTCAGCAATTTCTGAAGAGCCCCGGCGGGGCGGGCCATGAAACGATGCCCGGTCAGGCGCCGACGAGGCGCTTCTGGATGGCGCTCGTGAGCCTCTGCTTGACGCGGAAATAGTCGCGCCACGGATCGGGCCCGGTCACCAGGCTCTGCGCGGCGGCGGGCACCCGATCGAGGTCGGGGCCCGCGAGGCCATCCAGATCCTCCCAGGCGACGGGCGCGGACACGGGCGCGCCGGGACGTGCGCGGGTGGAGTACACGCTCACCGAGGTGGCCCCGCGCCGGTTGCGCAGATAATCGATGAAGATCTTGCGCTCGCGCCCCGCCTTGGCGAGGGCGGTGGTGTAGCGGGTGGGATCCGCACGCACCAGTGCCGAGGCGAGGGCGTGTGAGAAGTCCATGGTCTCCTTCCACCCGGCGGCTGGTTCGAGCGGGACCACCACGTGAAGACCCTTGCTGCCGGTGGTCTTGACGAATCCTTCGAGGCCCACGAGCTCGAGCGCCGCGCGGACGTGCTTGGCTCCCGCGACGATGTCCGGCCAGGCCACCTCGGGGCCGGGGTCGAGGTCGAACACCACGCGATCGGGCTGCTCGATGGTGGAGAGCCGCCCATTCCAGGCGTGGACCTCGAGCACGTTCATCTGGGCGAAGGCCACCAGCCCCGCGAGATCGTCGGCGACCATCGTCAAGCCCGACCCCGTCCCGGGGGGGACCTTGGCCTGCCGCAGCTCCGGAGGCGCCCAGTCGCCGGGGTGACGCACGTAGAACCGCTGGCCGCCGAGCCCCTGCGGCGCACGCACCAGGGTCAGCGGGCGATCCTCGACGTGGGGCAACATGCGCGGCGCGATGCGCTGGTAATAGTCGGCGAGCGCGCGCTTGGTGAGGCCCACCTCGGGATAGAGGACCCGCTCGGGGTGGGTGAGCCGCACGCCGGCGACCAGGAGCTCGCCCGGATTCACGTGCGGCTCGCCCGGGACCGCTCGCTCCGCGGGGGACTGGCGCGCCGAGGTGCGGGGCCCTGGGGTGCCCGGGGTCGAAGCACCGGTGCGGCGTGGCGCATCGGCCTTCGCGTCCCCGCCTGGCTTCGCGTCCGGGTCTGCCTTCGCGTGCGCCTGCGCACCAGGACACGCGATCACCCGCCAGGCCGGACTCGCCTTCCGGCCCGGCGCGTAGGGCGAGGCCGCGCGCTTGGAGACCACCCCGGGGGCCCCGAGACGGCACGCCTCGGCGAAGAACGCCGGTCCGTTGCCCTCGACGTGATCGGCGAGGCGCAGGCGGCGCGGGCCGGCGGCGGCGCGGGCCGGCGTGCTGGCCCCGGCCAGCAGCGCCGCGAGCCGACGCTTCCGCTCGAGCAGAGGCTCGGCGCGGAGATCGGCGCCGTCGAGGAACAGCAGGTCGACGAGGTAGAGCACGTCGGGGCGCGGTCCGGCCTTCGAGCGTCCGTCGGCCCCCAGGGTCGTCGCGACCCCATCCACCACCGCGCTCCGCACCGGAAGGGCGAGCACTGCCCGGGCCAGCTCCGGGAGGTCGGCGGTGCGGTCCGCCCCGCCGTGGCCGGCATGGTCGTCGTGGCCGGCGTCGCGCAGGGTGGCCCGTCCATCCTCGATCCAGACGGTCACGCGCGCGCCGAGGAGCTCGACCTCGTGGACCCAGGTGTCGCCCTTCGGGACGACGGCCGCTCGCCGCGCGGCGAGCGGCGTGACCCGGTCGGGGGGCGGCAGCCGCTCGAGATGTCCCGGCGCCCGGCGGGCGTCGGCGGTGACCTCGCCCGCCCGAGGACGGGTAGTGGCAGCGGCATTGGCGCTGGCACCGGCGCTGGCGTCGGCGGCGCCGCGGTTGGAATGCCACACGCGGTCCTGGTCGCCGGCGATCTCCTCGATGGTCCGGCCCGAGTCGACGCTGTCCGGAAGGGCCTCGGTGACGTTGAAGTCCGACTCGGGCCGGGCATACGGGTCGCGATCCTTGACGAGCAGCCAGCTGCGCGCGTCGCTCGACGAGGCCCGTCCCGTGCGTCGCGGCTTGAGCTTGACGAGGGCCCAGCGACCGCGCAGCTTGACGCCGTCGAGATCGAACTTGAGGTGGCCCTCGGCCAGGCCCTTGTCGGCGTCACCCACCGGGCTCCAGGTGCCGCGATCCCACAGCGAGACCGTCCCGCCACCGTACTCGCCCCTGGGGATGATCCCCTCGAAGCCGCCGTACTCGACCGGGTGGTCCTCGGTCTCGACCGCCAGGCGCTTCTGGACCGGATCGAAGCTCGGGCCCTTCGGCACCGACCAGCTCTTGAGGACCCCGTCGTGCTCGAGGCGGAAGTCGTAGTGCAGGCGACTCGCGGCGTGCTTCTGGATCACGAAGCTGCGGCCGGAGGGCGTGCCGCCCGGACGCCCGGGGGGCTCGGAGGTCTTCTCGAAGTCGCGCTTGCGGTTGTAGTCGGAAAGTCCCATGGTCCCCCGTCGTCGTGTCGGCGTCGCGCCGCGGCGCAGGTCGAGAGGGGCTCGGCCGTCGCGGTGGTGGCGTGCCCTCCCTGTTTATGCCCGGTCGGCGGAATTCGGAAGGCGCCCCTTCGTCGCAAACCGACCTCGGCCATGACAGACTGCCGCCATGGCCGAGCCGAGCTCCCCGCGCCCCGAGGAACCGCAAGGTGGCGGCGAGGCGGCGGCGGATCCCGACTGGCCGGATGGGCTGGTCGCGGTGGGCGGCGAGCTCGATCCGGACCTCCTGATCCGGGCCTACCGCAACGGCATCTTTCCGTGGTCGTCGGAGCCGGCCGTCACCTGGTGGTCGCCGGACCCGCGGGCCATCTTCGAGCTCACGACGTTCGCCGCCAACCGCAGCCTCCGCAAGTCGATCCGGCGCGGCGGCTGGACCTACACCACCGACCGCGACTTCACGGGGGTGATGCGCGCCTGCGCCGAGCCGACCCCCGACCGCCCGAGCACCTGGATCAGCGACGACTTCGTGCGGTCGTACGGGGAGCTGCACCGGCGGGGCCTGGCCCACAGCCTCGAGGTGTGGGAGGGCAGCGCCCTCGTGGGCGGGCTCTACGGCGTCGCCATCGGCGGCTTCTTCGGGGGCGAGTCGATGTTTCGCCGGCGCACGGACGCCTCCAAGGCGGCGGTGTCCTTCCTGGCCGAGCACCTGCGGGCGCGCGGCTTCCAGCTCCTCGACGCCCAGGTCCCCACCCCCCACCTCCTCAGCCTCGGCGCCAGCACCATCCCCCGCGCCGACTACCTGCGCCGCCTCAAGCAAGCGCTCGCCCGCCCCGCGCGGTTCTAGACCAGAGCACCGCGAGCCGGGGCGAGTCGATATGGACGACCAGAGCGGGTGTATCCTCCTCGTCGTGCGTCCTGTTTCGAGAGCAGCCATCGAGCGCGGTGACATGGTGAATTCGGGGACGCCCATTCAAACGCCGGACCTCGAGGCCCCCCCACCAGCAGCCGTCGCGTCGCGGCGGGCTTGACCGCGGGACTGCGGCGGGACTGCGAATTGAAGGACGATCGCACGGTCCGGACCCAGCGCGACGCTTCGCAGGCGGAGGACTCGAGTCCGGCGCGCGACATCCTCTATGTCGTCCTGTGCGGCGACGCCCCCACCGCGGCGACCGGGTGCGCGATCGAGGTGCCGCTCGGGGAGACGCTGGTCATCGGCCGCGGTGCGGCGCTCGCCGTCGACCACCGCGAAGGCGAGACCTGGGTCCGCCTGCCCGACGCGCGCGTGTCCGAGCGCCACGCGGTGGTCGAGCACCGGGGCGACGGCGTGCACATCGAGGATCTCGCCTCGTTGAACGGCACGTTCATCGCCGGCCAACCCGTGCGCGCGGCGGTTCTCGAGGACGAGCGCACGGCGGTGGTCGGGCGAAGCGTGCTGCTCCTGCACCGACGGAGGCGTGGAGTCCCACTCGGGGCCCCCGTCGAGATCGCCGGGGCGCCCGAGCTGCGGACCCTGTCCCCGGACGCCGAGAGAGCCCACGATCGCCTGGCGCGGGTCGCGCCGAGCGACGTGCCGGTGCTGCTGCGCGGGGAGACCGGTACCGGCAAGGAGGTGGCGGCGCGCGCCGTGCACGCGCTGTCGAGGCGCAAGGGCCGATTCGTGGCGGTGAACTGCGCCGCCCTGCCCGAGAACCTCATCGAGAGCGAGCTCTTTGGCTACCGCCGCGGCGCCTTCTCGGGGGCGGACAAGGACCGCCCCGGCCTCATCGCAGCGGCCGCCGGTGGAACTCTCCTGCTCGACGAGATCGGGGAGCTCTCGCCCGCCGTGCAGGTGAAGCTCCTGCGCGTGTTGCAAGAGCGCGAGGTCCTTCCGCTCGGCGCCTCGACGGGAGAGGGGACGAAGGTCGACTTCCGGGTCATCTGCGCCACCCACGCCGATCTCGACGGCCTGGTCAGGCAGGGACGCTTCCGGGCCGACCTCCTGGCCCGCATCCGCGGGCTCGACCTCGAGCTGCCCCCGTTGCGCGTGCGGCGGATGGACCTCGGCCTGCTCGTGGCCTCGTTGCTCGAACGCCTGGCCGGCGCCGCGGCGTCGAGCTATCGATTCGATCGCCGCTGCGCCGAGGCCCTCGTCACCCACGATTTCCCGCTCAACGTGCGCGAGCTCGAACAGACCTTGAAGACGTTGCTGGCCCTGGCCGGGCCGGACCGCTTGTTTCGGCGCGAGGCGCTGGCGGAGACGGCCCTCGGTCGGGCGTCGGCGTCCACCGCCTCGTCCCGCCCGGCAGAGCCCGAGCCGGAAGCGCTGCGTGCGGATCTGCTGGATCAGATGGCCCGCCACCAGGGCAACATCAGCGCCGTGGCACGGGCGATGCGGCGCACCCGCATGCAGGTACACCGCTGGCTCAAGCGCTGGCACATCGACGCGGAAAAATTCCGCGGCGGCCCCTGATCGGGCCGCCGCGGAGGTCCATTGGTTCTCGTCGTCGTCTCACCTCGAGGTCATTCGCGGCGCACCCATGTGCGGAGGAGCCGGCGCGCTCGCCGCAGGCTCACTCCACGATCTCGGGGGCGGGGGTTGGCGCCACCGGAGTGCTGGCCGGGGTCTGCACATCGGCGAGCGAACAGCCGCAGTCGCCGCCAGAGGTGGGAGGCGGGATCGGGGGAGGCGGGGTCACGGGTGGCGTGCAGGTCGGCGCGGCGCCAGCGTGGTTGATGGCCAGGATGCCGCCCGAGATGACCTCCCGGGCGAACAGCGAGCCCCACACCACGGTCACGCCTGCCATGACGATGTTGGCCGCGGGCGCATAGATGGAGCCGTAGAGCTCCTGCAGCCCGGCCGAGATGGACAGGCGATCCTCGCCGCCCACGAACAGGCGGAAGGACGAGGGAGAGTGACGGTCGCCGAGCGGCGTGAAGCCCAGGAGGCGCACCGCGCCCGAGACGTAGAGATCGAGCGTGGCGCCCGGATCCATGCGGATGGCCTCCGCGCCGATCTCGTCGAGGCTGCCATCGATGTAGATGGACACGTTGCCGCGGATCCGGAGCACGCCGATGCCGATGTCGTGGACGCCGCGAAAGTAGTAGCGACCCGTGTCGAGGCTCGCGTGCTCGAAGCCGATGTCGAGGCGGGCGCCCGAGGGGATGCCCCGCGCGGCGTTGTCGTTCATCGTGCGCGCCTGCTCCACCGCTCCCACCACGTCGAAGCGCGAGCCCGCATCACAGCCGCACGGCGGCTGCATCCGCCCGGTGGGGGCGGTGCGACCTCCCGCGATGCTGCGCAGACCGACGAACAGGTCGTCCCCACCCACCGACATTCCCCCGCCCACGCTCAAGAGACCGACGCCGAGCAGGTTCTGCCGCACCCAGAGATCCTTGCCGACCGAGACGGCCCCGGCCATGACCGCGTTGGTGCCGCTGCGGAGGGAGCCGCCGATGTGGGCCGCCGTGCCGGCGGTCCACTGCTGCCACGAGACCCACGACCCGGACACCCGGCTGATGTCGGCGATGGAGCTGAAGCCGTTGACGCCGACCGAGCCCGTCCCGGACGGACCGCTGTCGACCTCGAGACCGCCGACCTGAGTCAGGCTGTCACAGGTGCAGAGCGCATAGCTGAAGGTGTTCGCGGGCGCGCACAGGCCGGGGGTGGGGTTCCAAGGTGGAGGCGTGCCGGCCCCCGTCCATCCACCGCCGCCACCCGAGATGGTCACGCCCGCGTTCACCGACAGGCCCCCAACGTCGACGGTGGCGCCCGCGGAGATGCCAGGTGAGGACGACGACGGCCCCATGGGAGCCGAGGGTGCCGCCGGATCCACCGCCACGGGAGGCGTTCCCGCGACGAGACTGCCCGCCGAGGCGACGCCCGTGGCGGTCACGGTCCCCGCGGTGGCGGGGTCGGCCGTCACGGGTGGAGCGACGGTGGGCGCGGGAGGCGCCGCGGTGGTGGAGGCGGGTGGTTCCACGGCGACCGAGGGCACGGCCGGCACGGCCGGATCCTTGGTGGCGAGCGGCGCGGCCGCACCGCCGGCGGTGGTGGTCGGGTCGGCGGCCGTCTTTCCCGAGGCCACGGTGGTGTCGGGGCCGGTGCCGCCGCCGCCGCCACCGGAACAGCCAAATCCAAACAAGAGCGAGAGCGCAAGAAGCGACGAGACGGGTCGATTCATTTGGGAACCTCCGCCGCGTGTCCTCAGCAAGGGTCGCGCCGCTCCCCGAGGCGGTCCCGGCCGCGCCGAAGGGCGCCGGGAACACCCCGGGACACGGCCAGAATGCCGAGGCGCGCAGCCGCTCCGCCTGTATCCCGGGTGTATCGATACGTACCCGCGCCGTGCACCCGAGCGGTCTTCTGCGCGACGCCCGCGGAGGTCGAATTTGTTATCGTCGTCAGAGGATGCGTGTGTCGTGGCTGTCGTCGTCGTCGTCCCTGGCCGTCGGGGGGCTCGCCTTCGCGTTGCTGGTCTTCGCGGCCCTCGCGTCCTCGTGCGTTCAACTCTCGTGGCAAGAAGGCATCGCCTGTGATGGCACGAGCTGCCCGAGCGGCTTCGGGTGTTGTGCCGGCCACTGCAAGCGGGACTGTCGAGCCGAGCCGGACGCCGGCGCGGGGGATCTCGTGGACGTTCCCGCCGACGGCGCCGAGGTCGGGGGTGAAGACGGCTCGCAGGACATCGCCCCGTCGGGCGACGGCGAGCCCTCGGACGGCACGGTCGACGCCGATGCCGGCGAGCCCGGCGATGGCGCTGCAGGAGACGGTTCGAGCGATCTCGCTTGTCCCCCACAAGGGGTGGGGTGCTTCTTCTGCACCCCCGGGTGCAGCTGCACCACGTGCGGTGGCGTGGTGAGCACGTGCTGCCTCAACCAGCTCCAGATCGCCACCTGCGGCGCCTGTCCCTGACTGCCGCCGTCAGAAGATGAGGAGGATGCCCCCGGTGGCCAGGGTGGCGAGACCGAGGCTGGCACCGATCCAGCTCCACACCTCGAGGGAGCGGGCGTCGGCACGCAAGCTGCGGGCTTGCTGCGTGTAGCCGCGGGTGAGCTGTTCCTGGTCGAAGTTCTGTGCCCGATCTCGCGCCACCGCGTTCAAGATGCCCGCACCGAGGAGCACCGCGGCGCCGATCCCCAGCCCTGCGGTGCTCCAGCGCCTGTCGACCCGGCCATGGGCCGACATCGGGGTGGGCGCCTCGACGACGGTGGGGATCGTCGTTGCCAGCGACGTCGCCCCGGTCGTCGCGGGGCCTGGGACGGGGACAGGAGCCACGTCGGTGGGGAGGCCGAGCCGCAGCTCCATCTCGCGCCGCCGGACACGCGCCCGTTCGAGCACCGCCCCGGGCACCGCCAGTTGCTCCGCGCAGCGCGCGATCAGGAGCGCATCCCCGAGGGCGCCTTGCTCGCGCAACACCACCGCCAAGTTTCCCGCCGACTCCGGGGTGGGATCGCCTTCGACGAGACACCCGAAGGCGGTGGCCGCCTCGCCGAAGGCCCCCCGGCTCACCGCTTCGCGCCCGGCGACGTCGAGGGCGCGAAGCGCTTCGCGCCTGGACAGGTCTTCGTCGGGCAAGGGCTCGCAGCGCAGGTCGGCCGGCAGGCGTGGACAGGTGCCGGCCCGAGCCAGTGGCGCGCCACCGAGCCATGCCCAGACGACGTGGCCAAGGGTTGCCCACAGCGCGAGCTTCGAGGCCCTCATCATGGCGGCTTCACGATGGCGGCTTCACGGCTTCGCGTACGGGCTCGGCTCGAGCTCGTTCACCACGGCCCTACCCGCCTCGACGTGCGATCGAGATGGCGACGCAGCCCGAGGAAGCGTCGATCGCGACGACGAAGGGGTGGCCACCGTCCTGCCTTCGGGGATGACGGTGTGACGGGGCCGGCGCCTCCGGCTGGCGCGCTTGCCGGGAGCGTCGTCGGCGTTCTCGCCGCTGCGGCCCACCTGGATGGTCGCGGCTGGCGCGCCGTCATCGGGCAACGAACCGTCTCCGGGCGGTGCGCCGGGGTCTCGCGCGCGACGCTCGGCGCGGGTGGGCAGGAGAATCCCAGTCGAGGTGGTGTTCCCGAGCTGAGCCCGTGCGGCCGAGGCCAAGGGCGTGAGCGAACCGGCGATCTCCGTCCCGTCTCCCTCACCGGAGTGGGCAGGATGACGGATCAGCGCTCCGACGAGCAGACCACCCAAGCCGACCATTCCCGCGAAGGCCCCCAGGGTCTGCCGTCGCGTGCGGCCGGCCGTGCGCGAGCGCTTGTCACCGAGCGGCCTGGTGGGCGCCGCCACCGATGGCAAGGTGAGGGAGGATGTGGTCGGGGCGGAGCGCACGGTCCGGCTCCGCGATTGCATCACCACCTCGACGTTGGCGAGGTTGATCTCGCCCCCGGCGATGATGGCCTCCCAGCGCTTCTTGCGTTCGGGGAAGCGGGCGGCGAGGTGCGCCGCCAGCAGGCGTTCGGGAGAAGCCGGGCGTCCGCCGACGGCCTCGAGCAGGGCGTCGGCCATCGCTTCGCCGTCGGCGTACCGCTTGTCGGGCGAGCGTTCGAGGGCCCGGGCCAGCACGGCGCCCAGCCGCGGGGCGGTACGGGAGGGGCGAACGGGCGCCTCGAGGACCGCTTGAATGGTCGCCGCCTCGGAATCGCGGGTGAACAGCGGCGTCCCGTTCAGCCATTCGTGAAGGACCACCGCCAGCGAGAAGAGGTCCGACCGCCCGTCGAGGGTCCTTGCCCCGAGCTGTTCGGGCGACGCATACGAGAGCTTCCCGCGCACGGTCCCGGTCCGGGTGGCGTCCGACAGCCGCACGCACCTCGCCACGCCGAAGTCGATGAGCTTGGGCGCCCCATCGAAGCCGAGGAGCAGATTCTGCGGGCTGACGTCGCGGTGGATGACCTCGAGCGGTGACGCGCCGTCCATCAGACCATGCGCGTGGTGCAGGGCCGAGGCGATCTCCGCGCCGACCCACGCGACGAGGCGCGGGTCGACCGGCGCGCCGTGGTCCTTCTCCGCGCGCAAGAGATGAGCGAGCGACTCCCCGGGAACGAGCTCCATCGCCAGAAACCACGCTGTTCCGGCCAGGCCGACCTCGAAGACGCGGGCGATGGCGCGGTGGCGCAAGCGCAGGGAGATCTGCGCCTCACGCCGGAAGAGCGCGACGAAGGCCTCGTCGTCGGCGAGGTGCGGCAGGATGCGCTTGACCGCGAGCAGGGACTGCATTCCCTGCACGTCCCCGCAGCGCGCCACGAATACCTCTGCCATCCCACCCGCGCCGAGCCGCCCGAGCAGCTCGTAGCGTCCGAACGTGTCGGTCATCTGCCCCGCGAGGACGCGGTCTAGAGCAAGGACTGTGGGCATGATGACAGCACGAGGCGACCATAATTGTGCCATATCCCGGCGCCGGCGTGGCGCGCTTGTTGCGCCCCGGCGCATCGTCGTCAGAGCATGGCGCTGGAGTGGCAGGGTCTGGGACGGGAACCTCCGATCGTTGCCGCGGACACGCCGCGGACACGCCGCGGACACGCCGCGGACACGCCGCGGACGTGCGTCAGAACGAAGCGCTGCTGCCGTTCATGTAGACCATATCGTAGAAGCTCGCACCGATGACGCACCCAACCCGCGCGCTCTGGGTCACCGCGCTGGTCGTCACCGTCTCGTCGACCCGTGTCCATACGCCGTTGACGACGTTCGGCGGGGAGCTCTGAGCCCCCAGCAGGGGAAGCACGTCTCCCGTGCTTGGATCCGTTCGCAACGAGCAAGCGACATCGGAGAAGGGAATGACGTCACAGTAGAGATCCGAAGTCTGTTGCCGTAGCCCCATGAAGCCGAAGAAGTAGGTGCGGCCCGGAGTGACCGGGAAGCAGGGCGACGTCGCCCCGGTGTCTCCGAAGTCGACCTCGATGGAACCCGAGGTGCTGCATCCCGTGGCGTCCATGGTGGACCGGGGAAAGCCCCCGTTCGCCCATGGCGCCAGGTCGAAGCCGCCGTTCGGAACGATGTTGTTCGGGCTTTGTGTTCGACACCTTGGCACGCAGGATGGCGAGACACAGGTGTCGCTGCTCGACGCGCAATCGGCGTCGGAGCCGCAGGCGGTCCTGCAGACGGTACCGTTGCACGTGAACTTCTGACACGAGACCGGGCTGCCGGCCACGCAGGTCCCTTGTCCATTGCACTTGGAGGTGACCGTTCCCGTGGCGTCGCAGGTCTGCTTGCAGACCTGATTCGAGTCCCACCGGCGGCAGGCGCCGGCGCCGTCGCAGGTGCCGTCGAGGCCACAGGTGGCGACAGCGGAGGCGGCGCAGCGAGCGAGCGGGTCGGCTGCTCCAGCCTTGACCGGCGCGCACGTCCCGTTGCTCACGCCGGTGCTCGCGGAGGAGCAGGACGAGCACGTGCCGGTGCAAGCGGAGTTGCAGCAGAATCCAGAGGCGCAGAACCCCAGCGCGCAATCACTGGCCGCGGTGCACGCGGCGCCCTCGGCCTTCTTCGCGAGGCACGTGGTTCCCGAGCAATAGGAGCCATTGGCGCAGCCCGTGGTGCCACTGCAGGCGACGCTGCACGCGGTTGCGGTCGAGCATGCCCGGCCTTCCGGACAGGGACCGGCCACGCCGGCGGTGCATCCCCCGGCGCTGTTGCAGGTCCCCGCGGGCGTGAAGGTCGCGTTTCCCGAGGCATCGGTGGTGCACGACGCCGTGCCGCAAGCGGCCCCGGTCAGCGCGGTGCATGTCGAGCTCCAGGAACTGCTGCCCTTGTCCGCGGACAGGACGCAGGTCCTCAGCCCCGTCGTGCACTGGGCGGTGGTGGCGCCCGGACAGGCCGAGGTGGCGCCGACGGCGCAGGTGCAGGTCGAATCGAGGTTGTCGGCGGTGCCGTTGCAGTCGTTGTCCTTCGTCGCCGAGGAGCAGTCGCGGGGCTGGGCCGTCACGGCGCCTGGACACGCGGTGGGCCAGGTCGCGCCGGTGCAGGTCTGCGTGCCGGGTTTGCAGATGCCAATCGCCGCAGGTCCACACGGACGGGACGCGCCGTCGACGCAGGGGCACCCGTCATTCGGCCGGCCGTCACAGTTCGCGTCGTCCCCGGGCTGCGAGCAGCCATCCTTGGCCGCGGGCTGGACACTGCAAGCGCCCCAGTGGCCGGCGGAACAGATCTCCATGCCCTGGCCACAATTCCCCAGCGCGCGAAGGTCGGGGTCGTCCTTGCACAAGCGCGCGCTCCCGCCCACGCAATCACCCGCCCCACCCGCTCCACCCGCGCCCCCGCTCGTGCCGCCTCCCGCCCCTCCGACGCCTCCCGCCCCCCCGACGCCTCCGACGGTAGCACCGGCGGCTCCGGGCGTGCCCGCGGTGCCTGGGCGCACATCCCCGGTTTCCGGGCTCCCACCGTCAGCGTCGGTCGCGGCCGCGTCCGCTGCCCGAGCATCGGTCGCAGCCTTGTCTTCGCCGCCGGCATCGGCCATGACCACCATCCCGCCGTCCTTCACCTTCGCCGTGAAGCTCTTGCAAGCGGAAAGACCCAGCACTGCGAAGAGCGCCACTCCGACGTTCCAGTAGAGCCCCGTTCGCATCGACATTCCTTCTCTCCCGCGGGCCTGTCCGGTGAAATGGTTCAGAAGCGAAACGCGCAGTCCAACCCACGCAAGGCGGGACTCCCCGCGCACGCCACGCGCGGTTGAGCCGGCTCGTCAGGGTCCCACGAGAAGAAGAGGATGGCGGAGGTGGCCGCCAGGATCGCCGCGAGGCCGTAGCCCACGAACGCCAGGTTTCTCGCGTGCAGCGCGTCCTGATGGAGGCCTGCGCAACCCATGCTGCCGTAGCCATTGGCATCCGGATCGCAGGTCGCCATGTCGTCGAACGACGTCACCTTGTCTTGCCAGCTCACGTGCTCGACCACGCCGAAGATCAGCGCGCCGGCGGCCAGGGCACCGGTTCCAGCCACCAGCGCCAGCCTTGCGGAAGAACCATGAGCCGCCGCGGTCGCGGTATCGGTGACAGCCCCCGGATCCTGCGAAGCACTCTGGTCTTTGCTCTGGTCTTTGCTCTGCTCTTCGGGGGGATCCGGGGTCGCAGCGGAGACCGAAGGCAAGGGGGCCGCTACCCGGGCGATGTCGGCGACTCTCGTCGGCTGGGTCGGGTTCACGCGCCCACCGCCATCTCCCGGCACGGGCGTCCCGCTCGACTCGACCGCCAAGGCGTCGAAGGCCTCGCGGGTCTTTTCTCCTGGTCTCACGCTCGTGGTTCGTCGGAGAGGCACATGCCCCACCATCACGAGGTCGATGGCCAGGGTCCCCGTGGTCGTGGTGATCGGACCCGGAAGGGGCAAGGTCCCGCGCGGCGTCCCGTCCAACCGAACCTCCGCGCCGGGGGTTCCGCCGAAGATCTCCAGCCAGCCCACGTGGCCACCCACGCGCGTCGCCGCTTCGTCCAGGACGGAGCGATTCTTGATGATCCACGGATCACCCTCGGCCGCCAGGGCCTGCTTCAGATGCTCGGACGCCACCACCCATTTTCCGAGCGATTGTTCGGCCAAGCCCATCTGAGCCAGGGCTCGGGGGCTGTGAGCCGTCTCGTAGGCCCGCTCGAAGAGGCCCAAGGCACCCACGTCATCGCCCTGTCGCCGACGTTCGACCCCCTGGCGAATCAGATCGTCCGCATCCCCGGCGCGGACACCCCGCGCCGCGCAAAGAATGCCGAGTGCAAAAACCAAGACGCGGACCCCCATGGCTTGCCCTTTTTCCCTCTGGTCGTCGAACGCCGCCAGGTCGGCTTTCTATCATGACCAAGGTCAGGGGTGTCATCCCGGAGTGTCAGCGTTGCGCCAAGGGGGCTTTTCCACGACGGACGCGGACGGTGAGCGCCCTCAGCTCATGGCGCCGGTTTGACGTTCGAGAGCACGAACACGTAGTCCTGGTAGTCGCCGTTGCCGGCCTCCTCCACGGCCAGGAGGTAGCTCCCGGGAACCGCGGTGCCGGTCGCATCCTTCAGCGGGTAGACCTTGGTCCGGTGGGCGTTGGCCGGAGTGTTCGCCGTGTCCTCAGAGTAGTCGTAGTCCCCGTTGGCGGGGTTGGGCGACGGCACGGGATCCATCTTGTCGGTCACCTGGTCGGAGAAGACCCAGATGCCGAAGGTCGCGGTGCCGGGGTCGAAGGTCGTGGAGCCCGTGAGTGGCGGCAGGACCATTCGCGCCGCGTTCGAGGTCTGGGCGCTCGGCATCGAAGCCATCGACGCCACCATGTTGTGCATGGTGGGCGTGCCCTTCGGATACCACCCGTAGGGCATGGTGCCCTCCGGCGAGTAGCGCGCGACCGCGACGAGGGTCGGTGATGCGGCGCCATCCTTCACGAACAGAGGAGCCGCGATCTCGTCGGTGCCCGCCTCCACCTTCGGCAAGGTCGAAGCCATGCTCCCGGCGGCTTTGTTGGGATTGGCATTGTTCTGCGCCATCCCGACGTTCAACTTGTACCCGAGGGACGTCAGGATCTGCCCGAGGGTGCACTCGTGGGTCGCGCTGGTGAGGATCACGCCGTAAGCGGTGGCCGTGGCAGTCGTCGCGCCCGCCGTGGCGGTCAGGGTGGCGGTGAGCAGCGTCGCGCCGCTGTCCTGCGGCGGGGCCGCCGGCAGCGCGCTCCCCGTGGTCATGGCCTCGAGGGTGAAGCTCAGGCTGGCACCCGGCGCCAGGGTGGCCGGGAAGGTCGGCATCCCGCTCAGCTTGAAGGCGGCCGCATCGGCACCGCCGAGGGCGATGGCGCTGACCATGGCGGGGGAAGTGCCACCGTTGGAGAGCTTCACCATCTGGGTGACGGGCGGAGTCGTGACCGCGCGGACGCCCGAGAGCACGATGGGACCGACGAAGGCCAGGGTGTTCGAGCCTGGAGGTGGGGGCGTCGTCGAGCCTCCGGTTCCAGGCGCGGTGTCATGGCCACCCGTTCCGGTCCCCCCGGGACCCCCGGGACCGCCGCCCGAACCGTTCCCGGTCACCCCACCGCTGGCGGTGGGTGCCGCGCCGCCCGAGCCGGTCTGCGGAGCTCCGCCGCTGGCGGCGGGGACCGTCGTCCCACCACTTCCCGAACTGGGGACGCCGCCCGTCCCGCTCGGCGCGCCCGCGCCGCCCGAGGCACCACCCGAGGTCGAGGCGCCGCCTGTCCCGCCCGAGGTGCCCCCCGAACCCGTGGTCATCCCGGGCGACGAGGATCCTGAGGAACACGCCGCCAGCATCACCATCCCCATCCCCAGCGCCCCTGCCATCATCACTCCGAGTGGACGGGAGCCACGTGGCACGGTGGAAGATGCTCGACCAGCGGGGACAGTGGTTCGGTTTCGCATGGGACTCCTACGACGGCGGGGGGTCTGACGGGTTCTTGGACGGGGCTGCCAGGATACGGGAAAGGCCGCGAGCGCGGAACGGGGCACGACACGCCCATCCGGCCGGAAGATCTTCGAAAAACCTTAACGTGGGCATCTTCGCCTCCCCCTAACCGTGCCGGCGTCAGTGATCCGATTCTCACGCGCCGGGCCACCCTGCGCCGGCGTCACGCGCGACCGTCGGGGATTTCGACGCGGACCGCCCGAGCGAGGTATGGTCGGGGCATGTCCCAACATCACGCCACCATCCGCTGGGCCAACGGCGGCAGCGACTTTCTCGGGGGCCGGTATGCGCGGGCGCACACCTGGTCGTTCGACGGCGGGCTGACGGTGCCCGCTTCGTCTTCGCCCTCGGTGGTCCCGGCGCCGCTCTCGGACCCGGCGGGCGTCGATCCGGAAGAGGCGTTCGTCGCGGCCCTGTCGAGCTGCCACATGCTGACCTTCCTGCACGTCGCCCGCCGCGCGGGCTTCGCGATCGAGCGCTACGAGGATGCGGCGGTGGGTGACATGGCCAAGAACGAGCGCGGGGTGCCCTTCGTGAAGGTGGTGACCTTGAACCCGCGCATCACCTATGGCGGGGACAAGCGACCCTCGACCGAGGCCCTGGCCAAGCTCCACCACGATGCGCATGAACAGTGCTTCATCGCCCAGTCGGTCAAGACCGAGGTGGTGGTGAACGATCCCGGCCCGACGGGCTGAGGGAGAGGCGTGAGAAGGCCCGGGGTGACGAGGAGCTTCGCGAGCGGCCGGACATGGCGCTCGCTTTCGGGACGGTTTCTTTGCCTGACTTGCCTGATCGGCTCGCTCGGGCCTGGTTGCTCGAGCAAGGCCGCGGCGCCGAGCGGTGGGGACGCTGGCGGGGGTGCCATGGGCGTTCCCACCACGCCGGGCACCGCCGCGGATTCGGTCCTCGAGCGGAACAACCACCCGTCGCGCGACGGGCACTTCGTTCAGCCCGCCTTGACCCGGTCGGCCGCCGCGCGGATGGCCAGGGATGCCGGCTTCGTGGCGACCTTCCGGGGAAACATGTGGGCGTCCCCGCTCTACCTCGAGAAGGGTCCGGCCGGCCGCGGCGTGTTCTTCGTCGCCACCACCGGCAACGACGTGTTCGCGCTCGACGCCTCCACCGGCGCGGTGGTGTGGACCAAGAACATCGGGAGCGCGCCGACCGCGACCGGAGCCGGGTGTGGGAGCATCGCGCCGATCGGCATCATCAGCACGCCGGTCATCGACGCCACCTCCCGGACGATCTACGTGGCAGGCGCGATCGGGACGGCCTCCATCGCGCGCCACGAGGTACACGCCCTGTCGGTCGACGATGGCGGGGAACGGGGCGGCTGGCCGGTCGACGTGTCGCAGATCTCGGCCCCCATGGCGGGGGCGGCCGCGACGCCAGGGTCGGCTGCTCCGTCGATGGCGTTCAGCCCGCCCCCGCAGAACCAGCGCAGCGCCCTGTCGCTGGTGGGCGGCATCCTCTATGTCGCCTATGGCGGGCACAATGGAGACTGCGGCGGGTATCACGGGTGGGTGGTGGCGATCGACACGAGCAACCCGTCGAAGCGCGGCGCCTGGGCCTCGGGCGGTCAGGGAGAGGGCATCTGGGCCGCCGGGGGCATGGCCTCGGACGGCACCGGCGTGTTCGCCACCACCGGCAACCACACGCCCGGCAACCAGGACGCCACGCGGGTCGACAGCGAGGAGGTCATCCGAATCACGGGCATGGCGACGCTCGATCGCTCGAACAAGAACCTCTTCTCCCCGACCACCTGGAGCGCGATGGACGCCAAGGATGCCGACTTCGGGGCGATCAACCCCCTTTACGTCGAGGTCCCGGGGGCCACCCCGTCGAAGCTGGTGGTCGCGCTGTCGAAGGATGGGCACATGTACCTGCTCGACAGCCAGAACCTCGGCGGGCTCGGCGGACAGGTCGCCGACTTCATGGTCGCGCAGGGCGACATGGCGATTCACACCGTTCCCGCCGCGTACACCACCGCCGCGGGAACCCACGTGATCTTCTCCACCGACAGCGGGGCCCTCTGCCCTTCCGGCATGCCGAACGGGGAGGTGGTGATGTCGGTCTTGCTCTCGCCCGGAGCGCCGGTCGCGCCGCGCACCCTGTGGTGCGCCGCCCTGGTCAGCTCCAACCCGACCTCGCGCACCGGCCTCGCCGGCCCCCCGGCCCCCATCGCCACCACCACCGACGGACGAAGCGAGCCCGTCGTGTGGTTCATGAGCAACAGCAAGCTCGTCGGCGTGGACGGCGAGTCGGGCCTGGTGATCTTCAACGGAGGACCGGACGGCGACGCATGCACCAACGTGCGCGAGTGGACCTCGCCCATCGCGGTCAAGGGCCGCATCATCGTCGGCGGCGACGGCCACCTCTGCTCCTGGTCCCCGCACTGACGGACGCGCCTACGGCGCGTTCCTCAGTTGTGCTCGATGACCTCGGTTCGCTCTTCGTCTTCGCGGGCGAGGCGCACGCAGACACGATTGCGGCCGCTCCGCTTGGCCTGGTACATGATCTCGTCGGCCGCCACGATCAGATCCGCGGCGCTTCGCACCCGGGCATCGGGGACCTTGGCCAGGCCGATGCTCACGGTGACCGGGATCTTGTGCTGCCCCACCTCGAAGACGGCGGTCTCCACCGCCTTGCGGATTCGTTCCGCCAGGATCTCGCCCTGGGGCAGATCGAGGCCGCGGCAGATCACCGCGAACTCCTCCCCGCCGTAGCGGGCGAGCACGTCCTCGTTGCGCAGCGAGCGCTCCATCAGCCGGGCCAGCTGCTGCAGCACGTGATCCCCCGCCGGGTGTCCGAAGTTGTCGTTGATGGACTTGAACCGGTCGATGTCGAGGAACAGCAGCGTGAGCGGATGGCGGTGCCGCTCGGCGTACGAGAACTCGTTCTGGATGCGGTCCAGGAAGAACTTCTTGTTGTAGATCTTGGTGAGCGGATCGCGCAGCGCCGACTCGGTGAGCTGCTGCTGAAACACCTCGTCGATCTGATCGTGGAAGGTGAACTTGAGGATCGTGCTGGCCCCGATCATCAGCTTGTCCCCCTCGTCCAGCTTCTGGCTCGAGATGCGGATGCCGTTGCAGAACGTTCCGTTGGTGGACCCGAGATCCTCGACGAACAGATCCGGACCGCGGCGCACGATCCGGGTGTGGGCCCGGGAGATCCCGTCGTCGATGAGCCGCAGATCGGCCTTCTCCCCGCGCCCGATGACCGTGGCGTCACGGTCGATGAGGTGCATGACGCCCATGGCGCTGCCCGCCAGCACGATGAGGTAGGGCCGATCTCGCTTGGTCTTCTGGCTGAAGATCGGGGTTGCGCTGTCGGTGTGGGTATCGTCGGGAGATTTCATGCGCCGCGCGGACTCCTTGCCCGGCAACGATCATATCTCGACGGCGCGGGACTTGGGAGAAGTCTTTTGGGGGACCCGGGTCCGCTCGGGTCCGTTTGTACCGCTCCCGCTTCCGTGCCAAGAATCCGGCGGTGGATTACTGGATTGGGACCAGCGGATTCAGCTACCCGGAGTGGCGGGGCTCCTTCTACCCCGAGAAGTTTCCGGCCAAGAAGATGCTGGATTTCTACGCCCAGCGCCTGCGCACCGTGGAGCTCAACAACACCTTCTATCGAATGCCGAAGCCCGAGCTCCTGCGCGGCTGGGCCGACGGGACCCCGCCCGGGTTCCTGTTCGCGCCGAAGGCCTCCCAGCAGATCACCCACCGGCAAAAGCTGTCGGGGTCGGCCGACAGCACCGAGTACCTGTTCCGGGCATTGACCGCGCTCGGCGAGAAGCTGGGCCCGGTGCTGTTCCAGCTGCCGCCGTTCCTGCGCAAGGATCTTCCCCGCCTGGCTGATTTTCTGGCACTCATCCCGCGCGGGACGCGGGTCGCCTTCGAATTTCGCCACGCCTCCTGGTTCGACGATGCCGTCTACCAGGCGCTGGCGGAGCACGAGGTGGCCCTCTGCATCGCGGACTCGGAGGACCTGGCCACACCGCTGGTGGCGACCACCCGCTGGGGCTACCTCCGGCTGCGCCGCATGGACTACGACGACGCGGCGGTTGCCCTGTGGGCCGGGCGCCTACGCCCCCAACCGCAGCCGGGGCCAAAGGAGCCGACCGACCCGAAAGCCGGCGTGGCAACAGGCTTTGCGCGCTGGGATTCGGCCTACATCTACTTCAAGCACGAGGAGGCCGGCCGAGGGCCGGTCCTGGCTGCCAAGCTGGCTGCCAAGCTGGCTGCCAAGCTGGCCGCCGAGCCGGCATCGACGCCGGCAACGGAGTCGGCGACCGGGTTGCCGGCTCCGCCCGGGGAACCACCCGCGTCGGTGGCAGCGCCGCGGGATGAAGACCGCGGTCCCTGACGTGGCCGACGTCACCTACTTGCCACTGGGAACGTTCATGTTCCGGGCCCCGCTCCTGCCGGTGGGCCACGGGACACCTGACCGCCTGCTCGCGGATCCGCTCGGCCGGCGCGCCCTCGAGCTGGCCAGCCCCGCGCTCGTGGCCGGGCTCACCCGTGAAAACAGGGGCCCCGGGCTCGAGGCTCCAGGCAAGCTCACCGGTCGGGTCGCCGGCGTGGCCCCGACCCACAAGGGGCGCGCGAAGCCGGATTCCCCTGCGCAGAGCGCGCCACCGTCCGCGGCGGCCCGCGCCCTGGCCCGCTATGCGGCCCGGGCGGCGTTCCGTCCGACCCCGCACGGCCTCTGGGCGGGGGTGGGCATCGGCAGCCTCGGACGCCACACGGCCGTCCGCACCGGGGCGCCGCGGGCCCACGGTCACCTGTCGTGGACGGGCATCCGGGCGCTCGGCCGGAGCCTGCTCGCCCAACCGCAGGTTCGCGCCGCGTCGCGGGTGCGCCTTGGCCCTTCGGTGATCGCCGCGGGGGAGTCCGTGCAGTGGCTCGGCCCGGCCCGCGACCAGGGATTCCTCGAGGAAGCGCGCAGCGCGATCGACGAGGTCGTGCGGGCGGTGCTCGACGGCGCGGCCGGGTGGACCGACTGGCCGGTGCTCCGCCGGCACGTCATGGCCGCCGTGGCGGACGAGACCGCGGCCCGAGCCTCCGGACCCGCCGACGACAGCTACAAGCATGAGGACGAGGACCAGGACGACGACTCCGCGCTGGCCGATTCGATCGATGATCTCCTCCTCACCATGCTCGACGACGGCCTCCTCGACTGCGATCTTCTGCCGCCGCTGATAGGTCCCCTGCCCGCCACCTGGATGATCGAGCGCCTCTCGAGGCTGACCCTCGACCCCGGATCGCCGGGGCCACCCCCGCTCGAGCCCGAGATCGCTTCGGAGATAGCCGCGGCGTTGCTGGAGGGCCCGGACAGCCTGGTCGAGCAGCTCGCCGCCTCCAGCGCCGACGCGGCCGCGGGTCGCCTGGCGGAGGCGGCCGCGAGACTCGCGGCGTGGTCATCGCGCTGGGCAGACGCCACGGGATGGGCACATGCTGGCGCAGCGGGCCCTCCCCGCGACGCAGACGACGCTCGATTCGACCCCACCCGGATCGGCGGGATCGAGGCCGTGCTGCGCTTCGACAGCCCGCCCTGCGAGGTCGTGGCGGCCAGGTCGGTCATCGAGCGCGCCGCGGGGCTGGCTCCGCTGCTCTTTCGCCTGCAAGAAGCGCTCACCCCACCGCTCCTGGAGCGGGTGCCAGGACCGGCCCTCGCCGACGCCCTCGCCGCCGTCACCGAGTGCTTCGGCGAAGGCGCGCTCGATCTCGCGGAGCTCGCCGGCGGGATGTACGGGGTCACCGCGGGGCCGGCGCGCCATCCCGAGGGCGGGCAAGAGGAGGGGCAGGAGGAGGGGCGGCAGGAGGGCGGACAGGACGATGACGGGAGCGACCGGGGCATCGACGACGGCCTCCTCGGCGATTCGTTCTCACCGCGCCTGGGCGGCGCCCCGCCTCCGGCGCTCCTGACCCTGCTCGTGAATGCCCTCGTCGAATCCCGCGCCGCGGGCGGCGGCCCGAAGACGTCCGAGATTCGCCTGTCGAGCGCGTCCCTGGACGCCGCCCTGCCCGAGATGCGCGCGCCGCCCACCTGCGAGCTCTTCCTCACCCCGACGGGCGGCCCCGCAGGGGGCCGGGCCGCGCCCGGCGCGACGGCCGCGGGCGGCGCTCCGGACAGCACCTCGCCCGGTGCCCCGGCGGATGGAGACGGCTGGCTGCTCGGGCTGCATGCCCCTGCCGGAGCGAGCTGGGGGCGCTTCGGGCACGCGCTCCGCCCGGAGGAGAGCGCCCGTCTGTTCCCGCCGCTCGTCGCCGCCGAGCGCGAGGCCCGGCCGGGCGAGGAGGCAGCCGACGTCGCCTTTTGCCCGCACCCCAGCCTCGGGGATCTGTGCGCGCACCCGTCCTTCCGTCCACATGCCCTCGCGCTCACGCACTGGCCGAGCGAAGGAGGAGCCGGCGGCGCGGTCCGTGTCTCCAGCGTGGGCACCCTCGAGCTCTGCGCCGATTCGGCGGCGCCCGAGCCGCTGGCTCTGCGCCGGCACGACGGCGGCCCGCTCGCGCCCTCTGCCATGCACCGGGTCCGCTCGACGACTGCGCCGCCCGGGCTGTGGCGGCTCCTCGCCGGCTGGCGACTCTGCAGACAGCATCGCCCCTGGGCCATGTCCCCGGGTCCGCTCGCCGCGCTCGACCGATGGCCGCGCGTGCGCCTCGACGGGTTCGTGATCGCCCCGGCGAGCTGGCGAATCCCGGCGTCGCTGGCGCAGCCCCGAGCGCCGGCGGCGAAGCGGGACCCGACGTCGAACGTCACCCGGAAAGCAGCGACGGATGGGGACGGAACCGGGGAGGGGTTCGGGGAGGGGTTCGGGGAGGCGGCGGTGCAGGAGCTGGCGCTCTGGCGCGAGCGTGACGCCGTGCCCCGCTTCGTGCAACTCGGGCGCGAGGACGAGCTCTTGCCCCTCGACCTCGCGTCTCCCCACGCCCACACCGAGCTGCTCGGGCACGATCGCGTGTTCGAGATCTGGCCGCCGCTCGGCGACACCCCCGACGAGACCGGTCGGCGGATCGAGCTGGTGGTGGCACTGGTCGATCGCCCGAACGCGGAGGTCCGCGCGCTCGTGCAGCGGGAGGTTGACCGCGTCACCGCGACGGGCCCGGTCCTCCCGCCACACCGACGCGGCGGCCTCGACGACGGCGCCGGCTGGACGACCTTCAAGCTGTTCGGGGTGGCGGAGGCGCAGGACGGCCTGCTCCTCGACGTGGTGGGGCGCGCGGTGGAGTCGGCGCGCGAGGCGCGCGGGCGCGAAGCCGGGGGCGGCCCGGAGATCGACCGGTGGTTCTTCCAGCGCTACGTCGATCCACCCGGGCAGCGCGCGCACCTTCGGGTGCGCGTGCATGGGCGGCTGCGCGTGCCGGCGCGGGCGCGCGGCCCCTCGACGGCGAGCGCGGCGGCGGAAGCGGCAGCAACGGCGGCGTCCACCTTCGCGGCGCGCCTCGAGCTGCACCTGGCGGAGGCCGGCGCACGGGCGCGCGGAGCAGTCGTGAGCCTCGAGACCTCGCCCTACTTCCCCGAGGCGGCACGCTACGGAGGACCGGAGGCGCTGCCGTTCGTCCATGCCCTCTTCGAGGCCGACAGTGACTTCGTCCTCGGGTGCCTGGCGGAGGAGGCCGGTGACGACGCCGGCGAGGCGGACACCGAGCTGGCCGGCCTGCTGGAGGCTGAGCAGGTGACCGACATTCGCGTGACCCGGATCCTGGCTCTCGTGACCGGGCTCGAGGCGCTGGCCCTGGGGCTCGGCTTCGATCTCGAGAGCCGACGGGCGCTCGCGGCGCGCCGACGTCAGGCCTTGCTGCGGGCGTTCTTCGCTCCGCGCGATGGCGAGCCAGCGACCACCGCGCGCGCGGGATGGCCGAAGGCGTTTCGCACCCTGAAGCCAGCCTTGCGCGCGCGCCTGCCCTCGGTGGCGCTGGCCTTCGCGACGGCAACCAGGAGTCCGGCATCGAGGCCAGCACCCCCGCGGCGGGCTGGGTCCTCGTCGTCGTCGAAGGTGCAGCCGGCGGATGCGGCCGCGCCACCGCCTTCCCGCGGCCTGCTGGCCTATGCGCGCGCGATCGCCAGGCTCGGCGGGCACGACGCCACCATCGCCCGGACCGCCGTCGACCGGATCCTCCCGGCCCTGCTCCACGTGAACGCGGTGCGGATGCTCGGCGCCGATCGTGTCGGTGAGCTGCAGGCGTACACCTTCTGGGAACGGACGCTCGAGAGCCTCGCCCGCCATCCCGCCACGCCGGCCGCGAAACGTCGCTGACCGCCACAACCTCGCGCCCTCGAACTACTCGAACACGCTCTCGAACTCGGACCCGCCCTCCCCTCAGCCTCGCCTCCGGTCCTTACCCCAGTCCGTCCGAGCGGCGGCTTTCCTCCGCCGTGCATGGCCAGCACGGCCCAGCGGGCCCGCTCCTCAAGGAAAGATCTTGTTGCTCTGGACCTCGCGGTGACCGCCCGTGAACACGGTCGCGCGCATGTGCATCTCCTCCCCTTCGGGATCGGGCGCACGCGCCGCCGGATCGTCCTTGAGCAGAGGCGCGCCGGGCGCAGCCCCTGCGCGGGGGCCGAGCGCCTCGCGCCAGAACAGCGCCTTCAGCAGGTGCATCACTGGACGCGCGGGTGCCCGCTCGACGAGATCCGCGAGACCGAGGATTCCCACCATCTGACCGTCGGCATTGGTGATCACCAGACGTGACTTTCGCTCGCTGGCCATGAGCTCCTCGGCCTCCGAGACGTCCGCGCCCTCCGCGCAGGTAACGGCAGGAGCGCTCATCACCAGCGTCACCTCGGCGCTGGTGGGGACGCCGCCGCGCGCCAGGGCCCGCACGGTGAGGTCGCGGTCGGTCACCACCCCGATCACCCGGCGACCCTCGTCACAGATCGGCAGAAACCCCATCCCGCTCTCGGCCATGACCGTCGCTGCCTCGAAGATCGAGGCGTGCGTGGTCAACGATTCCAGGTTCGTCGTCATGATGTCGGCGCACTTCATGGATCCCGCTCCTTTTGATTCTCGGCCGTATTTTTTCGGCCCGTCGCTGCGCGCCCGCCCGCCGAGATCTCCCCTGCGCGCGAACACCAGCTCGCCTTGCGAGGAATGAGCAAGCATTTCGTGTGCCGGCCCGAGGGCCGGCGACGACCGCGCGCTTGCACGCTGACGCGGCCTCGCGGCGTGCCGGCGTTTCAGATCTGCTACCCGGGCCCCGTCCCACCGGTGCCTCGCGGTACACGCCGGGCGTCGCCCGCCAGAGCGCCGGGCACGTCGGCTTCACGGAACGCGCGGAGGTGGATGGCCCACCGGGGGCGGGGGCGGGGCCGACACCGGGGGCGGCGCCGACACCGGACCCTGAAGCAGGACGGGCAACGCGAGCTCGGCACCCTCGCGCCTCACGACGGCGACCACCGCGTCGCCCGGTCGACTGTCGGCGAGCGCGTACATCAAGTCCTCCACCGAGCGGATCTGGTGCGGGCCGAGGCGCACCAGGATGTCTCCGCGCCTCAGCCCCCCGAGCTCGGCCGCCCCGCCCCGCCGCACGCCGGCGAGCAGCATGCCAGGCGAGCCGTCGCTCGGACCGGCATAGTCGGGGATCGATCCGAGCGACGCCCCGGAGCTGCGCAGATCCCCCACGCCCGAAAACGTGCCAGATGAAGGCCGGCTCGACGCCACCAGCGTGAGGGGCGCCACCCGGTCGGCGACGCGGACGAGCAACGAGGCGGCCGCCGCGGCCACCTGGGCGGCGCCCGCGGCGTTGATCTTGTCGGGCGTGTCGCTCGGGCGATGATAGTCGGGGTGGATCCCGGTGAAGAAGTGCGCGACCGGGACCCGCGCCGCGAAGAACGGCATCTGATCGCTCGGCCCGTACCCGTCCTGGTCGGCGCCGCTCGCGCCGGGCTCGACCTCGCAGTCGATGCCCGCGTCACCGCAGGCCGCGTCGAGCAGCGCGGGCCACTCGGCGGCGGAGCCCCGCCCGAGCACGGTGGGGCGGTTGCCGCGCAGACGCCCGACCATGTCCAGGTTCACCATCGCGACCAGGTCGGTCACCTCCAGATCCCCGGGTGGCTTGCGCACGAACTCGGTCGACCCGAGGACCCCTTCCTCCTCCCCGGAGAACGCCACGACGACAACGTCGCGACGCAGGCTCGCCCGGCGCCCCATCAGGATACGCCCGACCTCGAGCAGGCTCGCGGCCCCCGAGGCATTGTCGTCCGCGCCCGGGTGGAGCCGGTGGCCATCGGGCTCCATCGAATGCGCCTCGCCCATCCCGAGGTGATCGTAGTGGGCCCCGAGGAGCACCGCCCCGGGCAAGCGTTCCGCCTCGGGACACGTCGCGCGGATCCGGGCCGCGACGTTGTAGGCGGGGGCCGTCTCGCTCTCGAGCGTGACCCGCAACGAGGCCCTGACTGGCGATCCACTCTCGCCGTGCTCGCCACGCGCGAGGCGAGCCCAGCTCGAGGCGAGCGCCCGCCGCCGGACGAACAAGACCGGGAGGCCGGCGTCGCCTGGTCCACCCTCGACGCGCAGGACCGGCAGGGGCGCCTCGTCGGCGGGCATCCCATGCGGCCCGGCCGGAGCGGCGACCGGGGCATCGACCACCAGCAAGGCCAGCGCGCCGCGCTCGCGGGCCAGGAAGGCCTTCCGACGCACGTCGCCCGCCGCGCGCCGGGCCGCGGGGTCGGCCAGCGCCCCCGCGGTCGGGGCGAAGCGCCGGACGAGCACGATCTTGCCGCGCACGTCGAGCCCGGCGTAGTCATCGAGCCCGGCCGCCGGATCGACGATGCCGTATCCCGCCAGGACCACCCGTCCATCCACCACGGGCGCGATCGCGGGTGCGACGCCGGGCGCGCCCGCGCCTGCGCCCGAGAAGCTCGCGGGCACGGCGTCCTCTTCGGGGACGCGCCTTCCGCCCACGGTGAGGAAGGTTCCCGCGCCGGCGCGCACGCGCAGGCGGACCTCGAACGGCTGGCGGTAGCTGCCCCGCACGCCCGCGGGACCGAGGCCGAGGCGCTGCAGGCGCGACTCGATGTAGGTGGCGGCGGCCTCGAGCCCGAGCGTTCCGATGCCGCGGCCTTGACGCTGGGGATCGGCCAGATAGCGGACGTCGGCGAGGATGCGATCGGCCGCGCTGTCCGAGCTGCGGCGAGCCGGCGTCTCATTCCAGTTTGCGATGAACACATCGGTGACGCCCGACCCGGCGGCGCTGGCCCGGGCCGAGGTGAAGGCGAGCTGCTTGCCATCCGGTGAGAAGGCCGGGAAGCCGTCGAACCCGGGTGCGGTGGTCAGCCGCTCGAGGTTGGCCCCGCTGACGTCGATGGCGAACAGATCGCGCTCGGCGCGCCCTGCGCCTCCCGGCCCGGGCGATGCGCCGGACCCGAGATCCGAGGAGAACACGATGCGCGGCTGCCCCGGGAAGAAGCTCGGCGCCGAGGACATCGCGTCGAGGTAGGTGACCTGCATGGGATCGCTGCCGTCCGCGCTCGCCACCCACAGCTCGAGTCGGGTCGGCCGGACCAATTCCGGCGCGCGTTCCCGTGCGTCCTCCACGCGCTCGGCCCCGGGCTTCGGGCGCCACGCCTGCCACACGATGTGGGAACAGTCGCGGTCGAAGGCCGCTCCCCCATCGTAGCCGAGCGCGTGGGTCAGCCGACGCAGGTTCCGTCCGTCGGCGTCCATCCGGTACAGCTCGGGATCGCCGTCCCGCGCCGAGGTGAACACGATGGATCCGTCGAGCGGGCACACCGCGGCCTCGGCCTCGCAGCCGGGCGTCTCGGCATGCTGTGCGCAGGGGGCGTCGCCAGCGCGCGGGTCGAAGCGGAGCGCGTCCCCGGCGGCGGAGGAGATCCAGTGCGCCGCCACGTTCTGCCCGGCGAAGGTGATCTGCCGCAGGCCCGAGAGGTGGACCTCGTCGCCGCGGGCGGCCGGGCGCCGGGAGCTCGCCGCGCCACCTGGCCATCCGGGGAGCGCGGGAGGCGCCACCCGTGGAGCGGGCGTGGCACAGGCCACCCCGAGACCGAGCAGCAAGCCGGCGATTCCCTGTGGCCGCGTTTGCCTTCGCGCTTGCCTTCGGGCTTGCACTCGCTCGGTTCTCCTCGGATTCCGCGGGGTTGGTCGCGGCACTGCGGTGCGATGGGACTCGGCAGGCAACTGGCTTTTTGGAGGTGACGGTGGTTAGCTGGCGCGGCGATTTCGTCGTCGGTTTCCCGCTGGTCCGGAGGATCTCCCAGATGCGTACCATTCCGATGCGTCCCTTTGCAATCGCCCCGGCGCCCGCCCCCGGCGCCGACCGGGCGCGAACCGGCGTGACGTGGCGTCGGCGCTTGCTCCTGCTCGGCCGGGCGCGAAGCTCGGCCCTGGCCGTGGCCGTTGCCCTGTGCGGCGTCGCGCTCGGCGTGGGCTGCACCGGTGATCCCAACGACCCGCAGACCTGGGCCAAGGATCTCAAGAACCTGCGCACCCAGAAGGAGGCGCTCGATCACCTGGCCAACATGGACGTCGAGAAGGCCCGACCAGCGGTGCCGGCCCTCATCGATCTCTACAAGGAGACCCATCGCCCCGAGCACCTCGAGTTGCTCGCCCGCTACAAGGACGAGCGCACCAAGCCGATCCTGATCGAGGCGCTCGACTACAGCGACGACGACTTCGATCGCGCCACCATCGCCGCCGGCGTGCTCGGGGACATGAAGGCCACCGATGCGGTGGACGCCCTGATCCAGGCGGCGGAGAAGCCGCTGCCGGTCAAGTCCCGCGCCAACAATGCCAAGCTGGCGGCCATGCGGGCCCTGGTGCGCATCGGCGACAAGAAGGCCGTCCCCACCCTGATGAAGATCCTCAGCACCTCGGCCGACGAGCAGGACTTCGTCCTCAACCAGAAGGCCGCCCTCGGTCTGGCGGAGCTGCGCGATCCCACCGCCATCCCCGCGCTCATGAAGGGCCTCTTCATGACCGGACGGGGCGCCAACATCTTCCAGGAGTGCCGCCTGGCCCTGGTGCGCATCGGAAAACCCGCGATCGCACCCTTGCTGCAGCTCCTCGACCGCAAGATCCCCGAGATCGAGGACATGGCCAAGGCCCTCAAGTTCGACGAGGTCACGCCGGGCGTGATCCCCTTCAAGGCGGCCTCGATGCTGGGTGATCTGCGGGCGGTCGAGGCCGTGCCCGCCCTGCAGGCGCACCTCAAGCAGAAGCAGCAAGGCGGGGAGGACACCGCCATGGTGATCGCGCTCGGCCTCATCGCCTCGCCCCCCGCGGTGGACACGCTCATCGGCGTGGTCAAGGACACCAAGGTCGAGCCGGTGGTGCGGGTATCGGCGGCGGACGCGCTCTACCTGACGGGCGACCGGCGCGCGGTGCCGATCCTGCTCGAGATCGCCAGGTCCGGATACGTGACCGTGCAGGGCCAGAAGGCCTCGGACCTGCGCGCGACGGCCGCCATCGATCTGGCGCGAATCGCCGGCCCCGAGACCTACGAGCCCTTCAAGGCCCTCGCCGACAAGGAGAAGGACGCCGAGGGCGCCTTTGGAATGGCGCTCGATCGCATGCAAGTCGCCAAGGAGTGCGCGAGCGATCTCGCCTGCTATGGCAAGAAGCTGTCGGACGCGTCCTGGACCCGCGCCGAGAAGGCCGCCTTCGCCATCGCCTTCTCTGGCGACGCGGCCAAGGGCCTGCCCCTCCTGCTCGGGGCGCTCCGACCCCTCGCATCGATGAGCCAGGAGCGGTTCCCGGTGCACCAGGCCATCCTGTTCGGGATCACGCGCCTCGGGTCGAAGTCCTGCCAGGAATGCTTCGACAAGCTCGACAAGCAGATCGAGCGGGACGAGAAGGCCGTGCGGATTCCCGGCGCGCGCGATCTGCTGGGCGAGACGCGGGTCGCGCTCGCCATCATCCAGAACCAGGACAAGCCGGGAGGCGGCGGCGGGGCGGACGCGGCCGTGGCGGTCGCCCAAGGCGGAGAAGGCGACGGCGCGGCGGCCGGCCCCGCCGGCAAGGGCAGCGGCCGCGGCAAGGGCAAGAAGTCCGCGGGGGCCGGCAAGAAGAAGGGCAAGAGGAAGTAGGGACCAGGAGGGATTTGGGAGGATTCGGGAGCGGCAGCCACATGTCACGGCCAGCACCAGCCACCACGACGACGACGACGACGACGACGCCAGGGCCCCGAACGCCGGGATCGGCGCGCATCTCGTCCTTCGGGACGTCGATCTTCACCGAGATCACCGCCCTCGCCACCTCCCACCAGGCCGTCAACCTCGGCCAGGGCTTCCCGGACTTTCCGGCGCCCGACTTCGTCAAGGACGCGGCCGCGCGTCACATCCACGACGATCGCAACCAGTACGCGCCGAGCCCCGGTGTCCCGCGCCTGCGCCAGGCGCTGGCGGACGGTTGGACCCGCTCCCACCCGGGGACCCGCGCCATCGATCCCGGGCGGGAGATCACCATCGGCAGCGGCGCCACCGAGCTGCTGCACGACGCGCTCCTGGCCCTGGTGGATCCCGGCGACGAGGTGGTGGTGTTCGAGCCGACCTACGACGCCTACGTCCCCGACATCCTGATGGCGGGTGCCATCCCGCGGGCGGTGCCGCTCCGTCCCCCCGACTGGCGCTTCGATCCCGCCGAGCTCGCGGCTGCCTTCGGGCCCCGCACGCGCGCCCTCATCCTCAACACCCCCCACAACCCGACGGGCAAGGTGTTTTCGCGCACCGAGCTCGAGGGCATTGCCGAGCTCTGCGCGCGCCACGACGTGGTGGTGGTGAGCGACGAGGTGTACTCCGAGATCCGCTTCGATGCGGAGCACATCCCCATCGCCACGCTGCCCGGGATGTTCGAGCGCACCGTGACCATCGACAGCATGGGCAAGACCTTCAGCGTGACGGGATGGAAGGTCGGCTGGGCCATCGCCCCGCCCGCGCTCACGGCCGCCTTGCGCGCCGTGCACCAGTTCGTGACGTTCACCAACGCCACGCCGTTTCAGGAGGCGCTGGCCGACGTGCT